>NZ_JASCQG010000039.1 GCF_030005555.1 Empedobacter sedimenti | reverse complement strand
AAAAAATAATAAATTTATAAACCAAACACTCTCTTAATTTTTAGCAAGAGGTGTCTCATTTATTTTGACAACATACAATTTTATAGCTATATAATTCGAGTTCCTGTTTATATCTGAAAAGCTAAAACCTTTTGTATAAAGTGAATTATCATACTTTTAAAAGAAACTGATTTGGATTGATATTTAGTGTAGAATAATAGGTTAAAAAAACCTTTCACGATCTCTTAGAACTTTTATAATGATTCTCTATATTCGTTTCTTTAATGTTTTGAAGATATATAAATATTACAAAAACATTTTTTTCCATTTTGCTATTGTATTTCTGCTTAATTTAAAATGATTAGCAAGTTCATTATTATTAAGATTATGTTTTTTTTGATAATCTAGTATTTCTTTTCTATCTAATATGGAGTAAGACCGATATTTTTGATTTAAACTTTTTATATTGAGATTTTTTTCACCAAAAATTTTTCTATTAAGAGCTATGACATCAAATGTAGACAAAGTAGTTTTATTAAGAATACCTTGACAAATCTCTTTTTTTTCAGGATATTTTATATTAAGAATATCTTCGTAAATTTTTTTATAATCAGGTGTATTTATTTTATTCTGCCTTTTCATCTTTTTGTATATCTACAGTATTTGTTTCTATATAAATTTGATAGAGTATCTATTGTTCGCTTTCAAACTAATTAGATATTTCGCTTTAAAAATTAAGTCAGAGAGTTTTTATTTATATAATATATATTTTCCTTTAAAATATAACGACCTTACTTTTCATAATTGCTTGTTGTTTATGATTTTTTTTCTCCAGGGTTTTATCACCTTTTCCAAAAAATATATTTTCTAGAATAAAATTATCTAAATTTAATATTTTTAATGAAAACACTACGTTAATTTTTAGATAATAGATATCCACTTTCTACTTAAGATTAATAATAGTATAATTGTTTATATATTTTGTTTTTGTAATACCGACTTGAGAATAAAAAAACGATAATATAATTTAAATTCATATTTTTAATTATATTTTTTCAACCATTTATATAGGGTGGTTTTTGGAATGTTATAACGTTTCATAACTTCTGTTTTTGTCATTTCTCCAGATGAAATTTGTTCCAAAATAAAATCTATAATCTCTTTGGTATAAATATTCTTACGGAATTGTGGAAGTAATATCTTTTTGTTTTTTACATTTCTTTCCTTTCTTTCTTTTGCTATTGGAGGTGCATATAAAATAAGATGTTGTGTATATAATCTGAAAAAATCGTATTCCAATAGTTTACTCCATTTTAGCAAAATATCGGTAGATAAATTTTCTTGTTTATACATTTCTTTTATTTCATCTTCAGAGCATTTAAAAAAATTACAGATGCGGGATATTTCTATCCCACGATCTGTAACACCCAACCTAACTAACTCACCAATATGTATCTCTTTGAAATTCATTTTTTTTTAATATGTAAATAACTGTAATCTTCCCCTTGTTAGGAACATTTAAAAGTATAGTTTTTATTTAATATTATTGTATTATTATTTTGATTAATTTGAAATGTAGGAAAATCATTAGGATTTTTGACCTTACCATATTT
>NZ_JASCQG010000038.1 GCF_030005555.1 Empedobacter sedimenti | reverse complement strand
ATTAAATTTGTATCCAAGTGAATACAAAAAGAAATGTACTTTATTGAAAAAACTACTGATTTTGATAAATGGTTTCGAAAGTTAAAAGACTTACGAGCAAAGGCTAAAATTTTAGTTAGAATTCAAAAATTAGAAAAAGAAGAACACTTTGGAGATTGTGAACCTGTTGGCAATGGAATTCGAGAATTAAAGATCAACTATGCTAAAGGATATAGAGTGTATTTCAAAGAAATGGATGGTAAAATAGTAATTCTGCTTATCGGAGGAGATAAATCTACTCAACAAAAAGATATTGAGAAAGCTAAAGAAATATGGGATAAATTAAAAAAATAAAGAAACATGGAAACATCAAAATTTGATATAGCCGATTATTTAGATAGTAATGAAATGATTGCTGAATACTTAAATGCAGTCTTAGAAGATGGTAATGAAAATGAAATCATCACTGCTATTGGAAACATTGCAAAAGCAATTGGAATGACTAAAATAGCAGAAGAAACAGGTCTTAGTCGTCCAAGTTTATATAAAGCTTTATCTGATGGATCAAAACCTCAATTTGGGACTATAATGAAAGTTTTAAAAGCTGTGGGAGGACAAATACAAGTAAATCCTGTTCATGCTTAATAGATAAATATAAACCTCCTAATTGGAGGTTTTTTAATACCCTATAATACTAATTATGTTCAGTAGATTACTTTTATTAGAGATTCACTTGTTTTAAGTACCTTTTCAATGTGTTTTTCATAAATTTTAATATTATTTATTTTGTTTTTAATTAAATATTGGATATTATTTTATACATTTATAAATATATAATACTTAAAAATACTACTTATGAAAAAACATTACTTAAAAACATTTTGTTTATTTTTACTTTCATTTATCGTTTTTAGTTGCTCTTCTGATGATAGTAAAAATGAAGATATTTCTCAAGCTGACGCAAATGCAAAGATTGAAAATTCAATTGTGGGTGGAAAAATTGCAAATATTAAAGACGGTAAAATTAATTTATTAGTATCAAAGTCATCTATTAATAAAGGTATAGAAAATCTTATAGATCCTGTTAATGAAAATAGTTTATCTTATAACGAATCTAAGATTATTAATATTGATAATTCATATTATTTAAGAAGTTTATCTGACAATGGCTTAGTGACAACGACTTTATTAGAAGAAAGTAATAATAATGGAGATATTTCTTTATTAGTTGCAGGTATTTCTTGTACAAGCAAAGCGTGTTCTGGTACTAACGGTTGTGTTCCTGCTGCAAATAAAAAATCTTGTACATCTTGTCTTGGTGATTGTTCTAAAACTGTTACTTCTATTGAATCTGAAGAATAATTTTATATATTCTGTAATAAATATAAAACCTCCGCTTGGAGGTTTTTTCATGTCATTATCCTAAATTTTTTGCAACAAATAACACACCTTGCTATTTTCTGATTTTAGTATAAAAATTAATAAAACGATGCGTTTTATACTACTTGCTTATTTTGAAAAACATACTTTTAGAGAGTAAGTTAATAACATTATATATCAACAAGTTACACTTATAATACATACTTTTTAATTTATAAAGTATGTATTATTATTTATAACAAT
>NZ_JASCQG010000037.1 GCF_030005555.1 Empedobacter sedimenti | reverse complement strand
ACATCCATCGATGTACTCGATTTGATTGGTGCTACACGCAAAGAGGGTGTTGTAAATGTTTTTTCTGAGATTGAATAAGCTCTATTGGCAATATCAGATTTATGATTAATAGTTGAACTTCCTGTGGTTAATTTTTCGTTTTTACTACTGTTATAGCCGTAAAATGAAGGTTTAACATGTTGCGCTCTCATGTTCACTTTTACGTCATTCACGCTACTTCCGTACGTTAATTTTACTGGAGCTTCTTGTGGTGGTAATTCTCCAAAATGCAATACCTCTCCATCGTAAAAAAACTGCTCACCATAAGCTTCTGCCATACGAGCCAAATAGTTGTAATGCGTTTCTTCGTATTGTGCCGAGTAACTAATATTGCCATATTTAGCTGCAATACGATAGTCAAAACGACTTTTACTAATTCCTTGTTTGATAACTTCGTCCACAATACTGTTTAAACTAATGGGTTGTGTACCACCAAAACTCTGTGTATGAGGCGCTGCATCAAGCAAAATAGTTGGACTAAATCCTTTCAATAAAATATTTCCTAAACTGCCTTGTTCTTGCACAAAACCAACTTCGGTAATTACCCCAACAAAAACACGTTCGGGGCTATCTTCTACATCTTTGTATTTGAAAATGGCTGTTAAGCGTTTTCCTAAAAAATCTTGCGCTTTTTCTAAACGATAATTTTCCGCTTCACCCATCACATCATACGCCAATTCGACTTCAAATTGATGGTGATTTTTGGTACTCTGAACAAGTTTAAAATGCTTGTAAAAATCAATCACTTTTCCTTCGATCACCAATCCAAGATTGACAACACGGTTGATTCCTAAAACATCGTGATCTGGAATTGTTTTCGAATTATAGATTTTTGAAGTGGGTTGATTTCCCCATAAATTCTGTGCAACAACATTGTTTGTCATCGGAATATTCGGTTGATTTTTTACAATATTCGAATATTCAGCAGCTTTATTTGTTACATTTTTCAGTTTCGCATTTGCTTGACCAAGTTTTTGATCAACTTCGTTAATCGCTTTATTTTTTAGCGTTTCGATTCCTTGATCTTGTAATTTTCCTGCGTCCAAAGACGGAACAGATGGTTTGGAAGATTTATTGTCTTGAAACATAGTAATAGAATTTGAGGTTGAGTAATTGAACTAAAGTTATTCAATATGAAATAGATAATTCTTAAAATTTGCGTTAAAATTAGGATAACATAAAAATCAAAAACTCCTGACGCTCGCTAAAAAAGCATCAGCACCAAGAGTTTTTTTGATAGATTAGAGGTTGATTGATTCTTTAAATGATCAATATTTTAAAAAATTATCTAGCTGATGGCCAAACACCGTCGTAAGCAGCTGTTCCGTAATCAATTTTCTCTGCACTAACGATAAATGAAATTAACATATTGTTGTCGTTTAATGCGTCAAATTCTAATTCGTGTTGAATAACGTAACCGTTTTCCCACTTCAAGTTGATTAAAACACCTTCTTCGTGTGCTTTGTTGAATGTAATATCACCAACAGTTGGTTTGTATTTTCCGTTTAATAAACTTTCTAAAATCGTAGAACTTTCAGTTGCTTCGATTGTAACTTTGATTAAAGCGTTAGATGGATCAGATGCAACACGTCCAGAAACGTCAGTCGTTCTTGAAACTCCGTAGTTTAATTTGATGATTTTTTGCTCTTCTCCTCCGTTGAATTTTAAGACTCCTCTTGAATTGTTAGCCATAGTTGTAAATTTTAAGATTAATTATTTTTTTAACTATGACTAAATTAGAAACTCATTTTTTAATTAATCGTTTTTAAACGTTTACAATCGAATATGTAGTAGTTCTACGACTCTTGCATAACATAGTAGCCCTGTTTAAAATAAAAAATGAATTTTTATGTATAATTATTCTCGAAAATAAACTATTTACGTTTCTATATTGCGAAATAAACGGTTACAAATATTTT
>NZ_JASCQG010000036.1 GCF_030005555.1 Empedobacter sedimenti | reverse complement strand
CATTTTAGAAAAGAAAAAACGAAAAAAAAGAAAGCCATTTCAACAAGTGCAGCATCACTAAATTTTATATAAAAAGTGAAACGGCTTTATGCTAAAATTTAATGGTGCGAAACTTACCTTTGTTTTCTTTTGATTTGTTTGGAGAAGCTCCAGATAAAATGCTGTTGGAAGAATTATAACTCTTGATGAATTTTATTCGCAATCACATGAGCGGTATTTTTTACATAAGGATCTGAATAGGCTTCATCGGCATTTGAAATAAAGTGTCTTAAAATGGCTTCAAGTGCATAAGCTTCATGATACTTGAATGAAATCGCAAATATTTTATCGTTTTTACGCTCTGTAATCGCTTTTCTAAGTAATTTACTATATAAGTCATCAGAAATTGACAAAATAGCTTTAAACGCAAAATTATCGCCTTTAAATTCATTGTCGTAACTATCCAATACATGCAAGACTGCATTTAAGTTGCTTATATTTAGTTTTAGTTTGATTTTTAGCATCATTTATCGTTGTAATGTCCTTTCGCTGATAGAATATGAACCGAAATAACATCATCGTCAATCGAATAGACTAATCGATGTTTATCCGTTATTTTTCGGGCATAACATCCTGCTAAATCATACTTTTTCAAAGTAGGTTTACCTGTGCCTGTTCTTGGGTGTTCTGCTAATTCTTTAATTAAGGCGACTGCTTTTTTAAAAGCTTTAGGCTCCGATTTCTTTAACTCTTTTAAATCTACATCCGCCTGAGAAGAGAAAATGATTTTATAACTCATAAACTATCAAAGTATGCGTCTAAATCTTCTTTTGATTTTATAGTTATTCCTTTTCCTTCCTTGATTTCTTGTTTAGCATCTTTAATTCTTTGGATCATTTCTTCTGAAAAATAAAGATCATTTTGAGAAATAGGTGTTAGCACATAAGCGTGCTTACTTCCTCTTCTAATGACTACTTTTTTTCCTTTGTCGACCATATCAAAAAAATCTTTCTGACGTTCTCTAAACTGTCTACTTGTTGTTTCTACTATTGCCATTGTGTAACTATTTGTGTACACAAATATACAGATAAATTTTATTTTGAAAAAATCCGCCCCCCCTGGTGCGCATAAAAAAGTCACGTCAATTTGTTTTTGTTTTTCCACTCTAACGAAAACAGTGCATTTCACGCAAGCTCCCAAAAGTGATTTTTCGAAGAAAATCACACCCTTAAAAACTAAAAAATTACCATGTTTTTGTATTAATTAAACATAGCTTATCTAACATTACTTATCGACTTTCGACAAAAAATGGATATATATATGTATATCATATATATTACAAGGGTATTAAAAAGTCTAACTATAACTTTTTGAATAAACAACTATAACTTTTTGAATAAATAGAAAATGGTTAACTATAACTTTTTGAATAAATACTATAACTTATGTTTGTGTAAGTTATAGTATTTATATAAATTTACTTTTCAATACTATAACTTATGTCTAAAATTAATAATAAAGAAGTATTACAGTCTTACATCTTAACGACTGCTAAATATGATTATTCTGTTTACGAGAAACGTATTCTTTATCGTCTTGTAGAGCTTTTTCAAGGATTAATACAAAATCAAAAATTAAAAGACAAAATAGTTATTGAACAAGACAATCAAAATACTAGCATTGTTAGTATGCCTATTAAATTATTTTTACAAAACGAAACAGATACTAACCATATTCGAATAAAATCAGCTTTAAAAAATTTAGCTAAAAAATTCTTTGAGTATGAAGATGAAAATGATTGGGAGTTAATTTCAGTAATTTCAGAGCCTAAAATTAAGAAAAATACAGAGATTGCTACTTTCAGAATAAATCCAAAAATAGTAGAAGCATTTTTAGATTTTTCAAAAGGCTTTAAAAAGTATGAACTTAAAGTAGCTATGGAATTTGAAAGTGTATATACTATGCGTTTTTACGAATTATTATCTAATCAGAAAACTCCTATTAATTATTCAATAGATAAATTAAAAGATATATTTAATATTGCTGATAAATACAAGTTAACGGGTGGTTTTATTCAAAAAGTTATCGAACCTGCAAAAAAAGAACTTGATAAATGTTCTCCTTACACGTTCCATTACGAACCGATCAAAACAGGTCGTAAAATTACAGGCATTCGTTTTATTCCGATCCATCAACCGCAATTTGAAGATGAATCATTGAAAAAACAAAAAGCAATGAAACAAATGTC
>NZ_JASCQG010000035.1 GCF_030005555.1 Empedobacter sedimenti | reverse complement strand
TGCTAGATAAAATAAAGTATCTATATTTTAAATTCAAGCAGAGATATGGAAGTCCTCGAATTCATTCAGAATTAAATGCTTTAGGTTACAGAATATCAGTTAAAACAGTTGCTAAATATATGCAAGAGCTTGGTTTAAGAAGTAAATTAAGTAAAAAGTTTAGAGTTACAACAAATTCTAAACATAATTATTTAACTGTAAATAATCTTCTTAATCGAGATTTTTACGCTTCAAAACCTTCTATGAAATGGGTATCAGATATTACTTATATTCAAACTCAAGAAGGATTTTTATATTTAACAACAATTATCGATTTATACGATAGAAAGGTCATTGGCTGGAGTTTGAGCAATACGATGAGTACTGAAGATACAACTTTATCAGCATGGCGTATGGCTATAAAGAATAGATCGATTAAAAAAGGAATGCTATTTCATTCTGATCGAGGAATACAATATGCGTCAAAGAAGTTTGCAAATATGCTTGATTCTTATGGTGTTATCCGTAGCATGTCAAGGAAAGGGAATTGCTGGGACAATGCTGTGGCTGAGAGTTTCTTTAAATCGTTAAAAACTGAAATGATTTATGGAAATAAATTAATTACAAGAGAGAAAATGAAAAACCAAATTTTTCAGTATATTGAAATTTGGTATAACAGAAATAGAAGACATAAAGCTTTGAATTATAAAACTATTTTTGAGTTTAATAATAATTTACAATTTTTAAAATATGTAGCTTAACTTATACTGGAAAATTTAGGGGGATATCCAAATCAGAATATCTCAATCCAACCCTAAGAGCTATAATAAAGCAATCTCTATAATAATCTAAATCAGGGATACTTTTTAAATCTAAATTTCTAATTTTTTGAATTTCATTTTCATTTAAATAAACGTCTTGTAAATTCCCAAAATTTTGGGAACTATTAGTTATTTTGAAAACAGAATCTGATGATAAAGATGCTTATAAAAAATTCCCAAAATTATTACAGCACATAGAAGCTGATTGCGTTATTGATTTTGTAACAAAAAAGATTAGTGAAGTACATCCAGAAATACCAATTTTTACGATTCACGATAGTATTTGTACTATTGATATTGATTCTGATGTTATATATAGATTAATAAAAAAATACATTTCTGAATATTCAGGAGGTATTCTTCCATCAATTAAAGAAGAATTTTGGGGCTTACCAATTAAATACCCAAAAGCAGCATAATAACAAATCCCTTTTATTTGTTTAAAAGGGATTTTTTTTTTTAATATTCATTCTTAGTCATATTATGAGTACTAAAAGCAAATGTTTTTAAGTTGAATATGAAATTACCTGATATTTGTGGACAACAAGAACTTCCATCCCTTAATAAATTAAATTCTCCATAAGCTTCTTGATTAGATATCATGTTAATTTTTAGAGATTTAGTAACAATGAAATTATCTTTTTTATAAACATAACTATCGGTACCAAAATTTTTAGATACATAGTTAAAATATGCAGTTTTTAATTTATTGGTTAATTTTTCATTTATGATAAGTTCATTGTTTTCAGATGTTATAAAAATGAAATCCGAATTCCAGCCATTTCCTTCAACACAATTTTCTAGCATATAATTTATTACATAATCTTTAATATTGTCATTATTATAGTTGAAGTCTATGATATTCTTACTTACAGTATGCATCGGATATTTATCATTCTCATATAATTGGAACATCCTTTTTTTATTTTTACAATCTTTTTCAGATACATAATCAAAATTTCCTCTTGATTTTAGAATATTTTCCCAATCCATAAATTTTTTTTCGGGTGAATAATCTTTAACCACAATTGGCTTTGAATCATTAACCGTATCAAAACTTTTATTCGAATTAATTGTATCAGAATTTTGAGATAATTCTTTTTCTTTTAATTTAAGTTCCCTTTCCTTTAAGCTTAGTTCCTTTTCTTTAAGTTCAATTAATTTATCATTGTTATTATGACATGAAATTAAAATAAAGAATAGAATACATAAAATATTATACCTCATCAATAATTATCTAAACATATTAATAATTAGACCTAAAATAAACATAATAATAACAAATACAATTGCATTAATGATACCTGTATAACATCCTTTAGAAGCAGCTACAGTTACACCTTTTACATCTCTAATAGTTTGCTTAACTATCTCTTTTGCCTGCTCTTCGGCATTGTTCATCCATTTCTTTAAAATATCATCTTTAATTTGATATTCTCTTTGATAGGTTTCGTATGATGATTGGGTATGTTTTTCTCTATTCGTATCAGAACTATACGTATTTTCCTGTTTATTATTTACAAATTCATAGAAATTATAATATTCTATATTATACTTACTTCTAGCTTCTTTATCTAATAAAATTAACTTTGCTTCATTCAAATCTTGCATAACCTGTGTCGTATCACTCTCGGGATTTTTATCAGGATGCCATTTTTTAGCTAATGATTTAAAAGCTTGTTTAATTTCATCATCGGTAGCATTAATATTAATTTCAAGAATTTTATAATAATCTTTAAACATTAATTTTTATTCAAAGTTTGATTAGCATCTATACTAGTGCCTTCATTATTAGATGGTTTGTATTTCCATATTGCAAAAATTATAGCTATACCAATGATATTAACTATAATAATAGGCATACCAGCTGCTTTTAAAATTGCAATAACTCCAATTACAATAATTGTCATTATTATTTTAATTAAAATTAAGATTCCTTTACTCATATATTTTGTTTAAGATTTTGAAAATAAACTAATAGGAGTGTAATCTTCCCTAAAAACCGGACCGTTTAAAAATATAGTTTATTAACTTAGGGATAATTATGAAACAGAGCAATTT
>NZ_JASCQG010000034.1 GCF_030005555.1 Empedobacter sedimenti | reverse complement strand
TATTCAATCTCAGAAAAAACATTTACAACACCCTCTTTGCGTGTAGCACCAATCAAATCGAGTACATCGATGGATGTAGATACTTCGCAAAAAGGAACGGCTGGTAGTAAAGCGGTTGATGTTTTTGTAACATCGGGCTCTACCACTATTCCATTCCTTTATCCAGGCTGTGTTGCGGATATTGAAATGCGTCAAACAGATACGAACAAAACATCCTATTTTACCAAATTAATGATGACCGAAGTAACGCACGAAGTGGATGCAAGAGGTTATTATACGGGATATTTTGAAGCGATCGCGGCAGATACAGGCTTTTTACCATGTCCAGAATTTGAGATGCCAAGAGCAGAAATTCAAGTCGCAAAAGTGACTTCAAACACAGATAAACAAAATCAAGGACGTGTTCAAGTTCAATTTGATTGGCAAAATGGAGCGGACAAAACGGAGTTTATTCGTGTGATGACACCTGATGCTGGAGGAAGTGATAAAGTGAAAACAAACCGTGGATTTATGGCAATACCAGAAGTTGGGGATCAGGTAATGGTAGCTTTTCAACATCATCATCCTGATCGTCCGTTTGTAATGGGCGGAATGTTTCATGGAAAAGTTGGCGGCGGCGGCGGAGCTGGGAATAATATGAAAAGTTTGAGTAGTAAAAGTGGTAACATTATTTGTTTAAACGATGGAGCAGGTATCGAAATTAAAGATAAAGCAGGTAATCATGTTACTTTAAGTGGAACAGGTAATTTAACTACAGAAATAAGTGCTGATTATACAGAGAAGGTAGGTAACAATCAAGATATATTTGTATCTAATAGCCATAAATTAGTGGTTTCTAATATGAGTGAAACAAAAGTTAATAATCATTTATTGATAGATGTTGGAGCTGGGCAGAGTAAAATGTGGTTGGATAATGCGGGAAATATATCAATTAATAGTCGTACAAATATAAAATTAATTGTTGGAGCAAGTTCAATCGAAATAACTTCCTCGAAAATATCAATAACAAGCCCTGAAGTTAATATAAATGGTGGTGGAGCAACAGCTAATTTTAAAGGAGATACAACAATTACAGGTGGAAAAATTATTGAGAATTAATAATTATATGGAATTAAATAAGATTCAATTAAATGAAGATGATAATATCTTCGATGTAGCAGAAAAATTAGGTTTAGACATAAAACTCCTTAAAAAATTTCATAATGATAATTCAGAACCACATAATTGGATTAGAGAAGACTTTTCAATATCAAATTGGACAAATTTTTTAATGATTCCTGATTCGGTTGAGAATTTAATAAAACGGAAGCAAGAATTAGACTCTCCTAATATTATTAATTTAGTTCAAAAATTAAATGATAATACTGATTATAGTATTGTTCAGAAAATTGATATGCAAATTGATGGTGTTAGTATGATTGATTCTGAAACTCATATAGTTTGGGGAGTAAAAAAAGAAATGAGAAATAATAAATTTTTAGTTAAATTGTTTCAAAAATCGCATCAAATTAAATATATTAAATCAATATATAGACAGTTTGCAGAGTTTATGCAAAAAATAAATAAACCAATTGAGTATATAGTTTTGGAATTATCATCTTCCGGAAAAATAGACTTAATAAATAATCAAGAAGAAATTAAACATTCTTGGAAGGAATTAAGAGAAATTTTGGAAGCAGAGATGGGAGATACTTTGGAAGAAAAGAGTATGTTAGAAGGAGGAGATAATGATTTTAGTAATACACTGCCACTTATTAAAAATAATATACTTTATCATTTATTTTTCAATGACATTTTCTATAATTATACTGAAGTGGATAAATATATTCAAATTGATTCTGAACAATATGCTTCACAAATATTTAGTAATGAGAAAGTGAATGTAATCACTAAGAGAAAAGTAGAAAAAAAAGGGAACTTAGCTAAGATTAAATTTTATAGAGAGTCTGATCCTAATAAGAATGATCATTTAAGAAATGTATATAATGATAAATTAAAAGAATTTTTACAAGATGATTATAGTTATGAGTTAACATGGTCAATGGAATATCTTTATGATATTGAGAAAGGGAAAATGATTTCTTGTTTATCAAAAATTAAAGAAAAAGCAAGTTCAAAGTATAATCATTTAATGGAGCATAATATATCAATTATAAAAGATTAGAATTAAATGAGTAAATTATATGTACCGGATGGAGCATGGTTAGTTTGTTCTGATGGAATGAAGAAACAACAAATAAAAGTTACTAGTCAAACAACAGTTACTATTGCTGGAGGATATTTGAAAGCTACTGTAGATGATCGCCCAGGAGGAAATTTCATGTGTGCAAAAATGGTTATTGGTGGTGCAGTTATTGGAGCTTTGGTAGGAGTTGCATTAGTTGCTGGCTCTGTTGTTACTGGTGGAGGATTAGCAGTAGCTGCGATTGCAGCAGCAGGAGCAGCAGCGGGAGCAGGTGTTTCAATGATTCCTTCAATTTGTGGAATGTTATTAAAAGAATGGACTCCGTATGATGTAAATGTTTTAACAGTAAGTAAACATCCTTTGTTAGATAATTCAATGATACCATGTTATTTAGGAGGTAGTGTTTCCATTTTGTATTCTGAAAAAGCTGCAGATGAATTCACTGATAAAGTTTTAGGTGAAACAATATTAACTGTAGGAGCAATTGTTTGTATAGGCTATGTGGCAGGAGGTTTAATTGCTGCAGTAGGAGCAGCAGGAACATCATTAATGAGTACTTTTGCTGAATATGGTTTTGCTTCAGCAGCAGCTCAAGCTACAGGAATGGCTTCTGTTTTTGGTACATCACTTTTAGTTAATTCGGTTTATGATGAAATAAAAGATGTTACAGGTGTGGAAAATTATGTAACAGGAAAAGCATATGATTTAAACACTAAAGGTGAAAATGAGGCTATGATAGAAGCAACAGATAAAGTTTACGGAGCAACAACCGATGCATTAGATTCAGGAAATGGAATAGCAAATAGACAAACTTCTATCTATCAAAGTACAACTATCAATAATACTAATATGACACATAATGGTGCTTATGTAGTGGATGGTAATGGAAATATTACTAAGCCAGGAACTACATTTAGTAGTACTACTTTATCAACAAGTAATCAACTTCCTAATTCTAGTATAGGTCGAAGTCAAACACAAGTAGCTCAAAGTAATTTAAATATTAGAATGACTCCAAATACATTAGAAATTTCATCAAGAAACTCTTTGTCAGTTTATGGTTCGCAGTATAATAATTCACTAAGAACTAATGTGACGTCAGGTCTAAAAGAGTCATTTGGAGGAGGTGTAATCTTCCCTAAAAACCGGACCGTTTAAAAATATAGTTTATTAACTTAGGGATAATTATGAAACAGAGCAATTT
>NZ_JASCQG010000033.1 GCF_030005555.1 Empedobacter sedimenti | reverse complement strand
AAATTGCTCTGTTTCATAATTATCCCTAAGTTAATAAACTATATTTTTAAACGGTCCGGTTTTTAGGGAAGATTACACTTTCTGCTATACAAGGTCGGATGGCTGGAGTAAGTATAGTACAAAATTCTGGGGTTGCTGGTGGTGGTTACGATATACAAATACGCGGACGTAATAGTTTGAGAAGTTTTGCACTAAATAATACATATGAAGCTAATTCTCCTCTGTATGTAATAGATGGTGTTATCATCAACAATCAAAAAGAATATCGTTCTAATTTATCCTCTGCTATTCTACCCTATCAAGATAGTAATCCGTTAAACTTTTTGAACCCGTCTGATGTAGAAAGTATAGAAGTACTGAAAGATGCTGATGCTACTGCTATTTATGGCTCACGTGGTGCAAATGGTGTAGTATTAATCACTACTAAGAAAGGGAAAAATACTAAAACGACCATTCAGTTTTCAAACTCGTACACGATAGGCGAAATAGCTGACTTACCAAAAATGATGTCTACTACCGAATATATGGAAATGAGAAAACAGGCATTCGTAAATGATGGAATTTCTAGTTATCCTACAAATGCTTATGATATAAATGGAACATGGGATCCTAATAAATCCACCAATTGGCAAAAATATTTTGTTGGAGGAAAGTCTTTTCGTACCTCAAACGAGCTAAGGTTATCGGGAGGTAATGAGCTGACTCAATTTATGCTAAGTGGAGGACACAATGAAGAAACAACTATTTTTCCTGGAGATTATAGATACAAAAAGACTAAAATGAGTCTTAATCTTTCTCATCAAAGTGCTAATAAACGACTGAAAATAAATTTTACTGGATTCTATACTCTTCAAAATAATTTTTTACCTCCTACCGATTTTATGCGAATCTACCAGTCTCTTGCCCCCAATGCACCTGACCTGTATGATAAAAATGGACAATTAAATTGGGAAAATAATACGTTTGCTAATCCTATAGCAGCAGCAGAACAAACTTATAAATCAAATCAAAATCAACTATTAAGTCAATTTAGCTTTAATTATCAAATTATAAAAGGATTAAATGTACATGTAAATAGTGGTTACACTACAGATATAGTTAACGAGCGAATGATATACCCTAAAACAATGTATAATCCGACATTAGACATAGGTAGTGAACGTTCAGCCCTATCCACCTCTACTGTACAACAAACAAATTGGCTAATAGAACCGCAAATAAACTACCAAACAAAGTGGAATGAACATCGAATAGAGGCATTAATAGGTACGACCTTTCAACATACATCTTCAGATTATTTGATGTTATACGGATCTAATTTTTCTACCGACGAGTTAATAGAAAATATGGGAGCAGCAGCTAACGTAAAAATAAATAGAGATGCTTCTTCTATTTATCGGTATACTGCTATTTATGGTCGATTGAATTATCAATACACTAATCGGTATTATTTGAATTTAACTGGACGGCGTGATGGATCGAGCAGATTTGGACCTTCTAATCGATTTGCTAATTTTGGTGCTATTGGTGCGGCTTGGCTTTTTTCTAATGAGAGTTTTCTTATAGACCAATCTTGGTTGGGCTTTGGTAAATTGAGAGGAAGCTATGGTACAGCTGGTAGTGATAATATAGGGAATTATCAGTTTTATGACACTTATTCTAATACAGGTATTACCTATAATGGTGTGCAAGGTTTAACACCTAGTAGATTGTATAATTCGAAATATGGTTGGGAAATTACTAGAAAATTCGAAGCAGCTATTGAGTTAGGTTTTTTACGAGATCGTTTGCAGTTTACCGCTGCTTATTATCGTAATCGATCAGGAAGTCAATTGGTAGGTATTCCACTGCCTGGGACAACAGGTTTTACATCTGTACAAGCTAATTTGAATGCTGTTATTCAAAATACTGGAATAGAAATAACGATAGCTGCAAAACCTATTCAAAAAGCAAACTTTCAGTGGGAAAGCTCTTTTAATTTTAGTGTTCCTCAAAATAAATTGTTATCATTTCCTGATTTGAAAGCATCAACTTATGCTTCTACATTAGAAGTTGGAAAATCTATTACCTTAAAAAAAATGTATCATTATTTAGGTGTAGATCCAGCTACTGGCGTATATCAGTTTGAAGATGTGAACGGTGATGGAAAATTAGATATGAACGATCGTACTATTGTAAAAGAATTAGGAATAAAATGGCATGGTGGTTTTGTAAATACTTTTCGAATTAAAAATTTTCAATTGGATATACTAACACAACTTTCTTCACAAACACGTGAGAATAGTATTGCAAGTACCAACACACTAGGTTTAATGGGAAATTATAGTACAGAATTTTTAGATTATTGGACACCTACGAATACAGATGCTCGTTATCAGAAACCTACAAGTGGAGCAAATGGTCAACTAAATACTGCTGCATCTAATTATAGACTAAGTGATGCAAGTGTTATGGATTCATATTATATCCGTCTAAAAAATATACAAATAAGCTATAATCTTCCGAAAACAACCTTTAAACATTTGCAAGGGACTTTGTTTTTTCAAGGTCAAAATTTGTGGACGTGGACCAATTATAAAGGTCTTGATCCTGAGTTTAATTTATCAGGCTATACACCTGCTCTACGTACATGGTCTATCGGGTTTAACTTAATATATTAATCATGAAAAAAATAATAATTTTATTACTTATAATTCCTTTTTCGAGTTGCGAAAAATTTATTGAGCTAGATTTACCTCAAGACCAAATTACACAAGAAACGGTTTTTAAAGATGGTAAATTAGTTCGCTCTGCTCTTGCTGGTCTTTATAATTCATTAAAAACAGATGGATTTCTATCTGGTGGGTCTTCTGGCGGAGGTGTATATTTTGGTTGTTATACAGATGAATTGATTTCCTATCAAATGGCTAATAGTGTATTAGATCAATTTTATAAATTAAATATTCGACCAGAATCTAGTGCTGTAACAGCTTTGTGGCAAAAAACATATAATCAAATTTATCAAACAAATCGTATAATAGAAGGAATTGAAAGATCGACTTTGATTGAGGTGAATTTAGCAAATCAGTTGAAGGGCGAAGCTCTTTTTATGAGAGGGTTACTACACTTATATTTGGTACAAACTTTTGGAGAAATACCGTATGTAACAACAAGTGATTATACCATTTCTCAACATGTATCAAAAGATAAAATAGTTGATATTTATAATAAAATTGAAGCTGATGTATTAACAGCTAAAAGTTTATTAGCTACAAATACTGCCATAGGCGCACGTTTTATACCTTCTAAAGAAGCGGCTCAACTAATCTTATCTCGTTTATATTTGATTCAAAAAAGATGGGATGATGTTATAAAAATAACAGATGATCTTGCTCAAAATACATCTTTCGAATTGCAACAAGATATAAGCAAAGCTTACCTAAAAGATAATTCATCTACTATTTGGCAACTATCCCCTACATCTGCAACAGCTACTACTTACGAAGCTAACATACATTACTTGCGTTCTGCTCCTCCTTATAATATTTCTTTGCAACCAGAATTTGTGAATTCTTTTACAACTAATGATTTGCGTTTGAAAAATTGGATTGGATCTATTAATGACTCTAGTGGTAAAAAGTATTACTATGCTTCTAAATACAAACAATATTCTACTGTAAATGGACAAAATGAATATTCAATTATTTTACGTAGCGAGGAGGTTATTCTTAACAGAGCAGAAGCTGTATGTTGTCAAAATAAATGAGACACCTCTTGCTAAAAATTAAGAGAGTGTTTGGTTTATAAATTTATTATTTTTT
>NZ_JASCQG010000032.1 GCF_030005555.1 Empedobacter sedimenti | reverse complement strand
AACATTATATATCAACAAGTTACACTTATAATACATACTTTTTAATTTATAAAGTATGTATTATTATTTATAACAATTTGTAAATCAAAGGAATGTAAATCGAATTGGGATTTCCCCGATTCCGTCTTGCTATTCCTACTTTCATTCGGAATACTATTTTTTCATCTCAATTTCACAATTTAAACTATCGATTTAAACTATTAATAATTCATCAAAAATAACTTCCCCTACATTATACTTTTTTCCTTTTTTAAAATTCCATCAATCATATTAAAATTTTAAACATATTACATTATTGTATTTTATTCAAAAAAAGCTTATTTTATGTTAAAAACTGTTAAATGTTCCATTTTTAAATACTGATTGTCAATTACTTATTTAAAAAATGTTCCATTTTCGTAAAAAACAACATTTTCAACTATTTAAAAATCAAGCAAATACCGAACCTTGTACGGTATCCTCTTGCTTTTTTTCAAAAACATAAAAACGATAGTTTTTGATCACTTAATTTTGATCGATTTTTCTCTGTATATAATTTTCTCCAAAATTAGTAAATATCAAAATGTATGTAGATAATTACACACATAAAGAATTGATTAGCAATCATATATAAGAAAAAAAACTAAAATGTATGTACAAAAAACATACATTTCAAAATTTTAAAATAAATATACATTTGATAACCAATAAATTAACAACACGCTCCCGTGTTCCCTCTCGCTACTCACTATTCCGATCAAATTTCACGTAAAAAAGAGTTCCGATTTTTACTTTCCTTTTTTCTGAAAAGGCAATATTGTGATTTACTATGTCCGTACAAATCCATATCTTGCATCTAATTGAAATTTTAAGAGATTTTTTAAGAAAAATTAGCTTAAAAAAACACATTTTAGAAAAGAAAAAACGAAAAAAAAGAAAGCCATTTCAACAAGTGCAGCATCACTAAATTTTATATAAAAAGTGAAACGGCTTTATGCTAAAATTTAATGATGCGAAACTTACCTTTGTTTTCTTTTGATTTGTTTTACTTTGGTCATTCTTCGTTGTTATTTTATCTAATAATTAAAAACCCACTTGTTTTTAACTCAAATTAAGGAGTGAATAAGCTTGTATATAGTTATTTTTTAGCTTTAAACAGCTTTAAATACTTTTTGCTATAATTTCCTAATGATTAAAAATAAAATGTCTTAAAACGCAAAAAAAACGATCTCAAAAGAAGCCGTTTTAAAATCGTTTCGCTTTCAAATTTATGGTTAAACATTAAATTTGAGCAACAAAAATACATTAATGAATTAAAAATCAGTTAATTAAATTAGATAAATTTATCAAAAATAAAAAGTCCGCCCGCCCCCTGGTGCGCATAAAAAAGTCACGTCAATTTGTTTTTGTTTTTTTCACTCCAACGAAAACAGTGCATTTCACGCAAGCTCCCAAAAGTGATTTTTCGAAGAAAATCACACCCTTAAAAACTAAAAAATTACCATGTTTTTGTATTAATTAAACATAGCTTATCTAACATAACTTATCGGCTTTCGACAAAAAACGGATATTAAATTGAATATCATAGTTATTAAAAAGATTTAAAAATTATCAACTCCAACTTCTGTAATACTTAACTCCAACTTTTGTAATACTAAAAAACAATCAAACTCCAACTTTTGTAATACTAACTCCAACTTACAAAGTTATATGTTGGTTTTTAAATTTTTTAGTATTAATTTTGTTGGAGATAAACCATACTTGAATGATTATTAAAGAGAAGGAACTAATACAGTCGTATATTTTGACAACCGCAAAATACGATTATAAAGTTTTTGAGAAAAGAATTTTTTATAGAATTATTGAACAGTTTCAGTTCTTAATTGAAGGGAAGGAGTTGAATAAAAAATATTCTCTAATTAAAAAAGATGACGATAGTTATAAAATTAAAATTCCCTATAATTCTCTTCTAAAATCTACCGACGATAAAAATCATCAGCAATTTAAAAATGCTCTAAAATCTTTAGAAAGTAAATCATTTGAGTATGAAGATGACGACTTATGGGAATTAGTTCGATTAATTGAAAAACCTAAAGCATACAAAAGAAATGAATATGTAGAGTTTGAACTAAACCCAAGAGTTGTTGAAGTTCTAATAAATTTTGCGAAAGGTTTTAGGAAATTAAGATTAGATATTGCGCTTAGTTTTGAAACAACTTACGCTATGCGATTTTATGAGCTTATTTCGGAACAAAAAAAACCGATTAATTATTCTATTGACAACTTAAAAAAAATGTTCTTAATTGAGAATAAATATCAGGATACAAATAATTTTATAAAAAGGGTCGTTGATTCTGCAAAAAAGGAATTAGACGAAAAATCTCCTTACACATTTCACTATGAGAAAATCAAAACAGGTAAAAAAATAACTTCTATAAGATTTATTCCTATTTATCAACCTCAATTTGATAGTGAAAATATCCAAAGAAAGAACTTGAATAAACAAATGTCTAATCGTTGGTTTATTCCAAAAAATATTGAGGATTATTTAAAACATAATTTCGATTTTACAGATAAAGAATTGAACAATAATTTGAATTTATTTGAAAGTTTGTATAATAATTTATCTGAAGAAGTTTTATTAGATTTTCTTACCGATCTTCGAGAACCTTCAACATATGCAGACAATCGAAAAGGATTTATTATTGGAGCATTAAAGAAGAAGTTTGAACAAATATTTGAAAATAAATTTCTAAATACGCGGACAACCCACGGACAACCTGCGGACATGTAATTATTAAACAAAATGGAGGAAATAAAATTCACCACAACCGATATTTCAAAAAAACTAAAAGTCTCTGATAGAACAGTCAGAAGATACATAGATAAAGAAATATCTAAAATAGAAGGTAAATATCTACTATCAGAAGACGCATTTAATTTTATTATAAATAAATATTCAGCGGACAACCTACGGACAACCTACGGACAACCTGCGGACACTAATTCTGATGTAGAGAATGAAGAATTTGATATTATTGAAGCTTTTTCTCAAGAAGAATATTTAGAGTTTCAAAAAAGACTAACTGAATACCCTTTATTGAAAGAGAAGATTGAAGAATCAAAAAATAGATTAGATGATTCTAAAGAATATATTCAGACACTTCTAAATGAATTAGAGTATCATAAACAGACTTACCAAAAGCATTTAGAAATGCATCAAAAAATGATTGATGTTTTTCAACAACGCAATTTTATTGAAGCAAAAGAAAAAGGATTAGACCAATAATTCCTCCAGATATGAAAAGAAAATTAATTGATTTGGATTTAGAAACACAAAGACGTTTATCTATCCTTGCTTCTGCAAACGGAATGAGTTTGAAAAAATATATCGAATATATACTTTTTCAACACGGAAACGATCATTCCATTACAATTGAAAAAGAAATGAAAAAACAAAAAAATGCATCTAAAAATCAATTATCTATTTTAGATGAAATAAATAAACAAGTAACTCAATAAAAATAACTTGTACAGTTTTTGTATTTTTGTTTTCAGATTAGTTACGTTCATTATTAAAGAATTAAAATTATGACAACACAAGAAATCTATATAGTAGAGCCATCTACATCCGAAGAAGCTAAGGCATTAAAAGCATTTGCAAAAGCTTTAAAAATGAAAATTACAAAACAAAATAACTCAAGTAATATCAAAGATGAAATTTCTCAAGCCGTTAATGAATTGAATTTAATAAAGGACGCTAAATTAAAAGGAATTTCGACTAAAGAGTTACTAAATGAGTTATAGTATTATTGCTGTTCCAGAGTTTCTAAAACAAGCGAAAAGATTAGGAAAAAAGTATCGCTCCATTAAAGACGATCTTTCTTCTCTATTTGAGGAATTAGAACAAAATCCTACTCTTGGAACAAACTTAGGAAACAACTGCTACAAAGTACGCTTAGCTATAAAATCTAAAGGAAAGGGTAAAAGTGGTGGAGCAAGAGTCATTACTCATATCTTAATCGAAAACGAAACTGTTTATCTACTATCTATTTATGATAAAAGCGATCAAGATTCTATTTCAGATGAAGAAATAAAAGAATTATTGAAAAATATAAAATAAAGCCTTAGTATTTCAAATACTAAGGCTTTATTTTGTCCGATTTGGATATGTCGTTTCAACGGCAGAATGCGCCATTCAGAGCATTTTCAAACCTAAAATTATTTATTCAAAACGGCACTATCACAATATCAATGTTTTAACCTAAAATATTTAGGTGTATAATTTCAATTATGTTAAGTAATGAAATAGATTAAGAAAGTATCAATTGTAGAGTTTCGTGATCCATGATTGAGAATTTAAAAGTATTAAATAAAAACCTCGCTATTCTACAAATTTTATTTAGATAATATAGACTATCAAAGAATTTATTACTTTTAACAAAGTAATTACACGAAATACGGATATAGGGAATATTTCACGAAACTTTTCTATTATTTACTTCGTAAATTACTATGTTAGCAGAGATTTTAAGACACATACCAAGTAAATGAAGTATATAAGTTTAATTTAAATCAAAAAAAACAATGAACA
>NZ_JASCQG010000031.1 GCF_030005555.1 Empedobacter sedimenti | reverse complement strand
GGGGTTAAACATGCTGATAAATAAAAAACCTCTGCTAACTCAAAGTTTGGTGAAATTATAACACCTTTTATGTAAAATATAAACCTCCATTTGGAGGTTTTTTCATGTCATTATCCTAAGTTTTTTGCAACAAAAAACACACCTTGCTATTTTCTGATTTTAGTATAAAAATTAATAAAACGATGCATTTTATACTACTTGCTTATTTTGAAAAACATACTTTTAGAGAGTAAGTTAACAACATTATATATCAACAAGTTACACTTATAATACATACTTTTTAATTTATAAAGTATGTATTATTATTTATAACAATTTGTAAATCATAGGAATATAAAAACCAATCTCGGTCTCCGTGATTACTGCTTGCTATTCCTACTTTCATTCGGAATACTCAATTTTGATCGATTTTTCTCTGTATATAATTTTCTCCAAAATTAGTAAATATCAAAATGTATGTAGATAATTACACACATAAAAAATTGATTAGCAATCATATATAAGAAAAAAAACTAAAATGTATGTACAAAAAACATACATTTAATTTTTTTAAAAATACTAAATCAATGATAACCAATATTATAACTCCATCGTGTGGAGTTCCCTCTCGCTACTCACAATTACTATCAAATTTCACGTAAAAAAGAGTTCCGATTTTTACTTTCCTTTTTTCTGAAAAGGCAATATTGTGATTTGAGTGTCTACACAAATCCATATCTTGCATCTAATTGAAATTTTAAGAGATTTTTTAAGAAAATTTAGCTTAAAAAAACCATTTTAGAAAAGAAAAAACGAAAAAAAAGAAAGCCATTTCAACAAGTGCAGCATCACTAAATTTTATATAAAAAGTGAAACGGCTTTATGCTAAAATTTAATGGTGCGAAACTTACCTTTGTTTTCTTTTGATTTGTTTTACTTTGGTCATTCTTCATTGTTATTTTATCTAATAATTAAAAAGCCACTTGTTTTTAACTCAAATTAAGGAGTGAATAAGCTTGTAGATAGTTAATATTTAGCTTTAAATAGCTTTAAATACTTTTTGCTATAATTTCCTAATGATTAAAAAAAAATGTCTTAAAACGCAAAAAAAACGACCTCAAAAGAAGCCGTTTTAAAATCGTTTCGCTTTCAAATTTATGGTTAAACATAAAATTTGAGCAACAGAAATACATTAATGAATTAAAAATCAGTTAATTAAATTAGATAAATTTATCAAAAATAAAAAATCCGCCCCCCCCCTGGTGCGCATAAAAAAGTCACGTCAATTTGTTTTTGTTTTTCCACTCTAACGAAAACAATGTATTTCACGCAAGCTCCCAAAAGTGATTTTTCGAAGAAAATCACACCCTTAAAAACTAAAAAATTACCATGTTTTTGTATTAATTAAACATAGCTTATCTAACATAACTTATCGACTTTCGACAAAAAACGGATATATATGTGTATATCATATATATTACAAGGATTGAAAAAAGTCTTACTACCACTTTTATAATACTTTATTACCACTTTTATAATACTTTGATTTAACCCAACTGCAACTTTTATAATACTTTCTACCTCTTACTATTTTACAAGTGGTAGAAAGTATTATCTTTGTGGTAGTAAAGTTTCACTAATATGAAAATCAATAATAAAGAAGTATTACAATCTTATATTTTAACAACTGCGAAATATGATTATTCAGTTTATGAAAAGCGTATTCTATATCGAATCATTGAACAATTGCAATCTTTAATAGAGGGGAAGGAGTTAAATATGAGATACTCTTTAAGGGAGTACCAACACGGAAATAAAAAACTTTTCGAATTCATATTTCCCTTTTCAGCATTCAAAAAAAATGAAGAAGATAAAAATCATGCTCAAATAAAAAAAGCTTTACTTTCTTTAGAAAAAAAAGGATTTGAATATGAGGATGATAGAGTATGGAAAACTATTAATATTTTATACTTCCCTGAGTTAGAAAAGTACAAAGAAGATGTTCAATTTACTTTAAGAGAAGAAATTGTAGAAGCTTTTTTAGATTTTTCGAAAGGTTTTAAAAAATACGAGTTAAAAACTGCAATGGAATTTGAGAGTGTTTATTCTATGCGATTTTATGAATTACTTTCCAACCAAAAAAAACCTATAAATTACTCTATAGATGATTTAAAAGAAATATTTGGTCTAATCGGTAAATATAAAAACAGACCTTCTGGATTTATAGAAAAAGTTGTAGAGCCTGCAAAAATTGAACTTGATAAATGCAGTCCTTATACATTTTATTATGAGAGAATTAAAACAGGTCGAAAGATTACAGGTATTCGTTTTATTCCGATCCATCAACCGCAATTTGAAGATGAATCATTGAAAAAACAAAAAGCAATGAAACAAATGTCAAATCGTTGGTTTATTCCTAAAAACATAGAAGATTATTTAAAGTACAATTACGAGTTTACCGATAAAGAATTAAACAACAATCTTAGCTTATTTGAAAGTCTATATAATCATCTTTCTGAAGAGGAACTATTGGATTTCTTAGTCGAACTAAAAGCTCAATCTGTAGTCTATGAAATTAAAAATCTAAAAGCATACCTTATTGGTTCTTTAAAAAATAAATCTGAACAGATTTTTGAAGAAAAGTACTTAAATAAATGACCTACTTAACACATGGTCATTTACTAGACATGTCCTACATTTGACCAACTAGACAAAAATCACCTTCATGAATTACATTGATATAAAAAAAGCTTGCGAAAAAACTAATAAAAGTGAAAAAACAATACGAAGATTATTTGCAAAAGAAGAGTCTAAGCCATATATCCAAAAAAAAGGGAATAAAAATTTAATTGAAGTAAATTATCTTTTCTCTGTCTATGAGGCTGTACAAAAAGAAAATAAACGACCTACCCAAAACATAGACATGACCAACAAAAGACCAACTAATAATGAGTTAAATGATTTAAAAACTAAACTTGCTCTATATGAACAAGAAATAAGATTAAATAAATCTTTACATGAACAAGAATTAAAGAATAAAGAGTTGCTTTTACAAGAAAAAGAGGGTAGAATAATCGACTTACAAAAGACAATTCTCCTTTTAGAAGCCCCAAAAAAAGAACCGGAATTAAACCAAGCAGATCAAATACCAGAAAAGAAAAAAAGATGGTGGCAATTTTAAATTATTAATGATTACATTTGTATTACAAATTAATTCATTATGAATACTAAAGAAAAAAGATTAACTTCTTTAAGGATAAATAATAATCTTTATGAATTTCTAAAAAAAGAAGCTATTAAGTCAAATAGAAGTTTTAATAATTATATTGAAACAATACTTCTAGATGCAACAGGATACTCTATTCCTAATTCAGAAACTATTTCTGCAATGGAGGAATTAAAAAACAATTCAGAAAATCTTGATTCGGTAAGTGACCCATCTAAACTAAAAGGTTATCTAAAAAATCTACTTGATGACTAACTACAAATTAATATTCTCCACTCAATTTAAAAAGGATTTTAAAAAATTTAAAAAAGCACCTAAGAAAATTCAAGATATTGAAAAGTGCTTAGAATTATTAATTAAAGGGGGTGCTGATAATCTGCCTTTAAAAATGAAAGCTCATAAACTTATTGGTGATTATAAAGATTATTGGGAGTGTCACATTAATTCTGATTTACTTCTTATTTGGTTTCAATTTGATGAAAATAAAAAAGAAATTCATTTAACTAGAATAGGTTCTCATTCTGACCTTTTTAAATAAAGCCTTAGTATTTCAAATACTAAGGCTTTATTTTGTCCGATTTGGATATGTCGTTTCAACGGCAGAATGCGCCATTCAGAGCATTTTCAAACCTAAAATAATTTATCCAAAACGGCACTACTTTAAAATCAATAATTTAACCCATTTCAAAAAGGTGTATAATTTCGATTATGTTAAGTAATGAAATAGATTAATAAAGTATCAATTGTAGAGTTTCGTGATCCATGATTGAGAATTTAAAAATTTTAAATAAAAACCTCGCTATTCATACAAATGTTATTTAGATAATATAGACTATCAAAGAATTTATTACTTTTAACAAAGTAATTACACGAAATACGGATATAGGGAATATTTCACGAAACTTTTCTATTATTTACTTCGTAAATTACTATGTTGTGCGTCATAGAAAAACTCACTCAAAATTAGAAAAATATAAAAATGACAAATGAAATAATAACTCACGAGAACAAAGAATTTAAAAATGTTGATTATTCTGGAAAAACATTAAGAAATAGAGAATTTTTTAAATGTAAGTTTATATCGTGCATTTTCGTAAAAAGTGACTTGAGAGGAAATAGTTTTGAAGAATGCACTTTTCAGGACTGTAACTTTTCAATGACAGAAATAGAAGGAACGGGTTTTAGAAACGCAAGCTTTATAGGAAGCAAAATTCTTGGAATTGATTTTACAAGATGCAACAATTTTGCATTTTCTTTCAGATTTGAGAATTGTATTATGGATTATTCTACATTTTTTGGGACAAAGTTAAAGAATACGCACTTTGTAAAATGTTCTCTTAAAGAAGCAGATTTTACTGAATCGGATTTATCTTCAGCAGTTTTTAATGACACAGACCTTACAGGAACGAGGTTTTTAAATACTATACTTGAAAAGGCGGACTTTAGAAATGCAAAAAACTTCGCTATTGACCCTGAATTTAACAAACTTAAAAAAGCAAAATTTTCTGCATTTCAACTAGAAGGATTGCTATATAAATATCAATTGATTATTTCTTGAACAAAAAAAAATAATTACGAACGCACAACACCGTATATAAGCTATAGCTCGTTCTGTGCCTATTTGGAAAATCCTGCGGTTTGCCAAAGTTAGTTTATATTTGGAGAGGTTAGTGCCGAGACACGCCACAGCTCATATACATAACGTTAGCAGAGATTTTAAGACACATACCAAGTAAATGAAGTATATAAGTTTAATTTAAATCAAAAAAAACAATGAACA
>NZ_JASCQG010000030.1 GCF_030005555.1 Empedobacter sedimenti | reverse complement strand
AAATATGGTAAGGTCAAAAATCCTAATGATTTTCCTACATTTCAAATTAATCAAAATAATAATACAATAATATTAAATAAAAACTATACTTTTAAATGTTCCTAACAAGGGGAAGATTACATATAATGCTAATGAGTTCAGCATTATTATTTAATTGCTCAAATGATGATGATTCATCAATAGAAAATACATCAACTCAAAAATTAATAGGTAAATGGTATTTTGAAGACCCCAAAGAAGTAGGTTATACAACAAATAATTCATTTACTTTCTCAAAGGATAAAACAGTTGTTTATTCATATTGGTCTGGAGGTAAAGCAAATGAATTTGACTCAGAAAAAGGTACTTATGAATTGAAAGGTGATGTATTAACAATGACTTTTCCTAAAGGAGTAAGTTTAACATATGTACAAAAAGTAACATATATTAATGATAAAAAGATAGAATTTACTTCAACAGGTAATTCTAATGAACAAGCATATGAAGGAACTTATTATAAAGAGTAAATCTCGGTGTATAATAACTATTTAATATAAAGCCACTCAGTTATGGGTGGTTTTTTCTTTAAAATATAATTGAACACAAATGAACAAAATATACATACCATTTAAAATAGGGATGTATTATGAAGAGGTAGAGTTTGAAGTTGAAGTATTATATGATAGGATTATTGGCTATGATAGTTATCTTTATGTAGGCAACAATTTTAAAGATATTCAAATAGAGTTAATCTTTTATTGGGATATATTAGTGTGTGTATTAATTAAATCAACTAAAGAAATAGAAAGATATAATATTGATGACTATTTGCTAATCAAAAACTATTACATAAAATCAGATATTAAGATTCAGAACCTGGTAGTTAGTTCAATTGTGTCAATGTAGTATTTTTATAACTCCTGGTAAATAATTAGGTGTTTCTATTGGTAAACCATATTAAAGGCATACAATTAGGCATACATAAAAAATATAGATGAAAAAATCTTAGTGATAGTGAGAGATACAGAGAATATTATATAGTCCGGTCCTCGCTACTACAAAGAGAGTTTCTAACAAGAAGCTCTCTTTTTTTATGTCTTTAACTGAGAATTAAGATTGGATAAACTATTTTTGTAGCATGAATTTAGAAGAATACAAACAACAATATAAACAAGATCAAGCGGTTGGTGCTTTATCAATAGAGAAACGTTTAAAACAAATTTACGGAGATTTAGAACCACGTTTTTATTCACCACAAGTGATGTCTTTTCAAGGAGGAGACGAGCCTTTGGATGGTGTGGCAGTCTATGATGTAAATGGTTATCATCATTTGGTTAGTTACGGAATGTCGCATCTATATTATTCTGAAGAAAGCGTTGGAGCAGATTTTAGTAAATGGGGATTTGAGTTCTCGTTTCGTGTAAAGCCTGTGAAAGATGATAATGGCGAAGATCCTTTTTGGGTAATTCAGTTAATGAATAACTTGGGACGATTTGTCAACGAAACTAAGGTTTGGTTTGATGAATACCAATTTTTACCTCTAGGAGGACCAATACGCGCAGAAAGCGAAACAGATATCGTTGGTGTAGCTTTTGTAATGGACGATGATTTGCGTGAAATTGATACGCCTCATGGTAAAGTTGTTTTTATGCAAATGATCGGGTTGAATGCAGCTCAATTGAAGCGTTTAGAAGAAAATTCGACAAAAGAAGAAATTATGGCAGTAATTGAGGAAATAAAGTCAGTAAACCCAAAATTTGTTTGCGAGTTATAGTTTCTAAGGTTTAAAAAAGTCAGTTTTTGACGCAAATTTCTTAAATTTAGTTAAATATAACATTCAGGATGTCAGTAATTTAACTATGGTATTTCTTTTGATAAATATAAAATGTTAGTTGTACTAACAGTAGAATAAATTTTTCATAGGTTAGGTTAATAATTAGTCAAGCTAGTTATGAAGCACTCTTTCGAGAGTGCTTTTTTAAATATTATATAATAAAATTATGTTCAAAAATTTATTCAATCGTAAAAATAATTCAGAACAAAAAGAAGAGAAAACGATGACATTTGAAGAAATTATAAATTCAGACAAACCAGTTTTGTTAGATTTTTTTGCCACATGGTGTGGTCCATGTCAGATGATGGGACCAGTTTTGCAACAAGTAAAAGAAGAATTAGGAGACGATGTTAAAATCTTGAAAGTTGATATTGATAAATACCAAGATTTAGCAGCAAGATTTCAAGTAAGAAGTGTACCTACTTTTGCGATTTTTAAGAATAGTGAATTGCTTTGGAAAGAAAGCGGTGCAAGACCAAAAGAGTTTTTGGTAGAGCAAGTGAAAAAACATTTGTAATAGTAGATTAGATATATAAAAAAACCACTCATTTGAGTGGTTTTTTTATATGATTAAGAAGCGTTTTTCTTTTTATTTGCCTTTACAAATAAGTACGAAATGTAGAGGAAAACCATCCAAACAGGAATTAATTCTACCGAAATTTTTAATCCTGTAAACCACATGATCACTAAAATTCCTAATAAGAAAATAATACAGATGTAGTTACTAATCGGATACAAGAAAGAAGGAAATAATGTTTTGTGATTTTCTTTCGTTTTTTGTTGACGATATTTTAGATGTGTTATAGAAATCATCATCCAATTGATAATTAGAGTCGAAACAACTAAAGACATCAAAATAGCAAAAGCTTTTTCTGGAACAATTTTATTGATCACAATACAGATTGCTGCAAAAAATGAGGAAACCAAGATCGCCATAATAGGCACATGATTTTTGTTTAACTTTTTCAAGAAGCTTGGTGCATTTCCTTGTTCTGCTAATCCATACAACATACGGCTATTACTATAAACAGAGCTATTGTAAACTGATAATGCGGCTGTTAATACAATAAGATTTAATGCGTTTGCAATTATTTTAGAGAACGGAATTGTTTTACCAAAAAGATTGACATCAATTGTATTTAGATTCTCAAAAACCATTACAAATGGACTACTCTCATCTGTTATATTTGCCCAAGGCGAAAGTGAAAATAAGATAACTAAAGCACCTACATAAAAAATTAAAATTCTGTAAATAACCTGATTTGTCGCTTTCGGAATATTTTTTTCTGGATTTTCAGCTTCTGCAGCTGTAATTCCAATTAATTCTAAACCTCCAAAAGAAAACATGATTAACGCCATAGCGGCTAATAAACCTTGAAAGCCTTGATCGCTATTGCCAGATAATATTCCTTTCGGGAAAAAACCTCCGTTGTTCCATAAATTTTGAATAGTTGCTTGTTCGCCTCCTGTTCCACTGAATAATAGATAAGATCCGAAAGCAATCATGGCTAAAATTGCAACAACTTTAATGATAGAAAACCAAAATTCTGCTTCTCCATATACCTTTACAGATGCAAAATTTAATGCATTAATGACAAGGAAAAAGAATAAACTTGATGCCCAAAGAGGAATTTCTGGCCACCAAAATTGAACGTAAATACCAATTGCAGTTAGTTCGGACATACTTACCAAAATGTATAGAATCCAATAATTCCAACCAGAAGCAAATCCAGCAAATGAACCCCAATATTTGTAAGCAAAGTGACTAAAACTTCCTGAAACAGGTTCGTTAACAACCATTTCGCCTAATTGACGCATAATAAAAAATGCAATAATTCCTGCAATTGCATAACCTAAAATTACAGAAGGTCCGGCAAGTACTGCGGCAGGTCCAATTCCAAGAAATAAACCAGTACCAATTGCTCCTCCCAAGGCAATTAATTGAATGTGTCGGTTTGTAAGACCTCTTTTCAATTCATTGCCTCCAGTATTTTCTTTTTGACTCACGTGTGATGTATTAATTTGTTAAATATATGTAAAAAAAAATTTATGCAGACATTTCGATTGTGAATAGAGGAATGATTATGGTGGATGATTTAAGAAATTTGTTTCATTATATTTATTTTTAATCCAAAAGAATTGAATAAAATTTATTCTAATTTTCCTTAAAAATCTATTGGTTTAGGATACATTTTTTTCTGAATAATATAAATTGTTAACATAAAAAATGTACTCATAATAAGTGTCGCGATTGGTAAATAGAACAATGACTTTTCGGGTAATATCATTGGTAGTATAACCATTGCAAAAGCTGGTGGTAGTCGTAAATCCAGTAATATAAGTAGAATAGCAACAAGTATTAAATCGATTAATCCGGCAAGTAGTAAGTTGTCTAAGTATTTTATCGTTAAACAACCAATTAAACTTGCTAAAAATATCACTAAGATTCGTTTTAATCGTATATATAGTTTTAATGCAGGATTGTTTAATGTTTCAAAAGAAATAACAATTACAGGAGGGATTGCAGAAAAATAGCTATATCCAGTTAGATAACAAATCAAAAACCACGTCAAGCAGATTCCAATTAACCATCTATTATGACCGATATAATTTATTGGAACTGAATTTTCGGTAGGTTTTATTCTGAATAATTTTATTGAAAGGTAAAGTAAAAATACAAAAACAAGAATCGCAATAAGAAATAAAGGAGAGTGAGCATTTGTTACAATTGGTAATAAACCAGTAGCTAAAGCTGGTGCTAACTGACTTTTGAATAACCTTAATGTAAGTAACAATGCGATTAAGACTAAGATTAGTTTTAATGAAAGCTGAAGTGGTAAAAAATTAATTCCAAACCCTAAAATAGCTGTAATTGTCGGAAGTAAAAAGATATGAAATGGTCTTTGAATCCATTTATTTTCTCTAAAGATAATTATTCCAGCAGTTAAAGCAGCAATTTCTGGTAAGATAATTTCTTTGTCTTTGAGTAAAATAGCACTCAGAATCATTGCCAAAATAAAGGCAAAAGCAAGAGCGTATGATATAAGAGACCCTTTATCTTTTAAGATTGAATTCATAAAATAAATGTATAAAAAAAAACCTTTGCAAAATTTGCAAAGGTTTTTCAATCTGTCGGGGTGGCAGGATTCGAACCTGCGACCTCCTGCTCCCAAAGCAGGCGCGATGACCGGGCTACGCTACACCCCG
>NZ_JASCQG010000003.1:0-262500 GCF_030005555.1 Empedobacter sedimenti | reverse complement strand
TTTCCATTGTGTTGTTTTATTTTTTTACAAATTTAGTCTTTCTTATTTAGTTTTCTTGATTCATTAGATAGATGAAAATTATAGATTCATAATTTTATACACTAATTCAATCAATAATTGGCTTGGTGTCACATTTCCAGTAGTTCCAACACCTTTTCCTTTCAAATCATATTCACGAATAAATGAGATAATTCTCGTAGCTTTTTTCAGCGGATAATTACTCGCAGCCGTCATCATTCCTTGTACAAAGTAGGGGTTTATTCCTAAGACTTTTGCCAAATTTTGCTTCGATTTATCTGGGGTAACATGAATTTGAATGATGTTTGTAAACAGATTAAAAATTGTTGTGATTGAAACGACGTACGGGTTATCCTTTGGATTTTTCTCGAAATATTTAATGATTTTGAATGCTTTTTCGATGTTCTTCGTTTCGATTGCATTTCGAAGTTCGAACACATTATAATCTTTACTAATCCCAATATGTTCCTCAATATGATTTGGTGTGATAGTTTTATCTGCACCAACAATTGTAAAGAGTTTTTCTAATTCATTGTTCAAACGAGATAAATCTGCACCCACATATTCCGTCAATAGAAATTTTGCTTTTGGTTCAATTTTAAATTGATTATCTCCAACTTTTTGTTCTATCCAAGCAGGTAACTCGCTTTCATAAATTTTTTTGAATTCGTGGTAATACCCTTTTTCATTCAGAACTTTGTAGATTTTCTTTCGTTTATCAAGTGAATTTCCTTTGTAATTGATAATTAAAACCGTCGAATCTTGTACTTGATTCGCATACATTTCCAACTGATCTATCGAACGGCTAAGATGTTGTGCCTCTTTTACAATCACTACAGATTTTTCTGCACCCATCGGATATTGACGCGCCATTCCAATCAATTGTCCAACTTCTACATCTTGTCCGTAAACTATTGTTTGGTTAAAACCTTTTTCTTCTTCTGGTAAAATATTCGCTTCCAACAAATCAGTTACCTGATCGATGAAAAACGGCTCGTCGCCCGCCAAGAAGTAAATCGGTTTATAGTTTTTGTTTTTTATATCTTTGATCAAAGATTCTACAGGACTCATACAATGACTGAATTAGTACAATTAAATTTTTCCGAAAAATACCAAATAAGATTGAAACAAGCCCAAGATAAATTGTATATCTTTTGTTTGATTCGAAAAAAATGGTTGGTCTATACGCCTGAAGAATGGGTTAGGCAACACGTTCTGAATTATTTAATCAACGATTTGGGTTATTCAACTACTGCGATTGCATTGGAAGTTGCAATTGATATTACAGGAATGCGAAAACGTGCAGATATTGTCGTTTATCAGCAAGAAAAACCATTTATTATGGTGGAATGTAAAGCGCCGCATATTGCAATTTCGCAAACAACTTTTGATCAAATTGCACGTTACAATATTGTGTTAGGTTCTCAATTGTTGATGGTTACCAATGGTTTAAATCATTTTTATTGTATGATGGATTTTGTTCAAAAAAGATATAATTTCTTGAAAGAATTGCCGAAGAAGGGGTAACGTGCTAATGTGTTGATTTATTGATGAGAAATTTTTAAAGAAATAGTTGATAATGTTTAATCCTTCGAGAAGAAATAGAAATATAGGTACAGTCAAACAGGGTTTTGGTCAGAATAATAAACTGACGATTTCTACTCCCTATGGTAATTATCAATCTTTTTATGAAAAACTAACAACTTATAAAAAAGAAAGTAGGATTATTAATAATCATGAGTTCGTGTTTGTAGTAGAAGATACTAGACCAAATTCTGTTCACGCATGTTCAATAAATGATATTGTGAAAATAATTTCAAATATACCTGTTGAGGATTATGGAGAATTAAAATTTATAGTTTTGAGACAACCAAAGCGAAAGGAGCAAATTATTTCGAGTGTTTGGGGAAGATTAATTTATTTATATGAATTTGAAAGAAAAGATTTTCCTGCTATTATTTTAGAATTTATTGATAAAGAATCACGATTGATTTTGAATAAGAAACTATCAGTTGATGAACGAAAAGAATTTGAAAGACTTAAAAATGACGGACATATATTTGAAGAAAGTAATAAATATTTTACATCTAAAATAGAACCTGAATTTGCTAGAAGTACACAGTTGTATAGAACATTATTACATGAATTTGGACATTATGTGCATTATTTTGAACAAGTAGAAAAACCAGGTTATGGAGATGAAGAATTTGATGAATGGGAGAAACGAAATGATATTTATACAAATCTTCCGAAAAAGGAAAAAGAAAAATTTGCGAATAATTATGCAGATAGAATAAAATCTGAGCTGATTAAAAAAGGAGTGATACCATTTAAACCATTATAAAAAACGAAAATTAATTGAAAATAATTAAAAAAATATTTCTACTTATAGTACTTGTTTTGAATATAAATTGTTTAAAACAGAAAGAAAGTTCTTCTAAAGAAATTTCTAAATATGATGATGCTTCTTGGCATTACGGAAATGATTTTCCAAATGATTTAGCTCAAGAAAATGCGTCAACTCATATTGGTATGTATATGAAATGGTGTATTGATAATGATTTAATTTCCTCAGAATTAAAAGAAGATTCACAAGCTGGAATTGATTCTGTGAAAAATAACACAATGACAGGAGCGGAGTTTATTAATCGATATTCAGATGGTAAGTTTTTGTCTGCTGATTTAAGTGATATTGGAAGGGAATTTACAAATGATTACTACGAAGTTAATAGTGATTTTTCTAAGAATTATGGATCATATTTGGATGATTACACAAAGATATTTGAGAAGATTATTGACGAAAAATCTGTTTATCATGTTGAAGATTCAGAACAAAATTATTTGTTTATTGAAGCAAAGATTGATAGTAGATTTAAGGAATGGAAAACATTTACTTCTAAATAACAAAAGCCACTCGCAGAGTGGCTTTTACATTACTAAAAATCTTATCTAAAGAATTAATTGTTCTTATAACCAAGTAACAACACCAGAATCTACACAGTAGTTTGCACCTACAATCTTGATTTTCCCTTCTTTTTCTAAGGTGTTAAGCGTTGTACTTTGATTACGAATATCTTCTATTGTTTGTATAACGTTTTGGTGATTTAATCTTTCTAACAAATCTGCATTTTTAGAAGAACGTTCTTCTCCTTCTTTTATAATTTCGTCGATAATTGGATTGAAATGATCAACCAAATGACACAAATTATTCATTTCCGTTGTGTGAATTGCAGCAGCATCTAATCCGCCTTTCAATGCGCCACATTTAGAGTGTCCTAAGACAACAATCAATTTAGAACCAGCTACATTACAACCAAATTCCATCGATCCTAAAATATCTTGATTAGCAAAGTTACCCGCAATTCGCACACTGAAAATATCTCCTAAACCTTGATCGAAAATAAGTTCCGCAGAAGTACGGCTATCAATACAGCTTAATACAACTGCAAACGGCCATTGTCCCTCTCTTGTGTCATTCACTTGTGAAAGTAAATCTCTGTTTGCTTTTAGGTTTTGAACAAATCTTGCGTTTCCTTCCTTTAAAAATTCTAACGCTTTATCTGGAGTTGTTGTTGCTTGAGTTTCTGATGTATGTGCTTTCATTATATTTAATTTTATTGTGTGTGTTTTAATTTTAAAAATGTTTTTTTCAGATTAATGAGCTCCGGCAACTAATACGTAACCAAAGAACTCTCTAAATGATGGGGGATTATCGACTGTTCCACGTTCGGAAATTAGTCGAATATTAATGTTATTATTTTTTGCTTTGACTTTAAATTCATCTAAATATTCAATAATATCATAATCTAAAATTCGTGTTTTACGAACATCTAATTCAAGATTAGAACCTGGTTTCAAACCATCTAATTCTTTTACAATTGCACCGCGGTTTACAAACGTTACCTCTTCAGCAAAATTCATGTGAAAAATGTTACCTTCTTTTACCAACATTACGTGCGAGTTGTTGTACGATTTGATTAACGAAACCACTACACCAACAATAAGACCAATGATGATACCTTTTAATAAATCTGTTGCCAAAATTGCGATAACTGTTACTGCGAACGGAATTAACTGATCTTTTCCTAATTTTTTCATATCCAAGAATTGTTTTGGATTACCTAATTTGTAACCAATTACTAAAAGGACTGAAGCTAAAACGGCGTTTGGAATTAAGTTAAGAAACATTGGAATAGAGATTACACTAACCAATAATAAAACCCCGTGAGTAATTGTAGAAAGTTTAGAAACACCACCACTCATCGCATTTGCAGACGAACGAACGATAACTTGTGTTACAGGTAAACCTCCAATTAATCCTGCCAAAGAGTTTCCGATACCTTGTGCAATTAACTCGCGATTTGTAGGCGTTTGACGTTTTAATGGATCTAATTTATCTGTTGCTTCTACTGATAATAAAGACTCTAAAGATGCTACAATTGCAATCGTAAAGGCAACTTGCCAAACCATAGGATTTGTTAATCCAGACGCAAAATCAGGTAAAGTAAATTGTCCTAAAAAATCTGAAACACTTTCAGGAACAGGAACTTTTACTAATAAATTGTGGTCGATAGAAAATACTTCGTGGTTGGTATCACCAATTGTAACCTGGTACAAAATACCTACTAATACGGCTACTAATGATCCTGGTAATAATTTGAAAAAGTTTGATTTTTTTCCTAAAATATTATCCCAAACAATCAAGATAAATAAAGAGATTGCTGTAATAATAATCGCTCCTGGCGTGATAAAATCTAAACTAAAATTACTAAAACTAAATGTTTCTGTATACCCTAACGCTAACGGAATTTGTTTCAAGAAAATTGAGATACCAATGGCACACAACATTCCTTTAATCACCGAAGACGGAAAGTAATAACCAATAACTCCGGCTTTTAGAACACCGAGTAATATCTGAAAAATTCCGGCGATAACAACGGCTACTAAAAATAGTTCGTAAGCGCCCAAATCTGTAATCGCAGTTAATACAATAACAACTAAACCAGCCGCAGGACCAGAAACACCAATTTGAGATTTAGAAATAAGACCAACAACAATTCCTCCTACAATTCCCGCAATAATTCCGGCAAATAAAGGCGCTCCACTGGCCAACGCAACACCTAAACATAAAGGCAATGCAACGAAAAAGACAACAATACTCGCAGGTATGTCCTTTTTCCAATTTTGAAAAAGATTCATAATAGTTTTAAAAATGAATTATTTAATAATTTGAAATGATAAAAATAAATTTGCTGTTCATTCAATAAGATTTGAATAGAATGATGCAAAAAATCAATTAAAAAATTAAATTAATTCAGGAGGCGGAGTTGTCACACCATTGTCTAATGACGCATATGCATTAGAATGATGAAAATCCGAATGTGTAGCTTGTTTCACATTAAAAAATGTAAACAATTTTATTTCGTGGAAATAATGTATTTTTTCTGTGATTTCGCTCGAAGAATTTTTTTGATTATTTTCTTCTTCTGTAGAAGTTTGCGAAAACAATGCTTTTTGATCATGGTCAGAAGAATCTTTTTTGTCCTTTTGTTCCATTTTTATCTGATAATCTAAATAGCCCGCCAACCCTTGCATGTTCGTACTGAACACCAAAAGTAGCGTGAAAAAAATTCCAATGCTATGTTTTATCAGGTAGTCTTTCATTGTGCCACAAAAATATATTTTAATTTTTAATTACAAAATAGGAGACATTATTTTTAATAAATATTTATCATTTTATTTTATGAGGCTTAACAATGTTTATTGATTTTAAATATTATTTGACCTGAATTTAATATCATAAATCATTTTTGCTCAATATTATTAGCTATAAATTTGCAAAAAATATAGATTTTGAAAAAGTATATAAGTGTTATGTTTTTAGTTGCATTAGTCGCAACTACTTTTGGACAGGGAAAAAATAATAAAGGTAAATTTTATGTTTATTGGGGATGGAATCACGCGCAATACACAAAATCGGATATCCAATTTAAAGGAAATGGGTATGATTTTACATTAGATAATGTGGTAGCACATGATCGTCAAACTTCTTTCGGAATCAAGTATTTCAATCCAAGTTCTATGACAATTCCTCAATATAACTTTCGTTTAGGATATTTCGTTTCAGATAATTGGAACATTTCTTTCGGAATTGACCATATGAAATATGTAATGGATCAGGATCAAGTTGTGAAGATGAATGGAAATATCAATACAGGATCAGAGTTTGATGGAACATATAACAATGTAGACAAAAAATTGACAGAAGATTTCTTAACTTTTGAACATACAGATGGTCTAAACTATGCCAATATAGAAGTTCGTCGTTTTGATAACATTCAACATTTTCCAATTACAAAAAACGGAAAAGGAATCGATGTTAACGTAACAGCTGGTTTGGGAGCAGGGATTTTGTATCCACGATCTAACGTAAAATTGATGGGTAACGAGCGTTATGACGAGTTTCATTTAGCTGGTTTCGCAACGGCTGCAATGGTTGGGATTAACTTTACTTTTTGGGATTATTTCTTTGTACAAGCAGAATTGAAAGGAGGTTATGCAAATTTGAGTGATATTCGTACAACTGCGGACAAATCTGATAAAGCAAAACAAAACATTGTGTTCTCTCAACAAAACTTGGTTTTTGGAGCGATTATACCCGTTTTTACTCATAAAAATAAGTTAAACTTTTAATTAACTTATTTAATTTAAAATATTTAGCCTAATTTTAAATATCGATTAGACGTTTTAAAAAATTATTGGCGGAGACATCATTTATACACTTTTTGTGATATGTGATGTCTTTTTTTGTACCATTTTTTTTCGGTTTGTAGACAAAGAATGTCTATTTTTACAAGAATTTCGAATAAATTAACAATGAACAGATTTACAATATTAGTTGCAAGTATCTTAATGACAACAACTGCAATGGGACAAAAAGTGATGACGCCAGAGTTATTATGGCAAGTAAAAAAAGTTTCTCCAGTAGGCGTAACAAAAGATCAAAAGAATTTAATTTATAAAGTAACTTCTACTAACGTCAAAACGCAAGAAGATACTTCTAAAACTTATATGGTTTCTTTGGCAGGAGGTAAAGCTTCTGAAATTGCTGATTACAAAACTTTATTAGCAGACGAATCTCTTAATAAAGATCAAAAATATAAAGCCGAAACTGAAAAAGTTAAATTACAAAAAGTCTTTGGTTCTGATTATTATCCAGAAATGGACAAATCAAATGTTCAGATTTATAACGAATTAAACTACAGACATTGGGATACGTGGAATGATGGTAATTACGATCATTTATTTGTGTCAGAAAATAAAGAAGGTTCGACTAAAATTGATGTTTTAAAAGACGAACCATATTCAGTTTCAGAATTTGTTTGGACGCCAGATGGAACTAAAGTTTTGTATGTTTCTAAAAAGAAATTTGGGACAGATTACGCGTTAAGCACAAATACAGATATTTATCAGTATGATTTAGCTTCTAAAACAACGAAAAATATTACTGAAGGAAAAATGGGGTACGATAATACACCAAGTTTTTCTTCGCAAGGAGATTTTGCTTTTTTGAGCATGGCTCGTGATGGTTACGAAGCTGATAAAAATGATTTGATTGTTCGTCGTGGTGATATTGAATTGAATATTACAAAACAGTGGGACGGAACAGTACAAGGTTATAAATGGAGCAACGATGGATCAAAAATTTATTTTAATGCACCAGTTGGAGGTACAATTCAGTTATTTGAAGTTGCAGTTAATTTCAAAACAAGAAATATTCCTGTAATTAAACAAATTACAAAAGGAGATTTTGATATTGCAGATATCAAAGAAATTGTTGGTGATAAAGCAATTGTTACAAAAACAGATCTTAATCACGCTGCAGAAATTTATGTTGTTGATTTGAAATCAGGAAAATTAAATCAAATCACAAACGAGAACAAAGACATCTTTGATAACATTGCTTTGAGTGATGTAAAAGCGCGTAAAATAAAAACAACAGACGGAAAAGAAATGCATGCTTGGGTAATTTATCCGCCAAATTTCGATCCTAATAAAAAATATCCAACCTTATTGTATTGTCAAGGTGGACCACAATCTGCATTAACACAATTTTATTCTCCACGTTGGAATTTCCAATTAATGGCTGCGCAAGGTTATATCGTAATTGCACCAAACCGTAGAGGAATGCCAGGTCATGGAGTAGAGTGGAATGAACAAATTTCGAAAGATTGGGGAGGACAAGTAATGCAAGATTATTTGGCTGCAATTGATGATATTTCGAAAGAAAAATATGTAGACAAAGATCGTCGTGGTGCTGTTGGTGCATCTTACGGAGGATATTCTGTTTATTATTTAGCTGGGATTCACGAAGGTCGTTTCAAATCGTTTATCTCTCATAATGGTGTTTTTGACTTGAAATCGATGTATGGTACAACAGAAGAAATTTTCTTTACGAACTGGGATGCTGGTGGCGCTTGGTGGGATACAAATAATAAAGCTGCACAGAAAACGTACGCTAAATTTGATCCAAGTAGTACAGAATTAGTAAATAAATGGAATACGCCAATGTTAATCTATGTAGGTGGTCGCGATTATCGTGTACCAATGGGACAAGGACAGGAAGCATATCAAATTTTACAATTAAAAGGAATCAAATCTCGTTTCATTTATTTCCCAGAAGAAAATCACTGGGTGTTAAAACCTCAAAATTCGGTAATTTGGCACACAGAATTCTTTAAATGGTTAAAAGAAACATTATAAGAATTTAGTTAATTAAGATAACAAAAATTTAAAAGCGTAACCTCTCTAAATGTTGCGCTTTTTTTATTTCTTTGATACTCAATTACAATATTGAATAAACGATTTGAAAATTTTATTAAATTTTGTAGACTAGAATAAAGGTTGTAAATTCAAATCGGAAGTCAAAACCCAATTTATGAGTAAGGATAATAACAAAATATATTTTTCGAATAGCCCATTTACTAACGGACACAAGGTAATAGATTTTGTTTGGAGCGCTCGCTTGGATCAAAATTTTGAGCTTTGGATGGATCTTCATTTAGAGACTGATAATTATGATGAAGAGGAAGAGTATAAAGACGATTTAGATGAAATTGATGATATTTCTGAAGAAAATGCCGAAAAGCAACTTTGGATAAATTATGATCATTGCATTATTTCGAGTACATATTGGCACAATAAAGGAATTAAGATTACGAATTTAGAGCAATTAGATTTTATTGATCTTAATAAAAAAACATATGAAATAGACCCACTTCCAGTTGATCTTGATAAACCAGAAGATTTGGCTTTTGGTATTTCTATGTTAGGTAATGACACGGTTGCGCAACACGAAATCACATTTTTAAATACGGATGATTTTGGTGTTTTTGATATAAAATGGAAAGGAAAAGTAGCGAATACTTATCTTGGCGAAAATGAATTTGATTATGATTTTTATGTTTACATGAAAAATATAAAATTCAACGGAATAAAAATTGATCAATCATTAGAAAGAGAAAAAGTAATTGAATTTTTTCAGTCTAAAATGTCACAATTTGAAGATTTTGAATTGGTTGAAACAGAAGATTTAGAATTAGAAAAATTTATCTTGAAGCTCAAAAAACAAGAAGAATTGTAAAAAAGTATTATGTTGTTATCAGAATTATTAAAAACAAGTACAGCAAATTATCACGATGAGATTGAAGGAAAGTTAGCTTCAAAAAAATTGTTTGACGGAACTTTTACTGATCAAGATTATTATAAAATGTTGCAAGTAAACCATCTTTTTTTAGAAGTTTACGAGAAAGATATTCGTGATTTATTATCAGAAAATGATTTACATAATTTTGTACAAACTAATCTAGATAAATTATCATTAATAGAAAAAGATCTGAATGAGTTAAGTCTATCTAAACTTAATATTTCAAAAAAAGCTAATCTACAAAATAGAGCTGAAGCTATTGGAGCTTTGTATGTGATTGAAGGTTCTATGTTAGGTGGAAATGTTATTGCAAAAACGTTAAAAAAATACCCAGATTTAGCTGATCAAAAGTTTAATTATTTTGGTCATTATGGAGAGAATTTGGGACAGAGTTGGAAAACATTTGTAAGCTATATTAATGAAGAATTTACAAATGAAGAACAGCAAAAACAAGTATTAGAAGGAGCAAAAAAAGCCTACGAAGATTTGATTAGTTTTGCATGATAAGGCGATTTTCTATTAAGTTTATATTAGGAATACTCTTATTACTATATTCTACATTTTCTTATTTTATTAATACAGAATATGATATGATGATCTTTTTTGGTTGTCTTATCATCTACCTTTTTATTTTTATAGATTTTTGGATTCAAATTTTTAAAACTTCCAAAGTTGAGTTTGAAGATAAAAGCAGAAATTGGCTTATAGGTTTTTATGGGCTAATTTTAATTATAGTTGGTTTTAAGCCTACTGGAATAATCAATTTTGATAAACTAGGAAGTAAAACTATTATAACTGGTTTTTATGAAGGTGTTGCAAGTTGTACAGTGTCGCTTGAGCTAAAGGAAAACAAAACGTACCGTTTGACAGATATTTGCTTTGGTAAAAATACAAAAGTAGGTAATTATACAATGAAGAATGATACTATCTATTTTGAAAAAGCGGATAATATGCGTTTTGATTATGGTATTATAAAAGCGAATAGACTTTTATTGTTTTTTAGAGATAAAAATACGAAAGACTCTTTTGAACTAATTATTACAAGGGACGAACAGTAATCGGAAGAAACTTCTTCCGATTTTTTTATTTATAATTTTTTTTTCTGAGAAATGTTGTTGTTTTTTCTTTAACTTAGTTCTCATAACATAATATGAAATAATGAAAAAATTATTAACACTAACGATAATTGTATTAAGTGTCTTTTCTTTTGGACAAACTGGTATAAAATTCGAAGAATCTAGTTTTAAACAAGCTTTAGAAAAAGCCAAAAAAGAAAATAAATTAATCTTTTTAGACGCTTATGCAACTTGGTGTGGTCCTTGTAAATTAATGGTAAAAAATATTTTTCCTTTACAATCTGTTGGAGATTACTACAATGCTAATTTTATTAATGCAAAATTAGATATGGAAAAAGGAGAAGGTTTAGAATTAGCGAAAAAATATGGAGTAAAAGCTTATCCTACATATCTTTTTATTGATGGTAACGGAAACGAAGTTCACCGTACATTGGGTTATGTGAAAGAAGAAGATTTTATACAGTTTGGTAAAGATGCGATTAATCCAGAAGCAAGGTTGAGTTCGTTAGTGAAACGTTTTGAAGATGGAGAAAAAGATCCAGATTTTTTGAAAAACCTTGCGGTTAAAACAATGTATTCTGATCAAGATTTATATGCCAGAATTTTAACGAAATACTTTGATGTTAAAAAAGGAACTGATTTAACGAAAGAAGATGTTAACTTACTTTTACAGAGTATAAATTCTGTTGACAGTAAGATGTATAAAATTTTTCAAGATAAAAAAACTGAAATAGAAAAAACTATTACACCAGCTACTTATACTAAAATAAACAATGGACTTTTAATCTCAAAAGTGTACAGAAATAATTATAATAAAGAGACTAAAACTCTTAATGAGAGTAATTATATAAAAGAAGCTGAAGCATTCTTAACAAAAGAAGAAGCGCAAAAAGAATTATTATCTGTAAAAGCTAGAATTGCATTAGCAAAGAAAGATATTCCGACTTGGCAAAAGTTAATGTTAGATAAATATGCTGATGTATCAAACGTTGATGCGATGGAACTAAATGAAGTTTCGTGGAAATTTTTTGAAAATGTAACGGATAAAACTGCTTTGCAAAAAGCAATTTCATGGGCTCAAGAATCCGTGAAAAAACAAGAAGGTTATTATAATACAGATACTTTAGCAAATTTGTACAACAAAGTTGGTGATAAACAAAATGCTAAAACTTGGGCAACAAAAGCAATTTCTTTAGCTAAGGCAAGTGGAGAAGATTTTGAAGGAACTCAAAAAATACTGGACAGTTTATAAGTTTTAATAATCTAGGAATAAAAAAGCGGCTAAGTATATTAACCGCTTTTTTATTTGTGATCTTGTAATCCAAAAACTTGTTGTAATACACTTGTTGTTCTAAGCGCAGAATTTCCTCGAATTGCTGCTTCTTTTTCAGCAACCATATTAAATACTCCTTTTATAGCTTGTTCGGTCACATAACCATTTAAATCTGTATTAATATTTTTTCCTGTTATAGCATTGTACTTTGAGATAATATTAGTCCAAGTTTTATCTGCACCAACTTTTCCAAGTGAATTAGCAACTTTTGGCTTAAAAGCTGTAGTTAATTGAGCTGTAGTTTTTTGTTCAAGATAATTAGTTGCTGCGTTGTTGCCTCCTAATAAAACATTTGCAGCATCCTGAAAAGTCATTGTTGTAATTGCATTTGTAAAAATTGGAGCAGCTTCTGATACTGCATCTTCTGCGGCAGAATATAATAACTTCAAACCTTGATCTGCTAAACTACCTAAACCAACACTACGCAATGTTTTTTCTACACCTTGTAGTTCTTCTGGTAAAAGAATTCGAGCAAGTGAATTGTTGTAAAAACCATTGGTTTGGCCCAGTTTTAGAACGCCGTCATTTACACCCATTGTTAAGGCTTCTTTCAAACCTGTTGAAATGGTATAATTAGAAACACCATTTATTCCACCAGTTTGTTGTGTTAAGATTCCTGGAAGTTGATTAGAAATCGTTTGCATTTCTGCGCATCCCGAAAATAGGAAAATACCAGAAATAAGTAATGGTAGGTATATTCTTCTCATTTTATTATGTTTTTAATACAATTAAACAAAAGTTGTGCAAAAATTAAAAAATCGGAAAAGTATTTAACCTTTCCGATTTTTGAATATGTATTATTTGATTGTTTTATTTTACACTACCAAATACTTGCTGTAATAAAGTAGTTGTTTGTAAAGCTTTATTTCCACGAATACCAGCTTCTTTTTCGGCAACCATATTAAATACACCATTTATTGCTTGTTGCGTAACGTAAGCATTAAGATTGGTGTCAATTTTATTACCAGTTAACGTATTGTATCTCGAAATTAAATTATTCCAAACTTTATCTGCACCAACTTTACCAAGAGAAGCTTCAATTTTTGGTTGAAAAGCTTTCGTTAAATCTGTATTTGTTTTTAGTTTTAAATAATTTGTAGCCGAATTATTTCCTCCTAACAAAATTCCTTTTGCATCTGTAATTGTCATAGATGTAAGGGCATTAACAAATATTGGAGCAGCTTCTGATACGGCATCTTCTGCCGCAGAATTCAATAACTTAACACCTTTGTCCGCTAAACTTCCCATTCCTAGAGAACGCAATGTTTTCTCTACAGTTTGTAATTCTTCTGGCATCAAAATTTTTGCAATAGAATTATTGTAAAAACCATTTTTCTGACTTAAGGATTTTATTCCATCAGTTAAACCAATTGATAAAGCTTCTTTTAAACCAGAAGAAATAACGCTATTTGATAAATTAGAGTTTAGTACTAATGGTTTATTTGTTGTAGTGGTTTGTGTTGATCCGTTTACAACTTTTACAGTATCCATTTTTGCTGTTGAACTTGTAGTAGATTTTGGTTTATTTGTTGTATTAACTTTATCTACTTCTTTTTTTATTGTTCCAAAAATAGATTCTAAATCTTGCGCTTTTGCTGTAATAGAAAAGGCAGAAATTATGGCAACACTAAAAATAATCTTTTTCATTTTGTTTAATTTTTCAACTAAAATTTTGAGTCATTATTCAATTATAAGACCAAAAATTAAAACTCACTTACAAAATGTAGTTTTACAGAAGGGAATTTCTCTTGCGTCATCTGAATTGTAAAGGCAGAATCTGCTAAAAATACCAATTGATTAAATTTATCTCTTGCTAAATAACGTTGTTTAACACGTTTAAATTCTAAGAACTCTTCTGATTTTTCATCTTCAACTTCTACCCAACATGCTTTGTGAACAGAAAATGGTTCGTAAGTAGCTTTTGCTCCATATTCATGCTCCAAACGATATTGGATAACCTCGTATTGCAGTGCACCAACAGTTCCGATAACTTTACGATTATTCATTTCTAAAGTAAATAACTGCGCAACACCTTCGTCCATTAATTGATCAATTCCTTTTTCCAATTGTTTTGCTTTCATTGGATCAGCATTGTTAATGTAGCGGAAATGCTCTGGTGAAAAGGCAGGAATACCTTTGAAAGAAAATTTTTCTCCTTCTGTTAATGTATCACCAATACGGAAATTTCCTGTGTCGTGTAGACCTACAATATCACCAGCAAAAGATTCGTCAACAACTTCTTTTTTATCAGCAAAGAAAGCATTTGGCGCTGCGAATTTCATGTTTTTACCTTGACGTACGTGGAAGTAATTTTTGTTACGTTCAAATTTACCCGAAACGATTTTGATAAATGCTAAACGGTCGCGGTGTTTAGGATCCATATTCGCGTGAATTTTGAATACAAAACCTGAGAATTTATTTTCGTAAGGTTCAATTTCTCGAACATCAGTTTCTTTAGATTGTGGAGTAGGAGCAATGTCTACGAAAGCGTCTAATAATTCGCGCACACCAAAATTGTTAAGAGCAGAACCAAAAAATACGGGTTGTAAATTTCCGTCCATATATTCTTGCATATCAAATTCTGGATAAACACCATCAATTAAATCAATCTCGTTACGAAGATTTTCTGCGTAATTTGTTCCGATTAATGTATCTAATTCAGGATTTGATAAATCTTCTACTTTCGTTGTTTCAGAAACTTTTTGTTTATTATCTCCAGAAAAAATATTGATGTTTTTTTCCCAAATATTATAAATTCCTTTGAAAGTTGCTCCAATACCAATTGGCCAAGAAAGTGGTGTAACGTGTAAGTCTAACTTTTGTTCAACTTCGTCCATCAAATCAAATGCATCTTTTCCTTCGCGGTCCATTTTGTTAATGAAAACCAACATCGGAATTTTGCGCATACGACAAACTTCTACCAATTTGATTGTTTGTTCCTCAACCCCTTTTGCAACGTCAATTACAACAATTGCAGAGTCTACGGCTGTCAATGTACGGAAAGTATCTTCGGCGAAATCCTTGTGACCAGGCGTATCTAAGATATTGATTTTTTTTCCTTTGTATTCAAACGCTAAAACAGAAGTTGCAACCGAGATACCACGTTGACGTTCAATCTCCATGAAATCGGAAGTTGCACCTTTTTTAATTTTGTTACTTTTTACAGCTCCAGCTTCCTGAATTGCACCTCCAAAAAGTAATAACTTTTCTGTCAATGTTGTTTTACCAGCATCGGGATGGGCGATAATTCCGAAGGTTTTTCGTTTATTTATTTCTTGTACTAAAGACATTTTAATCAAATTTTCAGGATGCAAAGATAGTTTATCTGAAGAAAACACGAAACATTATAATGAAGAGAATATTCTATCCTAAATTGCGTTATTAAAAAATAGATGAAGAACGACCTATGAAAAAGATTTTTTACTTGTTTTTGTTGATGATGAATTTGACTGTTTTTGGACAGAATTATCCTACAATTCATCCATTGACTGGAGGTTTTACATTTATTGGAGAAAAATTAGATAATAACCCTCAAGTTTTTAGTGTTTCTACACCAACGGGAGCTGGTTGTAGTGTTAATTTCTCAGATAATTATAAGTTTTATTCATTTAAAGCAAACTTTGATATGGCTTTTGCATTTGATTTAGTTGCAACAAAACCTGATTTTCGTTTTGTTGTTTGGAAGTTAGCTGCAGGACGATTACCAACCGCAATTTTTGAAAATGGTGGAACAATTAAGGCTAATAGATCTGTTCAAGGATCCACTAATATAAAAGGTTTAAGAGAAGGCTTAACTAATATATGTGAATCAAACTTTACATCAAGTGCTACTGGTTATGCAAAAGCTTTTGAAGGAGGAGAGATTTTAAAAAATGGTGAAACAATAGTTATTGTTGTTTACGGATCGTCGAATACTGATCCTTTTGATATCAAAATAAATGTTGCTGAAGAAAGAACTATTATGAGATTCAATACAAATTGTTTTAATATTCCATATACATATCAAGAAATTTATGATGAAATACGCTCAAATTCTGGGTTAGATAATATTACAATTTATTCAGATAATACTTTTAGTACAGTTGTAAATTCAGGAACAACTTTTTCTAATGCAACTACGTTGTATGCACAAGTAAAGGATGCTTCTGGTAATCTAAAATATATTTATACAATTCCGTTAAGTTTTATTCCTCAACATCAGTTTAATTTTAATTCATCAGCTATTCAGGTTTTTGAATGTACAAATACCTATGTTTTAAAGGAGATTAAGCTTTTAAATTTACTTTTTCCAGTAGGAACAAATCTTTCTAATTATAGAATAAAAACTATAAATGGGACTCTATTTACAGAAAATGGTGTAATTAATTTAAATGCAGGAGAAGTTGCTAATCTTAAAATTGTGGTTTCTTATAATGGAAGTTGTCCAGTTGATTCTGAAGAAAAAATAATTAAATTAATACAAGGAACACCAATATTAACAGGAACCATTTCTGATGCTACATGTAGTTCAAGTTATCAAATCAATTTTGATCAAATCTATTCTAAAATTCCTTTTTCAAGAAATGATTATGATTTGATTGTAACTTTGAATGGAGCGAATATTGGTAATGGAACTATGACTCCAATCACTTCAAATTTGAATTATCAAGTTAAAGTAAAGCCAAGAAATGGGGGTTGTATAAGTAATCCAATTAATTTTGAGGTTACTAAAACTTCTGAGGCTACGATACAAAATGCTTCAATTAATAATATTTGTTTAGCAGATTTTTCACAAGCTCATGTAAGTGATGCAATTACGGAAATTCAGAATGGAAAATCATATATACTAAAGTATTTTCAAGCTGATGGAATTACTCAAGTAACAGATTTATTTACCTATATAAAAACAAATAAAGGAGGAAAAATTATCGTAAAAGCTTTAGCCACAGATAATGGAAATGCAATTTGTGATACAGCAAAGGAGTTAAATTTTGATCTAAGAGAACCAATGTTCAATAATAGTAATGTGACGTTGCAAACACTAAATTCTACTTGTACTGATATTGGATCAGGATATAATTTCTCAAAAAGTGAAATAGAAAATCATCTTAAAACGCAGCTTGGACGTACAGATTTAGAGTTTCAAGGTATTTCAGACATACATTTAAATGATAATCAAGATGAATTAATTTCTTTTCGAGTAAAACCAATTGGAGAAATGTGTTGGTCGGAAGATTTAAAATTGAAACTTCAAGTAGTTACAAAACCAGATGTACAAAATCCAAGTAAAGAATTGACAGCAGACTGTAACAATTTGATAACGATTAACGATCAGGTTTTAAGTGAGTTGTTTGGAGCGAATACGATTAATTTATTTCCAATAGAGATAATGCACGACAACTCTACACCATTAACTTTTGATGCAAGTGGAAAAGCTCAAATAAAAGTACTTTTTAAGAATATACATGATAATAGATGTGTTACAGAGAAAACAATTATCGTTAATAAAAAAACAAGTTTAAGCGTTGTTCCACCAGCACTTAATAGTTATATTTCTAGTCATTCTATTGTTTATTGTGAAGGAGGAGACTCATATGCAATAAACGAAATAGACACTATTTTAAAATACATTAAGGACAATTATTCACTTACTTCTTTAAAAGATAAAGATCAAATTTTTAGAGAGTTTACTCCAAATAAAAGTTTTGTAGATATTGAGTTGGTAGATCCAAATTATTGTGGTTCGGTTACTGTAAAATTGTATTATCAAAAAAATAGTTTACCGGCTATTGTAGTTCCGTCGAAAGAATTAATTTGTACAGATAAACTGTACGAATTAGATTTTACAAAACAAGCTAATTACGCAAATTATAATTATGTAGTAGAAAAAGAAGATGGATCAAAAGTTGCTGGAGTTGACGTTTTTAATCTTATTGCGGGAACATATAAAATTACAATTGAAGATAAGACTTCGAAATGTTCTGTTGTAAAAACTTTAGTTGTCGATAATTATCCAAAACCAACCATTACAAAAATTCAAATCAATGAAAAAAGTATTATCGTTTCGGCAAAAGGAAATGGAGTATTAAAATATGCTTTGTTTGATGAAAATGACAACGTCTTAATTCCATATCAAACATCAAATGAGTTAATAATTCCTGATAATTTCACGAATTTCAAAGTTAGAGTAAGTTCTGATGATTGTGCAATCTCAGAACCTCGTATTGTTACTTATTTATCTTTACCAAATGTTGTTACACCAAATGGCGATGGTATAAATGATGTTTGGAAACCAAAAGGAATTGGAGATACAACAGAATCGTACCGTTTGATAATTTTTGACCGTTATGGTAAACAAATTTACTATAAAGAAGGGGTTAATATTATTGAATGGAATGGAATGCACAACGGAAAACCAGTTGCAGAAAATACATATTGGTATGTTTTAACGCCAATAAATGAATCAAATGTATTGCAAGTTCAGTATTCTGGTAGTATATTAGTAAAACGCAAAACCAATTAGTTGATTGAAACACTTTTATGAAAAAAATATCTCTTATTATACTTGCCGTATTTTCGTTATCGAAAGTAGAAGCACAACAAGGATTACCATTCTATAATCACTATTTGGTAAGCGATAGAATGTTAATTAATCCTTCGTATGCAGGACAAGACCCCAACGTAATTTCTGTAACAGGAACGCACCGTAATCAATGGGACGATTTGCCTGATAGCCCAAGTACGCAAACAGTAAGTGCGCACGGAATTGTTTATGATCGATTAGCTATCGGAGCACAGTTTTTTAATGATCGAAATGGCGCAATTAAAATGACAGGTTTCGGAATTAATGCAGCTTATCATATTCCGTTAGAGGATAGAACCTACGATTCTGAAGAAGCATCAGTTTTCTCTTTTGGAGCAGGAGCATCTAATGTTTCGCAACGATTTGATTATTCTAAAATTATAGCAGGAGAACCAGGTGATCCTGTGTTGAATGGGGATGATAAATACTCTACATTTTTTGCCAATTTAGGATTATCGTTTAAATATGCAGGATTTTTTGGTGGAGTTTCGGTTTTAGATATTCCACTTTCTCAAAACGAATATTACATCAATAATATTGAGCCTTTGCCAACCTGGTATTATTTTAATTTTGGTTATAAATGGAATGTAGCGGAAGGAATTGCATTAGAACCATCTTTGGTTTATAATATGAATTCGAGTTCAGAGCGTCATTTAGATATCAATTTGATGTCGCATATTGGTTTTGGTGATAATGGACAAGGTGTTGGTATTGGAGTAGGCTACAAGCAAGGAATGGATTCTAAGAATAGTAATCCGTTGTTTATTTCTCCAATTTTAAAACTGAAAGTTGGCGCTTTAAAAGCGGGTGTTTCTTACGATATTGGTTTGTCAGATTATCAAGTTGATGGACGCAAAAACGGAATGTTATTTAGTTTAGGTTTTGATTTACAAAATCCTTGGGGAGAACGTTTTGAGTAATGAAAAGAATTTTATTTCTATTTTTCTTACCTATTATTTCATTTGGTCAATTATCTTTGAAGAATCAAAGATTGATTAAATCTTTATTACTTGAAGAGAATGCTGAATCTCCTCACATTGGTGTTGGAGGAAATAAAAGTAAAGTTTACACAAAATTTGAAAAAGTAAAAGATAAATTGTCAAATGATGATTTGTTTTATTTAGCAAAAAATTCTAACGATGTCCTAAGAATCTATTCAAGTGAAGAACTAGTTTACAGAGATGATAATCGAATTGTGGAATTATATAAACATTATAAAGATTATCCGATGGTAGTGTCTTACACATTGGGGAGTGTGATGCAACCTAATGATTTGGCTCAACTAATTTTTGATACTTTTGAAAATATTATCAAAATAGATAAAAGTGTAACAGAATTATTAAGTGAAGTTGATACAACTAAAATAAATAAAGGAAGTCCAATGGAAGATTGGTTGATTAAGCAAAAAGAAATAAAAAAGTTGTTTAATGGAAATTTTAATTCAAATTTCGAAAAGATTAAAAAGATAAAAGAAAATCATAAAGATTATCCAGTCAAGAAATAACAAAAAAAAACTTCCAATTCGGAAGGTTTTCTTGTTATTGTATAGGTTGTTCTAAATTATTCATCACAACATCTCTTTTATAGATAAAATATGGTTGTAGGCTTTCGCGTGTTACAATTTTTTGTCCTCGCTGCGAACCTGCAAATCTCGAATATCCTGCTCCAATTCCGAAACCAACTTCGTTTTTCAGAATATAAATTAAACGATAAAAAGGGTAAATTCCGTTTCTCATATTTGGTATTGTAGGTGCAATTTCTTTTCCTTTATCATCAACTACATTCAATATTTTGACATGTTTTAAATACTCAGCAATCTTAGGATTTCCTTTATCACTCAAAATATTCAAACCAATAATTCCAATTGCATTTTTATCTTGTTGCATATAGTTGATAACCTTTTCAGCATCACCCATTGCAGTTACTTTCGAATCTTTCGGTACAGTTAATTTAAGTCTTTCATTTACTGTATTGTAATTTGCCGAATTGGGATGATCGTAAACAAAATTAATTTTCGGATTCTGTTGGTATAAATTTGCTTTAATATCTTTTATACTTACCGAAGTAGCAGGATTATCAACTGAAGTGATAAAAACAGTTGCGTCCAATGCAATTGCAGACGAAACATATTTGATTTTTGTTTTTTCAAATAAATGCTCTTGTTGTGCTTTTGTAAGTGGTTTACTTACCATTAATAATGGAATTTTACCTTCATAAAAATCCTTGATTGCTTTTTCCTCGATTTCTTCGTTTACAGTAATTTTTACATCAGGATAATCAACCATGTACATATCTGCAAAAGATTGAGCCAAATTTTTAAAACTTGGATCAACCGTCATTGTTAATTCTCCATATTCGTGCAAAGCACGTTTCACAGCCGTTTTGTTGGCTTGTTTCTCTAATTCAGTTTTAGCCTCTTTGTCTTTACAATTAACAGACGAAAGTGCAATGAAACTTGCTAAAGCAATTAAACTAATTTTTTTGATCATTTTTATAAGCTTTTATAGCACGAAAAACTCGAAATGCGCCGTAAACAATAAATAAAATACCTAATAACATAGCTTTTGTATCATCTAACTTGATGATAAAAAACTTATATATCCAAGTAAAAATTCCGATTAAAAAATAACCGAAACCAATCAATCCGTATGCAATACTCTTATTCATAATTCGCGACGAAGTTACAATTTTATTGATTGAGGTGATGCTTAAAATTAAAATTTGTGTGATGTTTAAGATTTTTTTTCACAAAGAAACCATCACACACAATGAATTTTGTATGCAATGGTTTCAGAAAGAAAAGTGTATTATTTATTCAGCTGTCTGAAATTTTACTGGAATCGAGAAAAGTAAATTTGCATCTGTACCATCTTGACCTTTTGCAGGTGTAATTTTTTTACCTTTTCGCGCAATTTGTTTGTTAATACGCTCTAAAGCAGATTTGGCCTCTTTTCCTAAATCTTGATTACTACCATTCAATGATTTTACTTGCGAAATTTCTCCGTTTTTATTAATCACGAATTGCATTTTTGCAACAGCAGAACTTATGTTGTTTCGAGAAGCAGTTTCAGCAAAATCGCTCAATTCGCTTCCTAACTCTTTAGAGATTTTATCACTCATACATTTTGTTAAAGCTTCATTTCCTTTTTTGCTTTCGCTTTCGCAGCCAGGATATATCGCCATAACAGATGCTTGTCTTGAGTTAATTGTTGCATTAGGATTAACAACAGGTTTCTTCTCTTCTTTAGATCCTTCTGGGATATCAGTGTTTGGACCACCAAATTTATCCCCTTCTTCGCTCACTTTTCCACCACCAGTTTGTCCAGTAGAAGCAATTCCGTCTCTATTTTCTGTTCCAAGATCTTTTTTCTCCAATTCTTGAACAGATTGTACTGTTTCTTCTTTTTTAGGATTATCTGTAGGCGTTGGAATAATGTGCTTCGCTTGATCTGTATTCAATTGTATTACTTTTTTCTCCATCGGAGGTTCTTCTTTTGGAGGAACAACAACTTCTTTTTCCTCAATTTTTGTAGGAGTAAGATCATCTAATATGACTACTACACCATCATCTCCTTTTGATAAATCAAGGTTTGTTAGTTTGTAGTTTGCATACAAAGTTCCACTTGTAATTAAAGCTACAATACCAATCCCTACAAAAAGAGATCTCATTAAATCATGATCAGCAATTTGTCTTAGCTGATATGCGCCGTATTCTTTGTTTCGGTTTTCGAAAAGAATGTCTAAAAATGCTTTGTTTTTCATGTCAATTTATATTTAAGGTTAATACTGTTCTTTCTTTATAGATTCATCTTTTTGCAAAAAGGTTGGTTGAGGTTTGAAAAATTTTAAAAAAAAGTTTAATTTTATTGAAAAGTCAGTTTTTTAGGCTGTTTTAATTAAAAATTTTTATGAGAAAATTTTATGTTTTAATATTAATTCTTCTTGGAATTTTAAGTTTTGCGCAAACTCAATCTTCAGATTTTGTTCAAGTTAATGGTGTTTATCTTGATACAGATGGTTTTCCTATGACAGATTACGAAGTAAAAGTATTTGATTCTAAGATTTCTACTATTACAGATAATGAGGGTAAGTTTAGTTTAAATGTTCCAAAGGAAATAAAGCATAGGGTTTATTTGGAATATGTAGATTTTAATAAAGTAAGGTATATTAAAAAAGTAGATGACTTTGATAAAGTTATGATGCTGAAAATGTATGATAATCCGAGTGTTAAGAAGTATTATGTAAGTACATCAGATGGTCCGATAAGTTTTAATTTCAAAAAAGAAACATTAATAAAAAAGTTAGGTCAAACAATTTCTTGGCCATTCAGACAAATAGGAAAAATATTTTAAATAAAACAAAAACGAGAAGCTTTAGGCTTCTCGTTTTGTTTACAAAATTTAATTGTTTGATTTGAAATTATATCGAAATGTGATTCCGTAAGTTCTAGGGTCTGCAACAATGCCGGCATATTGTCCATAACTTCCTGGTGCAGCTAATAATTGTTCATAATAATCTTTGTTTGTCAAATTTCTACTCCATACGAAGACTGAAATTCCGTTAGTTGCTCTAAATCCAATTCGTGCATTTAGTAACGTATAACCCTCTATGTTTAGATACTTTGAAGGAGAAGAGCTTGATGAAAATTCGGAGCGATGAAATGTATCAACACCTAAGAAATATGAGCCTTCTAATCCAATCAATTTTCCTTTTTGTGTTGCTTCAGCACCTAAAGACCATGACCATTTCGAAACACCTGGTAAAACACCTCCTGAAACATCTTTAAAAGCTTGAGCTCCTCCAACTTCTTCTAATGGAACTGGTGCGTTAGTAAATTTTACATATTTTGCATCTGTGTAGGCTAAGGCTCCTGTTATTTTTAAAAATTTCTGAATCGAAATGTTTCCGTCTAGTTCAATTCCTCTTACTCTTACTTTTTCTGCATTAGCCAAATATCCTCTATTTACACCAGGTTCTGGCGTTTGTACAAGTGTTTGATAATCTTTTATATCTGATTGATAAATAGTCACATTTAATAAAGTATTTTTTGTAGGATTTGATTTGAAACCAATCTCAGTATGATGAACTGCTTCTGGCCTCACTTTTGCTAAATCTGTCAATACTTTTCCTTTGTCAGTTGGTAGTCCTCCAACATTTACACCAATTGGTTTATAGCTTATCGAATATGTTGCATAGGCATTCCAACGTGGATTGAATTTATATTGAAGTGATAACTGACCCGACCAATTTCCTTCATCTGCATCAACGTCAAAAGTTTGATTTGTATAAACACCATTTTTTAGAGCAATCAATGCAGGATCTGTCGTTTGTAAACCTCCATAAGTTTGACGATCATAATGCGCTACTTTTTTATCATAATTGTATCGAATCCCTGGTAATACGTGGAATTTATCAGTAACACTCCAATCGATTTGAGTATATGCAGCTAAACTTGTACTTTTTATACCATAAGTAGTTTTAATACCAAAATTATCAAACAAACCAGGAGTTTTCCAAAGTGGACTTGTTGTATTTTGCTGGAAACGCCATAGGGCAGAGCCAGCTTCTTCTGTATGAACTGGATCTGTTGATAAATCTTGCCATAATCCGTAAAGACCTACAACACCACTAATGTTATCACTAATTTTACCTGAATATCTAAATTCTTGTGACCATTGATCATGTATAGAATTACCAGAAGATATTGTATAGACAGGAATACCTAAGTAATCACGATCATTTAAAGGTACCCATTTCCAGTGACGCCAAGCAGAAGTTGAGGTTAACGTTCCGTTTCCAATTTTGATGTCTGCATTTAAGGCAATTCCTCCCAATTTATTATCAGCTTTTGATTGTGTGTCCAAATCTATTTTACGATCAAATGCACTTTTGTAAGGAATTTCGTACCCTAAATCTTTGATAATGGCATCAAATTGACGATAATCTGCTCGTTGAGTTTTTACAACACCTGCAACTGCCCAACCATATCCATCAGGTTTCTGTGCTGAATAATCTCCTGATAAAACGAATTTTAAATTTTTTGTTGGTGTAAATAATAATTGACCTCTGAATCCTAAATTATTAATATCATTTATTTTTCTATTCGTATAGACGTTAAATAAATTTCCGTCTCGTTGAGTACCAGAAAAAGAAACGCGTGCGGCTAAATTTTTAGCAACCGGTCCTGTAATAGACGTTTTAGCTTGTATAAAGCCCAAATTTCCATAACTTACTTCTACATTAGCCTCTGGTTTAAATAGGGGTAAACGAGAAGTGATATTAAAAGCTCCTGCAGTTGTGTTTTTACCAAATAATGTTCCTTGTGGACCACGTAAAACTTCAATTTGTTCAATATCAATAAAATCTAGCCAAGTTGCAGCAGGTCTTGCAATGTAAACTCCATCCAAGTAAAATCCAACACCGGGATCTATTCCGTCATTCGTTAAACCATAAGTAGAACCAAGTCCGCGAATATTGAGCGTTGTATTTCGAGCATTTGATGTATAAAGTTGTACTGTTGGAATAATTTCTTTCAGACGATTTACATTAAAAGCGCCAGCGTCTTCCATTGTCGTTCCTCGAATGGTAGAAACAGGGATTGGGACTTCTTGCATTCTTTCTTTGCGTCGACGAGAAGTAACCAATATTTGATCTAAATTTTCGGTTGGTGTTGTTAATTCAATTATGCTGTTTGTTGATTCTACAATTGTATGTTTAGCCTCGTATCCAGACAAAAAAACTGATAAATTAACGGGTAGTTTCTGTCCTGTGATAAATTTAAAATTTCCATTGTAATCTGTTTGTACCTGATGAGTTACACCGTCTAAACGGACAGTAGCTCCAGCCAAAGGTTCTTTAGAGACCGCATCGATAATTGTCCCAGTAATCGAATCGTTGATGATAGGTTTTGGAGTAATTTCTTGGGCATTGGTGTATTGATTGCTTAAGGTTAGTGCACACAAAAGCAAACTAATTCGAAAAATAGTTTTTCTCATATAGATATTTTTTTTAGTTGAATGAATAGAAACAATAAATGTTTCTAATTGAATGAATAAAGGATAAATATCCTCTTGTAAGATGAAAGTGAGATTAGCAATGCATTCGCATTCGGAAATGTAGTTCCTCTACGATTTGTATTACTGTCGTTATCCATTGGTTGTTAATTGTTTGGTAGTCTTTCATTTTTAACTTTTTAAAGTTACTTTAGTTTGATGTTAAAATATATAATCTATTAACTCTATCGTTTTAATAGACTTTGCAAATATAAAAACATATTTTGATTAGTCTAATAAATTTTAAAAAAATATACATTTTACATGAGTGTAAAATGTAAGTTATTGATTTTTAATATTATAAATTTTAATTAATTTTAGTTTCTTTGCCTGATTAAACTTACCTTTGTTCACTTAATTTTTATACAATGCCAAGAATACTTACAGGAGTTCAAGCAACTGGAACTCCACACTTAGGAAATATTTTAGGAGCAATTTCTCCCGCAATCGAATTAACGGAGAAAGAAGGAAATGACTCATTCATTTTTATTGCTGATTTACATGCTTTAACGCAAATCAAAGATGCGGAAGTGTTAAAACAAAATACGTACGAAGTGGCTGCAACTTGGCTGGCATTAGGTTTAGATCCTTCGAAAGTAGTTTTTTACCGTCAATCTGATGTAACTGAAACAACAGAATTAACATGGTATTTATTGAACTTTTTCCCTTTTCAACGTCTTACTTTAGCGCATTCTTTCAAGGATAAAGCAGATTATTTAGCAGATGTAAATGCAGGATTATTTACGTATCCAATTTTGATGGCTGCGGATATTTTATTGTATGATGCTGAAGTTGTGCCTGTAGGGAAAGATCAATTGCAACATTTAGAAATTACACGTAGTGTTGCCGAAAAATTCAATCACCAAATGGGAGAAACTTTTGTTTTACCACAAGCTGCGATTGACGAAAATATTATGTTGATTCCAGGAACTGATGGAAACAAAATGTCTAAATCAAGAAATAATTTCATCAATATTTTCTTACCAGAAAAACAATTGCGCAAGCAAGTAATGTCGATTGAAACGGATTCAACACCGTTAGAAGATCCAAAAAATCCAGATACAGACAATGTTTTTGCTTTATACAAATTGTTAGCATCGCCAGAAGAAGTAGAGGAAATGCGTCAAAATTATTTGAAAGGAGGTTACGGATATGGTCATGCAAAACAAGCTTTATACGAAGTGATTTTAGAGAAATACGCTGATGCTCGTGTTAAGTTTGATGAGTTGATGAATGACAAAGATATTTTGGATGCATTTTTAGAAAATGGAGCTTTAAAGGCGAGAGATGTTGCACAAAAAGTATTGAAACGTACACGAAACAAATTGGGACTGAAGTAATTTGATCAAATTGTAAGTTGGCGATAAATAATATAACTTAAGCGATTGTTAATATTTATATCGTTCATTATTTGAAGTTATTTTAAATAAGTATCTTTGCAATATAAAATTAGAATCAAATGATTAAGGTTTCAGAATCAGCAAAAAATAAAATAAATTCACTTTTACAAGAAGAAGGAACTTCTATCGAAGAATCTTTTGTTCGCGTAGGAGTTACGAGTGGAGGATGTTCAGGTTTAAACTATAATTTAGAGTTTACGAAAGAACAAGGTGCAGATGACAAATTGTTTGACGACAATGGCGTAAGAATTTTGGTTGACAAAAAATCATTCTTATACCTTGTTGGAATGACATTAGAATATTCAGGAGGATTGAATGGAAAAGGTTTTGTATTCAATAATCCTAATGCATCGCGCACGTGTGGTTGTGGAGAAAGTTTTGCAATATAATATGAAAAAAGTAGCTTTATTTATTGCTTTTTTGATTGGTTTTGTTGCTTTTGGACAAAATACAATTGTTGAAAAAGATTTAATGATTTTTCAACCAACCGAATCTTCAAAAAAGTTGAATAAAGCTTATTCAGAACATATGTTTTTCGGTTTGTTTAATGTAAAACCTTTTATAAAAGCGTTGGATTTAGATGAATCAAAAATCAAAACAATCACCATTACCAATGCATCAAACAAAAAAGTTGCGTACAAAGCAAACTATGATGCGACAGGAAATCTTCTTGATTTTGAATTGACAGATGAGGTTGCAACACCAACTAAAGTAAGTTATACGTACAAAGATGGTGTAATTTCTGCCGAAACAATTGCAAGAAAAGGAAGTGAAGCAAAAACAAATCAATTCTTTTACGACCAAGAAAATATGTATGTCAAAAATGGAAATAAACTTTTTGATATCATTTGGTTAGAAGGAGATGTGATGTTGAAGAAAACCTATATGGAGCAGAAAATTGGTTTTGAGGATCGATTAATGCACGATTGTAGAATTACAAAATCATTAGGTCAAGACATCAACAAGATTTGTTATAGTAGTTCGACATTTAAGGTACCATTTAAAATAAAAGAATATACGCCAGATGTTGCGCCAAAAACAGAGAAAATTAATTTGAAAGAAGGACCTTGGTCAGAAATTAAGTTAATTGCTCAAAATAAATATCAGATTTCGAAAAATAATCAACCACAGTTTGAAGTGGTTTTAGATCAAAATCAACGATTAAAAGAATTCAAATTTTTAGGAAATAAAGCTGATAAACAGCAATCTTTACAGTTTAATTTTACCTATACATTTTATAAATAATAAGATGAGTAACACAAAATATACAGAAGACGATCTACGTGAAGATCTTGCTAGCCAAAAGCAATATGAGTTTGGTTGGACGACTGAAATGGAATATGAAGAATTCCCAGTTGGATTGAATGAAGATATCGTGCGTGCTATTTCAGCCAAAAAAGAGGAACCTGAGTGGATGACGGAATGGCGTTTGGAAGCTTACCGTGCTTGGGTTAAAATGGAAGAACCAGAATGGGCAAACGTAACTTACGAAAAGCCAGATTTTGATGCAATTACATATTATGCAGCTCCAAAACCTAAAAAAGAATTAGCAAGTTTAGACGAAGTTGATCCTGAATTATTAAAAACTTTCGAGAAATTAGGAATCTCTTTAGACGAACAAAAACGTTTGTCTGGAGTTGCAATTGATGTGGTTTTTGATTCGGTTTCAGTAAAAACAACTTTCCGCGAAACTTTAGCAGAAAAAGGAATTATTTTCATGTCAATTTCGGAAGCAATTAAAGAGCATCCAGAATTGGTTAAAAAATACATTGGTAAAGTAGTTCCGCCAACAGATAACTTTTATGCAGCTTTAAACTCGGCAGTTTTCTCGGACGGATCATTCTGTTATATTCCAAAAGGTGTTCGTTGTCCAATGGAATTATCAACTTATTTCCGTATCAACTCAGCAGGAACAGGACAGTTTGAACGTACATTGTTAATTGCGGATGAAGGTTCTTATGTTTCGTATTTAGAAGGTTGTACAGCGCCAATGCGTGATGAAAACCAATTACACGCTGCTGTGGTTGAGTTAATCATTATGGATGATGCTGAGATCAAATATTCTACAGTACAGAACTGGTATCCAGGAGATGATAAAGGTAAAGGTGGAGTTTTCAACTTTGTAACAAAACGTGCAGTTTGTGAGAAAAATGCAAAAGTATCGTGGACGCAAGTTGAAACAGGTTCTGCTGTTACATGGAAATATCCTTCTTGTATCTTAAAAGGAGATAATTCGGTAGGAGAGTTTTACTCAATTGCGGTAACAAATAATTATCAACAAGCGGATACAGGAACAAAAATGATTCACATCGGTAAGAATACGAAATCGACAATTATTTCGAAAGGTATTTCTGCAGGTAAATCTCAAAACTCTTACCGTGGTTTAGTGAAAGTGATGAAAAATGCCGAAGGAGCACGTAATTTCTCACAATGTGATTCATTGTTGATGGGTAATGAGTGTGGTGCGCATACTTTCCCTTACATCGAGATTGAAAATAAATCGGCTCAATTAGAGCACGAAGCAACAACTTCTAAAATTGGTGAAGATCAATTGTTCTATTGTAATCAACGTGGTATCGATACAGAAAAAGCGATTGCATTAATCGTAAATGGATTTAGCCGCGAAGTATTAGACAAATTACCAATGGAGTTTGCTGTCGAAGCGAAAAAACTATTAGAAATCTCATTAGAAGGTTCTGTAGGATAGTTTTTAGAAACTAAAATTGAGAAGTTAGAAATTAACAATAATAAATAGATAACATAGTTGGAGGATTCTATAATCTAACATCTAAAATTTAAGATAAAAATGTTATTAAATATAAAAGACTTACACGCTCGTATCGAAGAGCGCGAAATTTTAAAAGGTTTAAACCTTCAAATTAATCCAGGTGAAGTTCACGCGATTATGGGACCTAATGGTGCTGGGAAATCAACTTTATCTAACGTTATTACAGGTAAAGAAGAATATGAAGTAACGGATGGTGATATCGAGTTTGATAATGAATCAATCTTAGAATTAGCACCAGAAGAAAGAGCACAAAAAGGAATTTTTATGTCTTTCCAATATCCAATCGAAATTCCTGGAGTTTCTGTAACAAACTTCATCAAAACTTCTATCAACGAAACGCGTAAAGCGCAAGGTTTAGAAGAAATGGGAGCTTCAGAAATGTTGAAAGAAATTCGTGCGAAAGCTGAATTATTAGGGATCAAAAAAGATTTCTTATCTCGTTCTCTTAACGAAGGTTTCTCTGGAGGTGAGAAAAAACGTAACGAAATTTTCCAAATGTTAATGTTAAACCCAAAATTAGCGATCTTAGATGAAACGGATTCTGGTTTAGATATTGATGCTTTACGTATTGTTGCGGACGGTGTAAACGAATTCAAAAATGAAAACAATGGAGTGTTAGTAATTACTCACTACCAACGTTTATTAGACTATATCGTTCCTGATTTTGTACATGTTTTAGCAGATGGGAAAATCATTAAATCTGGTGGTAAAGAATTAGCTTTAGAATTAGAAGCAAAAGGTTACGACTGGGTAAAAGAAGAAGCAGGAATCTAAACATTTTGTAAAATGTAAAATGTATTAAGTCCAAAGTACTTTTTACTTCTTACATAATACATTAATACAATATCTAAAATGATTGATTTAAAAGAAAATTTAGTTTCTCGTCATTTAGTGTTCAATGAAAAAAACAAAGTGAATAAAGGAATCGAAGGTTTACGTCAAGAAGCCATCGAAATCTTTAATCAAAAAGGTTTTCCGACACGTAAAGATGAAGAATGGAAATATACAAATCTTGCTCCTTTGTTGAAGGTGGATTACAAATTATTCCCAGAAGACGAAGTTGCAGTGGAGTACAAAGACATCAAGAAATATTTGATTAATGATATCGATACATACACAATCGTATTCATTAACGGAAAATATTCTTCGTTTTTGTCAAATACAACACATGATGAAGCTGATATTTGTGTCTTGTCAAGCGCAATGCATAAAACAACTCATCAAGCTGTAATTGAGAATTATTACGGAAAAATTGCGAAAAAAGACGAAAGTTTAGTTGCTTTAAATACAGCTTTTGCAAAAGATGGAGCTTATATTTATGTTCCAAATAATGTGATTTTATCTAAGCCAATTCAGATTGTTTATTTCTCAACAGGAGCTTCTCAAGAAGCAATGTATCAACCACGTAATTTGGTTGTAGTTGGAGATAATGCACAAGTTCAAATTATCGAAAGACATCAAACATTAGACGAAAAAGCAAACTTAACAAATGTTGTTTCAGAGGTGAATGTTGGACGTAATTCTGAAATTCATTGGTACAAATTCCAAAATGATTCTAACGATGCTTCTTTAGTTGACAATACATACATTAACCAAGAAAGAGATTCTCGTGCCAATGTATTTACGTTTGCTTTTGGAGGAAAAATTGTACGTAACAATTTGAATTTCTTCCAAAATGGAGAAAATTGTAACTCTGTAATGGACGGAATTACTGTGATTGATGGAAAACAACATATCGATCATCATACATTTGTGGAGCATAATTTCCCGAATTGTGAGTCACACGAATTGTACAAAGGAATTTACGATGATAAAGCACAAGGAGTTTTCAATGGTAAAATCTATGTATACAAAGAAGCTCAAAAATTGAATGCATTCCAACAAAATAATAATGTTTTATTGTCTGATGGAGCTTCAATTAATACAAAACCTCAATTAGAGATTTTTGCTGATGATGTAAAATGTTCTCACGGATGTACAGTTGGGCAATTAGAAGAAGAATCTTTATTCTACATGCAACAACGTGGTATTCCAAAAAAAGAAGCGAAAGCAATGTTATTGTATGCCTTTGCTGCAGACGCTTTGCGACATGTGCAAATTCCACAAATCTCAAATAGAGTAAACTCTATAATTGCAAAAAAATTAGGAGTTAGTTTAGATTTCGAATTATAAAATATAGTTCTGAGTTATACGTAATAAGTTTTAAGTTGAACTTATTTTGAAATATAAAGTAAGTATTTGAAACTATTTTGAATACTTACTTTTTTATTACACATCACTCATAACTCATTACTCAAAACTAAAAAAAATGTCAATAGATATTCAACAAATAAGAAGTCAATTTCCAATTTTAAATAGAGAAGTCAACGGAAAACCATTGGTTTATTTAGATAATGGTGCAACTTCTCAAAAACCGAAAGTTGTTTTAGATGTTTTAGACGAATATTACGAAAAGTACAACGCAAATGTACATCGTGGAATTCATACATTAAGTCAAGAAGCAACAGATTTGATGGAAGAATCGCGTCGTAAGATTCAGAAATTTATCAATGCGAAACATGATTACGAAATCATTTTTACGCGTGGAACAACGGAAGGAATTAATTTAATTTCTAATTCACTTCGTAATGTTTTAACAGCAGATGATGAAATTATTATTACCGAAATCGAGCATCATTCTAACATTGTTCCTTGGCAATTGTTGTGTCAACGAACTGGTGCAAAATTGAAATATATTCCATTAACAACGGAAGGAGTTTTGGATATTGAGAAATTGGATGATTTATTGACAGATAAAACCAAATTAGTTTGTGTTAATCAAGTTTCGAATGCTTTAGGTGTTGTAAATCCGATCAAAACAATTATCGAAAAAGCACATGCAAAAGGTGCTTGGGTTTTGATTGATGCGGCACAATCTGCTCCACATACGGTTATTGATGTACAAGCAATGGATTGTGATTTCTTAGTTTTTTCTGGACACAAAATGTACGGTCCAACTGGAATTGGCGTTTTGTATGGAAAAGAAGATATCTTGAATGAATTACCGCCTTTTCACGGAGGAGGAGAGATGATAAAAGATGTCACGATGGAAGTTTCAACTTACGCTTGTTTACCATTCAAGTTTGAGGCTGGTACACCAGATATTGCTGGAATTATCGGACTTGGAGCTGCGGTAGATTTTATCAATTCGATCGGAATACAAAACATTCACGATTACGAAAAAGAATTGGTAGATTATACAATTCAACGTTTATCAGAATTTGATGAAGTGGAGATTTATGCAAAAGATGCAGAACATTCTGGAGCTGTTTCTTTCAACTTAAAATTTGATGGCATTCATTCATCTGATGTCGGAATGATTTTGGACAAAAAAGGAATTGCTGTTCGTACTGGTCACCATTGTGCGCAACCAATCATGCAACATTTCAAGATTCCGGGAACGGTACGCGCTTCATTTGCAGTTTACAATACAAAAGAAGAAATAGATACATTTATCGAAGGTCTAAAAACCGCGATTAGAATGTTAGGATAACTCATATTCCAAACTTGTTTTGGAGTTTTATAAAATAATAAAAGGGAAATAATTTATCAATTATTTCCCTTTTATTTTAAACGCTAAAGAAGCACAATTTCATCAATTATAATTTCTGTAATCGATTTTTGTTGACCATCTTTATCTTGATAATCTCGGTAAGTCAATTTACCTTCTATAGCAAGTTGCTTCCCTTTTTCTACATGTTTTTCAATCACATTTACAATTGGTCCATAAGCTACAATATTGTGCCATATTGTTTGCTGAACTTTTTCACCTTTGTTATTCGTGTAACTTTCGTTTGTTGCTAGACTAAATTTTGTAAACTTCTTTTCGTTTTCTAATGTTTTAACTTCAGGGGTGCTACCAACATTCCCAATTAGCTGAACTTTGTTTCTTAGTGTACTCATGGCGATAAATAATTTAAAATTAATGTATAACCAAACTTAAGAAATAACTTTCAAAACATTCGTTTTTAATTATTTAAGTTTTATAAAACGTGTTCTCTGAATAATTTTTCAAGTGTTTTATCTAAGTTAATAGTCTTTCCGGGGTGCGGACGAGAACTCTGAATAGATGAACTTCTCACTGCTGTTAACCAACGAAACCGTTCTGCAACATCAAAATTTGAAACTGCAGAATCAGGATGAATTCCTTCTGCAATTTTTGACAAAGCATTCAAATTACTATCAATAAAATCAAGGTCCAATTCGTGGCAAAAAGCATTGATACGCTCACTATTAATAAAATATTTTACTTTTAGATATTTTTCTTTTTTGGAGAATAATATCACTCCAACATTGATAAACTCTTCGCGTTCAACTTTCGGAACCAAACGAAGAATCGCATACTCATATAAGATTTTTTCTGGCATTGTTTGCTTCGTTTATAAAAAGTTCGGTATGTTGTAATCGTGTTTTGATAAATGTTTTGTAAACAGTTCGCATCTCATCAAAAGTAGAATGATAAGCTTCTGTCTCTAACCATTCATCTGGAATTAAATTAACAATTTCATCAATGATTTCATCATTTAATATTGCTTTAAATTCTGAATCAACTTCTTCAAGTTTTGTCGCATTTTTCAGTAAAACATGGTCTTTAATCGGCGTAAAAGGAGCAAGAGCCGCTTTTTCCCAATTATCCCACGAATGATGAAAATAATAAGAAGCACCGTGATCAATCAACCACAATTCTTTATGCCACATCAACATATTTGTATTACGAAAAGTACGATCGACATTCGTTAAAAAAGCATCTAACCAAACGATTTGAGAAGATAATTTATCGTCCACTTTCATCACAGCAGGATCATAATTGATTGCGCCAGATAAATAATGTAAAGCTAAATTTGTTCCTTCGCTAAATTTTAAAAGATCTTGAATTTCTTCATCGGCTTCGGATTGACCAAAATATTCGTCCAAATTTGCAAAAACTAATTCCGGAACTTTAAATCCTAAAACGCGTGCAATTTCTCCTCCTAAAAGTTCAGAAATTAACATTCGTGGTCCGTGTCCAGCTCCTTTAAATTTTAAAACATATTTAAATCCATCGTCAGCATCGGCTAAAGCAGGCAAAGAACCGCCTTCTCGCAAAGGTTGCAAATAACGTTCTACAGTAACTGTTCTTAATTCTGGTTTGTTCATTTGCTAAAATTACGATGAAAAATTTAAAATAATTTTCACATTTATAATTTTTAAATATCACGAATGTTATAGACTTTTGAACGATAAACTTGTTTTAACAAAATAGTATTTGAGTAAATTAGTAAAAATAGGAAGATTTGTAATGCGCAAAAGTGTGTTAATCGTTGGTTTAATAGCAGCGTTTACATTGTTTGTTGCATTAGTAATACAAGTTTTTACATCTTATTACATTTACAATTATCAAGGAAATGTCCCACAAGATTATCGTGTAGCAGTGGTTTTTGGTGCAAAAGTACAAGCTGATGGATTGCCTACTAAGTTTTTGAAAGATCGGTTAGATGCTTCGATTAGATTGTATAAAGAAGATCAGGTTGATGTTATTTTACTTTCCGGAGAAAAATTACACGAAGGTTTTAACGAAATTGATGTGATGGAAAAGTATCTATTGGATCGTGGCGTTAAGATTGAAGATACTTATCTTGATGGAGCAGGTTTGGATACTTATAGTACAATTTATCGAACCAAGAATATTTTCCAATTTAAGAAAGTTATCTTAATTTCTCAGTCTTATCATTTGAAACGAGCTATTTTCTTAGGTAAAATCTTCGGATTAGATTGTATAGGATATAGCGCAGATAGCGGACCTTACAAAACGGAAGGAAAACAAAGTTTTAGAGAAGTTTTAGCGAATATTAAAGCATTATTGGATATTGGTAGTGATAGAGCACCAGAAGTGATTATAGCTCCTAAAAAGTAAAAAAAAATCCACTCATCAGAATGGATTTAGCTATTTTTTAATATTCTATCAATGTAACAATGTCATCAGTAAATGACGTTAATTTATCTTTCCCATTTAAGAAAGTTAAATCAACAATAAAAGAAAATTGTGTTACATTTCCTCCACATTTTTCTACTAGTTTAGCACAAGCCTCCGCAGTTCCTCCTGTTGCTAAAACATCATCATGAATTAAAACACGAGCACCATCTTTTATGTAATTCGAATTAACTTCGATAGTTGCTTGTCCATATTCCAAATCATATGATTGGCTAATTGTTGGAGGAGGTAATTTACCAGCTTTGCGAATTAATACAAAAGGAACTTTTAGTTTTTGAGCGATTTGAATTCCATACAAAAATCCACGGCTTTCTATTCCACACACTACATCTATTTTACCTTTTGCTTTTTCTACAAAAGCGTCTACAATTTCGTCCGAAAGTTCAGGATTTAAGAACAATGGAGTAATGTCTTTGTAGACAATTCCTTCTTTTGGAAAATCGATAACGTCTACAATCGTTTGATTGATTTTTTCTTGAAGTGTTGACATTCGTTTTTTAATCTGTTTTGTTAAGATGCAAAGTTAAAGAGAATTTTGATTGAGATATTTTTTTAACGAATTATTAATTACAATCCCAAACTTGTCCAAATACGTTCCGGAATCCTAACTGGACGACGAGTTTCGGCATCAATACAACACAAAATCGTATAACCTTGATTGATTAATTTACCAGCTTCGCTATAAATATTATAATCAAAACGAATTCTAACACCTTTATCTCGTTCGTGTACTGTCGCTTCAATTTCGATTAACTCATCGTACAAAGCACTTCCAATATATTTAGAGTGCATTTCTATAATTGGCATTTGTATTCCCATAGCTTCCAGCTCAGCATATGGAAAACCACGTTCTCGCATTAATTCTACACGACCAATTTCATAAAACTCAGGATAATTTCCGTAATAAACGACCTTCATTTGGTCAGTGTGCTTATAAAGGATACGTGTTTTTGTTCGAAAAACATTTAGGTGTTCTTCTTCATTATTCATTTCCATGATTCAATTTCTAAAAAAAAATATTTTTCTCCCTTCAAAAGTAAGGACAAAAAAAAGACTTCATCATTTATTATATTAAAATGAAAAAGTCTATTCAGTAATTTTTTTATAATCCATCCAACTAAATGATGCTTGAGAAGAATCTTTTTGCTCTTCTTTTATAAAATCATAAGGAATTTGAATAATTGTTTTAAAAGTTGGATTTGCAACTTCAAAATAAAAAACACGACTATTTTCGTCATCGTTTTGTTCTATTTTTAAAAGTGAAAAATTATTTTTGATTCCAAGATCACGTAAATGATTTTCAATTTTACTTGTAGCAATGTCAATTTTTTCTTGTGTTATCTCCATAATGAAACAAAAATACGAAATATTAGTTTTTATAAGACAAAATATGACGTAAAAGATTAACTTTGTATTATCTTTATTTTTTCACTCAAACTACTTGTTGATTTTTTGGGATAATACAAAGTATTTTTTAATTTATCAATACCCAAATCGTTTTTTTTATTCAAAATTTGTTCACAATTTTGTAGAGAAGGGTTGATATAAAATTAACATTGAACTTCAATAGGTTACACTAAAACTTAAGCACTTTTGGATAATATTATGACGATAACTGCAAATTCTGTGTGGGATAAATGCTTGTCTTTTATTAAGGACAACATTACTGAAGATGCATTCAATACGTGGTTTGTACCGATACTTCCGGGCAAGCTAAATAATAATGTTTTAACAATACAAGTACCAAGTAAATTTTTTTACGAGTGGTTGGAGGAACATTATATCAAAATCTTAAAAAGTGCCTTACAAAAAGAGTTAGGATCTGATGCTAAATTGGTATACAGTATCTTAATGGATCAAAAATCTCAGGGTCGCGAACCATTTACAGTTCGTATTCCTAGTTCTAACAAAGAAAAACCTCGCCCACAAGAGGTTGAAGCGCCAATTAATCTGCAAGCTGGTAAAATGATGAATCCTTTCATTATTCCAGGTTTGCAAAAATTAAAAATTGATTCGCAGTTAAATCATAATTATACATTCAATAATTTTATCGAAGGAGAATCAAACCGATTAGCTCGTGCTGCTGGTCGTGCGATTGCCAAACGTCCAGGAGGAACTTCGTTCAACCCACTATTCATTTATGGTGGAGTAGGATTAGGGAAAACTCACTTGGTGCACGCGATAGGTTTAGAAGTAAAAGAATTACACCCAGAAAAAACAGTTTTGTATGTTTCGACAGAGAAATTTACACAACAATTTATCGAAGCTGTAAAAAATAATAATCAAAATGATTTCATTCACTTTTACCAAATGATTGATGTCTTGATTATGGATGATATTCAGTTTTTATCTGGAAAAGCAAAAACGCAAGAAGTTTTCTTCCATATATTTAATCATTTACATCAAAGAGGAAATCAGATTATTTTGACTTCGGATAAATCTCCAGCAGATATCCAAGACATGGAAGATCGTTTAATTTCTCGTTTCAAATGGGGATTATCAGCCGATTTACAAAATCCTGATTATAATACACGTCTTTCTATTTTGAAACAAAAATTAGAAAACGATGGCATCGAATTTCCTGATGAAGTAATGGATTATATCGCACAAAATATTGATACAAATGTGCGTGAATTAGAAGGTTCATTAAACTCAATCATAGCGCAAGCAACATTGAATAAACGTGAAATTACGTTAGATTTAACAGCACGTACGTTATCAAAATTAGTACAAACTGCTCGCAAAGAAATCTCGATTGATTACATTCAGAAAACAGTTTGTGAATACTTCAAAGTGAAGATTGAAGATATTCAATCTAAAACACGTAAGCGTGATGTCGTACAAGCGCGTCAATTAGCAATGTATTTTGCAAAACAATATACAAAAGCGTCTTTGGCAAGTATTGGTACGCAAATCGGTAAACGTGATCACGCAACAGTTTTACACGCTTGTAAAACAGTGAAAAATTTACAAGAAACGGATAAGCAATTCCGTGGTTATATCGAAGATATTTCGCGTAAAATTGCAGATTAATCTATAAATATTTTTTCAATGAAAATTTTGATGGTTTGTTTAGGTAATATTTGTCGTTCTCCGTTGGCAGAAGGAATTTTACAAGCAAAGGTTGGCGACAATCATTTGGTAGATTCTGCTGGTACAGGTGATTGGCATGTTGGTGAACAACCAGATAGACGCTCGGTTGCAGTTGCTAAAAAACACGGTGTTGATATTTCTGATCAACGTGCCATGCATTTCAATCCAATTTTTTTCGATGAGTTTGATATAATCTTTGCAATGGATGAACAAAATTTAATCGATTTGCAAAAATTGGCTCGAAGCGAAGAAGAGCAAAGTAAAATCAAATTGATTTTGAAAGATGGAATAGGGCAAACGCAAAATGTGCCTGATCCTTACTACGATGGTGAAGATGCTTTCGAGTATGTTTATCAATTATTAGATGAAGCCACAGACGGAATCATCAAAAAATACAATCTTTAAAATTATACAATGAAAACGGCTAAAGTTTATTTGATTCCTTCACTTTTAGGTGAAAGCGAACACAGTAGAGTATTGCCTTTATACAATCTTGACGTTATTAGAGCAATTGATACATTTGTGGTAGAAAATGAAAAATCTGCACGTAAATTTATCAAACAAGTTTGCCCCGAAAAAGTTCAAGCCGATTTAGATATTTACATTCTAAACAAAGATACAGAGCCAGAAGAAATGTTAGATTTGATCAAATTATTAGATCAAAATAAAACCTTGGGAATTATTTCCGAAGCTGGTTTGCCTGCAGTTGCAGATCCAGGAGCACAATTGGTAAAAGTTGCGCAACAGAAACGCATTCAGGTTGTCCCTTTGGTTGGTCCATCGTCTATTTTGTTGGCGTTAATGGCTTCTGGAATGAATGGTCAAAACTTTGCTTTTCACGGTTATTTACCAATTGATAAAACGGAACGTAAAAAGAAATTGGCGCATTTAGAAGCTGAAAGTGCGAAAACCGGAATTGCTCAAATTTTTATGGAAACGCCGTACCGTAACAATCAAATGGTAGACGATTTAACGAAAATTCTTCGTGCCGAAACCAAAATTTGTGTTGCGTGTCACATTACATTAGAGGACGAAGATATCCGCACGTTATCGATTAAAGAGTGGAAAAATGAAAAGTATGATTTTCACAAACGTCCCGCAATTTTTGTCATGCAAGCTTAAAAAAAATATAATATAGATCAACACTTCGTGTTTCTTTTCGCGAGTGGTTGCTCCAAAGTATACGAGAAAGCCAACATCTAGATGTTGGCTTTCTTTATTGTTGAATACGATTATTTTCTAATTTTTCTTGCATTTCTGAAAGTAGAATACTTATTTTTTTAAATAAGTATTTGTCAATTTCCTTTTCAGAGCCATGTTCAATCAATAAATCAGTAAAATCATCCCATTTATAAAATCTATCTGGACGTTTTATTTCATATTTTTTTGTAATTTGAATTTCATAAGCGTTTGCAAAAATATGACAAGCACGATGTCTTTTGTATTCTATTAAAGCTAATTCTTTTTCAGAGATTTGAGTTTTTATATAGGTTAGATCATTAACAATAATTTGATACCAATTTAATAAATTATCATTTTGAGTTTTATGTAAAATTTCAACTATTTGTTCTGCGTAAATCAAACCATTTGTTAACATTTCATATAATTTAACATAAAATGCTTGTTGATATATAGAATTATATTCTTCATTAAGTTCAATATTAATATGTAATAAGTATTTTAACCAATTATCGAAATGATTTTTTTGAGATATGATTTTATCAATAAAATGAAATGTATCTTGATTATTCATTGTGTCATTATTTTTATAAAAATATAGAATATAATTATCTATTTTCATTTATTACTTAGATTCAAAATATATTTAAGATAAAATCAACTAAAATGAGAAAAATAGAACAACTTTTTAGTGAATATGGAGAAAGTCATCAAAATGGGACAAACAAAACCATTCATTGGATTTGTGTTCCCTTAATCTTTTGGACGATTCTTGGTTTTGTTTCCTACATTCCAACGCCACATTTGTATGTTCAGAACTTTGGTTATATCAGTATAGCTTCAATTATTGCATTGGTTATTGTTTCAATATTTTATTTTAGATTATCAGTTGTTGTTGGTCTAATCATGATTTTTTTGATGTTGATTATGGAATATTTTATTTCGTTGTGTAATATGCAAATTGGTACAAAATCTTGGATAGTTTATTTGGTTGTATTTATTATCACGTGGATTCTGCAATTTATTGGTCATAAAATAGAAGGGAAGAAACCAAGTTTTCTCAAAGATTTACAATTTTTGTTAGTTGGACCTATTTGGTTGTTAGGTTTTATTTTGAGAAAAGTTGGTATAAAGTATTAATCTATTTCTTACTCAAAATCTCATTCACTTTTCTCTCAATTGCTGTAGAAAGTCGATCAAAACCTAAATCATTTGGATGAGTTCCGTCTGTTGAACCTTCGTTATCAGATCCAATTAAATGATCACCTTTCAGTAGATAGAGATTCTTTTCTCCTTGTTTTATTAATGCATCGTATTGATTTCGGTACGCTTGATTTTGTTTTGTAACATTTTCATGAGAAACTTGATCAAATTTACTCATTGGTCGAATAATACTTTCTACCATCAAGATTGGTGTTTTTGGATGATATTTTCGGAGTAATTTTACAAAAGGAACTGTTCTTGCGTTAATTTCATCTGCAGAGCTATTCGGAACACAATCTAAGATAAACAAATCAACTCCCTGAATATCTTTGATCATTTCAGCTAATTCAATTTCAATTTTTGCATTTCCACTTAAACCAAGATTGATAAATTCGTAACCCGTTTTTCGTGTTAAAATTGATGGATAATTCATTCCGGGACGACTTGCTGATGCACCTTGAACAATACTCGAACCGTAAACCACGATTTTCTTTTTATATGCAATCGGTTGATTTGTAAAATTAGCAGATGCATCAATTCCGATCTTTAAGTCTGTAATTTCGTTCCAAAGTGGCAAATAAAGCATGAATTCCTTTTCTGTCTTTGTCAGATTCTTGACAATATCATATTCGCTTTTGATATTTTGCTGATTTGGTAAAGCCGCACCTGCAAAAATCCACTTTCCGTTTTCTTTGATATACAAATCTAATCCACGCGCCATGATTCCAGTTGTATTTGCGCCCAAATAAGTAGAACGAGTTGTCCAATCCAGTTTTATTTGCGACGTATTTGATTTAAACGCGACATACAAACCAGCGGGAGCTGTTAAAAGCTCTTTAACTTTTGTAGGAAGTTTGGTATACTTTTGTGTATCAATTCTGTGATAAAAAGGAGCATTGTTAAATGCTTTTCCTTGTACAGTAAAGTTTTTATCTGTAATGTATTTTAATTGTTGTGCAAAAAGATGAACGGAACAAAATAGAAGAATAAAAAGGGTCGCTTTTTTCATTATAAAATAGGTTTGATTTGTGAGTAAAATTAAAAAAAGACTTCCAAATTCGGAAGTCTTTTTTCGTTTCATGTGTATTTGTTAATCTTAAGCGCGATTACACTTTTAGGTCTGTATGAGCACCTAAAAGCTCTTTATTTTCTGCGATAATTGGATCTATTAAATCTTTTAAGAATTCTTCTGTTTGTTCAGAAGCAAATCCTGTAAAGTTTTTCGGATCTAATAATTCGACTAATTTTTCTTTATCAATCTTCACGTTATCATCAGCAATAATACGCTCTATCAAATCGTTTGCTTTTCCTTCCATTTTCACTTGTCTTGCAGCTTCCATAGAATGAGTACGAATAATTTCGTGTAATTCTTGACGATCTCCACCATTTTTAACACCTTCCATAATGATATATTCAGTTGCCATAAATGGTAATTCTTCCGCGATATGCTTCTCGATGATTTTAGGATAAACGACTAAACCATCTAAAATATTGTTCCAAATGATTAAAATTGCATCAATTGCTAAGAAAGCTTGCGGAATTGCTAAACGTTTGTTAGCAGAATCGTCTAACGTTCTTTCGAACCATTGTGTTGCCGCTACCATTGCAGGAGATGAAGCTAAAGACATTACGTACTTCGCTAATGAAGCGATACGCTCAGAACGCATTGGGTTGCGCTTATATGCCATTGCAGAAGATCCAATTTGATTTTTTTCAAAAGGTTCTTCAATTTCTTTTAAATTTTGTAATAAACGTAAGTCGTTCGTAAACTTATGAGCAGATTGTGCAATGTTTGATAATAACTCTAACGCTTGTGCATCAACTTTACGATCATAAGTTTGTCCTGAAACGGCAAATACATTTTTGAATCCGAAACGTTCAGATAATTTTTTGTCTAAAGTTTTTACTTTTTGGTAATCTCCATCAAATAATTCTTTGAAAGAAGCTGCTGTACCAGTAGTTCCTTTTACTCCACGAAAACGTAAAGTATCTATTCTGAATTCTAATTCTTCTAAATCTAATAAAACAGATTGTAACCAAAGTGTTGCACGTTTTCCAACTGTTGTTAATTGTGCTGGTTGGAAATGTGTAAATCCTAAAGTTGGTAAATCTTTGTATTGACGTGCAAATTTTCCTAAGCCATCAATTACATTGATTAATTGTCCTTTGATATGTTGAAATCCATCACGAATCTGAATTAAATCTGTGTTATCGCCAACAAAAGCAGAAGTGGCTCCTAAGTGAATAATCGCTTTTGCGCTTGGTGCAACGTCTCCGTATGCGTGTACGTGAGCCATTACATCGTGACGAAATTTCTTTTCGTAAGCCGCAGCTACATCATAATCAATGTTGGTTGCGTTATCTTTTAACTCTTGAATTTGTTCGTCGGTAATATCCAATCCAAGTTCCTTTTCTATTTCTGCCAAAGCAATCCAAAGTTGTCTCCAAGTTGTGAATTTTTTTTCAGGAGAAAAGATATATAGCATTTCGTCGCTACAATATCTCGATTCTAAAGGATTTTGATACTTGTTCATTGTATTTTGTTTGTTTTGTTTTTAAAATTTTTTCAAAATGGTTTGCACATCTTTCACATAATAACCTTCGTAAAGATAGGCATGTATAAGCAAAGGGAATAATTGAGCAATAGGTAGACGTTCGTTGCAATTTGGGGCTAATGGAAAACTTTCTTGATAAGCTTCAAAAAAAGCTTCATCAAAACCACCAAAAAGTTTAGCTATTGCTAAATCCATTTCACGATGTCCATAATAAGTAGCAGGATCAATTATAGTAAATTCTCCTTTTTTATTGGCTAAAATATTTCCGTTCCAAAAATCACCATGTATTAATGCAGGTTTTTCTTCGGGAAAAATATCGTTTAATTGTTTACAAAGATTCTCTGCGGATTTTATTTGTTTGGATGTAATTAATTGTTTGTTTTGCAGTAATTTCATCATAGGCATGATGCGATTATCTGTATAGAAACTACTCCAAGAATCTGCAAATTTATTTGGTTGAAGTACTATTGCGATATAATTATCTTCTAGCCAACCAAATTGAGGATTTGTGTTTTGATGCAACTTAGCTAAATTTCGACCTAAATTTTCCCAATTGACAACAGTTGGATTTGAAGTTTCGATCCAGTCCAATAATAGATACTGAAAATCATTACCAGCTTCACCAACGTTTATAACTTTTGGTACATTAAAAGTTTTCGTTTTTTTTAATGCATCTAAAGCTCTTGCTTCTTTTTTAAAAAGATGAGGGAAATTGTTTGCAGAATTAACTTTTAAAAAATATTTTTTATTGAACGATTCAAGTCGAAATGCATCATTTATATCGCCTCCTTTGATAGGAACAATCGTTTCGATACCTAAGTCTAATTGTTTTAATCGTTCTAAAATTTCGTTCATAAAAATATCTCACAAAGTTATAGCCTAACAATTCGTTAGGCTATAGCTAAATTTATTAAAATAAAGTTGTTCTAATAATGTTTTGAGAACGCTCTGGTCCAACCGAAACTAAGTAAACTTCGATTCCTAAGTATTTCTCAATATAGTGGATGTAGTCTTGCGCAGTTTGCGGTAACTCATCAAAAGATTTTACGTTTGTAATATCTTCTTGCCATCCTGGTAATTCGTCGTATTGCGCTTCGTATTGTGATAATTTTGTTGTAGAAGAAGTAAAGTAATCAATGATTTTTCCATCCTCTGTTTTGTAACCAGTACAAACTTTTACTGTATCAATATTTGACATTACATCTAATTTAGTAATCACTAAATGTGTAATACCATTAATCATACAAGCGTGTTTCAAAGCAACTAAATCTAACCAACCTGTACGGCGTGGACGACCTGTTGAAGCTCCGAATTCGTGACCAACTTGACGAATTTGTTCTCCTAATTCGTTGTCCAATTCTGTAGGGAAAGGACCATTACCAACGCGTGTACAATATGCTTTAGAAACTCCGATTAAATTTTTCAATTTTGTAGGAGGAACTCCAGCACCAACACAAACTCCACCAGTTGTAGGAGAAGATGATGTAACGAATGGATATGTACCAAAATCGATGTCTAACATTAATGCTTGCGCACCTTCGAATAATACATTTTTTCCTTCGTCAATTGCTTGATTGATTTCTAATTCAGAATCCAAGATACGCTCTTTCAAACGCTCACCGTAAGCTAAATATTTTTCGTAAATATCTTCAAATTTTAATGGCTCTTTATCAAATAATTTTTCGAATAAAGCATTTTTAACCACTAAATTTTCTTTGATTTTTTCTGCTAAAATCTCAGGGTTTAATAAATCGATTGCACGGATACCAACACGAGCTACTTTATCCTCATAACAAGGACCAATTCCGCGTTTTGTTGTTCCAATTTGACCTTCTTTTCCTGCAAATTCCTCACGATACTCATCTAATAAGATGTGGTAAGGCATAATGATGTGCGCTCTTTTCGAAATAAAAACGTGATCTGTTGTTTGACCTTTTGATTCTAATTCTTCTATTTCAGTAAAAAAAGCTTTTGGATCTACTACGACACCATTCGCAATAATACACTTTCCTTTACATTGTAAAACCCCAGAAGGTAATAAGTGAAGCACAAATTTGTCATCGCCTACATAAACTGTATGACCAGCGTTATTACCACCTTGGTAACGTACAACATAATCAGCTTTTTCAGCTAAAACATCTGTGATTTTTCCTTTTCCCTCGTCACCCCATTGAAGACCGACTACTACGTGTGTTGACATATTGTTTTGTTCGTTATTTGATTTGGAATAAAAATGAAACTATTCATCTTTTCTTGGTTCACTGCAAAGGTAATTTAAACCACTTGTTAAACAAATTTTAAATTCGTTTTTGACTGATTATTTTTCAAGATTTTGTTAATAATTTTTAAAGTTTAAATTAACTGAAAAATAACCGAATTCATTCAAATAAAAAGCGTATTTTTACAAACTTTTACACCAAAAATTTCTATCAATGAAAATTGAAATATGGTCGGATGTAATGTGTCCGTTCTGTTATATCGGAAAAAAACATTTTGAACAAGCCTTAGAGCAAATTCCTTACAAAGATAATATTGAAGTTGAATGGAAGAGTTTTCAGTTAAATCCTGATTTATCTAAAACTGAAATTATTTCTGTTAATGATTATTTAATCGAAGCCAAGGGAATTTCGGAAGAACAAGTTTCTGCAATGAATAATCAGTTAGCTGAAATGGGAAAAGCTGTTGGGATTGATTTTCAACAACAAAATTCTAAAGTTGTTAATACAGGTGATGCACATCGATTGATTCATTTTGCGCAAGCAAATGGGAAAGGTTCAGAAGCAGAGGAAAGACTATTTAAAGCATATTTTACAGAAGGTGAAAATGTGGCTGATTATGAAGTTTTAGCTGAATTAGGAGATGATATTGGTTTGAATAAAACCGAAGTTCTTGAAATGCTAAATTCTGATGCAAATGTTTTTGAAGTTGCTTCGGATATTTTAGATGCACGTAATATTGGTGTTTCTGGCGTTCCGTTTTTCGTAATTGACCGTAAATATGCACTTTCTGGTGCTCAACCAGTCGAGTATTTTGTTTCTGCTTTGACGCAAGCTTACGAAAAAGATCATTTGGATCAATCTCAAAATGGGGCTTCTTGTGATGTTGGCGGAAATTGTGATTAAAGCAATTTGCAAATAAATATAAAAAAGGACTTCAATTTGAAGTCCTTTTTTTGTTCTGTATTATATCGATTGATAATTTTCTAAGAATTGGACAATTTTTTCTGCCAATTGATTTTTGTGATGAGTACTTTTTAAAGTTTCAGCATCTGCAAGATTGCTTGCAAAACCTAATTCAATTAAAAAAGTTGGCTTTTTAGAATCTCTCAAAATTTTGAAATTAGCTTTTTTCAATCCTCTGTTTTCGATAGAATTCATACTTACTAATTGTGCTAATTCAGCTCCAATTTTCTCTGTATGAGCATCAGTATTATCTTTATTGATAAAAACTTCAGATCCTTTTAGTTCCTTATTCGCAGAGCTATTCAAATGCAAAGAGATAACTAATTCAGGATTCAATTCATGCATTTTATCAACACGAGTTTGTAAATCTAAATGATCATTTCCATCTCTTATCAAAATAACATTGATATTTTTCTTTTTAGCTAATTGCTGAATTTTTTGAGCTAACTCTAAAGAATATTCACTTTCTACAATATTTCCATTGTTTGAACCTTTATCAAAGCCGCCATGTCCAGCATCTATTACAAATGTTTTGGTAGAATTTTGCGCCATAACATTTGTTGAAAATAATCCAAAAGCTGCTATAGCAACGAAATAAATACTTTTTTTCATATTGTTAATTTTAACTAATAACGCAATAATAAATCAGGATTGTATATAGATTTTCTTATTTATGATTTAATTAACAAGGTTCTTTTAAGTTTTTTTTTCATTAATACAATGTAACATTTCTAATGTCGATGCGTCTCTAATATAAACGAATTAACACAAATGAGACTTTACGCAACTATTATTACATTATTTATTCTTCAAAGTTTTTTGTCAGCTCAATATTCTATAATAGGAAAAATTGTCAATCAAGATAATCAGGCTGTAGAATTTTTAGATGTTACAATTATTCAGAATGATACTATTATTGATTCTTATTCAACAAATTCGGATGGAACTTTTACTTTGAATTCTACTCATGGTGATTTTGAATTACTAATTGAAGAGATGGGAAAATTATTAGAGCAACGTAAAATTTCTGTTGATAATAATTTGGATTTGGGAGTTTTGAAAATTGTAAGTCAACAACAGAATTTGAAAGAAGTTGTAGTACAAGGAAAAGCAAAAACATACGAAAGACAAATAGATCGCTTAGTTTTTAATGTCGAAAATTCCATTGCAGCAATCGGTGGTGATGCATTGGAAGCGTTAAAAAATACACCTTCTGTAAAGATAAAGAACGATCAAATCTCTATTGTTGGAAAAAATAGTGTCAATGTTTTGATAAACGATAGAATTGTTCAGATGAGTGGAGAAGATTTAACCAATTATTTAAAAAGTATTCCGTCTGCTAATATTAAAAAAATTGAAGTGATTACTAATCCTCCTGCAAAGTATGAGGCAGAAGGAAATAGTGGTTTAATCAATATCGTATTAAAAGAAGCTAAAGAAAATGCTTGGAGTACAACCTTAAGAAGTTCTTATACTCAAGGTTTTTATGGACAATTGAATAATGGTATTAATTTTTCTTACTCTAAAGATAAGTTTTCTGCTTTGGTAGATTTATCTCATTATACAGGAAGTAATATTTATACAAATGATATGAATTATTATTATCCTTCAGAGCATTGGAGTCAGAAGATGAGTAATAAAAAAATATATCGTGGCTTATCTGCTTTAACTACTTTAAGTTACAAGATAAATGATTATAATACAATTGGTATTCAATTTAATGGAGGACACAATTATAATGGAAGTAGAGAAAAAACAAGAACAATTAGTAATCAAAATGGGCAAATTGTAAAAGATTTTTCGACTAATTCTCGTGTAAAAGGAGATGGCGATTATTACAATATGAATGTTAACTATAATCACAAGTTTGATTCTGTTGGTAAAAAGTTTTCGGTAGACTTAGATTATATGTCTAACAAAGGAAATAATGGAAATGATTTTATTTCGGATATGTATTTTAATAAAGATCGTAAAACAATTTTAGCTAATAATCTAAATAATAAGGATATTGAAAATGCTTCTGGTAAAGTAGATTTTTATTTTCCGTTTAAGAAAGGAACGTGGGAGTTTGGATCAAAAGTAAGTTCTACTAAATCAGATTATCAATTAAATTCAAATTTTACAGATCTTGCAACTAATGTTGATTTAATGACGCAAGACGACCACTTTAAATATACCGAAAATGTAGAAAGTTTGTATGTTTCTTATCAACGAAAGCTATCCGATAAATGGTCTACTAAAATTGGATTAAGAGGAGAATACACACAGTCTAAAGCAAATTCATTAACTACAAATTCGGTTACAGAGAAAGAATATTTCAAGCTATTTCCGACATTTTATGTCCAATATCAACCGAAAGAAAATCATTCGTTTAATCTTAATTTTGGCAGACGAATTCAACGTCCTTCATTTTGGGAATTGAATCCTAATAAATGGTACAGTAATCCAATTTCTTATACAGAAGGAAATCCTTTTATTCAACCATCTTTTGTGTATAATGTTGAGTTAAGTTATGGTTTCAAAGATTATATTCAAGCAAAGGTTTATTATCAAAATATGCAAGATGGTTTTGGGCAAATAGCCTTTCACGGCGAAGAAGAATTGGATGGAGAGTTGACACAAAATCAAGTATTTAAAAGGTTAAACTATTTTAAAATGTCTTCTTATGGAATCGTTTTGTCATCTACAGTAAAACCAACAAAATGGAGGGAATCTAACTTAGAATTTAGTTTGAGCTATAATAAATCAATCAATGAAATTGATGTTTTAGATAAAGAATATACAGGTAATGGATCAAATTTTTCAGTCTATAATAATTTAAATTTAAACACGAAGAAAACACTTACAGCTCAGGTAAATTATTATTATGCGCCAAAAGGGAAAAACAGAGAGTTTAATTATACTTCAAGTTCTTCATTGGATATTGGTTTTAAGTATTTAGTATTAGATAAGAAGCTGACTTTATCGTTGATGGCGTATGATATTTTCAAAACAGATATGAGTACTATTACTACAAACGTTCAAAATATTCCACAATCATTTAAACAATATTACGATTCGCAATCGATACGTTTTTCGGTTTCGTACAAATTCGGAAACTCAAAAATTAGTGTAAATAAGCGTCAAACTTCTAATGCTGAAGAAGCGAATAGGAGTGGAGGAAATTAAATAATTCATTATCAAAAAGGGTTAAACTAAATTTAGTTTAACCCTTTTTTTTATTTTTTTAAAACCTCTAATATTTTATCAGCTATTTTAGCATAATTCGCTTCGTTGGTTAGATATTTTCGATCATGATCATTCGTCAAATAACCAATTTCAATCATAATTGTAGGAGCTTGAGCATCTCTTAATACTTTAGAATTTGTTTCAATTATTCCTAAATTATCAAAACCTAATGAGCTTACGTTTTTTCCAATTTCTACTCCTAAAGTTTTTGCTTGCTCAAAAAATGGATTCATTGGAGAAACATGTATTTCAGTTCCTTTTTTAGAATCTTTTACATCATAATTTGCATGTAACGATAATACCAAATCAGGTTTTATTTCATTAATCAATTTTGCACGATTTGTATTGATAATTTGCTCATCACCAGTGCGTAAAAAAACAAAATCAATATCCTGATATGGATTACGTTCTTTTATAGTGTTTGCAATTTTTAAAACAATATCTTTTTCCTGAAATTCATCTTTCTTTACACCTGTATCTGCCCCACCATGTCCAGCATCCAAAACAATTGTACGTTTTTTTGTGGCTGTTGGTTCAGTAAAGTTTGTTTGAGCAAAAAGAACTGTTGTAAGTAAAATACAAAACAGTTGAATAATTTTTTTCATGAGTGGTTTCGTTTTTTCCAAAATACTCAATAATTATACTTTTTTTGAAAGTGAATGGTTAAAATTTTCTAAAAATTAAAAAATTCCTCTCGCTTTTATTTCTAAATATTTATTAATTAAATGAATAGATAATTCTTTTGGCTCACAATAAATAGTCAAAATACCAAATTGGTGTAATCGATTAATGATTAGTTCTTTATCAAAATTGAATTTTTCGGCAATAGTTTGATCATAAATATCTGTTGTTGTTTGGGCTTTTTGATTGGTTAATTTATTTAATTCAGAATTTTTAAACAAAATTAAAACCACCACATGCGATTTTTTGATCAATTTGAGATAAGGTAACTGACGCTCCAAACCATCTATTGTTTCAAAGTTTGTATAGATAAAAAGTAAAGATCGTTGCGTTAATTTTCGTTTGATATAGGCGTATAGTTTACCAAAATCACTTTCTAAGAAATTTGTTTCTACATTATACAATTTTTCCAAAATCAATTGCATTTGATGATTTTTTTTGTCTGCAACTACGTGATCTTGAATTGTTTTATTGAAGGTAATTAATCCTGCTTTTTCATTTTTCTGAATTGAAATATTCGCTACAACCAAACTCGAATTGATTGAATAATCTAATAGTTTTAAACCATCAAAAGGCATTCGCATTGTTCGTCCCAAATCAATAACCGAATAAACGGGTTGAGATTTTTCTTCCTGAAATTGATTGACCATTAAGCGATTGGCTTTCGCTGTTGCTTTCCAATTGATTAATCGATATTCGTCACCAATAGTATAGTTTTTGATGTTTTCGAATTCCGTATTGGTCCCAATTTTTCGGATACGTTTCATCCCAAATTGATTTTGATGTTGCGCTGTAGAATACAACTGAAATTGTTTGAGTTGTAAATAAGACGGATAACAAGCGATTTCTAATCTATTGATTTGTTTGATTCTGCGTTCAACTAAACCAAAAAAGGAGATAAAGATATTGACGTCACCAAATTTGTATGCGCCTCTTTCTGTAGGTTTTACAGCAAAATCATATTTCTTTTTTTGAGAAGATTTAAAATGATTTTTGAACTGTAATTCTCTCAATTGAAATTGAACCGGAAATTCATCAATTACTCTGATATATAACGGAAATTGATATTTATTTTCAACCAAAAGTTGCATATTGTTTTCGTCACCATTAGAGAAACGTTCAGGATAATTTCTCGTTACAAAAACAGATGTTTTTGGTAAGTAAATCAAGAAAAAATCTAAAAGTATTATCACAATATATGCTAGTAATAGGAGTTTTGCAACATAGAGAATAGGTTGCATAAAAAATCCTATTACAAAGCAAAATGCAATGAATAAACCGACATAAAAAAAGCGATTGCTAAAAAATATGCTTGTAAAAAATTTCATTAACGAGGAATTTCTACACGGTCAATAATTTGCTGAATAATATGATGTGCAGTGAAACCTTCCATTTCCTTTTCCGGAACCATGACAACACGATGTCCTAAAATTGCATAGGCAACTTGTTTGATATCTTCCGGAATTACAAAATCACGACCATTTATTGCTGCATTTGATTTAGCCGCATCCAAAATTGCAATCGATGCACGAGGAGAAGCTCCCATGTACAACGCATTGTCTATTCGGGTTTGATGTACAATTGTTGCGATATATTGTAGTAAACTTTCGTGTACAAAAATTGATTTTATACGTTCCTGAAAAACAACAATTTCTTTTCCACTTAAAACTTTTTCAACCAAAGTTTCTTTGTTGATGTTTTTTCTATTTTGTTGTTCGTTTAGTAAAATAATTTCATTTTCTAACGAAGGATATTTAACCAAAATTTTGAACATAAAACGATCCAGCTGTGCTTCTGGTAAACGATATGTACCTTCTTGCTCGATTGGATTCTGAGTTGCAAAAACCAAAAAAGGAGGTTGTAATGGATAAGTTGTTCCATCTACGGTTACTTGTTTTTCTGACATACACTCAAACAAAGCAGCTTGTGTTTTTGCGGGAGATCGATTAATCTCATCAATCAACACAATATTTGCGAAAATTGGACCTTGCTTAAACTCAAACTCATTAATTCTTGAATTTAAAATTGACGTTCCGATTACATCAGATGGCATCAAGTCTGGTGTAAACTGAATACGACTAAAATCTGCCTGAATTGTTTTGGCTAATAATTTTGCCATCATTGTTTTTGCCACTCCTGGAAGTCCTTCTATCAGCGAATGTCCATCCGAAAGTAAAGCTAAAATTAGTTGATCAATCACATCATCTTGTCCAACAATAACTTTCTTTAGCTCAGTTTTGATGGCGTTCATTTTAACTTGTATATCCGAAAAATCTAAACGATTTTCGATTGGTTGATATGTATTCTCGTAATTCATTAGATGTTTGCTTTTTGTTTATAGTTTTCTATGATTTGGTACACAATTTTTAAATCGTGTTGAGTTGGTTGTTCTTTATTTTTTATTTGATATAAGGTTTCAAAAATCTTACTGCATTCTTCCTGCGTATAATTTGCTTTTTGAGCGACGATTTCGATGAAATTTTTATCGTTCAAATTATCCGTTTCTATCAAGAAATTTTTTCTGATTTTATATAAAAAGTAATCTATTTTTTTTGCGACAATATCTTTCACTTCACCATTTTCATGATACAAAGCAGAAATTGTTTTGGCAAATTCTACCGTATGATTTTCTTCTTTTTCGTAGATCGGAATTATGCGTTGTTCTCGTCTACTTCTGAATATTAAAAAGATAAATAATAATACTAAAAGTAATATCCAAGCTGATTGTAAGGCTGGTTGAGACAGTACAAATCGCATTGTAGATGTGTTAGATGAAGCATAAGTTTTATGCGGGTTATACCAAATAATTGTTCTGCCTTTTAGTTGTTGTAAAACAGATTTAGTGTAAAAATAACTGTCTTGATTTAATAAATAATAATTGGTAAAATACAACGGCTCAGCATGAAAAAGATAAAATCCTTTTGCATTTTTCGGTTGATTTTTCAGAAGATTAGGAAATGATCTATCATTGTATTGAATTGATCCTAAAACTTCATATTTATGATCAAAAGTTTCAAAATAATGATGCTCAATTCTTTTCTTTTTTCTGATTTTGAACGTTTCATTTGTCGTTAATTCAAAATCATCTTCAAGAGTTAGCGTGTTGGTGTAAATTGTATCCGCAGTATTGTCTTGATAATCTGCAATCATCACAATTCCTCCATTTTTAACTAAATCATCAAAATCCTTTTTGGTTTCTTCACTAAAGTAAGTTTCATTTGATAATACAACAACAGCATATTGACTGGCTTTTGAAGGATTAACTCTTATTTCAGCTAGTTTTTCTAAATCTTGAACTTTACCTTTCGATAAATTTCCAATTTCTTCGTGCGCGATGTATAATCCATACGGATCTTTACTATTCTGATTTAATTCAATTTCCCAATTTTTTGGGAAATTTCCTTTCGTATTGCATCCAATTGCAATTAAAATTGTTACGATAAAACAACCTAAACTCACTAATCTTTTTTGCGTCATCATTTGATTAAAAGATTTAATTGGTTAAACATTGTTTTATATTCATGGTATTTGTCAAGATCAACACTAAATTCTCCGAACCAAATTTGATTGAAAACGTGAGTGTTATTCGAAAATAATTGTTTTAGATTTTCGTCTTTTATTTGATTGATAAATTGTTGATTCGTCTTTTTAGGATCCCATTCAATGTGATTACGATTATATAAATTTTGTAAATTTTGATAATGTAAATAGCGAATTGCTAAAGGATAATTTTGAGCATTTTCAGCTTTCGCAATTAATCCATCTAAGTTAACTTCGGCAAGATTTTCTTCAATGTAATCAAAATCACTTTCGTCGTATATTTTCTTAGAATTCGCTTTAAAAACTCCTCCATATTTGTAAATACGATAAGCTATAAACGCTAAAAATAACGCAACAAAAGTGTAGAAAATAAAACTCCAAGGTAGACTCGCAAAAAACTGAAGTACCTTTGCCAAAAAATTAGTGAATGCATTTGGTTCATACGTTTCTGGTGGAATTTCCTTTGGTTTTACTTTTTTAATTTCTTCAGTATAATCAAATTCTTTTGAAGAATATTTTGCTTTAAAAGCTTTAAATTCTTCTGTTTTTGATTGTGCGAAAACAATTAATTGTATGAAGAATAAAAAAGGAGTAAAAATGAGTTTATACCTTTTCATTTAGTTTTAGAGATTGGTTAAACGAAAAAGTTTTTTGTCGATGTTTTATAAAAGGAAACAAGATGTAGTACCATCCAATAAAAATAATTGATAATCCAATTACAATCAAGCTTATAGATAAATTAACATCGTATAAGCGTGTGATAAAACCTTCGATAAATCCTGCAATCATAAACATCGGAATGGTAGAAACCAATATCATTACAGCTTCTTTGGCTTTTATTGTTAATGATTTTTTTCTGGATAAAGTTCCTGGAAACATAAAACCATTTCCTAACATTAAGCCGCATGCCCCAGCAATAATTATAACAGAAATTTCAATTGTTCCGTGCATCCAAATAGCGGACATTGCTTTGCCTAAAACACCTTCTTGATAAAACATATAATGAAAAGCACCTAACATGATTCCGTTAGAGAATAAGATATATCCAGCACCAATACTAAAAAATAAACCAAGTGAAAATGCATAGAAAGCTACTCTGATATTATTGATTGTTATAGCTAATGTAGATCCGGTTTCGCTACCACCTTTGTAAATAGCTGCGGGATCTCCTTTTTGGATGTTCACCAATGTTTCGTTTACATAATCGTCGCCCAAAATAAGTCTTGTAAAATCTGGATCGTAACGTGATGATAAAACTCCGATTAAAACTGCTAGCGAAAAAATTAAGAAAGAATACAACAAAAATTTTCTGTTTTTATAAACAACACTTGGAACTTCATCCGTAAAAAAAGTAACAAACTGATTAGATGACGTTCGTTGATCTTTGTAAATAGATTGATGCGCAAAAAGCGCAAGTTCGTTTAAGTAATCTTTGGTTTTACTTTTGGGGTAGTAGGTTTGCGCAAATGCTAAATCATTTGTAATTTTAATATAATTATTGGCTAAAACGTCTGGATGTACATTTAATTTATTTTTTAGATTATATTCAATTTCAGACCAATTCGCCTTATTTTTATCAATAAAATGAGCTTCTCTCATAGTAGAGTAGTTGTTAGTTAACCAAATATATGAATAAACTTTTAGTCAATACACCACAAAATGTCCAAATTGAATATAATATTGCTTCTATAGGTAAACGTGTTTTAGCTTATATTATAGATACGATTATTCGTTTGGTTTTATTATATGCACTTTTTTATTTTACCAGTTTTATTCCGCAAACAGATAAATGGATGGAATATGGAATAGATAGTGTCGTAATTTTTATCTTTTTATTGTATCCTTTGATTTTGGAAATTTTATTGAATGGTCAAACGATAGGGAAATTAATAATGAGGATACGTGTTGTCCGTTTGGATGGAAATAGAGCAAATAATTTTGACTATTTTTTACGTTGGGTTGTCGGAATTGTAGAATTGTTCTTGTTTTTTGGATTAATTGCTTTAATTACTTCAATTGTAAATAAAAATGGTCAGCGTTTGGGAGATATAGTTGCAAATACATGTTTGATAGATCTTAATCCAAAATTAGATCTTTCTCAAACTATTTTTGCTGAAGTTTCAGAGTCGTATAAAATTCGTTTTCCAGAAGTTTACAAACTTTCTGATCGTGATATTAATATTGTAAAAGATAATTTTACCTCAGCTCTAAAATCTAATAATTATGATATTTTACTGAAGTTAACTCGAAAATTAGAAGAAATAATGGATGTGAAAAGTGATGGTTTAGGTAATATAGATTTTATTCAAGTGGTGATTCAAGATCATTATCATTATCACAAAGACAAGTAAACAGTATCTTTGCAAAAAATAAAGAATAAAATGAATTGTCCTTGTTGTTCTGGAAAAGTATATGAAAATTGTTGCGAACCTTATCATACAGAAAAAGAAATTCCAAAAACTCCTGAAGAGTTGATGCGTTCTCGTTACACGGCTTTTGCAATGGTTTTGCCTGAATATTTAGTTGATACTACACATTCTTCCACGCAAAAAGATAATGATTTTAGTGATATCGAAGATTGGGCAAAATCAAATAAATGGTTAAAGTTAGAAATTGTTTTTGCGAAAGATAATAAAGTTAGATTTAGAGCTTATTATCAAGACAAACAAGGTGAAATCTACGAGCATGATGAACTTTCTACATTTGTACAAGAAAATAGCAAATGGTTTTATGTGGATGGGGAGTTTTATTAAAATAGAAAAGCCTCTGATATAGAGGCTTTTTGATTTATCTTTCTAATTGTCCAATTTTTTCCCAAGAAGGATCAATCTTTAATGTAACTGCAATAAAAACGTCACTTCCTTTTTGTTTAAAAGCAGTTCCCTCTGCCATTTCAGCATTAATTTGCGCTGATGTTAACTTAAACATCGCACCTGTAGAAGGATCTACAATAAACCCAATAATTCCTCCGAAAAGTATATTACCAAGATACCACGCATTGAATTTTTTTTTAATCTTAGTCTCAAAAGGCTTATAGCCTTCTAATACAATTTTTACGTCATATTCTTTTTTTCGTGCTAATTTAGTTTCGATTGGTGTTTTACCAATTTCTTCTTCATTAATAAAAACAGATGCCTCAGCTGGTGTACTTGTAAAACTAACTTTCTGTTTAGAGCCAGAAATAATTGTTGCACAGCTTGTAAGAGTTAATAAACCTCCTACTAATAAGATTGTAGTAATTTTTTTCATTATAAGTTTTTAGTATAATCACGAATGTGTTAAATTCAAAACAAAAATATATTACTTTACGACAAATGCAAATATTATTTTAACCTCAAAACAATTATTGATTTTTCAATTTTTCTTTGATTTCTGTATCATAAATTTCTAAAAATCGTTCGTCATAAGGATACGAATCTTTGAAACCTTTTTTTATCAAATCTAAACTTTTGTTGTAATTTATTTTAGCCGAATCTTTTTGATTTATAAGTCGATACGTTTCGGCTTTGTAATAATAAGCTTCCGCAATATTTTTATCTAAACTGATTGTTTTATTATAAAAATCTAAAGCTTTAGGATAATTTTTTCGATCAGCTTCAATTTTTCCACGATACGTGTACATTCTTGGATAGATATTATTAGGATTTTTTTCAGACACAATAAATTTATCATAATAAACAATTGCGGAATCATAATTTCCTAAGCCTTGATAAGACAAGCCCATTAAATAATATATGTTTTCGCCCCAAGGATATTCCACTACGTTTGATAATTTATCCAATCGATGAAAATCTTTTAGTGAATTTTCGTAATCTTTTAAGCGTGTTTGTTTTATCCATCCAGAATAACCTAAATAATCAATAGGATTCATCTCTATCACTTTCTTCAAGCGACGCATTCCTTCTTCATTTTCTCCTCTTTTATTATATGCAACAGAAGATTCCCACAGGATTTTTTCGTTTTTAGGATTCGTTTTTACTAAATGATCTAACATAAAGACAGAATAGTAACTTCCTTGTGGTCCGGCTGCAATATCAAATTTTTGTTTTACAGATGAAAAGAAAAATTGATAAATAGTTAAAATACTTACACAAAAAATGGGTATAAAAATCAATAATTTTATTGTTCCCCAAATAATTCGCCACGTTTTTGACTTAAAAAATGCCTTCAACTTTTCCATCTTTCAATTTTATTTGAATTTGATAATATGAATTGACATTCTTGCCGTTCCAATCATTTAATTGTTGAATAATTGCTACAATTTTCTTTTGCAAATCAGGAGAGATTTCAACTTTTTTATATTCTTTGTTAACCGATTTAATTCTGAAATAACCAATTTCATTTCTACAATTTATTACAAATCGGACATTTATATTTCCAGAAAAAATAGGGAATTTTAATTGATTGATAGGTTCCGAAATAACTTTACGAATTCCATAGCGTTCCGTTTTATAGCCAGCTTTTGAGCCATAATATTCATGAATATTAGAGGAACAAGGTTCAAAAGAAGTTTCTTGATCTATAATTTCTTTTTTATCAATCCTTCCAACTTTAGTTTTGTAAGAAAAGTAAAAAAGACTTATAGGAATTAAAGCTACAACAATAGTTAAATAGACAAAATAATTAATGTATTTCATTCTGTCTAAGATAGATAAATTTTTACATAAAAAAAAACTCAATTCATCGAATTGAGTTTTAGATTTATTTAAAATACTGTTCCGCTTCTAATACACTTTCTGGTCGACCAACATCGATTAAAATTCCGCCAGAATGGTCAAAACCAATGATAGATTCAGTTTGCATTAAATCCATATAGACTTTCATGATAGAAAATTTACCTTTCTCCGATATTTTATCAAAAAGGGTAGGAGAAATAACATGAATTCCACTAAAAGCCAATCCTTTGCAGTTATCTAAAGAATCTACTGCTTTTATTTCTTCTTCGGTTTTTAGATTTCGCCAACCTTTCAACTCATTTTGCTTATTAAAAAATAGTTTTCGAGACGAATTTCTATCCGAAACAGCCAACGTTACCAGTGCTTTATTTTCTTGATGCGCTTTGATAAATTCAGCAAGATTTAGATCTGTTAAAATATCTACATTCATCACCAAAAAATCTTCCTCAAAATTAGCTTTTGCTTTCACCAAACCACCACCAGTTTCAAGAACTTGATCCGTTTCATCAGAAATAGTAATCTCAATTCCGAAATAATTATTTTCTTCTAAAAATTCAATGATTTGATCTGCAAAATGATGAACATTAATCACAATTTCATTAATTCCGAAAGATTTCAAATATTCGATATTTCGCTGCAAAAGAGGTTTTCCGTTTACAACGGCTAAAGCTTTGGGATGATTGTCAGTAAATGGTTTTAAACGAGTTCCAAGACCCGCTGCAAAAATCATTGCTTTCATATTAATACGCCTCGTTTATCCAATTTTTTTCCTCTTGCACAACATGACGTAACGTAACTTGAGCTTCTGGAAATTTCTCTTGAATGTGTTTTGCAGTCGCATCAGCAGAATAAACCGAACGATGTTGCCCGCCTGTACAACCAAAATTGATTTCTAAATTCTCGAAATCACGTTGCAAATAATCTTCAATAGAAATGTCAATAATTTGAAAAACGCCTTCTAAAAAAACTGCAATTTTAGTTTCTGTTTCCAAGTATTTTTTCACGTCTTCGTCACGACCTGTTTGCGTTTTATATTCCTTGATACGCCCTGGATTTAAGATTCCACGACAATCAAAAACAAAACCTCCACCATTTCCTGTAGGATCGGTTGGAATTCCTTTTTTGTACGAAAAACTACGAACGTTGATATTTAATTTAGCCATTTATTTTATGATTTATGCGTTCTAACGTTTCTGGAAGAACAAGGATTTTTATAATATGTTTTAATTCTGGATAATTTTGTAATATAGGATAATCGATTATTGAATCTAAGTTTTTAAGCCCAAACGAAATACTTTCTAAAAAGTGTTTTTTTCGTTCAATAATTCCTCTCAAACCATAGGTTCCTAAAACTTGTAAAAGTCGAGCAACTACGCAATATTCATACGATTGACGAAAATCTATCGGAACCAAAGTCGGAATTTGTTTGGTTAATTCTTGGTAATAAAATTCGTACAATTCCTTCTTAAATTCAAACGGTAAATTGGCTTTTGCTTGCCAAATTAACGAAACCAAATCATAGACAACAGGTCCATACAAACCGCCTTGATAATCGATAAAATAAGGTTCGTTTTGATGAATCATAATGTTGCGCGTTTGGAAATCTCTGAACACAAAGCCTTGTGGCGAAAGTTTATCAAATTGATACGCAAAACGATCAAAATCTTTGATTAATTTTCCTGCATTGTAATCAATTCCTAAGACATCTAAAAAGTAAAAATTGAACTGAAATAAGTCTCTTAAAATTAATGTTTTATCTAATTTTGGATACGAAAAAGTATGATTAAAATCGATTTTAGTTGCACCTTGAATTTGAGCAATAGCTAATTTTTCTAACGTCTTATAATAATAAGGTTTTGCTTTTTCGAAATCAGTCAAGACAATATTCATCAAAGTTTCGTCGCCTAAATCTGTTTGAACATAGGTTGTGAAATCTTCTGAAACTGAAACAATTTCGGGAATATTATCGATGACTTTTTTTAAATCTAATGAAAACTGAATAAACACTTTATTTTCTTCGATATTAGAGCTTTCAGCCAAAATATACGATTGATTTTGATCAAAAAATCTCGAATAAACTCGAGCAGAACCTCCTCCCGAAAGTTGAGTTAAACTTTCAATTGCTTTTTGAGTAAAGTTTTCTTGCAAAAATTGAGTTGTAGTATCGTTCATCAGAATATTTTGCGAAAGTTACGCATATCAAAAATGATTTAAAAATATTTGTTTGCTGTAACCTTTTTCAAAATGTTGCATCTATTTAGTAAAACAGAATAATATGAAAAAAATAGCACTAATTATTGCAATGATTTCGTTACAATCGTGTATTACAGTAAAAGTGAATGCAGATGTTGATTCGAATGGTTTTTATAGAAAAGTGAATAATCCGAATATCAAATCGCAAGGAACTTTTTTTGACAAAAGAGTTGGGGATTCGAAATGGTCAAATTCGAATGGCGATAATTGGACAAAAGCAAAGTTTGAAGATGCTTCTGGAACGAGTTATATTAAACTGAAACTTTCAAAAAGCTTAACAGCTAATTTTCATTCTGATATCCATTTAAAAGGTGAAATGATTTTTGAAATTGTAGATCAGCACAAAGAAGTTGTTTTTAATAGAAAAATGATCAATTCTAAAGAGGAAAATTTTACCGTTGATTTACCAAAAGGAGATTATGAAATTCGTTGGAATTCTACGAATGCTACAGGAAGTTATTTTTTGGAATGGAAAGAAGAAAAGTAGTTTAAAATTTTAGCATATTTTTAAGTTTCAACATTCTTTTTTTGATGTAATTTTAGAAAGATTTTTAAATAAATAATTATGTCTTTAATAGAAGATTTAAAATGGCGTTACGCCACAAAACAATATGATCCGTCTTTGATTGTAGAAGAAGAAGACGTTAAAAAAATTGTTGAAGCAGCTCGTTTAGCACCAACATCTTCAGGTTTACAGCAATTCAGAATTTTAGTAATCAAAAACAAAGAATTACAAAAGAAAATAGTTCCGATTGCTTATGATCAGCAAATTATTGCAGATTGTTCTCATCTACTAGTTTTTGTAGCTTGGGATCGTTATACGGAAGATCGTATTGATTCTATTTACGATTATACAACAGATGAGCGTGAATTACCAAGAGGTCGTTTTGGTTCTTATACTGATAAGTTAAAAGGAATTTATTTGCCTCAAACTTCTGAAGAAAATTTTGCGCATACAGCTCGTCAAGCATATATCGGATTAGGATTTGCGCTTGCACAAGCTGCAGAACTTAAAATTGATAGTACTCCAATGGAAGGTTTTGATAACGCTGAGTTGGATGATTTATTAGATTTGAAGGAAAAAGGAATGCGAAGCGTTTTGATGCTTCCTTTAGGATACAGAGATAGTGAAGATTGGTTGGCTCCAATGAAAAAAGTTAGAAATCCGATGAAGGATTTTGCAACAAAATTATATGAATAACAAAAAAGGATTGAGTTTTCTCAATCCTTTTTTATGTTTTATTAATTATTTGAAAAAATTACACGAAAGCACTAAATCCTGTGATTGATCGACCAACGATAAGAGAATTGATTTCTTTTGTTCCTTCGTAGCTGTAAATAGCTTCGGAATCGGCTACAAAACGAGCGACATCATGTTCTAACAAAATTCCGTTTCCGCCCATAACTTCTCTTGCTCGAGAAACAACATCTCGTGTTCGCATCGTACAAAACACTTTAGCTAATGATGCGTGTTCATCCAATAAAATTCCTTCGTCTTGCATTTCGGATAAACGAAAAACCAAAGTTTGCATGGCTGTAAGATTGGATAACATTTCTACTAGATGTCCTTGTATCATTTGGAAAGATGCAATTGGTTTTCCAAATTGTTCTCGTGTACGTGTGTAGTCCAAAGCGCTTTCATATGCACCGCGGGCACAACCTGTCGCCATCCAAGCAACTCCAGCGCGTGTCATTCGTAACACTTTTGCAGTGTCTTTAAAAGAATTTGCGTTTTGCAAACGATTTTCCTCAGTTACGAGACAATCTTTTAGTGATATTAATCCATTCTGAACAATTCTTAAAGCCATTTTTCCTTTGATTTTTTCAACTGAAAAACCAGGATTATCTTTCTCAACAATAAAACCTTTTACTTCTCCATCATCCAAATCTCTTGCCCAAATAATCACTAAATCAGCAAAAGTCGCATTTCCAATCCATTTTTTTTGACCATTCAAAACCCAACCTTCTTCTGTTTTTTTACAAGTAGTTGTTAAACCACCTGCTGCTCCAGATCCAACTTCGGGTTCGGTTAATCCAAAAGCACCAATTTTGTCAAATTTTTGCATTTGAGGTAACCATTTCGCTTTTTGTTCTTCTGATCCACAAATATAAATTGATCCCATTGATAAACCTGATTGCACACCAAAGAAGGTTGCAATTGACGCGTCAATACGAGCCATTTCCATTGCCAAAACTCCTTCCATAATAAATGGTAAATTTGGACAGCTATAACCGTCATAAGTAACACCGCAAATGTTGAGTTCTTTAAATTTTGGAATTAATTCGAAAGGGAATTGATCACGAAGCCAATAATCATTGACAATTGGTTTTACCTCTTTTTCCATAAACGCTCTCACTTTTAATTGTAATTCGCGCTGTTCTGGAGTTAGTGTGTGAAAAACGTCATAGAAATCTCCATCAACTGGAGGTAGTTTTTTGTGTTTTTTATTTGGATTTAACATTTTCATCATTCCTTGAAGTTGTTTATCATCAAGTTTTGAAAAGTTTTCCATTAAAAGAGGTAAATCTACTTTCTGAGAAATTTTGTTTAATTGCTCTAAATCAACAGATTTTAGTAGATGTATGATGTTTTTTAAATTAGAAAATGCTCCTGACATATTTTGTGGTTTTTTTAACCAAAAATTATCAAAGAGCATTCCTAAAATATTGTATTGTAAGAAAATTAAGCTTTTGCTAACTTTACTTTCAAATTATCTAACATAGTTGTTGTCATTTTTTCTATATCAAATTTTGGTTGATAACCCCAATCTGCTTTTGCAACAGAATCATCGATAGAAGATGGCCAAGTGTCTGCAATAGCTTGACGGAAATCTGGTGCATAATCTAATGTGAAATTTGGAATATGTTTTTTGATTTCTGCAGCTAAATTTTCTGGAGCAAAGCTTAAACCTCCTAAATTGTAAGATTTAAATTCGCCTAATTGTTTTGGATCAGTAGACATTAATTCTACAATCGCATCAATTGCATCGTCCATATACAACATTGGTAAATAAGTTCCTTCACTTAAGAAAGAAGTATATTTTCCATCTTCGATTGCTTTATAATAAATATCTACAGCATAATCTGTTGTTCCGCCACCAGCAGGAGTTTTCCAAGAAATAAGCCCAGGAAAACGAACCGAACGAACATCTACATTATGGTTTTGTTGGTACCATTTGCACCAGTATTCTCCAGCTAATTTAGAAATTCCGTAAACTGTAGAAGGTGTTTGAATTGTATTTTGAGGTGTGTTGTCTTTTGGTGTGTCTGGTCCAAAAACACCGATTGATGATGGCCAAAAGATTTTATCGATTACTTTATCTTTTGCTAATTCTAAGAAAGTAAGCAAAGTGTCCATATTTAATTTCCAACCGAACATTGGATTTTTTTCTGCAGTACCAGAAAGTAAAGCTGCCAAATGATAAACAGTTTTGACATTATGTTTTGCAATTACTTCTTTTATTTTTTCTACATCCATTACGTCGATTACTTCATAAATTCCATCATAATCAACATCTTTAGGATCACGAATGTCAGAAATAATTACATTGTTTTTCCCATGAATTGTTTTTAATTTTTCGGCTAATTCAGAACCAATTTGTCCTAATGCACCGGTGATCAAAATCGTTTCGGTTTTCATTCTTAAAAGTTACTTTTGTTTGCGTTCAAATTTAAAAATTTTCTACTGAATTTAGATATAATAAAATAATATTTAGATATTATCAAAGAAATACGATGTTTTTGTTAAATAAACACTTATTAAAATGTGTATTCAGGATATTTTTCTGTTTTAATACTTTATTTTGAAAAAAAAATCATTCATTAAAAAAATCATTTTTGAATAAATTGAATTTAATTTATTCTTCTTTAGGTAAAAAGTATTGAGAATTGCTTAGATTATTTTATACTTTATTTAGTAAATTTGTAACAATCGTCGAAAAAAAACGACAAATCGATTCAAAAAATACTTAGTAGGAATATGAAAAAACAACTATTAGTTGCGTCATTTGCTTGCACATCGATGTTAGCAATGGCACAGGAAGGTTATCAAGCATTTAATCCAAATTATATGGATAAATCTGTTCGTCCACAAGATGATTTATACAACTATGTGAACGGAAATTGGATGAAAATCACAGAAATTCCTTCTGATAGAGCTCGTTGGGGAAGTTTTGATGAGTTACGTGAAAACACAGATAAAGTAACATTACAATTAGTAAAGGACTTAATCAAGACAAAGCACGCAAAAGGAACGAGTGAGCAAAAAATTGCTGATTTGTATGATGCATACATGAATGTTGATGCGCGTAACAAAACGGCTTTAACTCCTTTACAAAAATATTTTAAGCAAATTGATGCGATCAAAGATATGAAAGGTTTACAGGATTATTTAATCAGTGTAGCTTCTATCGGAGAGAACCCATTTTATGGTGCTTATGTATATACAGATCTTAAAAATAGTAAGCAAAATGCTGTTTATTTAGGTGATATTGATTTGACTTTAGGTAAAACATATTATCAAAAAGAAGACGCTAAGAATACTGAAACTTTAGCAAATTTAAATAAGTTCATTGATCAATTGATGCCTTATACAGGATCTAAAACAAGAGATTTAAAAGGACCAAAGATTGTTGCTTTCGAGAAAATGATGTCTAAATACATTAAAACTGTTGAAGAAGATCGTGATCCAAATAAATCTTACAATCCAGTAAAATTATCTGAAGTTAAGAATTTAACAAAAAATGTTGATATTGAACGTTATGTGAAAGCTTTAGGAATTAATCCAGAGACTGTAATTGTTGGTGAATTAGATTATTACAAAAATTTAGATAAAATTTTAAATCAAGAAAATTTACCAGTAATCAAAGATTACTTACGTTTCAAGTTAATCAATTCATTTGCAGGTTATGCTTCAGCTGATTTAGATAAAATTAATTTCGAATTTTACGGAAAAACGTTATCTGGTCAAAAAGAGCAACGTCCTTTAGAAAAAAGAGGATTAGCATTTGTTAATGGAGCAACAGGAGAGTTGTTAGGACAAATCTATGTTAAAGATAATTTTCCGCCAGAAGCTAAAGCAAAAGCTGAAGAATTAATTAGTTATTTGTTTAAATCTTTTGATAAACACATCAAAGAATTAAATTGGATGTCTGAGGCGACTAAAACAAAAGCTTTAGAAAAATTAAACAAGTTTACTGTAAAAATTGGTTACCCTGACAAATGGAAAGATTACTCTGGATTACAAGTAAAATCTTTAGCAGAAGGAGGTAACTTAATCGAAGATGTAATGGCGATTAGCAAATGGCGTCAAGCTGAAAACTTGAAAGATTTTGGAAAACCAGTTGATAAATCTCGTTGGGGAATGTCTCCACAAACGGTTAATGCATATTTCAATCCAACAAATAACGAAATCGTTTTCCCAGCCGCAATTTTACAACCACCTTTCTATGATTATAGAGCGGATGCAGCTGTAAATTTTGGAGGAATTGGAGCGGTTATCGGTCACGAAATTTCGCACGGATTTGATGATTCAGGTGCTAAATTTGACGGAGATGGAAACTTAGTAAACTGGTGGACGCCGCAAGACGAAGAAAAATTTGCTAAAGCTACAAAAGCATTAGCAACACAATATGATGGTTACGAGCCTGTAAAAGGAACGCACGTTAACGGAACATTTACATCTGGTGAAAACATCGGAGATTTAGGTGGAGCGTCTGTTGCTTTTGATGCCTTACAAATGTATTTAAAAGATAAAGGAACTTACGCTAACATAGATGGATACACGCCTCAACAACGTTTCTTCTTGTCTTGGGCTACTATCTGGAGAACTAAAGCAACTGACGAAGCTGTGGTAAATCAAGTAAAAACAGATCCACACTCTCCAGGATTCTACCGTTCTTTCGGACCAATCGTTAATATTGATGCATTCCACGATGCTTTCAAAACGAAACCAGGAGATAAATTATATAAAGCACCAAAAGATCGTATTAAAATTTGGTAATATGCTTGGCAAAATTATTGCGTGGTATAAAAATAGAAAAAGAGTTATTAAGATGACAACAATCGAAGCAATTAACAACGCTAACGTAACATTAATTGATGTACGTGAGCCTTACGAGTTAGAAACAGATGGTTTTGTACCTAATGCAATTAATATTCCATTGGGAGATGTACCAGCAAGAGTAGAAGAAATAAAAGCAATGTCTAAACCTGTTGTAGTTTTCTGTAGAAGCGGTAACCGTTCTGGTTCTGCAGCTCAGTTTTTACAAGCAAATGGATTAGATGAGGTTTTTAATGGAGGTGGTTTTAATGATGTGTTAGAAGCATTAGAAAAATAATTCATTAACATAATTATCAATTTTTATAAGAAGCCGATAAATTTCATTTATCGGCTTTTTCGTATTTTATTGATTTTTAATAGGATATTTGCGCTTTTTATATTGTAAAATATTTTTTAGGAAAAATTTCTAAAAAAATAAGTGACCAATTAGGTATTGAGGTGTCTTATGTATGAAAGCAGTTAAAATGTCAAAGAATACTATAGAAATAGAGAATATTGCGGATGACATTTTGGTGTATGAAATTGTTGAAACAAAAAATCAGCATTTGTTTGCCGTATTATATGATCGATATGCAGATAATATTTATAACAAATGTTTGAGTTTTGTAGAAGATAAAGAAGAAGCGCAAGATATGACGCATGATATTTTTGTGAAGTTGTTTGTAAAACTTAAAACATATCAGTCAAAATCGAAATTCTCGACTTGGCTGTATTCTTTTACCTACAATTTTTGTGTCAATCATGTGCAACGCAAATTAAAAATAGAACGAAAAAATTATTCGGTAACGGATGATTTGATTGATAATTATAATGAAGATGAGATTAATGATAAAGAAATTTTTGAATTAAAAATAGAAAAACTCAACCAATCATTGAAAAAGCTAGATGTCGAAGATAAATCAATTTTATTAATGAAATATCAAGATGACTTTTCGATTAAAGATATCGCATCAACTTTTGAGATTGGAGAAAGCGCAACTAAAATGAGATTGAATAGAGCTAAGAATCGTTTGTTAACTATTTATAATGCATCATAATATGGAGAATCCTTTTAAGACCATTATAGCTAACGAGAAACTTCCAGAAACGATCAAACAAAAAGTGATGGATGATGTAGCTTTAATTAAATTATCATTAGAAGTAGCAGATTTGGTTTCTGTAAAATATCCTAATGCAATTAGTAGTTTTTTTGGTTTAGGAAATAATAAAAGCAAGCCAACAAATAATAACAACGAAAAAGAAGGTTAACAAATAAAAAGATTTGTATGAATATAGGTTTAAATTTTAGTTTATTAGAAAGTTTGTATCAAGAATTGGTCATTATTTTTCCGAAAGTAATAGGAGGAATTGTGTTTATTCTGCTTTCTTATCTATTACTGAAATTGATTCTCTTTATTACCAAATATGTATTGAAGCTTTCTAAGATAGAAAATCTTAAAAAAGCTTTAAATAATAGTGATGCACTCAAAAATTCATCGATAGAAATAGATCCAACAAAAATTATCATTCAATTTGTTCGATTATTTATGATTCTTTTAATCATTGTTATCGGATCAGATATTTTTGGATTATCAGTTGTCTCTAATCAAATTGGTCGAATTATAGATTATTTGCCTCAGTTTTTTAGTGCAGTATTAATTTTTGCTGGAGGTTTTTATTTAGCCAATTATATCAAAAGTATTATAAGAGGTTTAATCAAATCAATTGATCTAAATGGAGCAACAATAATTAGTAATATTATTTTCTATGTGATACTAATTTTTACCATTATTACTTCACTTAATCAAGCAGGAGTTAACACAGATTTGATTACAAATAACTTATCCTTAATCTTAGGATCAATATTTTTGACACTAGCAATAGCTTTTGGTCTAGGATCAAAAGATATTATTTATAGATTATTATTGTCTTTTTATACAAATAGAAACTTTGAGATAGGACAAAAAGTAATCATAGAGGATAATGTAAAAGGAGTGATTATTGCAATCAATAATATATGTATGACAATACAAACTGAAAATGAGAAAGTTGTATATCCAATAAAAGTAATAACCAACAAAAAAATACGAATTATAGAGGATTAATCTTACAAACGTAGAAAGTTTAATATAACCAATCAAACCTATTTATATTAAACAAAGCCGACTTTAACCTACCAACCAAACCGTGAAAATTACCGTTTTCACAACCAAAACCTTAGATTTAATAGTAGAGTATTTTCTATAATCACTTTCTAACTATCTATTAAATCAAACTAAACCAAATTTTTAAAAAGTGACCGAATTAACCAATCGGTCACTTTTATTTTTGTACAAAGTTTATTATTTCATATAATAGTTGTACATTTGCACCTCATTACATAATAATTATTAAATAATATTGGCATGTACTTAACATCAGAAGTAAAAAGCGAATTATTCGCAAAGCATGGTAAATCTGCAACAGATACAGGATCTGCAGAAGGGCAAATCGCATTATTCACTTACAGAATTAACCACTTAACTGGTCACTTGAAAAAAAATCACAAAGATTTTAATACAGAAAGATCATTAGTTATGTTAGTTGGTAAGCGTAAAGCGTTATTAAACTACTTAAAGAAAAAAGATATCACAAGATACCGTGCGATTATCGCTGAATTAGGATTACGTAAGTAATTTTAAACACAATATAAAAGGGCAATTACGTAGAAATTGCCTTTTTTTTTGTAATAAATTAAAATAAGATACATATCTTTATATAATGCGGTTAAAGCAAACGGCTTTAACTTTAGACGAATTAAATACTAAGAAGACGAATGATTCCACAGGCGATCACAGAAAAAATTACTCTTTCAGACGGAAGAGAAATTACAATCGAAACAGGGAAATTAGCTAAACAAGCTGACGGATCTGTGGTTGTACGCATGGGCGACACCATGTTATTAGCTACAGTTGTAGCAAACAAAGAAGCCAATCCAGGTGTAGATTTTTTACCATTAACTGTAGATTACAGAGAAAAATTTTATGCAGGAGGACGCATCCCAGGGAATTTCTTCAGAAGAGAAGCAAAACCTTCAGATGATGAGGTATTAACAATGCGTCTTGTAGACCGTGTTTTACGTCCAATGTTTCCAGAAGATTTCCACGCTGAGGTTCAGGTAATGATCTCACTTATTTCTTATGACAAAAATGTAATGCCAGAAGCTTTAGCTGGTTTAGCTGCCTCAGCAGCCATTGCAATTACAGATATTCCTTTCACATTAATTTCAGAAGCTCGTGTTATTCGTTTGAATGGTGAGTTAATGATTAATCCTTCAAAAGAACAATTAGATCAAGCTGATATCGATATTATGGTTGGTGCTTCTAAAGATTCTGTTGTTATGGTAGAAGGGGAGATGAGCGAAATTTCTGAGCGTGAAATGTTAGACGCGATTGAATTTGCTCATGCAGAAATCAAAAAACAAATTGAAGCACAAGAAGCTTTAGCAGTAAAAGTAGGAAAATCTACTCCAAAACGTGAATATAGCCATGAAACTCATGACGAAGAAATTCGTGAAAAAGTATGGGCTTATGGATATGATAAATACTATGACATTGCAAAAACGCCATCTGATAAACACGAAAGAGGAGATAAATTTGCAGCTGTAGAAGAAGAATTCTTAGCACAATATGCAGAAGATGAGGAAGAGTTAGCACGCGTTAAACCTTTTGCTCACATCTATTTCCATGATGTACAAAAAGAAGCGGTACGTCAATTAATCTTAAACGAAGGAATTCGTTTAGATGGTCGTGATCCAAAAACGATTCGTCCAATTTGGTCAGAAGTTGATTATTTACCATCAACTCACGGGTCTGCAATCTTTACTCGTGGAGAAACTCAAGCATTAGCTACAGTAACTTTAGGATCTTCTAAAGATGCAAATATGGTTGATGGTGTTGTTACAAACTTCGACGAAAAATTCTTTTTACACTATAATTTCCCTCCATTCTCAACTGGTGAAGCTCGTCCATTAAGAGGAACTTCTCGTCGTGAAGTTGGTCACGGAAACTTAGCACAACGTGCTTTAGCGCAAATGTTACCAGACGATTGTCCTTATACAGTTCGTATCGTTTCTGAAGTATTAGAATCTAATGGTTCTTCTTCTATGGCAACTGTTTGTGCAGGAACATTAGCGTTAATGGATTCTGGTTTACAAATGAAAAAACCAGTATCAGGTATCGCAATGGGATTAATTACAGATACTAAATCAGGGAAATTTACAGTATTGTCTGATATCTTAGGAGACGAAGATCACTTAGGAGATATGGACTTTAAAGTAACAGGAACTGCTGATGGTATCACAGCTTGTCAAATGGATATTAAAGTACAAGGTTTATCTATGGAAATCATGGAGACAGCTTTGTTACAGGCAAAAGAAGGTCGTGAGCACATTTTAGGTAAATTATTAGAAACTTTACCAGCGCCTCGCCCACAATTGAAACCAAATGCACCAAAAGTTGTTGTAATCGAAATTCCGAAAGAATTCATTGGAGCGGTAATCGGACCTGGAGGAAAAGTAATTCAAGAAATGCAAAAAGAAACTGAAACAGTTATTGCAATTACTGAGTTAGATACAACAGGACGTGTAGAAATCAATGGTGTGATTCAAGAAAACATCGATCGCGTTGTTGAAAGAATCAAACAAATTGCTTTCGTTCCTGAAGTTGGTGAAACATATCATTCAGTTGTAAAATCTATCAAACCATTTGGAGCGTTTGTAGAGATTGCTAAAGGTGTTGAAGGTTTAGTTCATATTTCTGAATTAGAACACAGACGTCTTGAAAAAGTTGAGGATTCTGTAAACATCGGTGATAAAATTGATGTTAAATTCTTAGGTTACGATGATAAAAAGAAAATGAAATTATCTCGTAAAGCATTATTGCCAAAACCAGAAAGAACAGAAAAACCTAAACAAGCAGACAAAAAAGAGGACAAACCTCAAGATAATACAGAAGCTTAATTTAAGTTTTATATAAAGTAAAAAGTCCGAGATTTTCTCGGACTTTTTTTGTTTTTAATTATTTGAATTGTTGGGAGTTATGAAATTATTGTTAACTTTACGAAACAACAAAAACACAAAATATGAAAAAATTATCTTTATTAGCAATAGTAATTGTTCAATTTGCATTTGGACAAGAAATTTATTCTAAGGATCAAGTTGAAAAACTTCCTACTTATAAAGATTGTCAATCTAATCAGAATGGTGATTGTTTTACGAAGAAGCTAGCTTCTAAAATTAATGATGAGTTAATGGATTATGCGAATAAATTGCCTTCAGGAAATTATGTTTCGAGAATTAATTTTACGATCGATGAAAATGGAAAGTTTACAAACCTTAAATATACAGGAAATGAAGAGTTAGGCAAAAGAGCCTTAAAAGCTTTAGAGATTATTTCTTTAAGACAAGAAATGGATAATATTAATGTTATTCCGGCTTTTATTAATGGAAAAGCTGTGAAAATGTCATATACGTTACCAGTTAAAATTGAAGTTGAAGGTTAATTTTATAAAAATATTCTGAATGAAGAGTCCGAGATTTTCTCGGACTTTTTTTGTTTAATGAATCTTGATTTTGATTAGAATGATCAGTATAATGTATTGTTATTTTTTTCTAAAATTATAAAACATATATTTCTGTTAATCAATTGTATATTCGTTTTGTTTGATTAACGTAATTCTGTTATTTGACAAACAGTCAACTAGATAATGATACTTTTTTCTATAGTTTTACCAAAGAATTAATCAACCAACAACTACCTATGAAAAAATATCATTCTATTCATATTGGAGAATACATTCGTCAGCGAGTTTCAGAAATTGATGTCAGCGAGCAACGTCTTTGTAATTTCTTAAAATGTACTAATTCTCAGCTTGAAAAGTTTTTCGACTCAGAATCATTGGAAACCGAAAAGATTTTGCAATTTTCTAAAATTTTAGAATATGATTTTTTCAGAATCTATTCACATCATTTAATTCTTTATTCTCCAAAAAGAACTGGAAATTCTCAGCAATCAACTTTACCTCAATTTAGAAAAAGTTTATATACGAAGGAAATCATTGAATTTATTTTAGAATTAATTGAGTCAAAAGAGAAGACAATTCAAGAAATTCAAGAAGAGTTTAAAATTCCTAAAACAACGTTGTATAAATGGATTAGTAAGTATAAAAAGTAAACCAATGCAACCAGATTACAAGAAAATATATACTTTAATGATTGAGAAGAAGTTTCCTGAGAAACTTTCGGAATGTGCTTTTTTATTAGAAAAAGATCAATTAAATAATTTTGATGTTCAGTCTATTCAACGAATTCTTTTTAATAAACAATTAAATTTTATTGAAAATCAACAGTTTAAGGCATATGATAAAGAAACAATGATTAAGATTTTGACTTATCAAAAAGAAAATGGATTAAACAATAGTGAAGCAGCTAGTTATTTCAAAATGAGTAGAAATACAATAGCTAAATGGAGAAAAGATTTTAAAGATGAAGAATACATAATTTAAAAAAATATAATCTTTTATTCAAAAAACACAATAAATACTCATTAAATCTTTAAATATTAGGAGAACTACAGAGAATCAATTATTTTAGCAAATCGTAAAATTGAAGACAAACAAATAATGAAAAGAATTTTATTATCCACGCTTTTAGTGGTTATGCTTTTTCCTTTCAAAGTGAAAGCTGATGAAGGAATGTGGTTCTTGATGTTCATCGAACGTCTGAATCACCGTGATATGCAAAAACAAGGATTACAATTAACTTCTGAAGAAATTTATAGTATCAACAATAACTCTTTAAAAGATGCTATTGTACAATTTGGTGGTGGATGTACTGCTGAGATGGTTTCTGGACAAGGTCTTGTTTTAACTAATCATCACTGTGGTTATGGTTCTATTGCAGAATTATCAGCACCAGAACATGATTACTTAAAAGATGGTTTTTGGGCTAAGGATAAATCACAAGAATTAAAACCTAAAAGTTTAAAAGTACGTTTCTTCGTTCGTATGGACGATGTTTCTAAACGTATTTTAGGTGTTGTAAACGATAAAATGTCTGAAGCTGATCGTGAGAAAGCGATCAATCAAGAGATTGCTAAAATCGAAAAAGAAAATAGTGAGAACGGAAAATATGTAGTTTCTGTACGTTCTTTCTTTCAAGGGAACGAATATTACTATTTTGTTTACCAAGATTATGAAGATGTACGTTTAGTTGGTACACCTCCAAGTTCTATCGGTAAATTTGGTGGAGATACAGACAACTGGGAGTGGCCTCGTCACACAGGAGATTTCTCTATGTTCCGTGTTTATGGAGACAAAGATGGAAATCCTGCGGCTTATTCTACAAGCAATGTTCCGTTACAACCAAAACATCATTTACCAGTTTCTTTAAAAGGATATCAACCAAATGATTTCGCGATGATTTTGGGTTACCCAGGTCGTACAAATCGTTGGATGCCAGCGCAAGGTGTTGCTCAAAATGTAGAGTACGCTTATCCTGCATGGGTTGAAGCTTCTAAAGTGACAATGGATCAGATGAAGAAATACATGGAGCAAAATCAAAAAGTAAACATTGATTATGCTTCTAAGTATGCTGGAGTTGCGAACTATTGGAAAAATCGTGATGGAATGATTGAAGCGTTAAAACTTCACGGAACTGTTGCGAAAAAAACAAAAGAAGAAGAGAAATTCAATAAATGGGCTCAAAAAAGTGCTAACAAAGCTGAATATGGTAATGTTGTTTCGAGCTTAAATAATTATTATGCGAAAACAAATTTAGATGCTCGTCATAACAATTACATCAATATCTTGTTGCGTTATTCTACTTTAGCAAGCGCACCTTATTCTATCGGAAAAGCGTTAGAAAATTATGCAGCTGCAAATGATGCAAAACGTAATGAAATGCGTCCAAAAATTCAGAATGCAATCAATGGTTATTATGAAAAAATGTATTTACCATTAGAAAAAGATTTATTGGCAGCTCAATTAAATTTATATGCTTCTAAAGCAAATGAAGCTGGTTTAGCGCCTTATGTAGCCGATTTAGCGAAAAAAAATAATAAGAATTTTACATCTTTTGTAAATGATGCAGTTGAAAGAAGTTTCTTCGCAGATCAAAAACAAGTAGAGAATTTCTTAATTTCTCCAGATGTAGAAGTATTGAAAAAAGATCCTTTATATGTTTTATCAAATGCTTTAGTAGAAAGAGCTTCTAAACAAACTGATGAACAAGCAAAATTGAATGATGCATATTCTAAAAATTTCCGTTTATTAGTAAAAGGTTTACGCGCGTCTAAAATCGGAAATATTTTATATCCAGATGCTAACTCTACATTGCGTTTAACTTACGGATCTATCCAAAATTTACCAAAAAGTACAAATCCAAAACGTCAACCAGATGTTGCTTCTAATTACTTCACAACGTTAGAAGGTACAGTTGCAAAACACATTGCAGGTGACGAAGAATTTGAAAATCCAAAGCGTTTATTAGACTTAGCAAAAGCAAAAGATTATGGACAATATGCGGATAAAGATGGATATTTACACGTGAACTTCTTATCAAATAATGATATTACAGGTGGTAACTCAGGTTCTCCAGTAATGAATGGTAAAGGTGAATTAATCGGTATTGCATTTGATGGAAACATTGAAGCAATGGCAGGTGACGTAATCTTTGATCCTAAATTACAACGTACAATTTCTGTAGACATTCGTTATGTTTTATGGGTTGTTGATAAATTTGCAGGAGCAAAACACATCGTTGATGAAATGACAATTGTAAAATAGTACAACACATCATATTTTATAAGGCTTCCGATTTTGGAAGCCTTTTTTATTGTAAACAATTTATAAGAAGTAACTTTGCTAAAATTTATTAAGATGAAGGTTATTCCGTTGTTAGAAGGAGTTTATTATGTAGATACAAAAAAAGATTTTCATTATCTAAGTGATGATATTGAAGCTAAACGACCAATTGATGGATATAATTTGATTGTTCGTCCTTTTTTGATCCAAACTAAAACGGATAATATATTGATTGATTGTGGTTATGGTAGTGAGGTAGATTGCGAACCAAATATTCTAAGAAAGTTACGCGAACATCATATCGAACCAAGTCAAATCACGAAAGTTTTGATTTCTCATTTACATAAAGATCATATTAATGGAATTGGAACATGGGTAGGAGAGCAGTTTGTATGTAATTTTCCTGAAGCAGAAATCTATATTCAACAACGCGAATATGATTATGCAATTGCTCAAACAAATAATTCGTACAATTACGAACGATTAGAAAAATTAAAATCATTCAAAAATATTGTTTGGATGAATAATGAAAATTTTGGTCAAATTTCTGAGAATATTCAATTAGAAGTAACGGGAGGACATGTTCCGTTTCAGCAGGTATTTTGGATAAAAGAAGACGGAGAAACTACATTTTATGGTGCTGATAATTTACCTCAATTAAACTACTTTAAGTATCATGCAGCTTTCAAAAATGATGTTGATGGCGTTAAAGCAATGGAAGATCGTTTACGCTGGGAACAACAAGCGAAAGAAGAACATTGGAACATTCTTTTTTATCACGGAAAGCGTACTGATACAAAACAATTTTAATTGTTTTGACAGCTTATAAGACCTTAATTCCAAAACTTGAAACTAAACCTTCTAAATTTTCTTTAGAAAATGTAGCACCTTTTATTTGATTTTCGTTTGGATTAATCTTGAAATGGAAAGAAGTTTTAAGATTTGCTTGTTTTAAGTCAGTTTGATCAAAAATAGCGTTCGAGAAATTACATTCGTCAAAAAAAGAATTGGATAAATCTGCGTAAGAAAATTCGACATTTTGCAACGAGCATTGTACAAATTTAGTACGTTTCAAAGGAAGTTGATAAAACGAAGAATCATTTAGTACGCAATTTTCAAAAGTTACGTTTAAAGCAAATTGATTACATGTTTCAAGGTTAAACCCAATCATTTTACAATTCTTAAACATAACTTGCTGAAATGCCGTTTCGTCTAATTTTACAAGACTCAAATTACAATCAATAAATTCGCAATCAATGAATTTTGATTCGCTTAGATCAATTTCATTAAAGTTACAATTTTCAAATTTACAACTTTCGTAATCTCCTCTTTCAAAGGGATTAATAGTGAAATCGATTTGTTGAATTTCTTCTTCAAAATGATAATTTGAGTCCATAAAAATTATTTTTTAACGATAAAATTTTTCAATGCTAACCAAATAACCATCACAATCAAGTCGATATATATACCAACTTTTAGTTGATCAATTTGCGAGCAAAGATTTTTTCCTGTTAACTTAGAAATACATGTTTCAATTCCATCCGTTTCATTTTTTATACTCAACATGGTGTCGATAATGAAATAAAATAGAAATGGAATTACACAAATTATTAAGCCAAGAATAATGTAATAAATTGTTTTTTTCAAGGAATTAATCTTCAAAAGTTACTTTAATTTCTTGTCCAAATTGTAGTATATAACCATTATTGTCATATATAGCAAATTCTCTCATATCCCACTCAAAAGATTCAATTTCATAAACAACTTCGCATTCATTTTTCAACTGACTCCACAATTCATCTATGTTGTCAACTACAAAATAAAATGATCCTGTAAAGGCAGCTTGTTTAAACTCTGCTGAGTCATTTGGATAAGCTAACATAATTTCTACATCATCTTTTTGTAAACAAGCCCAAATCCAGTCTTCGTTTTGATCAGCAATTTTGAATCCTAATTTTTTATAAAATTTTGTTGTTTTCTGTAAATCTTTTGTCCAAATAATTGGACGTAAACTTTTAAAAGCCATAGTTAATATTTGTTGTTAAAATTAGTCTAATTTTTCCAGAATTTCCACCACATTTTTTTAGGGATTTGATGTTTGATAACTTCTAATAAATGAAGTTTTTGAGTAGGAATTTCGTTTGTTTTAAAAGTGATTCCATTAGTCTCTATTTCTTCAAAATCACCATTTTCTACAACTTTGTAAAGAATACTTTCTTCATTGATGACGAAAATTTTATCGTTAGAATAATAAAAATAATGTTGAAGGTTTTCTATTTCAGAATAAGCTTCGATGATAACTTCTCTATTTTTATCAAGAGAATTAATTTTTAAATAACTTATCCAATCAATTATATTTTTATTTGTAAGATTTTGATTGAATTGTAGAAGATATGTTCTCGAATTTTTCATGAAAATAGTACACTCTAATTCATCGTTTTGAGAATAGTTTAGATTAAAGAAACTCTGAATCAATAGTTTCAGTTCTTCAAAATAATAATTTTTAATATAAATAATCGTCATATTTTTCATAAAAAAAGCTCCAAAAAAGGAGCTTAAAATTACATTATAAATTGATATTTATGGATTGTATTTTTTATTTAAGGCTTTCAAAATAGCCCAAGTTTCTGAATCTACTACACCATCATATTTTTCAGGACGGAAATGCATCTGAAAAGCAATAATTGCATTTTTGGTTTGTGCATCAATCATACCATTGCTTGGTACATCATATCCATATTTTTTTAGGTCGTTTTGTACATCAGTTATAAACACAGAACTCATCGTATCCCAAGGATATTGTTGCATTAACAAGTATTTGTCAGTTTCCTCGTACCAAGCACCAACACCATAATCTGTGTATAATTTTTTCCATGGAAAAAGTGGTCCTGGATCTGGTTTTCGACCTGGTGCAATATCAGCATGACCAACCACATTGAAAGGTTGAATATTATAACGATTTACAATATCTCGTGCTAATTCACCTACTTTTTTGATTTGATAATCAGGATAAGGTTGATAAACACCACCACTGTTACCAAGATTAACAATTTCGATACCAATAGAAGAGAAATTTAAATTATCTAAACCTTTCCATTTACTTATACCAGCATGCCAAGCACGTTTTGTTTCGTCAACCAATAAATTGATTTGTTTATCATCATAATCATTTATCAAATAATGAGAACTTACATCTTTTTGAGTTAAAACCTTTAACGATAACTCTGTATTGATTGCTGTATAATGCAATACCAAAAAGCGTACACGTTCGTCCTGCGAAACTGACGGATAATAATCGGTTGTAACTTTGTAATGTTCTAACTTTGCTGCGCGTGTCATTTCAGGTTGCTCTGTTTTTGAGTTGATGATGACAGTGTCACGAATAACCTTTGTTATTGTTTTTGGTAACGGTTTATTGGTTGCACAACTTGTCAAAATAAAAAAACAAGAAATTCCTGAAAATACTAATCCTTTAACATTCATTCTTTTAGTTCTAAATAGTCTTTAAAGTAGCCAAAATTAAGCCAAAAAATTTAATTTTTTTTCAAAAAAGACTTGTTTTGCAATAAAACTCATTCTATATTTGCATCCGCTTTACAGAAGTAATCTCGGTTATAGAAAGTAAAGAAGGAGAGGTGCCAGAGCGGTAATGGAGCAGATTGCTAATCTGTCATCGGGAAACCGATGCCAGGGTTCGAGTCCCTGTCTCTCCGCAGTAGTTCATTTAAATATTTATTTTTTACAAGACTAATTTTCGGGGTGTAGCGTAGCCCGGTCATCGCGCCTGCTTTGGGAGCAGGAGGTCGCAGGTTCGAATCCTGCCACCCCGACGAATTTTAGTAATAAAATTTTGGATTGGTCCAGTAGCTCAGCTGGATAGAGCAACTGCCTTCTAAGCAGTAGGTCTCAGGTTCGAATCCTGACTGGATCACAAAATCTTGTAAAGATAAACGTACAATTCAAAAGAATTTAGGAGAGGTGCCAGAGCGGTAATGGAGCAGATTGCTAATCTGTCATCGGGAAACCGATGCCAGGGTTCGAGTCCCTGTCTCTCCGCTTTTTTTGAATAATGAATGACCAAATCGGGGTGTAGCGTAGCCCGGTCATCGCGCCTGCTTTGGGAGCAGGAGGTCGCAGGTTCGAATCCTGCCACCCCGACGAATTTTAGTAATAAAATTTTGGATTGGTCCAGTAGCTCAGCTGGATAGAGCAACTGCCTTCTAAGCAGTAGGTCTCAGGTTCGAATCCTGACTGGATCACAATCTAAAGAAAACCCACACTGATTATCAGTGTGGGTTTTTTGTTTATTTCTGTTTTAATACGATCAAATTTTAAGCAAAACTTTAAATCACTATTTTCATTGAGTTTCTTTCAGTAAAGTTCACTTATTTTTATTTAAATAAATTGTATGAATCAGCCTACCAAAATCAAAATGTCAAGAATATTTTTAGGATTGACAATTTTCTTCTTTATCTGTTTTGTTGTTATGTTTAGTATCGATGGAACCGAAATAGCAAGAAGTCAATTTTTTTTACTTGATTTTATAGCTTATACAGGGTTTGCGTCCTTTATTTTATGTCCACTTTTTTCAGTGCTATCCATTATTTTTAACTATAAAAATTGGATGTTATATCTTGTATTACTTTTAAGTTTTATTCCTTTTTTTGGAATCGTAAAACTATTTGAAGGTGCTAATTTCGGAGGAAGTTTTTAGAACTTATACTAAATTTTCTCTCCCTTTCTCACTTAATTGCTTAAAGTTAATTGCAGGAATAGTTGGATTTAGTTCAGATTTGAAATTGGTTACATTAGGCGTTTCAAAAAAATCTAATTCGTACAAACCATCTTCCACGAATTGACAATCATCAGTCAAAATATAAATTTTCGGAAAACTTGGTTTACGTTCTATTTTTACTTTTTTTATGTTATTTGTGTCTGTAAAAACTTCTCCTTTCTTTGTGTTTGCCATAGTATAATAATTATGACAAATTTAATGAGTTTCTATTCAACTTTTAATTTATCAGTAAGTTTTATTAAAATTGAATTATAATAACTTAAATTATTTTAACTTCGTTTTAAAGTAAAAACCACGTGAAATATATTGTACAAACTCTTTGTCTCGGTTCTGTTTTTTTGGTAACAAGTTGTTTACCAGTAAAAACGGTTTCGTATCCTAAAACTACTGTTACAGAAATTAACGATTTGTCCGGAAAGTGGTCTGTTAATCAGAGTTCAAATTACCTTGTTTTTGAGGATACAACAAAAAAAATGGTGTTGAAAACGGATTGCGGAATTATTACAGCTGATTATACAAAAGTAAATCAAGCTATAATTTTTAATCATTTAAAACAAGTGAATGTTGATTGCGAAATTCCTCAAAATTTGATGCAAAATTTACAAAAAACTGCATATTATAAAGTAAATTCTACAAATCAAATTACTTTTTACGATGAAGCTCATCAAGAAAAGCTAACTTTGAATCTAGCTAAATAAACATCAATTAAAATTTATTATGCTAAGCATAATTTTTTATTAAATTTGTCTAAATTTCTAATGTTGAAGAAAGTTTTAAGTTATCCGTTATCTATAATCTTTTATATTTTTTATGGATTAACGTTGTTGGTAATGCACGTAGTGCAATGGTTGTGTTACAATTTGGGAGGTTATTCTGCTCATCATCAAAGTGTAAAAGTGATGAATGGTCTTTTGGTTTTTTGGACAAAATTTTTAGGGACAACTTACACATATAAAGGGCGAGAGAATTTGAAAAAAAATGTACCATTAATTTTTGTGAGTAATCATCAAAGTATGTATGATATTTCTCCGTTAGAGTATGATTTGGCTGATTATCATCCAAAGTTTATTTCGAAAATAGAATTAGGAAAAGGAATTCCGAGTGTATCGTACAATCTAACACATGGAGGATCAGCATTAATCGATCGTAAAAACGGAAAACAAGCAATAGAGGAAATTAAAAAACTAGCACAATACATTCAGAAAAATAATTATTCAGCAATTATTTTTCCAGAAGGTACAAGAAGCAAAAATGGTGTTCCGAAATCTTTCAAAGAAAATGGATTGAAAGTTTTGACAAAATACGCTAAAGATGCATATGTTGTTCCAGTTACGCTTAACAATACGTGGGAAATAGAGAAATGGGGTAAGTTTCCGATGTATTTAGGTGCTAAAGTAACGATACAATATCATAAACCCTTAAAAGTGAGTGACTATAAGTTTGATGAAATATTCGAGCTTGCAGAGCAAACCGTAAAAAGTAGTATAACCGCATAAAATAATTATATGTCAATAAAAAATGTTCGTCTGGAAGTAATGCAATTTCTTGAGAAAGATATTGATGCTTATATGGATAAATTCTTAGTTCCAGCTGATAAAATTTGGCAACCAACTGATTTTTTACCTAACTCGCAAAGTGATTCATTCTTTGAAGAAATTAAAGAATTGCAAGAGCTTTCGAAAGATTTACCAGATGATTTCTGGATTACATTGATTGGAGATACTATTACCGAAGAAGCCTTGCCAACCTACGAATCGTGGTTGATGCAGATGGATGGTGTAGTTGATGAAGAAGGTAATTACCTAGAGAATGGATGGGCAAAATGGATTCGTCATTGGACAGGTGAGGAAAATCGTCACGGAGATGTCTTAAATAAATTTTTATACTTATCTGGTCGTATTAATATGAGAGAAGTAGAAGTTTCTACTCAACATTTAATTAACGATGGTTTTGATATAGGAACGGCGCATGATCCTTACAAAAACTTTGTTTATACAAGTTTTCAGGAGTTAGCTACTTACGTATCGCACAATAATGTATCTGCCATTGCTAAGCAGTTTGGAGCAAAAAAATTATCACGTATGTGTAAGATTATTGCAGGAGACGAAATGCGTCATCATTTGGCTTATACAGAGTTTGTTCGTCGTATTTTTGAAGCAGATCCATCAGAAATGATGAAAGCAGTTCAATACATGTTCAAACTTAAAATCGTAATGCCAGCTCATTTCTTACGCGCTTCTGGAGAAGATAGAGGAACTTTATTTGATTCTTTTTCTGATGCAGCACAACGAATAGGTGTGTATACAGCACATGATTATGTTGATATTATGCGTAAATTGATCGATGCTTGGCAAATAGATAAAATTTCTGGATTGAATGAAGAAGCCGAAAAAGCAAGAGATTTTATTATGAAATTCCCTGATAGAATGGAACGTATTTCACAACGTATTGTAATTCCAGAATCAGGACCACAATTCAAATGGTTAGTTCCCGCGACAGCAAAGTAATCTAATTAAAGTCATAAAAAATTAAGGTAATTCTATAACGAATTGCCTTTTTTTATTCATTAACTTTAACAAAGAAATTAAAAAAATACTTCATATGGACGATTTTATTGCTGCTCGTAGTCAAATGGCAATGTCGTTAGCCTTTCACATCGTTTTTTCGTGTGTTGGGATGGTGATGCCATTTATGATGGCAATTGCTCATTACAAATATCTCAAAACGAAAAATGAAATTTACAAAGGATTAACCAAAGCTTGGAGCAAAGGTGTTGCTATTCTTTTTGCCACAGGAGCTGTTTCAGGGACTATGCTTTCGTTTGAGTTAGGGTTATTGTTTCCTAAATTTATGGAACATGCAGGACCAATTTTCGGAATGCCATTTTCGTTAGAAGGAACTGCTTTTTTTATTGAAGCAATTGCTTTAGGATTTTTTCTATACGGTTGGGATAAATTCAATAAATGGTTTCATTGGTTTTGTGGTGTAATTGTTGGGATTAGTGGATTAGCTTCGGGTATTTTGGTAGTTGCAGCTAACGCTTGGATGAATTCTCCGTCAGGTTTTGATTTTGTAAATGGAGAATATTTAAACATTGATCCTATAAAAGCGATGTTCAATGATGCATGGTTCTCACAAGCTTTACATATGACGATTGCAGCTTTTTGTGCAACAGGATTTGCCGTTGCGGGTTTACATGCTTACTTAATCTTGAAAGGTAAGAATGTAAATTTTCATCGTGAAGCATTCAAAATTAGTTCTGTTTTAGCTATTTCTGCCGCATTATTAGCGCCTTTAAGTGGTGATATTTCAGCGAAAGATGTTGCAGAACGTCAACCAATAAAATTAGCTGCAATGGAAGCACATTTCAAAACTGAAGAAAGTGCTCCGTTTGTTTTAGGTGGAATTGTAAACGAAGAAAAAGAAGAAATAAAATATGCAATAAAAGTTCCAGGTGTGTTAAGTTTTTTGGTGCATTCTGACTTTAACAAAGAAGTAAAAGGTTTAGAGGAATTCCCGAAAGACGAATGGCCTCCTGTAGCAATTGTTCATTATGCTTTTCAGATTATGATTACTTTTGGAATGTTGATGATGGGAATTGCTGTCATTTTCTTGATTGCACAATTTTTTAAGAAAGATTGGCGAACAAAGCGCTGGTTTTATAAATTGTTTATGATTGCAACGCCTTTTGGTTATATCGCTTTAGAAGCAGGTTGGACGGTGACAGAAGTTGGTCGTCAACCATGGATTATTTACGGAATAATGCGAACAGTAGACTCTGTAACACCAATGCCAGGAATTCAGTATTCGTTTTACATTTTTACGTTCGTTTTCATTACTTTATCGATCATTTTGGTGTTCTTAATGAATCGCCAGATACAAATGGTCGCAAAACTTTACGATCCAGAAGATCCTAATTATAAACCAGAAAAACATTAAGTATGATTTACGTAGTAACAGCATTTTTGTGGGTTTCGACTTGCTTGTATTTAATTTTGGGTGGAGCCGATTTCGGAGCTGGTATTGTCGAACTATTTTCGAAGAAAGATTTCAAAGAAAGAACACGTAAAATTATGTATAATTCGATTGGTCCAATATGGGAAGCCAATCATATGTGGTTGATTATTTCGATTGTAATCTTGTTTGTAGGTTTTCCTAAGATTTATGCCGAAGTTTCCAATTATCTCCATATTCCTTTAGTTTTGATGCTTTTAGGAATTATTGCTCGCGGTACTTCCTTTACTTTCAGAAATTATGATGTAATAAAAGACGAGTGGCATAAATTGTATGCCGTTATTTTTACATATTCAAGTGTTATAACGCCTTTATTTTTAGGTATAATCGCAGGTTCTATCGTTTCTGGTAGTATTGATGATAACGCAACCAACTTTATGGATGCTTATGTATTTTCTTGGCTAAGTTGGTTTAATGTTTCAGTCGGTATATTTACAATTACGATGTGTGCTTTTTTGGCAGCGGTTTATTCAATTCAATCTACAACGAATGAAGAAGATAAAGTAAGATTACGCAAAAATGCAAAATATTATACAGCCTCTATTTTTGTAGCAGGAGGACTTGTTTTTGCAGTCTCTTTTTGGCAAGGTGTTCCATTATTTGATTGGATTACAGATCAAATTTATGGTTACATAGCTGTTGCTTTAGCTACAATTTCTATCATATTATTAATTGTAGATTTAAATAAAGGAAAAGATCAATTGACAAAGGTATATGGAGCATTAATCGTTATCATGATTTTATTTGCAGCATCATATTCTCATTTCCCTAACTTAGTTCTTTTCAAAGATGGTTCAACTTTATCTTTGATGGATGATATTGGCGCAGAAAGCACTATAGATATGTTAGCTTGGGCATTGTTATTGGGTTCAATATTTATTTTACCCTTCTTTTTCTATTTAATGTATGCTTTTAATAAAAGACAAAAAATATAGATTTTAAAAAATAAAACCACTTCATTTCCGAAGTGGTTTTTTATTTTAATTATGTTTTGCTTGCCATTCTGCAATTTCTTGCTCATTTAGCAAACAAGAATTTAACTCTTGTGTAACTTTTTCTTTATCCAAACCTTGTCCAATAAAAACAAGTTCTATCATTCGATCTCCCCATTCTTTCGACCATTTTGCATCAATCGTTTTTTGATTAAATTGATATGCTGCAAACTGAATTCTTTCGTCATATGGCATCGAGCACCACCATGCTCCAGCTGGATCAATTCGGATACTTCCTCCAGCTTGACTCAAGAAAATAGCTTCATCAGGACGATTTGCTAACCAAAATAAACCTTTTGAACGGTAAATAGTAGCAGGGAAATCATCATTTAAATACGTTAAAAAACGTTCTGCATGAAACGGAACCTTTTGTCTGTAAACAAAAGAAGTCATTCCATATTTTTCTTCTAAATGATTGTGATGTTCGTGTGTACAATGCGCGCCACATTCGTGATCATGGTCGTGATGATGATGGTGATGTACCTCTTTTTCTTGCTCTTCTAATAATTTTATCCAAGCATCCATATCCTGAATTTTCTCAAAATCGAAGAGATTAGTATTTAAAATTTCAGTTAATTCAACGTGAGAAAAACTTGCAGGAATTATTTTAGCAGAAGGATTTAATTTTGTCACAAACGCTTCAATATTCATCAACGTTTCTTCTTCAACCAAATCCATTTTATTCAAAATAATCACATTCGAAAATTCAATTTGATCGATTAAAAGATTCACAATCGGACGATTATCTTCTCTATTTTCTGTAAAACCACGATCAAAAACATCTTCATCAGTTCCTAAATTTTTGAAGAAATTATAAGCGTCAACTACAGTTACCAACGTATCTAAACGCGCAACTTTTGGCAAATCAATTTTACCATCTGGCGAAACAAAATCCAATGATTGCGCAATAGGACCTGGATCAGAAATACCAGAACTTTCAATAACTAAATAATCGTATTTTTCTGATTTAGCTAATTTTTCAATTTCTACAATCAAATCCTCTCGCAATTCACAACAAACGCAACCATTGCTCAATTCGACTAATTTTTCATCTGTCTGAATCAAATTATTTTCGCGAGAAACCATTTGAGCGTCAATATTTACTGCGCCCATATCGTTTACGATTACGGCTACTTTTAGTCCTTTTTTGTTGTGTAATATATGATTAAGAAGTGTTGTTTTACCGCTTCCAAGAAATCCAGAAAGTACCGTTACAGGTAGTCTATTTTTCATAATATATGCTTAAAAATGTAGACAAAGTTACGTTATTCTAAAAAGAAAAATAAGGTACAATTATCTATATAATTTATAATATTCTGTTAAGAATTTGATTAAAAGTATGCTATGTTAAGAATTGTTTTATTTTTGTTTAAAATCTAATTACTCAATGTTTATCAATAGTGTTATCACGCTAATTATTATTTCAATTTTACTTGAAGTTTACCTATATTTTAACTTTAAAAAATTCTTTCTAAACAAGTATTTCCTTTTCGGAAATATGCTTTTGTGGCTTCTTGTTTTGGGTAATTTTGGTTATAACTTAATCTTTTTTGATCGTAACGTAGGTCAAACGCAAACCACAATGTGGGCAACAGGCTTGTTTATGTTGTTTGGTTTTCCGCGACTTATTTTATTTATCTTTTTTCTTATTCAAGATATTTTTAGAGGATTTGGTTGGCTGTTTAATCGTGCTACAAATCGTCAAGTAGCAGAGAATATTTATTTACCATCTCGTAGAAAGTTTGTGATGATTTCAGGACTAACAGTAGCTTCTATACCATTTTTTAGTTTGATCTATGGAATGACAGTTGGGAAATATAACTATAAAGTCATCAAGAAAAAATTGGCTTACGAACGTTTACCAAAATCGTTTGATGGATTTAAGATTTTACATATTACGGATATTCATTCAGGAAGTTTAGATAATAAGAAAAAAATAGAAGAAGCTATTGACTTGATTAATCAACAAGAGTTTGATGTTTTGTTATTTACAGGAGATATTGTGAATAATTTTCATTGGGAAATGGACAAATGGTACGATGTTTTTTCGAAAATAAAACAGGCGCCTCACGGAAATTTTGCTGTTTTAGGGAATCATGATTACGGAGAATATTCGGATTGGAAATCAGAAGAAGAAAAACAAGAAAACTTCGAGAAAATTAAAGCTATTTTTCCTAAAATTGGAATGCGATTATTATTAAATGAGAATAGAATCATCACAAAAGATGGAGAACGAATTGCTTTAGTTGGTGTACAAAATTGGGGAACTCGTTTTAAAAAATTGGGAGATTTAGATGTAGCTTCTCGAAATGTAAAATTTTCTGATTTTAAGATTTTGATGTCTCACGATCCTTCACATTGGAACGAGATAGTAAAATCTGATCCAAAACATTATGACTTAACTTTGTCTGGTCATACACACGGAATGCAATTGGGAATTGAAGTTCCGAAAATTGGTTTGCGATGGAGTCCTGCACAATATGTATATCCGCAGTGGGCAGGTTTTTATGATTTTGAAGGAAAAATAATTAATGTTAACCGTGGTTTTGGTTATCATTTTTATCCAGGTAGAGTAGGTATTTGGCCAGAGATTACAGTAATAGAGTTGAAAAGTAAACAAGTTTAAAATAAATAAAAGCAATCAAATTTTTGGTTGCTTTTTTGATGTACATCAATTTTATTAATGAAACATTTCGCGAATTTTGTTTAAATAAAAACTTAGATTATGAATGAAGAATTAATCCCACTAGAAGTGATTAAAAATGAAAAAACTTCTCGCTTTGAATTAAATGTTGATGGACATATTGCATTTATTGATTACAAACAAGAAGATGATGTAATTAAATTAATACATACCGAAGTTCCTGAAGAATTAGCAGGGAAAGGCGTAGCGCCAGCTTTGGTAGAGAAAACATTGGTTTATTTGGAGGAGAATCATAATTCATTGTTTCCGTATTGTCCATATGTTTTTGCTTATATCAAAAAACATCCAGAATGGAAAAGAATCGTTAATCCAAAGTTTCCGAAATACAAAGATTTATAATTAAATAAAAAGGGAGAAATAAGAAAAGCGACCATTGGTCGCTTTTTCTGTTTATTTAAAAAGCTATTACGCTTTATGATCTTCTTCGTGAGTATACGTTTGTTCAACTGCAACGTGACCTTCCCATTTGTCTACAGCAACTGTAGATAAAGCATTTCCAAGTACATTTGTCATAGAACGAGCCATATCACAGAAATGGTCGATTGGTAAAATTAAGGCGATTCCTTCTGGTGGAATTCCAAACATAGAACAAGTTGCTACAACTACAATTAAAGAAGCTCTTGGTACACCTGCAACACCTTTTGAAGTTAACATTAAGACTAATAACATCAAAACTTGTTTCTCGATTGGCATATGAATACCATAAACCTGCGCAATAAATAATGATGCAAACGTCATATACATCATCGATCCATCTAAATTAAATGAATATCCGAGTGGTAATGTGAAAGAAATAATTTTCTTTTGTGCACCAAATTTCTCTAATTCTTCAACTAATTTTGGGAAAACAGCTTCTGAAGAAGTTGTAGAGAACGCAATTAATAAAGGCGCTTTGATATGTCTTAATAAATCGAATAATCGGTTTCCTAAAATAAAATATCCAACGATACATAAAACCAACCAAAGTAACAGAATACCAATTACAAAGGCAACTAAGTATTTTAGATATAATGCAAAAATTCCGAATCCGTAAGTTGCAATTGCGGCAGAAATAGTTCCTAAAACACCTAATGGCGCAGTCCACATTACATACCCAACCATGATTAAAACGATATGCGAAATTTTGTCTAATGCTTTTGTAATCATTTCTCCTTCTTTTCCGTAAGCTGCCATGGCAACACCAAAAAAGATAGAGAAAACAACAATTTGTAAGATTTCATTTGTTGCAAACGATTCGAAAACAGATTTAGGAATCATATGAGTAATGAAATGCTCTAACGTAAGAGAAGCTTGACCTTTTAATAAATCTTGGGCAGAACTAGCGTCCATTTCTATGTTAACACCTTCACCAGGTTTCATTACGTTTACTACAATAGCACCAATTACTAACGATGTAAGTGAGGCAGTTATAAACCAACCCATTGCGCGCCCACCAACGCGTCCAACCATCTTCATATCACCCATTTTAGCAATACCAACTACTAATGTTGAAAAAACTAAAGGCGCGATAATCATCTGAATAAGACGAATAAAAACAGTACCAAGAAGTTTGATATTTTCAGAGAAAGAGGTAATATTTCTAATTGCAATAGCTCTATCATTAACAGTTCTTCCAGTTATTTTATCATTTTTTGCTTTATCAGAGCTGTTTTTAGCATTAATTTTTTTAGCTTTAGGAGATTTATCATCTAAACTTTTAATACTAACATCTAGTTTTTTAATAGCATTTGGAAAAAAGTAAGCTTTTTCATCATTTTGAGGTACAAAAACAATATCCTGATTTTTATATACTTTTTGAATAGAATCTAACTTTTTCTGATCATTATAATCTTTATAGATATAGACTTTTTGCACTCTTTTTACATTATCAGTAGTGACATAGCTTACTTCTTCAATAGGATTACTGTTTTCTATTGTTTTAGTATCTATTCTAATAGATTGTCCACGACCAAATAAATTGATGTATCCTCCAAGCACAACCCCGACAAGAAGTGCAATAATAATAGCTATAAAAAGTTTATTGTTTTTCATTATGCGATTTTAAACTTTTCCAAAACTACTATTTTTTAGCAAATTATTAAGAATTAAAATTGATTTATACACCAAATTTAATATAAAACCCTTTGTATGTAGTGTTTACAAAGGGTTTTTATTATAGTGTATTGAGTACTATTCTGGTTGTTTGAACGGAATTTCTTGATTTAGAATTTCTTCGATTAATGTTGACATCGGTGCAGTAGAATTTTCGACAATCGAATAATCGATGGTTGTATTTTTATCAACCGAAAGTTTAATCAATTCTTTATTTGGAAATTTGATTGGATAAATACACAATTCAATGTCTTTATTTAGATTTTCTTTGTCTGCATAAAATAAATGCGCATAGAAAATTAATTGCAATTGTTTCGCTTTATCTTCTTTTTGGTAAACGGTTTCTATTTCTTCAGTTTTAACCGAAATATCTTTCGCATAACCAGTTTTATAATCAATAATTCGGATTTGATTATTGACAGAATCAATTCGGTCAATTACACCTTTTAGCTTTACAATTTTGCCATTTGTTAGTGTAAAATCAACTTCGTGCTTGCTTTCCAAAGCTCTGATTACAAATTCATTTTCTTTTGCTGTAGTCGTATCTTTAGAAAGAACTCCATCCACAATTCGCTCTGCAATTTTATAAATCAAATAATTTGGACCTTTATCCAAATGTCCATCTTTATATTCTTTGCTAAAATGCTCTTGTAAGGTTCTGTCTTTTATTTTTTCGATATTTTTGAAATCATTTTCATGTAAAATATGTCCAATATAAGGCGTGTACAAATCCTCCAAAGCACCGTGTACAATGTTTCCTAACGTTCTTGCGCTTACAATTTCTTCGGCTTCTTCGACTTCGTTTACATTAAAAACTCGTTGCTCATAAAAATCTAATGGATTGCGTAAATAGGTTGAAAGTGAAGAAGGTGAAATTCCATATTCAGCCCAATTTTGAAGCTTTGCCATTGTTTCGTCAGTTTTAGGAACAATGATTTCTTTCAAAGGTTTTGTAATAAAACTTGGTGCTGCAAAGGTTTCTTTCACTTCGTGATTACTTTCAAATTTGATTTGAGCTAAAAAGCGAGATTTTTCTCCAGAACCCATTCCGTCAGCTTCGGTATCGTACACGAAATAAGCATTTTTTGCACGCTGAATCAATCGATAAAAGTGATATGCATAAATCGAATCATTTTCGGTAAATGTATTCAATTTCATTTGTTTGCGAATATCGTACGGAATAAATGTATTGTTTTGTCGTCCCAAAGGTAAAATTTCGTCGTTCACAGAAGTCATGATAATATTATCAAAATTCAATAAACGAGTTTCCAACAATCCCATCAATTGTAAACCTTGCAAAGGCTCTCCAATAAAGGAAATAGTTTCGGAAGAAACGATTTTGTTGTACAATAAAAACAAGGTTCTGTAATCTTTGATGTCATCAACGCTCAACAAATTTTCGTGCAATTGATTGAAAACTTTTTTGAAAAAGAATAAATATTCTTTCGTTAACAAATCGTTCATAGAAGGATGATGCAATAATTCGTCTGTCCAATTTTTTAGATGATGAATAAATTCAGTGATACTTTTCGGAATATGAAAAATAGATTTAAATATTGAGTCTCCTAACGAATTCTGAATCGAATTTTGTGAATTAAATATTCTATTTTGTAATCGAATATCTCCAATTAATTTTCGACTTTCTTCCGTGCTAAAAAGAGATAATGTTTTATTTTCAAGAATTTGTAAGACATTTTTGAAATAAAACATACTTCCTTTTCCTAATTTCTCACGATTCATCTGCAACTCAAAAATTGATTTGAAAAATTGCGCTAACGGAACCGAACGCAAGGGAATTCCCATCGAAATATTAAGATGCGTGATATTTTCGGGTAAAGAATTGAGAATTGCAGGTAAAATAGATTCATCAGCTAAAATCAACGCGGTATTTTTTATTTCATCTTCATTGAGATTTCTAATTAAATCTGCAATATACTTTGCTTGTCCAACTTGTTTTGCGACACCAATTGTTTGCAAATTTTTGGGTTTCGAAAATTCATCAACCACCCAATTTATCGGTTTTATTTTCTCTTTATATTTTCTTAGAAAAGAACCCGCTTCCTGATTTGGATTTTCGTAATAATATTTATCCGCATCAAAATATAAAGTGGCTAAATTCTCTTTTTCTAAACGAAAAATCAGCGCTTGTTCTGCTTTTGTCAAGGCATTAAATCCAGCAAAAACATAATGTGAAGTTCTGTTTTCAATAATCTCTTCAACTTTTTCGCTCGCAATTCTAAAAACCATTCCAGCATAACCTTCTTTTGAATCCAATAGATCTTGTTGTAACTGAAAATATAATTTCGAAACAATTCCCCAAAACGTTAAGTGATTTTGAATGATTTCATTTTTCCCAATCTCAATTTTTCCATCTCCCCATTGACTAATTCGTTCTACCGAAACCAAATAGTCTAAAACTTTATCCGCAGGTTGCAAAGAAGCATCGATATCATCAAAATCTTTCAAAACAGTTGGTCCCCATTTGATAAAATCTTCGAAAGAATCAGGTTTTTCAACGATTTTTTTATAAGATTGATACGCTTTAAACCATAGATTAATTCCAGAAATAATTTCTAAACCAGAAAGTTCGCTCATCAATTCTTCGATACTTTTCATTTGTGGAAGAATGATATTTTGCGTTTGACGCTGAAATTCTTGTTTGAAGAATAACATGGGACGTTTTCCTGGTAAAACTAAAGTGGTGTTGATAAAGTTTTTTTGATTTTGAACTAAATCTTTTACAACATTTTCTATGAATTGAGCCATTTTGAAATTTTCTTTCGTTGAGTTGTTGTAAAAGTAAGGATTTTGAGAGACAAAAGATGGCGTTTTAAAAATATTGAACTAGCTGTGATTATTTATCGATAATTTTTTATTTTTATACTAACCAACCTATAAATAATGTTAATTGAAGAATCAATCTGGATTGGAGAGAAAATAAAAGAACTTTCTCTCTTAAATCCATTTCCTATATTGAATATAGGAAGCTCTACCAAAGAATACAGAACGATTAGACAAAGTCATATTCAGAAAAATATATTCAGTTTAGTTCCAAATGAAGCTGAAAATGTAATTCATCTAGATATGAAATCTGCTGATGGAGTAGATTTGGTAGGAGATTTATATGATTTAGCTTTTTTAGAGGAAGTTAAAAAATATAAAGTGAAATGTATTTTGTTCAATAATGTGTTGATGTACATTGATGAAGAACAACGAAAAAAGCTTTGTAAAATATTGTATGAAATTTTGGAGAAAGATGGTTATTTAATTGTAACTAATTCTTTTATTTTTCCACCAGCTCCAGATCCGGTAGAGAGTTACTATAGACCAAATCCATCTAAATTATATCAAGATTTATTTCAAAATTTTGAATTGGAAGATGCTAGAGAAATTACAACAGGATATTGTTTTTATCAACAATTGAAGGATAAACCAAGGTTAATTCCGATCAAATTAATACGAATTTTTCTTCCTTTTTATAAATTCCAAGATTGGAGATTTATGATGAAGTATTATTTGAAATATTTTAAGAGAAATTATTCCGCTTCTTGTTTACTATTACAGAAGAAATAAAAAGCCGTTTCAGATTTCTGAAACGGCTTGTATATAAAGATTGAGTATTCTTATTTAATCACTCCTAATTCTTTACCAACTTTTGTAAAAGCAGCAATTGTATGATCTAATTGCTCTTTTGTATGTGCAGCAGATAATTGTACACGAATACGCGCTTTATCACGAGGAACAACCGGGAAAAAGAATCCGATTACATAAACACCTTCATCTAATAATTTGTCTGCCATTACTTGAGATAATTTTGCATCATACAACATAACAGGTACAATTGCAGCATCACCTTCTGGAATATCAAAACCAGCAGCAACCATTTCTTTACGGAAATATTCAGCATTCCACATTACTTTATCACGTAAAGTTGTGTCATTTTCTAACATTTCTAACACTTGTAAAGCAGCACCAACGATTCCCGGAGCTAAAGAGTTAGAGAATAAATATGGACGAGATTTTTGACGTAACATTTCGATGACTTCTTTTTTACCAGAAGTAAATCCTCCCATAGCACCACCTAAAGCTTTACCTAAAGTAGATGTAATAATGTCTACACGTCCCATAACTTCGTTATGTTCGTGTGTTCCACGTCCAGTTTTTCCAATAAAACCAGTTGCGTGAGAATCATCAACCATCACTAAAGCATCATATTTATCAGCTAAATCACAAACACCTTTTAAGTCTGCAACGATTCCATCCATAGAGAAAACACCGTCTGTTACAATAATTTTGAAACGATGATTTTTTTCTGAAGCAGCAATTAATTGAGCCTCCAAATCAGCCATATTATTGTTTTTGTAACGGTAACGTGCAGCTTTACATAAACGAACCCCATCAATAATAGAAGCGTGGTTTAATTCATCCGAAATAATCGCATCTTCTTCTGTAAACAAAGGCTCAAAAACACCGCCATTTGCATCAAAAGCAGCAGCGTATAAAATCGTATCTTCCATTCCTAAGAAGTTCGCGATTTTTTTCTCTAATTGTTTGTGTACATCTTGCGTTCCACAGATAAAACGAACCGAAGACATTCCGTATCCGCGGTCATCTAACATTTTTTGAGAAGCTGAGATAACGTCTTTATTATCAGATAATCCTAAATAGTTATTCGCACAAAAATTAAGTAATGTTTTACCATTTTCTAATGTAATTTCCGCACTTTGAGGAGAAGCAATGATACGTTCTTTTTTGAATAATCCTTGTTCTTCTAAATCATTCAATTGCGTTTGTAAGTAGTTTTGAAATTTATCGCTATACATAATAAATCACTTTTTGTTTTGATATGTTTCATACAAATATAAATGTTTACGGGCATATTTTTCGTATTTTTGTAAGACATAAAAAAAATAATAAACAGTGTTTCTAATCATTATATTTAGTTTTCAGTTCTATTTCTTAGCAAAGTTTTTCAAAAAGGATAAATTAAAAACGGTTTTATCAGCAGTAGGATTATATATAGCGGGTGAAATTGCTTTTTCTTTTGTATTTGTTTTATTGTTCGCTTCAGGAATTATTGATATAGGTGTTAATTTTAACAATTCTTCTATGGATAATTTGATGGATAATAGCCTAAAAATGAATAAATTTTTGGTAGAAAATTATGTTTCAATTGCTGTACAAGTCTTTCTATATATAGGAATCGGAATGTTTTATTACAATTCTTTAAAACGTAAATGGACATTGCAAATGCTAGAAGGCGAAATTGATAAACGTAAAGATGAAATTCTACAAAATATAGAAGTTAATCAAAAAATAAATCCAGTTAAATTAAACGTTTATCCACATTTTCATACAGTTAATGAGAAGAATATTCATTTAGTACAACCATTAGCTAAAGATATTTGGCAAGAAGCTTACAAGGATTTGTTATCTCAAGATCAAATCGATTATATGATTGATATGATGTATAATAATGATAAAGTGAATGAAGGAATTGCAAATGGAGACGTTTGGGAAATCCTGAAAGTTGACAATGTTCCATCAGGTTATTTGCATTATAAATTAGACGAAAATAATACTGTTTTTTTGTCAAAAATTTATTTGAAAGAGTCTAATCAAACCAAAGGAATTGGACAATTGATGTTGAATAGAGTCGTAGATTTCGCCAAAGAAAAAGGAGCAAAAGCAGTTCATTTAACGGTGAATAAACACAATGCGAAAGCGATTCGTTTCTACGAAAAAAATGGTTTCAAGAATATGGAATCAAAAACATTTGACATCGGAAATGGATACATTATGGATGATTACATTTATCAGAAATCCATTTAAAAATAAGGTTTTAATTAATCAATATAGAAAGTCATTACGGTTTGTAATGACTTTTTTTTGTTATCTTCAATTTATAATAACACACTATGAAAAAACTAATTTTATCCTTTTTATTGGGAGCCATTTCTCTTTTTGCACAAGAAAAATTGGTTGTTGAGTATGAAAACCGAACTGAAGTTGATCTTTCTAAAGAAAAAAATGCGAAAATAATACAAATGTTGAAGTTGGCTAACGAAACGAAGTTTGACTATCAATTAATCACAACGAAAGACGAATAGAGTTTCAAGAAAATTGATAAAATAGATAATACGCAGCGTGCTGATGGTATGAAAATCACGTTTAATGATACTGAAAAGCATTTATACAAAAACTTCAAAACCAATCAATCTTTAACTTTTGATGACTACAACGGAAAACGATTTGTTGTTCAAGATTCATTGCGAATTCAACCTTGGATTTTGAGTAAAGAGAAATCTACTTTTTTGGGATATGAAGTGAAAAAAGCTAGTTACGAACGAGATGGTTTACTTTATGAAGCTTGGTATGCGCCGAAATTAAATTTTAAAAATGGACCCGAAGATTTTTCTGGTTTACCAGGAATTATTTTGAAAGTAGAAATAACAAATAACGAAGCTCAACCTAGTGAAAAAACATACTATACTGCTACAAAAGTTGAGTTAAACAGCAAAGTTTTAGTTACAAAACCTGCAAAAGGTCAGTTGATTTCTGCCAAAGATTACAAAACTTTTACAGATGAAGAATATAGAAAATATATAGAAAATCAAAAAAATAAATTAGATAAGAAAGTAGATTAACACATGATGAGAAAACTAATATTTACATTCCTTTTAGGAACAATTTCCCTTTTTGCGCAAGAAAAATTGGTGGTGGAATATAAGTTCAATTATAATTTTGATACATCCAAAATTACAGATAAGAAAACGCTTGATTTTTATAGAATAAACAATAACAATGTTAGCTATTTTCAGTTAGTTACAACTAATGAAGATTCCTTTTTTGGTAGAACTGAAAAGATTGATAATAATCAAAATAATACTGAAGGAGGCGCTTTAATGGGAGGACCAGCTGGAAATTTTTATAGTAATATCAAAGAGAAGTATTCTTTATTTTCAATTGATTTGAACGGAAAAAAGTTAATTGTAAAAGATTCTATAAAAGCTCTTGATTGGAAATTAACAAAAGAAAAGGATAAAATATTAGGGTACGAAGTTAAGAAGGCTGTTTATGAGAAAGGCAAATTTAGCGTAGAAGCTTGGTATGCACCAAAGTTGGCTTTTAAAAATGGTCCTAATAAATATTTTGGTTTGCCTGGAATGATTTTGAGGATTATAGAAACTGTAAAATCAGATAAAGGAGATCAACAACAAATTTATACAGCGATAGACGTAAAACTGGATAATACTGCTAAAATTGATATTCCAACAAAAGGTAAATTAATAACACAGAAAGAGTTTTACGAGATTATTGATGACATGAACAATAAATTAATAGAATCATCCGAGAACAGAGTAATTAGAAGAATAGATTAAAATTATGCTGATGAGAAAACTAATATTTACATTCCTTTTAGGGACAATTTCACTTTTTGCACAAGAAAAATTAGTGGTGGAATATGAATATACAAATGAGTTTGATTTGAGTAAACTGACTGACAAGGAAGATATTCAGATGTATAAAGATGCAGCTGCAAGAAAAACAGAGTTTCAGTTGATAGTTGATAAAAATGAGTCTGTTTACAAGGGAATTGAAAAAATCAACAATAGCCAAGAAGGAGAAAGAAGTTCAATTTCTTTTGTTGATCCGAGAGATATTTATTATAAAAATATAAGTAATAATGAAACGCTAAAATTTAATGATTATAATGGTCGTAAGTTTATTATAAAAGATACAATTTCTGCTCTTCCTTGGTCATTAACTCGCGAAACGTCTAAAATATTGGGTTACGAAGTAAAAAAAGCAACAGCAATTGTAAAAAATAAAACATATGAAGCGTGGTATTCTACAAAATTAGCTTTTAAGAGTGGACCATCTGATTTTGGTGGTTTACCAGGGCTAATACTGAAATTAGTGATTACAACAGATTCAAAAACAATACCGAGAAAAGATATTTATCTAGTGATTAGTCTAAAAACAAATGACAAGATAAAAATTGAAAAACCAACGAAAGGAGAGGTTGTGACAAAAGCAGAATTTAAGAAAATAACAGATAAAATGCTTCAGGACATGATAAAATCTGCAAACGAAAAAATGGACAAAAAAATAGATTAACAAAAAAGGATTTCAAATCAGAAATCCTTTTTTGTTATTTTTCTCTTTCCATCACGTATTTCACCATTGTCTCCAATGAATTTCGGTATTCATTTTCGGGAAATTCGTACAATATATCTAAAGCTTCTTGGCTATATTTTTTCATCATTTTTTGCGTGTACTCAATTCCGCCGTTATCTTTTACGTACTGAATAATTTCTCGTACACGTTTTTTGTCATTGTTATAACGTTTTACCGAATTAATCAACCATTTTTTGTCTTTTTCATTCGCTGTATTGATTGAATAAATCAATGGTAACGTCATTTTTTGTTCTTTGATATCAATTCCGACAGGTTTTCCGATGGCGTTAGAAGTGGTATAATCAAACAAATCATCTTTGATCTGAAATGCAATTCCAACCAATTCTCCAAAGCGATGCATTTTCTTCGCAACTTCTTCTGTACAACCAACAGAACGCGCTCCAGCTTCGCAACAAGCCGCGATAAGCGTTGCTGTTTTCATTCGGATAATTTCGAAATAGACATCTTCTGTAATATCAAGTTTACGCGCTTTTTCGATTTGTAATAATTCACCCTCCGAAATCTCTTGTATCGCAACTGAAACAACTTCTAATAAATCGAAATCTTTGTTTTTGGTCGAAATAATTAAGGTTTTAGATAAGAAATAATCACCCACTAAAACGGCTACTTTATTCTTCCAAATTGCATTTAAAGAAAAGAAACCACGACGCAATGTACTATCATCTACGACATCATCGTGAACCAAAGTTGCTGTGTGGATAAGCTCGATAAAAGAAGCTGCACGATAGGTACGTTCTTGTACTTCACCATTCAATTTTGCAGTTAAAAAGACAAACATCGGTCGCATTTGTTTTCCTTTTCTGCGCACGATATAATTTGAAATACGGTCAAGAAGCGAAACATTACTCTTCATCGATTCGAAGAATTTTTGTTCGAATAATTTCATTTCCTCCGCGATCGGAGCTTTAATCAAATCTACCGTGTTACCCAAAATTTAGTTTTTTAATTCGTAAAATTATTGATGCAATGTACAACCTGTTTTGCATAGAAACCTTTAAAGTTAAATTCTTCTCCGCTAAAACAAATTTTGTTTTCGATTGGTAAAACTGAAATCCCTTCCAATTGTCCCAACTGTGTCGTGAAGCCCAAAGGTAAACTTATTTTTTTAACTTGAGAAGTGAAGAATAACTGATTATTATCTTTTGGCAAATCGAACCAATTGATAAAAGTTAACGCTTCTTTTGTGTAACCCAACAGATAAATTCCTTTTGTAGAACTATTTACATCAGCATCGATATAAGCAGCTGTTACAGCGTAATTTGTTGGAAAAGTTTCTAACTTTTTGGCTGCGTGTTTTTTAGAAGAATCAATAGGAACAACGTAATGAGACGTTGCCATATTTGACCATTCTTTTGTAAAAATATGCAACTGATTTTGGTAGACAAAGAATGCTTCCGCATCCCAATTTGTTGTCATATTTTTGAATTGAAAAGTTTCTTGTTCAGGATAATAAAATTCTATTTTTTCAGCTTTTAGTTGCTGATAAGATTTTGAATAATCGATGTTTGATTTTTCGATAAAATAAATGGCTAAATCTTTTCGTTTGCCCAAATTATTTCCAAAATCAGCAAAATAAATTCGATTATCATCCGAAGACATTTCTTCCCAATCAATATTTGGAGCATTTGTGATGAAAATTGTATTGATAATTTCACCTGTTTTTGCATCAAAACGATACAATTCTGGTTTGGAATCAGAATCGTTTAAACCCCAAAAAGAAGCCACATTTTTATCTTCTTTTTCATATTCTAAAGCCGAAATTTCGTTCAAAGTAGGAGGTAAGTTAATACTTTCTATTTTATAATCATCAATAGAAATTGTATCGATGTTTTCTACTATTTGAGCGAAAGAGAATTTAGTCAGAATCAAAAATAAAAATATGGCTAAATATTTCATTTGATTATTTTTTAATCATTTCCAGTTTTATTGGCTAATTGTCCGCAAGCTGCATCAATATCTTTTCCACGGCTACGACGTACATTTACCACAATATTATTGGATTCTAAAGCTTTGATATAATTGTTAACCGCTTCTTCTGATGCTTGTTTGTAGATTCCGTCATCAATCGAATTATATTCGATAATATTTACTTTAGAAGGAATTTTTCGACAGAATTTTACCAATGCATCAATGTCTTCTTTTTTGTCATTAACACCGCCCCAAACAATGTATTCGAACGTGATTCGTAAACCTGTTTGTTGATACCAATATTGAAGACTATCCATTAAATCCGTCAACGGAAATTTAACAGAAAAAGGCATAATTACATTACGAACTTCTTCGCGAGCCGAATGTAAAGATACCGCAAGGTTAACGCGTAAATCTTCGTCAGCCAGTTTTTCAATCATTTTAGGAATTCCCGAAGTCGAAACTGTAATTCGTCTTGGAGCCATTCCTAATCCTTCTGGTAACGTAATTTTTTTGATGGCAGAAATTACTTCGTTATAATTTAACAAAGGTTCTCCCATTCCCATAAATACGATGTTGCTTAATGGACGATTGAAATAACGTTTACTTTCTTCATCGATAATCACAACTTGATCGACGATTTCGGCAGCTGTTAAGTTACGCATACGTTTTAATTGCGCTGTTGCACAAAAAGTACAATCCAAGCTACAACCAACTTGCGAAGAAACGCAGGCAGTTGTGCGAGAATCAGTCGGAATTAAAACAGATTCCACAACGTTACCATCATGAAGCTTAACTGCATTCTTGATGGTTCCGTCGTTAGATTTTTGTAGAAGATCAACTTCAACAGGTTGAATTTGGAAAGATTCTCCTAATTGCTCACGTAAAGCTTTAGAAATATTCGTCATGTCATCAAATTGATGCGCATTCTTTTTCCATAACCATTCGTACACTTGTTTTGCGCGGAATGATTTTTCTCCAATCTCTTTGAAATAATCTTCAATCTCAGCTTGTGAAAGCTTTCGTATGTCTTTTTTTGTTGTACTCAAACTTGTCTTATAAGATTAACATTGCATCTCCGTAAGAGTAGAATTTATATCCTTCTTTTACCGCTTCGTTGTATGCTTTCATTGTTAAATCGTGTCCAGCAAACGCAGAAATCATCATAATTAATGTAGACTTTGGTGTGTGGAAGTTTGTAATCATACAATTTGCAATAGAGAAATCGTATGGTGGGTGAATAAATTTATTCGTCCAGCTATCCAAAGCGTTTAAATGTCCATCTGCAGAAACAGAAGACTCGATAGAACGCATAGAAGTTGTCCCAATAGCACAAACTTTTTTCTTTTCGTCAATTGCACGATTTACGATATCAGCTGTAATTTGTGGAATAATAACTTGCTCAGATTCCATTTTGTGTTTCGATAAATCTTCAACTTCAACAGCCTGAAAAGTTCCTAAACCAATGTGTAAAGTCAACTCTGCAAATTCAACACCTTTGATTTCTAAACGTTTTAATAAATGTTTAGAAAAGTGTAAACCAGCTGTAGGCGCAGCAACTGCTCCTTCATGTTTTGCATAAATCGTTTGGTAGCGCTCTGCATCTTCAGGTTCAACTTCGCGTAAAATATATTTTGGAAGAGGAGTTTCTCCTAATTCTTTCAATTTTGCACGGAATTCTTCGTAAGATCCATCAAATAAGAAACGTAAAGTACGTCCACGAGATGTTGTATTATCTACAACTTCTGCAACTAATGTATCATCATTGTCGAAGAATAATTTATTTCCGATACGGATTTTACGAGCAGGATCTACTAAAACATCCCATAAACGAGTCTCAGCATCTAATTCTCTTAATAAGAAAACTTCGATTTGAGCACCAGTTTTTTCTTTATTTCCCATCAAACGAGCTGGAAATACTTTTGTATTGTTACGAATCATTACATCACCTTCGTCGAAATAATCGATTAGGTCTTTGAATAATTTATGTTCAATCTCTCCGGTATCACGGTGAACAACCATTAAACGAGCTTCATCTCTATTTTCAGAAGGATGCTCAGCTAAAAGTTCTTCAGGTAAATTAAAATCGAAATCGGAGGTTTTCATTTTCATAATGGTACAATTTTTTGCAAATATACGACCTCAGATACCCCTTTGTCAAGTATAATGACGTATTTTATGAAATTGATAACTTTTAATGTCTATTTTTGACAATTGAAATAATGATTAAGAACCAATCTTCATTAAAGAAATAATTGAATGAGAACGAAACTACTAATTTTGTCCGCTATTTTTACACTTTTTAGTTGTAATAAATCCGAACAAAAAAATGAAGAATCTACTGAAATAGAAAAGATTGATTCTGTTGCAAAAAAAGAATCGCCTGAAACTGAAATTCCGAAAGAACTGGTAAAAGCACCTGATTTTTCTTTATCTGATATTAACGGAAAACGTTTTGATTTAGCTGATTTCAAAGGTAAGTATGTGTATATAGATATTTGGGCAACGTGGTGTGGACCTTGTAAAGTACAAATTCCGTTTATGAAACAATTAGAAGAACAGTTTCGTGATGCTCCCATTCATTTTGTAAGTATCTCTTTGGATAAGTTAGAAGACAAGCCAGTTTGGGAAAAAATGGTGAGAGAAAATCAGATGTCTGGGGTGCAGTTATTTGCTGGTAGAGAAAGTAATTTCGGTTTTGATTATAAGATAGAATATATCCCAACTTTTATCATTTTAGATAAAGAAGGAAATATTATGATTGATCGTGCGCCTGCACCGATGGATTATCAAACAGGAGAAATTAATCAGCAATTGGTTGATATTTTCAAAATGATGAAATAAATAGATATAAAAAAAGCTTCCAAATCAGGAAGCTTTTTTTATTATACTTGATAGAAGATTAACTTCTCACTTTTGTTTTCAAATTAATACGTTTCCCAACCTTTGGCTGTTCACCTGGCTCCATATTATTTAATTTATACAAACTACTAATTTTTACACCAAAACGTTGCGAAATCGAGTACATGTCGTCTCCTTCTTGTACCATGTAGGCGTAATCAGAACCTTTTGTTTTCTTTTTTCCAAAAAATACAATTTGACCATCTTTTAATTTCGATCCCATTTGTATTTCATTGAAACCAGCCACTTCTGCAGGAACTTTGTTGTATGTTTTAGAGATTGAAGCAATTGTTTCTCCAGCTAAAGCTACAACGTAAGGAATATTATTTTTATGTCTTTTTAATCGTAATGTAGGATTCTCCGAACGTGTTTCGTATTCAATTGTTCTATTTGTAGGTTTTACTTCTTCAACAACTGTCTCAGTTTCTTTCGGTTTGTACGAAGCTAAAACAACTTCTTCTTTTTGATTAAATTTTTTAGATGATTTTGAAGAATTATTAGCCAATAAATAATCATCTTGATTGTTGTACATAGAGAACAACTTAGCATAAACTTCTTCGGAAGAAACTTGATCAAATTGATTTAGATTATAACGTTCAATTATCGAAATCAATTTTGGGGCATATTTAGAATCTGTAGCGTAACCAGATTTTTTTAAACCATTTGCCCAAGCTTTATAGTCTTTTGGATCTAAGTTAAATAAAGCTTTGTAATAAGGACGTAAAGCTAAAAATTTTGAATGATCGCGATAACTTTCTTCAACAGATTGGTACGATCGGAAGCATTCTCCACGTGCATCATCATCATGATAAATTCGAGGTAAATCTGCTGGCCATTCGTCCAAACCTTTACATTTTATACCGAAATGATTATTTGCTTGATCCGCTAATTTACTTTGACCGCCTGCAGTTTCTAAAAGACCTTGTGCTAAAGTAATACTTGCCGGAACTTTGTATAATTCCATTTCTTGTACTGCTAAAATAGCGTGTTTTCGGATGTAAATTACATCTCTTGTTTCTTGTGCTTGTAAAGCGATTGCAGTAACAAAACTAAAAACGAATAACAATTTTTTCATGCTATAATTGTTTTATTTTTTGACTTTAATTTTTCATTCATTCCTTCAATTCCTTGTAAACCACCTGTGTGTACCATCAGAATTTTAGAAGAATTACTAAAGTAATGATTTTTAATTAATTGTAAAACACCAAAAACCATTTTTCCCGTATAAATTGGATCTAATTGAATTTGAGTTGTTTTTTTGAAATAGTTGACAAAATTAATTAATTCCTCGTTAACTTTTCCATATCCACCAAAATGATATTCATTAAAAATAGTAAAATTTCTTTTTTTTGTTAGATTTTCTACCTCTTTTTGTAAAAAATCTCCTTTCAAACTCGGGAAGCCAAGCAAGTGTTGATGAGGCTTTGATGCTTCTATCAAACCAGCAATTGTTCCACCAGTTCCTATTGCAGAAGCTATAAAATTAAATTCGTCACATTGGTCAAATAAAATTTCTTTACAACCATTTATGGCTAAATTATTTGTGCCTCCTTCTGGTACAACGTAAGTTGAAGGGAATTTATTTTTCAAATCTTCAATAAAAAACGAATTACTTTTTTCTCGATACGTTTCGCGTGAAATAAAATGCAACTCCATTCCACATTTTTTTGCAAACCGAAGCGTGGCATTTGTGTCTATTTTATCTTTTAATTCTTCGCCACGAATAAGACCAATCGTTTTAAAACCATGTAATTTCCCTGCTGCTGCAGTTGCCGCGATATGATTAGAAAATGCTCCACCAAATGTAAGTAGTTGATTGAAACCTAATTTTTCTGCTTCTAAGAAATTGTATTTTAGTTTTCTGAATTTATTACCAGAGATTTCTGGGTGAATTAAATCTTCTCTTAAAATAGAAAGTTTAAGGTCTTGATTGGTAATTGTAGATAAATCAATTTCTTGAATTTCAGCTTTATAATCGTTCCAAATCATTTTAAATATATTTTAGAAAACTATAAAATTTTCGTTTTTTTAAATAATTCAAATCATGTTCATTCGCATAAGCTTCGCGTTCAAAACTAATATTACGATACGCTTTGTGTTGATCTTTGTACTGAATTAGCCGAATTCCATATTCAATTAAATACCAAGCATAGAATAATCCGACCAAAAGTTCGAGTTGCTGAATAATATGTATCGTTTCGTGATTGATTAAAACTTTATCATTCTTTAACTTTTTATCTCTCAAAAAAATAAATGGAAAAATGGTGATTCCGACAAAGTTTTTATGAAACAAATGACTCAAAATAACTACAAACATTCAAAAAATCTTGATTATTAGACAAAATTAATGATTTTGAGTTCAAATTGTTTTAAAAATTTAGAAATTTCGTAACTTTAAGTAGTAAAATAAGCCGATTAAAATCATGTTGATTACTATCAATGAAATATGTTTTTAGTTGTATTTTCACCTCATTAAGAAATGAAAAAGTTTGAAGAAGGAGATTATTACTTATCTCCAGAAGGTTTCCGAATTTTTACGGAACAATACTTAAAACGTCGTGGCTATTGTTGTAAAAGCGGATGTAAACACTGTCCGTATGGTTATGATAAAAAAACAGATAAGATAAAAAATAAGAAATAAATGAAGAATACATCAACCCTTTTAGCTTTATTAATTGGTAGTTGTGCTTTTGCACAAATGAAATTTCCGGCAGTAAGTTCGCATAGCGAAATTGAACAAAAAGTTGGTTTAACTGAATTTGAGATCGAATATAATCGACCAAATGTAAGTGGGCGTAAAGTTTTTGGAAAATTAGTTCCGAACGGAGAAGTTTGGAGAACTGGAGCCAATGAAAATACAATTATTAAGTTTGATCAACCTATAAAAGTAAATGGTAAGGAGTTGGCTGCGGGCGAATATGCGCTTTATACAATTCCGAATAAAGACGAATGGGATGTGATTTTTTACAAAGACACAAAAAACTGGGGAAATCCGAAAGAATGGAAAGAATCTAATGTTGCTTTGAAAGTGAAAGCTTCAGTTTCGAAATCGATGAACAATAAAACAGAAACTTTTGAAATTCGTTTTACAAATGTGACGCAAAAATCTGCTAATTTGGTTTTGGCTTGGGATAATTTGACTGTTACAATTGATATTGAAACCAATACAATAAATACCGTTTTGAAAATGATTGGAGATCAATTGAATGAAAATTCATCTGCAAGAGATTTCTATAATTCAGCTAATTTTTATTATTCGAATAAGTTAGATCAAAATCAAGCATTAAAATGGGTTAATACAGCTTTAGAAAAAGATCCTAATGCACCAGATTATTACAAAGAATTGAAAACAAAATTAGAAAAAGAAAAGTATTAAAATAACCAGTTGTGCATTTTGATAATTTTATCAAATAAAAACGTCAGTTCGAGTGGAATTCTTCAAGAATTTTGTATCGAGAATAGTTTTTTAAAGATAAAATTCTATTCTCGATACAATTTTTATTCACTTTGTTTCTAAAAATCACTCGAATTGACGAATTTTAATTCAAAATGAACAAAAGGTTAAAATAGTAAAGTCCGTTACGTAACGGACTTTTTTTAATCTTTATTTGAAATATTTTTTTTCAGAATAACCTGTAAATAAGAAAACATCAAAGCTGTAGACCAGCCTACCATCATAATTCCGTTGATGGCTTCTAATCCAGCTAAGAGTTTCCATTCCGTTTCGATGACAACATCTCCATAACCTACTGTTGTAAACGTAACTAACGAAAAATAAAGTGCCTCGTTAAAATTGTATAAATTATCAATAGCAGGATTGAAGTAAAATACACACGCCCAAATAACACACTGAAAACCATGTAATAAAGTAAGAAAAGAGATGGATAAGGACATTTGTATCAAAACCTCTTTTATGGAAACTTTATTTCTTTTGGAATTGAATCGATGAAGGTATTTTAACGAATACACCGTTGTGATTGATTGTAACACTACGTTAAAACATATGACTAAAACACCAATACAAATAATTAAAAACATAAATTGAGAATTAGTACAAATGTATTATTTAAGAAATAGTTAGCAAAATCCTTTTTTTAGCTCATTTTTGGTATATAAAAAGCTAAAATTTGATTTATTTTGGCTATTGTAAAGGGTATTCACTAATTTTGTAAATATTATAAATCTTGATATGAAATTAAATTCTAATTATATATTATCATTATTAACAGTTGTTTCTATCGGTTTATCGTCTTGTTCGACGAATAAAACGCCACAGAAAATTGTTTATAAAAAAGTTGAAACAACTACACCAAAACCTGTCGAAACTAAGAAACCTACCGAAACTGTAGTAACAAAACCTGAGACCTCTAAAGTAAAAGATGAGTCTTTTAAAGTTACACTTCCTGAGGTTAACAGAGAGTTTCGTGCGGCTTGGGTAGCGTCTGTAGCAAATATCAATTGGCCTTCTAAAAAAGATTTAACAACGACGCAACAAAAAGATGAGGCGATAAAGTTGTTGGATATGTTAGAAGCAAATAATTTTAATGCAGTTATTTTTCAGGTTCGTCCAGCTGCTGATGCTTTGTATAAAAGTAATTATGAGCCTTGGTCATATTTTTTGACTGGAGAAGAAGGAAAAGCTCCTTCGCCATATTATGATCCGTTAGAGTTTTGGGTAGAAGAGGCACATAAGCGTGGAATTGAGTTGCATGTTTGGTTAAATCCATATCGTGCACATCACAGTAGTGGAGGTCCTGTTACGAGCGAATCTATGGTTAAAAGATCGCCAAACAATGTGGTGAGATTGAAAAATGGAATGTATTGGTTTGATCCTGCAGACAAGAAAACGCAAGATCACGTATCAGAAGTTGTTCGTGATATTGTTTCGCGTTATGATATTGATGGAGTTCATTTTGATGATTATTTTTATCCGTACGCATCTTACAATGGTGGAGCAGATTTTCCAGATAATTCAACTTGGAATGTTTACAAAAATAATGGAGGAAATTTATCCAGAGCAGATTGGCGTCGTGAAAATGTAAATACAATTATAGAACGTATTTATAAAGAAATTAAAGCAGAGAAGCCTTTTGTTAAATTCGGAATTAGTCCTTTCGGAATTTGGAAACCAGGTTATCCTGCAGGAATTACAGGTTCTTCTCAGTACGACGAATTGTATGCAGATGCAAAATTATGGTTAAACAAAGGTTGGGTAGATTATTTTTCGCCTCAATTGTATTGGCCAATTAATTCGACAGGGCAAAGTTTTCCTAAGTTGTTAGAATGGTGGAAGTCAGAAAACACACACAATCGTCACCTTTGGCCGGGGCTTAATACGGTAGAAGTTAAAGTATCAGATCGTACAACAGAGATTACGAATCAAGTAAAAATGGCGGGCGATATTTTACAAAATAATGTAGGTGTAATTCACTGGAGTATTGCTGGATTATCAAAAAATCCGTCGATGTTATCTTATCTAAAAGAAGGTCCGTATAAAAATAAAGCTTTAATTCCTTCTATGAATTGGATTAAATCAGATCGTTTGGCGAAACCAAGTTTGTTTGTAAGTAAGACTTCGTCTGAAGTTGTGATGAATTGGAATGATAACAAAACATCTTCTAATGTTGCCAAATGGATTTTGTATACGCGCTATAACAACGATTGGGAAACAACGATTATTGAAGGTTCAAAATTAAAGCAAGCTGTCTCAAAATATAAAGATGGTAAAAACCTGAATGCTGTTGCGTTAAAAGCTGTAGACCGTTTAGGAAACGAAAGTGATTACGTTGCTGAAAAAATTAATTAAGAATAATATTTCTTTGAAATATAAATGCTCAACTAATTTTTAGTTGAGCATTTTTTTTGATTTATACCTTTATTGTTTATATTTTTGGTGATACCTGAATATTCTAAACGAAACGTAAATGAAATCAATTCAAGAATTTAATTTTAAATTAGAAGGAGAAAGTCATTCAGTGAATGCAAAACTTTTATCGGAAATAATCATTGATTTAAATATAATTATTACTGAAATTGTAAATAAATTAAATATAGGTAATGAACTAGAACTTAAAGTAGAAACTTTTCAAAAAGGAAGTTTTGATATACTTTTTGGATTAGGTTTAGATCCAGCACTTTCACAGACGATTTATAGTTACTTAAATAAAGAAAATATTGAACTTGCAGGAGCAATAATCTCTTCACTATCTGATATATTTTCAATTAAACAATTTTTAGGAGGTGATAAACCCAAAAAAATTGAGCCAATAAATGATAATGAATATAATGTTGAAAATAATTCAGGAGAAGTAAAAATCATAAATAACAATTTAAGAGATTTAGCAATTTATAATCCAATAATTAATATTACAGTAAATAATACTTTTAATAATTTGAATGAGCATTCAGAGGTTGAAGGTATAGCATTTAAAACTTCAGAAGATGCAATAAAAATTGCTAGAAATGAATTTCCTAAAATGATGAGAAACTTAATTCCAGAATCAGAAGATGTAGAAGAAGTTCAAAAGGAAAGAACAAAAATATCTAAGAATATTTCATTAAGTATTTTCAAAATTGTGTTTGATAGTAAATATAAATGGCAGTTTTTTGATACTAATGGAATGAAAATTTCTGCTAATATTAAAGACCAAGCTTTTTTTGAGAAAATTAAAAATGGAAGTCTACAATTTTCAAATGGAGATTTAATGATTGTAAATATGAATGTATTACAAGTTTATAACGAAATTGGAAAGACTTATGAAAATAGATCATATATAATAACCAAAGTAATAGATATAAAAAAAATTCCGAAACAAGGGATTTTTGATCTATAATTCTACATATAACATCTAAAAGTGACAATGGTTTATATTATAAAATTTGCATAAAACAAAAACTCCTCAACATAAGTTGAGGATTTTGCTATTTTCTTCTTTTCAAGATGTAATAAATCGCATCGTCGTCATTTTCTTTCGATGTATAGGCAAACTGAAATTCATATCCATTTGCGGACATAAAATTTAATGCATCAATCATAGAGTTAAATTTCACTGCAATTCCGCGTTCATCTTTTATCTTCAAACCATTTTTTAGGGAAAACGATTTTGTATCTTGTCCAAAATCTAAACGTACATTTAGTTTTGTACTCAAACCTCGTCCGGTCCCAATAATTTGTACATAATCTACATTGATTTCTTTAATCGGAACATCATTTACAGTCTGAGAAAAAGCAAAACTACTTGCAAAAATTCCCAATATAAGCGCTAATTTTTTCATTGATTTAATTTTGATAAAGATAAAATAATCTTCTTAACTAAATCACTAGAAAAATTACTCCAAATATTCCAACTTATTTTCGATTAATATTACTTGATGTTGTAAACTAAATGTATTTCCTCTTTCTACTGTTGTGCAATCAAAATTTCGGAATTGTAATTCGTCAAATAAAGTTTTTACATAACATCTTCGTGCAGTATTCCATGCGCTAATTCCGACTGATTGATTAAAACGTTCAATTAATTCATTGTCTGTTAGTTCACGAAATAAAGAGACAAATTCATTTTTAAGATTTTCCATTGTTTTATATTTTTTAAATTATTAAAACAACAGGATAGAGTGGAGAATAACCTAATATTTTGGCGGTTTGCCCTCATTCTATACCACCGTAGCGGGTTTGCGCTCGGTTGGTGTTCTGTAATTTTCAGAAACTCCTGATGATTGATAGAGTAAATGTAGTTTAAATATTTTATTCATCAAAATTATTTTGCAAAATTTATTTTAATAGGATCAAATTCATAAAAAAAAGGAAGCGATTTGCTTCCTTCATTTTATTCTGATAATTCCAACCAACGGAATTCTTTTTCTTCTATTTCGTCTACTATTTTTTGCAATTCATCTCCAATTGTTGCGATTTTATCATAAGCTAAATTAGGATCAGAAAGTAAGTTTGTTAATTCTTCTTTTTTTGCTTCTAAAGTTGGCAGAGTTTTATTTATTTCTTCTAATTCGCGTTGTTCTTTAAAAGATAATTTGCGAGGTTTATTTTCTTGAACTTTAGGTTTTTCCTCAACTTTTTCTTGAATAATTTCCGGTTTTTCTTCTTTCTTTTGTTCTAAATCAGGACGATTTTTATTCTCGATATAATATTCTGTGTAAGTTCCCATGTAGCGAGAAAGTATACCTTCACCTTCAAAAATCATTAGTTCATCTACCACTTTATCCATAAAATATCTGTCGTGAGATACCACCAAAAGACAACCTTGGTAGCTTTCCAAGAAATCTTCTAGAACCGTCAAAGTAGGTAAATCTAAATCATTTGTTGGCTCATCTAAGATTAAGAAATTCGGATTACGGTATAAAATTGCTAATAGCTGCAAACGTTTTTTCTCACCACCACTCAATCTTCCGATGTGTGTATGTTGTTGTTCTGGAGAAAATAAAAACATTTCTAAGAATTGTTCGGCACGCATTTCTTTTCCGTTAGATAATGGAAAGAAATCTGCAATATCTTTCACAAATTCTATTACGCGCATATCTTCATTAAATTTTAAACCTTCTTGTTTAAAATGTCCAATGTTCAATGTTTCTCCACGTTCTATTTTTCCAGAATCGGCATCTTCTATTCCTTCTAAAATTCGTAAAAATGTTGTTTTACCAACACCATTTTTTCCAACTAAACCAATTTTAGCTCCACGAGCAAAAATATAAGAGAAATCATCAAGAATTTTTTTCTCACCAAAAGCTTTCGAAACATGTTCCATTTCGATGATTTTTTGACCCAAACGTGTCATTACCATCTCTAATTTTACTTTCTGATCCACAATTTTACGCTTTGCAGCTTCTTCTGTATCATAAAAAGCATCAATACGAGATTTTGACTTTGTTGTACGCGCTTTCGGTTGGCGACGCATCCATTCTATTTCTTTTCGATATAGGTTTTTTGCTTTGTCAATTGTTGCATTTTGATTGTCTACACGCAAAGCTTTATTGGTAATATATGTTTCGTAATTGCCTGAATGTACGTACAAAGTTTTGTCTTCCATTTCAAGAATTTTGGTACAAATTGCATCTAAAAAATAGCGATCGTGTGTTACCAAAATCAAGGTTTTATTTTCTTTGTTCAAGAAATATTCTAACCATTCTACCATTTCGATATCTAAATGGTTGGTTGGCTCATCTAAAATCAATAAAACATAACCCGATTCAAAACTTAAATCAATCAAAAATTTGGCTAATGAAATACGTTTACGTTGACCACCAGAAAGTTTACCGATTTTTTGATCTAAGAAATCAATTTTAAGTTTCGAAAGAATTTCTCTAATCGTAGGTTCTACTTTCCACGCATCTAACACATCCATTTTGCTCATTAAATCCATTAATTCTGGATTTGTCGGATCATTTTCGATCATGTTTTCGTATTGATGAACAACATCTAAAACTTCGTTAGTGTGGTTAAAAATATATTCTTCACCTTTCAAATTTTCGTCAAAATCATCTGATTGATCTAACATCAAAATTTTAACGCCTTTGTTTATACGAATATCACCAGAATCAGGCGTTTCCAATCCTGACAAAATTTTAAGTAAAGTAGATTTTCCACTTCCGTTTTTTGCAACAAAAGCAATTTGATCGCCTTCGTTGACATGAAAATTGACTTCGTTAAAAAGTGTTCGAATTCCGTATGATTTGGTAAGATTTTCGACTGTTAGAAAATTCATTTTATTGTTTGATTTTTATATATGATCAAAAGAAAACGTTATATTTTATCTGCATTAATAGCGTTTAATTCACGTTTTGTTTTGATGACTTTAAATGTTAGAAGTGCCAAAGATAAGACAAAGCAAATACTTGCGATTACAATTAAATTATTTAAATGCGGTTGTATAAGAGAAACGTCTCCTTTTTCGATAAATAATATCCTGAAAATCTTTAGATAATGCGTTAATGGAATACAATCAGAAATTGTTTGAATCCACTTTGGCATTTGACTTAATGGCCAAGTAAAACCACTAAGAATGAAGCTTGGCGTAGCAACAACCATTAATACTTCGGTTGCTTTTAGTTGACTTGGTAAAATAAGACTCACTAAAAATCCTAAGAAACAAACGCCTAAAATAAATATTAAAGTAGAGTAGAAGAACGGCCAAAATTCGGTTTGTAATTTCATGTCATAAAATAGTCCAAATCCATAATAAAGGAGATAGATAAAAATTGACATGAATATGTAAGGGAAAATCTTGACAAATAGAATAGTGAAAGGATTAGATGTTTTTGAAACGAGTTCTGTAAATGTTTTATTTTCAAATTCAGACGAAAAAGATAAAGCTAATCCTAATAATAAAACTTGTTGAAAAACAGTAAGTAAAACCCCAGGAAGCATAAAATATAAATAATTTCCGCTTAATATATTTTGCTTAATCATTGTAGATCTAAAAGGTTCGTAGCTTTGAGTTGCCAAATACTCTGGTACACCTTGTTTGCGTGCAGTTTCTATCGTAATTCCAGCTTTCATTGTCGCTAAAACTGTTGTAATGGCGATAGCGGCGGTATTTGAAGTTAGTGTGTTAGAGGCGTCAACAAAATAAGCAATCTCGGGCAGTTTTTTCTGTTGAACATCAGATTGAAAATTTCTTGGAATGACAACTACAACTTCAGCACCAATTTCTAAAGCTCTATTTTTCGTATTGAAAGTTGTTGGTAATACTTCGGCAATATGAACAGATTCGTTATCTTCTAACATTTGGATGATTTTCTGACTTGTTGTCGTATTATCTTCATCCACCACAAGAATCGGAATATCCGTAACATTTCCTTTTTTGTAAACATTCCCAATTAAAATTCCGTACATAATCGGAGCTCCTAAAAATAGAACTGGAAGCACAGGATTTTTGAAAAAGAGTTTAAACTCTCTAATAATAAGTTCAAAAATGGTTTTCATCTCTAATTATTTAGCGTTTAAATCCAATACAATATTTGCTTTGGTTAATAATTGAGAAGCCTGTTTAGGATCTACTGGTACAATTTTAATTTCGTACAAAGCCTGCTGCTGATCGATGTTTGGATAAGCCGTTGAGATATTTGCATACGAATTTAGCGCTTTGATAGAAATAACTTTACCTTTAATTTTTAAGTTGTTTTTGTACGGAACTGTAAGATTTACAAGTTGGTTTTTCTGAATTTGACCAATCTGTTTTTCGGGAATTGTAAAGCGAAAAAATGTAGATTCTTCTAAAATTCCATTTGCCATAGAATATCCAGCTAAAGCTAATTCTCCAACTTTTAGATTGATCGTTTCTATCGTAATATTTTGTGGCGCTTTAATGTAACGTTCCGCTTCTGCAACATCAACTTCTTGTAATGCTCCTAAAGCACGCTCTTTTTGACCAAGAGCCATTTCTTGTTGTTCAATTCTTGCACCATTTTCCGCGTCAGCAAGTTCAGCAACAGCTGCTATATATTGATTTTTTGCACCTTGATATTTTGCATAAACTTCATCATAGGTTTGTTGTGGAACCAAACTATCTCGCAACATATTTTTTAATCGTTTATTTGATTTTTCAGCGTAATCTAGTTGTTCTTTTAATCCTGAAACTTTTGCGCGTAGTTGTTTTAGTTGATTATCAGTTGCTCCTTTTTTAGCCATTTTGTATTGCGCTTCAGCCGAATTTACAGCACCTTCTGCTTGACTTTTTTTAGCTTCGACTTCTGGTAATTTTAAGACAAAAAGTGTTTGTCCTTCCTGTACTTCATCTCCTTCTTTCACTAAAATTTGTTCAATTTTCCCTGGAATTTTTGTTACTACACTAATCTGATCTCGTTCAATTTTTCCTTGAAAAACGGTTTGTTCTTCTGTTTTTTTGTTGTCCGAAGATTTACAATTAGATAAAAGTAAAACTCCGCTTAGAGCATATATATATGGTAAAATAATTTTCATTAGTTCAGTATTTTATTTAATAATTCGCCAGATGTGTGCAGAATTTCATACGTTTTTGTGCGTTGATCTACTATTTGAGAATAGTATCCTAAATTTGCTTTGTAATAATCATTTTCAGCAGCTAATCGTTCGGTTACATCAATCAAACCTTCTTGAAATCGTCTCGAAGCAATTTCTAAATTATTCGTTGCGATGATATTTTGTTGATTATTAACCTTCAATTTCTCAGTAGCTGTTTCGTAATCAATTCTATTTTTGTTGAGTAATAAATTAAGTTTTTCTTGAGAATCTTTCAACTTATTTTCATTGATCAAAATATCACTTTTCGCTTGTGCTAATTTGTTTTTATGTTGATGTCCATCCAACAATTCCCACTTAGCACCAACACCAATCAAAATATTAGGAAACATTGTCAATTGATTCATTTTTAGATTTACATTACCTAAAATATCATTGTCTTTTAACTTTAATCGACTTGCGAAAACGGATGTGTAATTGGTATTAGCAAAAGCAAAAACTTGTGGTAAATGCGAACCTTTTTCTTTCTCGTATAAATACTCATAAGCTTTCACAGAATGTTCAAGAGCTTTTAGTTCTTTCTTGTTTTCTAAGTTATAGGTTGAAGAAAGAATATCAATAGGAGTAAGTTCGTAATGAATTTGTTCCAATTCTTGAAGAGACATATGCGTTAACGTTTCTAGTTTTTTGTAAAGCAATTGTCGGCTTCCGTTTAATTCGACTTGCTTTGCTTCTAATTCGAGCATTGCAAGTTTTATTTTTTCGCGATCGTACGGAATTGCCAAACCGTTTTGTATAGCTTTCTGAACTTTTAAATGCTCTTTATCTAGTCGTTTTGCTGAATTAGAAATCAATTCTTCTACTTTAATCAACAACATCAATTGATCATAAGTTTGGATAATATCTTTGGCAATGGTTTCCTTTTCAGCTTCTTTTAAATAATCTAAAGCTGTACTCTTTTCTTGAATTGCACTTAGTGCATTTGGAATTTGTAATCCCGAAAAAATGATCTGACTAGCATTTACACCAACGGAAAATAAACCAGCCGAAGTATTAAACTTCTGATTTCCGGAGAATAATTCTGTTGACAAAAGATCAATAGATTTGGTTGGAATATCAATAATACCATTCGAGTTAAAGTAACTCCCCATAGCAATTGCTGAAACATTAGGTTGTAATTTACCTTTTACCTCATTGTATTGATAATTATTTTTCTCAACTTCAAGTTGTTTATTTTTCAATTCATAATTTGACTCAATAGCTTTTTCAACAGGCAGTTTTAGTTGGGGATCAATAATGTATTGTCCGAAACTAGAGATGGATATGAGTAAAGTGGTTAAAGAAAAATAATGTATTGTGCGCATTATTGTATTTTAGGATAAATTTAACAAAAAATATACCATGAATAAAGCGTTTAGATTAGAATATGATTAAAATAAAAATCCTGAAACTGTTTAAGGTGTCAGGACTTCCAAAAATTGCCAATAAGATGGCGCATAGTTCAATGTTATTCTTAATATTTTTTATCTATAATATCTAAGGTTTCGTTCAATGATTCCTTAATTTTAGATTCAAGATTTGTAGTAGAAATTTTATTAGCAGCTTCGTCAATATATTTTGTACCACCAATCGTTTCGCTGTATTTTAAGGCTTTATTTTTAAGATCTAAAATATTGATGTACACATATGTTTTTGCTACATATTTTTGTTTATCATCAGGATTGTAATCAAAACCAGATTTTACATTAAGAACGATCAAATCATCTTGTGTAAATTTCTTTTTTAATTGATCAAAATTGACATTTTTTACGTTATCATCTGTCACTAATTCTTTTGGAATTTCGTTTTTGTTGAAATTATGAATCATTTCGTACTTGTAATGATTGTCATCCAATATTTTGACAGATTTATCTTTAATTAATTCAGTAATATTAAACTTAGAGTTTAATTGATTAAGTTGATTTTGAATTGATTTAGAATCTATTTTTTGATCTAAATTTTGCGAGTTGTGGTCAAAAAAACCAAGCGAATCGATGTTGATAATCACACCAACTTTATTTACAGGAACATCTAAAGCACTTTCGTATACTTCTGTATTAAGAGCCAATTCTTTAGGAAGTTCTTTTTTAGGCTCACAAGACAATGTTATAAGCGCACTTCCAACTATAAAATAAACTAAACTTTTCATACCAATACTATTACCCCATTAAAGGTAGTTAATAATTATGTTTTTTTAATATAAATTTTTCAATAATTTTCTTCGTCATCTTCATCAAATGTTTTGGCTATTTTCTCGATGTTTAAGCTTTTCGCCATTGCATCAAAAATTTCTTTGTAAGTACCATTCATTTTGTAAACATCTTCGTGTATTCCATGCTCTACAACTTCACCCTGATTCATGACATAGGTATAATCGGCATCAATAATTTGTGAAATACTATGAGAAATAATGATAACTGTTCGATCTTTTTTGATGGCATCCAAACTATTTTTGATTTGTTCTGTCGCAATCGCATCCAAACTTGCGGTGGGCTCATCTAAGAAAATAATTGGAGGATTTTTAAGGAACATTCGCGCAATTGCTATTCGTTGTTGTTGACCACCAGACAACAATAAGGCTTTGGATTGATAACCTTCAGGTAAATCCATAATTTGTTCGTGAATATAAGCACGTTTTGCTGCATCTTCTATTTCTTCGAAAGTTGCGTTGATATTTCCGTAACGAATATTTTCTTCTATAGTTCCATTAAAAATGTGATTCTTTTGCAAAACTAAACCAATATTATCGCGCAAAAATTGCGTGTCATATTCTTCTAAATCAATGCCGTCTAAAAGTATTTTACCAGAATCTGGTTGATAAAATTTATCTAGCAAATTAATCACCGTACTTTTTCCTGCGCCAGACAAACCAACCAAAGCTGTTATTTTATTGGGCTGAATAGTCATGTTAATCTTTTTTAGAGCTTTGTAACCATTTGGATAAGAGAAATCAACATTCTGAATTTCAAATTTACCCTTTAAGTTTGTTGGAATATAATTACCAGAAGATTCTTTTTCGTTGTCTGCTTTCAGAATTCCAAAAAAACTTTCAGAATATATCATTGCATCATTCATTTCATCGTAAATGCGATGTAATTGACGAATTGGAGCAGAAACATTATTGAAAAGTAAAATATGAAACATTATAGCGCCAATTGTCATTTGTTTGTCAAGTACTAAATAAGCGGTTAAAATAATGATAATCACCACTCCAAATTGCTCGATAAAAGATTTGAGACCATCAAAAAAGAAACTCATTTTACGTGTTTGCATTTGATTGTTTGTCAACTCTTTCTGTAAAGTAAGCTGTTTTTTGCCTTCGATATCTTCTCTGTTAAACGATTTAATAACTGTAATCGAATCAATTATACTAATAATTCCTTGTGATTTTAGTTCGCGATAACCTCTTAAATTACGTCGCCATCCACTTAGTTTTTTGGCTTGTTGTTGAGTAATGATAAAATAAATCGGAACGATACAAAGTCCAACCAATCCAACATAAAAATTAGCATTAAACATTAAGATTAAGGCTACAATTGAATTGGCAAAAAGAGGAAGAATATCGATGAAAAAGTTTTGAACTAATCGCGTTAAACTTTCAATTCCTCTATCAATACGAGTTTGAAGTTTACCAGCTTGATTATCTTGGTTGGTATAAAAAGCCATTCGATAAGTCAATATCTTTTCTATAATGGCTTGCGCTAAGTCTTGCGAAACTAAAATTCGGAGCTTTTCTCCATAATATTTTTGACCAAACGTAATAAATGCATTTAAAATTTCTTTTGTCATCAATACAATCGAAATAAATGAAATGATTTTGAGACCATCTTTTAGACCTTTTCCTGCTTCAACTAAACCGTTGATAGAATCTACAGTGTATTGTAATATCAATGCATTTACTTGTGAAGTAAAAGATCCTACTAAAGTCAATAACAATGTAGCAATGACCAAAGATCGGTATGGTTTTACAAAAGGACGTAAATTTTTGAAAAGCTGAACAATAGTCATCAATTACTCTTTTAACGTTTCTTCTTTCACAAAAACGTGACCAACTTTTGTAAAGTCATAAACTATTTCATACAAATATTCTAAAAGATCTTCTATTAGTTCAGAGTCATTTTGTAAAGCTTCACTTTCTATTTCGGTGTAAATAACTGTTTGCTTAAATTCAATTGTTTTAGCAAGATTTTCTGTTTCATATTCTCCGTACAAACGAATGTTTTGTAGTAATAATTGTAAAATCTTTTTCATTAGACGAATATGTTCAGAAGTCAAAATAACCGAATTATTTTTCTTGATAATTTTAACCAAACCGACTGAATATGATACAAATGATTGGTTGAAAATGGTGAACTTATTCAGTTCGTTTGCATTAACTTGTTTATCTTTTGGTTCTGAAATAACACGTTGAAAAACCGAATTTATATTCGCCATTGCTATAAAAACGTCTTTCCTTGCTAGTTTGTAATCGGTTGTAGAAACTTCGTTGTCAGCTAATTTTTTAAATATCAAGAAGATAAACTCGTAATTCGCAATTAATGCTTTTTGTATGTATTCATTCATACTATTCTTTTCCCAAGTAGGTAAAATCAAATAACACGAAATAAAAGCCATAAACCCACCAACAAGTGTATCAATTAAGCGTTCTTGTATGATATATAACGAATCTTTATGAGAATAAAAACTAAACGAAATCAAGATGTAAGCAGTTAAATAGAATGTTCCGACCGCATATTTATGACGTATAAACGTATAAGCCATTAACATAAAGAACAACATTAATGTAAAACGAATTATATGTTGCGGGAAAATGAGTAAAACTAAAATACCTACTAAACCGCCTGCAATAGTTCCTTTTAAGCGTTGAAAATTCCTTTTCTTAGTTACGCTAAAACCAGGTTTTAAGATTACTAAGACGGTCATCAGAATCCAATAACTATGATACGTCATAGGAATTATAAATGTAACGCCGTAAGCCAATAACATAACAATAGAAGCCCTGATAGCATGTCTAAAAATGGAAGATTTAAGATTTAAATGATCTTTTAATTTTCCGAAAGAATAATCAACAGTAGGTTCAAAATGTTCAGCATGATCCAATGGATTTTTCTTCTTTTCAGTAAAAGAATCATCGTAAAAAAACTTGTGAATAAACTCAATTTTATAAACAACTTGCTTTAAATTAATATATATTTTGGTTAATACAATTGGTTTTTTTCCTTCAGCATACAATTCTTTTATAGCGTCATCTATTTTTTTTAGCTCAACATCAAAGTCAAAAGTTGGATTTTTAGGACGTTTGTTAGAGTTAATATGATAAGCGATCATTTTTAGCTCATGCGCCAATTTGTTCATCATATTGTAAATTTTGCGCATCGCTTTTGTATCGCCATACATTTCTCTAATTTTCTCGTAATCGTACTGTGTTGCAGTAATATTCTCGAAAATATCAATCAAATCAGAAAAAATAAATACAATAGATCGACCGATCGGCGTTTGATCTTTTACTAATTTTTTGTTCGAAAAAACTAATTCTCTAACTAAATTCTGTTTCTCATTAATGATGACATGTTCGTCAATCAACTTCTTGATAATATCGTCGTAGTTGGAGTCTTTATCAAACATAGATGCTTTGATACGGATGTATTCAGAAATATGAATCATCGCATCAGCCAAATTTTGTTGCGCCATTCGATATGGACGAAAAGTACTAATAGCTAAACTAAAAATTGTGTACCAAGCAGCACCTGCAGTAACAAATCCTGCTATTTGGATTGGATTAAGTTCTTTTCTAAGGTCATTCATATTCATAACCATCGACATCATGATAACCATTCCGAGCGCACTCATACGTTGCCCCCAAACAGTTAGCATGTTTGAGATGAAAACAATAATAGTTAGACAAACACCTAAAATAATAGGAAAACTATTGATTGTCTTCGTAAAATACGAAACAATAAAAATTAAGATGACAGAAAGCCACATCAAATTTCTTCGTTCTTTAAACGGACCTGGCGTATCAGTCATATGTGCTAAAACAGCACCAAGACTTATGGTAACACCAGCGTATAAATCGCCAAAGAAACTTGCTACAATAGGAGGAATAATGATGGCTAAAGAAGTTTTTATTCCATCAGCAAGTGCTTCTCCATATATAAAGTTTTCAATTTTATTTTTGAGTTCCAAATGAGAAATTTTAGGTTTGAAAAAATAGTTGTATAAAATTAGCACAACTTTTTGCCAAACCCAACTAAACGCGCGAAGTTTTTAGAATATGAAATCCATCAATACTTTGTGTAAAAATTAAAGTGATTTCGCCACCATCTACGATTTTGAATTTTTTCTTCACAATATCAATAGGTTGACTAAAGTTTTTTACCAAAACATTAGCTTTTATTTTTAAGATTTCCTTTTTAGGATTCTCAATTACATGATCAATTTGGTAAATTTTTCCAGGAAACTCGTCAATAATCTGATCAGATGTATACAAATGAGTGTTTTGATGAAGTTTAGTTAGATTTAATTTTTCGCTGATAAGTTTGAACGCGCCAGTTTTTAAAATGGCTACATTAGGTTCGTAAATATAGTGTTGTATCGAACCAAATTTCGCATGTGCAAACTGTTCTTCTTCAAATAGGAATTCAAATTTTGGCTGATTTGTTTCTAAATTAACAGCTTTTATCAAAGGTTTATTAGTCGTTTGTTTTTTATCTAAAATGATTAAAAAATCTTTTACTTCATTTTTAACTGCAACAATGTGTATTTCAGTAATATGATTAATTTGTTGTACAGTAGAAGTGATGTCCAATAATGGCGAAAGTTTAATGATGATTTTGTCAGATTTTTCAAAAAAAGTTGGAATCCATTCCAAAATATTTGGCTCTAAATCTTCTAAAATAAATTTTCTTCCGCTCGAGTTTCTTCTAGCTGGATCAAGATAAATGGCATCAAATTTTAAAGAAGGATTTTCTTCAAAAAAAGATTGAAAAGTTCCTGTATAGGTTTCTAAATTCGGCGCTAATATATTTGCGTTATGTTGAACAATCTCACTTAATTCGGGATTTTGTTCGATGTGATAGACTTTCTGAAATGATTTAGAAAAAGCCATTGTATCAATTCCAAAACCAGCAGTTAAGTCGATTAAAGTATTTCCGTTAGCAAGTGTTGCTTTATATTCAGCAGAAGCTTCAGAACTAGCTTGTTCTAAATTTACACTTGGGGGAAAGTAAATATTTTCTGTCGAGTAAAGAGTTGGAAATTTATATTTTGAAACTTGAATTCCTTTTAACTGTTGAGCAATTTCTGCAGATGAAATGGTTGAAAAAGGCGACTTTTTAAGACCTATAGACTTAATATCTTCGTGTTCTATTTTTTTTATATAGTCCTGAAATTCAGGAGTTAAAATTTCTGAATTCAAATTGTTATTTTTTAATCATTTTAGTATTAGCAACAATATCGCCTAAACGTTGACTTTCTTTAGAGTTGTTTATAATTAAAACTCCAATTAATCCACAGAAAATAAAATAATCGATTGGATCAAAAAGATGTCTAATTAAGGATTGTATAAAACTAATTGGTTTTTCAGTTTTAGCATTTACTGGCTGCAAATTTAGAATTAAATGACCTAAAGTTCCTTGTAGTATAATCTCAAGTACAACAAAATAAATTAGCCAAAAAGCGAAAATTGGTAAAGCCATTATTCCATTTACACTATAACCTCCTTCACTATTTAGAGTTCCAAATTTATAAATGTATAAAGCGGTAATGACGAAAAATAGAGTGTAATCAATAAGTCCTGCTAATAGTCTTAGAAAAATGTATTTATTAGATTTCATAATTTTTAAGAAGTTTTATCAAAGAAAAATGAAGTTCATCTTGTTCAGCAGAAGTAACTTCGATATACGATAAATTATTTTCTAAGGAGATATTAAAACCTTCTTCAATATCGTTGTAATAAATAATGTATTTTTCAGTTTTTCCTACAACCCAAAAATAATCATTATCACTATATGTAGGTGCTTGTCTTTTTTCTGGAACTATTTTTATAGAATTCCAAAAAGACAAAACTTCAGTATCCATCACAGCTACTGAAGTTTCTATTATTGTATTTAGTTCTTTTAATGAAATTGGTGTCCAATCCATAAGAAAATTATTTTTTCTCTTCTTTTTCTGCCAAACGAGTAGGTACAATTGGGATAAATAATGCTTGCTTTACAATTTTCTCCTTTGGTTGTTTTTCTACAACATCAGCAGGATTTCTGTATTTATTAACTCCAATTAATTTTACAATTTGCTCATCAAAATCTTTTTGCTCTTTTTTGGCACTTGTGTAGATATAATCCTGAATTGTTTCGTTCTCTAAAGCTTTAACAAATCCACCAACATTCTGAATTGTTTTGAATAATTCTAACGCATTTTCAGCTAACTGATTCGTTAAACTTTCGATGTAGAAAGAACCAGCAGAAGGATCTGTAAATTGATTTAGATAAGACTCTTTTTGCAATAACAATTGTTGTTTAGCTGCTAATTCTAATCCAAAATCTGACTCTTGGTTTACTTCATCATAAGAACCTACAAATACCGCATCACTTGATCCAAAAACAGCTGCAGAAGCCTCTAAAGTTGTACGAATTACATTATTGTAAATATCTAATTTAGACTTATTGCGTAATGAGGTTGAAGTAAATATAAAAGCTTCGCTTTCTTTGTTGTATTGTTCTAAAATCATTTTCCACAAAAAACGGAAAGCTCTAATTTTGGCAATTTCAAAGAAATAATTTCCTCCAACAGCAAATTTGAAATAAATTTTATCAGCAATATCAGCTCCGAAATTCTCAAGATATTCTACTGCATGAGCCAAAGTTATTGCAATTTGCTGTACATGATTTGCACCAGCATTTTGGTAAACATCTCCTTGAATAGAAATTACTTTCTCAAAATTTTTCAGTTCCAAAACTTCTTTTACCAATTCCTTTGATGCTTTTTTAGAGTCGTTTTGCCACAAACCATTTTGCGCCAAATAACCGTAAATATCGAAATCTAAATATTTAAGATTAGGTACATCTTCTAAAGATTTTAAATCAGTAGAACCATCAAATTCAATAAATAAATCTAAATAATTAGGAAGATTAATTGTTGTGCTAAAAGTTTTTTGAGGAATCAAATATCCATACAAAAAACTATAATCTTGGTCTTTATTTTCTGAGTATTTCGAAATTATTTTCCAATCTTTTGAGCTTCTTGGTAAAGGCTGAATTTGAGAATAATCAACATCGTCTCTCGTGTATAACGGTTTCACATTAATTTGGTCATTTGTTCCCCAAACCAATGTTTCGTTGTATTCTAATCCTTTCAGTTCAACCTGAACTTTATTTTTCCATTCTTTCTCAGAAATTGTATCGAAATCTTCAAATAATTTACTCATTTTTTTTGTTTTCTGGCTTTGCTACTTTTTCTTGTTGTATAATAAAAATATCCTCGTCATCTTTTTTCAAGAAATGTTTTTCTCTTGCGATGCGCTCTATTTCGGCAGGATTACTATTTAATTGATTTAATTTTTCGGCTTCCGTATCCAAGTGTTCTTGGTAGTAGGATTCGTCAACTTCTAATAATTTGATTTGTTTGTCCAATTCTCGGTGTACAAAAAATGAATTTTGATCGAAAAAAATCATCCAAACAGCAAATGCAAGTGTCAAAATAAAATAACGATTCCACACAAATTTTACTATTCGTGTATCCTTTATTTTTTTCTTTGGCACTTTTGGCGTAAGCTCTTCGTCAAAAATTTCTTCCGATTTATTTTTCATTATACTGTAGTTTTAGAGTTCAGTTTTTCTTTGATTACGGTTGATAAAACTTTGATTGCAACAGAATTTTTCTTCTTCATATTAGGAATAATAATGTCTGCAAAGTTTTTAGATGGTTCAATAAATTGTTGATGCATTGGCTTCAATGTTTTCTGATAACGAGTCAATACTTCATCCAAATCACGACCTCTTTCTTGTATGTCACGGCGTACGCGACGAATTAATCTTTCGTCAGAATCAGCATGTACAAATATTTTAACATCAAATAATTCGCGTAAATCTGCATCAGTCAAAACTAAAATACCTTCTACAATAATAACTGTTTGTGGATGTGTAATGATAGTTTCTTCTTGACGGCTGTGCGTAATAAATGAATAAACAGGCTGTTCTACAGACTCTCCATTTTTTAGTTTTGCAACATGTTCTTTTAATAATTCAAAATCAATTGATCTTGGGTGATCAAAATTTATTTTAGAACGCTCGTCGAACGATAATTCTGGATGGTCTTTGTAATAGTTATCTTGCGAAATTACGATAACGCTTTCTGCGTTCAAATCACGTAAAATATTATGTACTACGGTTGTTTTTCCTGAACCAGTTCCTCCTGCAATCCCAATTACTAGCATGTTCTTCTTATTTATTTTTTTACTTTCGTTTGATGTTTTCATTGCAAGATCAATCCTAAAATTTCCTTAAAGATAAAATTTTACTTTCAGAATTTAAAATAAAAGTTGATTGATTCTTGTATGATATTTGTTGTGTTGTCGTAGTATAAATTGGTTGGTTGAAATAGAAAAAATGAATCTTGTTCAACCAAAAGCTTTTCTGATTGAGTTTTTAATCGATTATTTTGATGTAATACAAACATTTAGTTATTAATCTACATGAAAAAGTACTTTTCAGTACTTCATTTTTCTTTTAATCGGGTGCAAAGGAAAGAAAAAATTATAAAAATTTAATCTTTTTTATCATTATATTTATGGAATTAGAACTATTATACACAAAACTATGAATGATTTAATCTCAATGTCTACTCTCTTTTCACTTTTCCTAGGAATTGGACTTGCAGCCGCAGCTGGATTCCGAATTTTTTTGCCACTTTTTGTTTTAAGTTTGGCTGTTAAGTTTGGCGGAAGTTTTATCAATTTAGATGAAAGTTGGATGTGGGTTGGGAGTACACCAGCTTTGATTACTTTGGGTGTAGCAATGTTAGTAGAAATTGGAGCTTATTATATTCCATTAATTGATAATATGTTGGATACAATAGCAGTTCCACTTGCTGGTATTGCTGGTACAATTGCGGTTGGTATTACAATGCCAGAAATGAACGAAGTTGCAACTTGGGCTTTAGCTATTATTGCGGGTGGTGGAACAGCTGCTGCAATTAGTGGAACGACAGCCGCTGCAAGAGCAGTTTCTACAACTACAACAGCAGGCGCGGGAAATTTTTTGGTCAATACAGGAGAAACATTTAGCTCTATAATATTAAGTATCACAGCTATTGTATTAGCACCACTGGCCTTTATTTTTGTTATTTTAATTTTATATTTTTGCTATAAAGCATTCAAAAGTATCAAAAGAAAAGGAGATCAATTACTGGCAGATGAATTATAAATAATTGAATAATATATGTTAAAGAGCTAATGTTTTAGCTCTTTTTTTATATCTGTTCATTATATTTGAAATACACTGTAAAAAAATTAACATTATGAAATTTTTAAATCGTATTACTCTACTCTTTGCATTTTCTATGGCTTTTGGTCAGCAACCAAAAACACCTGTTATAGAATTTAAACATAATATGGTTCCCGAACCTGTATTGACGAATGATGCTGAGTTTGTAGATTTTTACTATAAGGCTTGGGAAATAGCATTTAGTCAAATCAAGAATGATAAAGGTGTTCCTCAATCGCCTTATATTGACGAAGCTTTTGATCCACAAGTTATCTGGATCTGGGATACAAATTTTATGCTTCATTTTTGGAAGTATGCTCAGAAAAGTTTTCCAGAGTCTATATTAACTTTAAATAATTTTTATAAACCTATTTTGGATAAAGCTCCACTGTCTCTTAATATAGAAATTTTAGATAATCCACCTTTGTTTTCTTGGACAGAAAATGCTTTTTATAAAGTTTCTAATGATCAAGCACATTTACAAGATGTTTTAGTCAAAAATAAATATCCTCAGCGATTTTTTGAATATTTTGATACAGTACCAAAAGGAACTAAAGCTTATGGAAGTGCTAATACATGGATTAAAAAAGTTCCAAATGGTTATTTATGGGAAGGAGGACGAAGCGGAATGGATAATACCCCAAGAGGTAGAACAGGAGCTCATGCAACAAAACAACGTCCTAATAATCCTGATATGTTATGGATTGATGCGATTTCTCAACAAGCGTTAAATGCTTTGTATATCAAAAAAATGTACGAAAAAGTAGGAGACAAATCTGCTGTGTTAGTTTGGGATAAAAAGTATAATGAGTTAAAAAATACAATTAATACAAAGTACTGGAATGAAAAAGATCAATTTTATTATGATCTTGATCAAAATACGTTACAACCTATCAAAGTCAAATCAATTGCTTCTTATTGGCCATTATTAGCGGAAGTTGCATCCAAAGAGCAAGCTAAATTAATGGTTGATAAAATAAAAAATGATACAATTTTTGGAGGGCAAGTTCCATTAACAAGTTTAGCAAGAAATGATTCTGATTTTAAAGATAACGGTGAGTATTGGCGAGGTGGAGTATGGTTGCCAACAGCTTATATGACTGTAAAAGGTTTGGAAAAATATGGCTATTTTGATGTTGCTTATGATGCCTCTTACAAAATTATATCGCATATGCTAAAAACATATAATCAGTATGAACCTCATACAATATGGGAAAGTTATAATCCAACACAACCGCAACCTGCAGCTAATGAGTTAAAAGGAATTAGTCGTCCAAATTTCTGTGGATGGTCTGCTTTAGGACCGATTTCTTTATTGATAGAAGATGTAATTGGGTTTTATGATGTTGATGCTTCTCAAAATACGGTTAAGTGGAATCTTTCGAGAAAAGATGTTCATGGTATTAGAAATCTGAAATTTGGGAATGTAACTACTGATATTGTCTATAATGGTAAAAATCAAGTTAAAGTTAAAAGTTCAGCACCATATTCGCTTATTATTAATGGTAAAAAATACAAAGTAAAAAAGGATGATCAAATAATCAAATTATAAATATAAAAAGCCAATTCATATTGAATTGGCTTTTCTATTTCACAGAGTTTAATTCTTTAAGTTTTTACTTTTTAAGAAATCGATTAATTCTTTAGGGCGATCTGTTTGAATGATATTTACATTATTATCAATATACCATTGATAGATTGTAGGGTCTGTTAAAACTTTGTCATCTTCATGTCCAGCATTGTGTTGCGGCCAAAGAGAATTTACCCAAACTTTTGCTTTTTTAGCTCTTATTTTCTTAAAATCAATCATATTCGATTCGTCATTTCCTATAATAAATTCGAATCCATATACATTATAGTTTTTTAGATAATCATTTATTTTAGTCCAACTATCTTTTTCTTCTAACTTGATAATGGGCATAAAGTGAATTTCATTCTTTATGCTTCCGTATTTGGTATTAAAGTCGTGGTAATTTTCGCTTCCTTTAAAAAGAATTTGATCTAACATTTTTCTATCTTTCAATAAAGGATAAACAAGATGAATGTAATCAAATCCTTTGTCAAGATTGATTAGTATTTTTCCTTTAGTCAAATCTAAAACTTCCTCTAAAGTTGGAACTTGCATTTGTGTTTTTGATCCTAAACCATCACGTAGATTAAATGTTTTAATCTCTGTTAAAGTATAATCGCTAGGTTTTCCTTTTCCTGTAGTTGTTCTGTCAATTGTTTTGTCATGCATCAAAATCAAAACACTGTCTTTTGTTAAAGCCAAATCTATTTCTATCATGTCAATATTTTTCTCCATCGCTTTTTTTATCGCCCAAATAGAATTTTCAGGAGCTTCGCGCCAATCGGCTCTATGTGCTACAACCATTATTTTATTATCTGGAAATCTGGAAAGAGAAATATTTTGAGCAAACAAACTATTGGCTAAGAAAAGTATTGCTAAAATGCAAAAGTGTTTTAAATTTTTCATTGAATTGTTAAATAAAATCAATTCAAAAGTATTTAGAATAGGATTAACAAGAAGTTAAGTTTATAACTAAAAAAGTCTTGTAAAATTGATTACAAGACTTTTTTGAAATTGTGATTTTATAAAAAAATTAGACTTTTTCTTTTACAATTGGTCTGATTAAACCTTCTTGCGCTACGCTACAAATAAGCTCACCAGAACGATTGAATAAATTTCCTCGAGTAAAACCTCTTGTGTCATTTGCGCTTGGAGAATCTACGCTAACCAAAATCCAATCATGCAAATTTGGTTCGCGGTGAAACCAAATAGAATGATCTAAACTTGCCATTTGTGTATTTCCGAAATGTGCTTTAGAAGCATGCGGTTTTATTGCTGTTGATAACAAATTGTAATCAGAGCTATAGGCAATTAATTGTTGAATAATCGGTAAAGGTAAATCAGTCGGAACATCATTAAAAGTTAACCAAACGTTGCTATTATTTGGATAATCTTTCTTCTCAAAAGGATTGACAAATTCTACAGGTTTAAAATCTAAAGGACGCTCTGCTAAAACAAATCGCATAATAGATTTTGGTAAAACTGATCCAAATTGTTCTGCAACATCATTCCAACTCATCAACTCTTCTGGTGGAGTAACAACAGGCATTTCTTCTTGATGTTCATATCCTTCTTGTTTCAGTTGAAAAGAACATGCCATTACGAAAATTGGAACATTATCTTGTTTTGCCGTAACAACTCGCGTACTAAAACTTCCTCCATCTCGAAGATTAGCAACCTCATAATAAATAGGTTTTTCTAAATCTCCAGGTAAAATAAAGTAGGAATGCAGGGAATGACAAAAACGATCTGAAGGTACAGTTTGATACGCAGCATGCAAAGCTTGGCTTACAACTTGACCTCCAAAAACATTTGGACTTCCCATGAAAGAACTTTTCCCTTCGAATAAATTTTCTTCTAATTTTTTTAGAGAAATCAATTCGATGAGTTCTTGTGTCGTTTTCATTATTAAGTTTAAAATTTCAGATTATTTAATTTCTGCACATTCTGTTCTAATGCAGTTTTATATTCATTTTTCATTCGATTAATTAATTCTTCTGTAGAAATAACATCATGAATTCCAGAAACACCATGCCCAGCAGACCAAATGTCTTTCCATGCTTTATGTCCATCTCCACCAATCAATTTCGAAAAATCTTCTTCTTTCTTTTCGTCTAAATCAATTCCAGAATGAATAATACTTGGTTTCAAGAAGTTAGCATTAACGCCAGAAATTCCATCAGTATAAAGAACATCTTCGAAAGTAGAATCGACTAACATTGTCTTATAATCTTCGTCCGCAGCAGCTTCTTTTGTTGCAATAAAGCGCGTTCCGATGTATGCAAAATCAGCACCCATATTTTCGGCTGCTAAAATATCATTACCGTTGTTCATCGCTCCAGCCAAAATTAAACATCCATCATAAAATGTACGAATGTCATCAATCAATGCAAAAGGATTTGCCGTACCAGCGTGTCCACCAGCACCAGAAGCAACAGCAATAATTCCATCAACACCAGCTTCGGCCGCTTTTTCTGCATGACGTTTTTTGATTACATCGTGAAAAACCAAACCTCCATAACTGTGAACTGCATCTACAACTTGTTTTACAGCTCCAAGCGACGTGATAATAAGAGGAACTCTATATTTTGCGCATAAAGCTAAATCACCTTCTAGGCGAGGATTTGTCTTGTTAACGATTAAATTCACTCCAAATGGAGCTGGTTTTTTACCGGTTTCTTCTTCAAATTGTTTTAATTGAGAAGTGATATCAATTAACATTTGTTCGAAATCTTCGGCAGTTCTTCCGTTTAAAGAAGGAAACGTTCCACATACACCATTTTTACAAGCTTCTACAACCAATTCGGTTCTGGAAACAAGAAACATAGGAGATGTTATCAAAGGAAGGTCTAAATTATTTTTAAATTCTTGTAGGGTCATACTAAAATTTTTTATTGTGGTATACGATGCAATATAGTTATAAATTATTTTTGTGAAAATTAAAATTCCTTTATAATTTCTAAATGTAGAAGCAAAACCTTTGATGTATCTTTGCATCACTAATTTTTAAGTATTGGATTTAAAAGAACATTTAAGACGCAACATTAAACTAGCCTTTCCTGTAATGATTACTCAAATGGGACAAATTTCTGTCAACATTATTGATAATATTATGGTTGGAGGTTTAGGTGGAAAATATGATAATATAGAAGATGAAGTTTTAGGAAAAACAGCCTTAGCAGCGGCTTCTTTAGGAAATTCATTGTTTTTTGCTGTTTTAGTATTTGCTTTCGGATTTAGTTTTGCATTGTCTCCATTGGTTGCCGCAGAAGATTCGAAGGGAGATAAAAAAATGGCAGCAAATTATTTTTCGCACAGTTTGGTTCTGAATGTTACTTTATCAATCGGTTTATTTTTATTGATAACATTTCTAAAACCGTTGATGTACTACATGGGACAACCAGCTGATGTAGTTGAAAAATGTATTCCTTATTTAACGATTATGACATTTTCAATGATTCCATTGATGATTTTCCAAACATTTCGACAACTATCAGAAGGTTTATCATTAACGATTCCAGTGACAATAGCAACAGTTTTGAGTAATGTGATAAATATTACGTTAAACTATGGTTGGATTTATGGAAACTGGGGATTTCCGCGCTTAGAAGTTGCTGGTGCAGCTTGGGGAACATTTGTCGCTCGTTTGGTGATGATGATTTTCTTGATTATCGTGTTGTTTAATTTCAAGAAAACGAAATCTGTTTTGCAAGAAGTTCAGTTTAAGGCTTCTAATTTTCAGAAAGCTATTTTCAGAAAAATTGCAGGGATTGGAATTCCAACTGCGTTGACATCTTTCTTCGAAATGAGTGCTTTTTCTTTAGCAGCTTTTGTTTGTGGATATACTTTTACAAATTCTATTGCAGATCAAGAGTTAGCAAAAGTCAATTTAGCAGCGCATCAAATAGCGATAAACCTTGCTTCAACAACTTTTATGATGTGTACTGGAATTGGAGTTGCAGCAACGGTTCGTATCGGAAATCAATTAGGTTTAAAAGATTATAAAACCTTACGAGAAGCTGGCTGGTCATGTATTTTGATGGTTTTATCCTTTATGATTTTATGCGGAGTATTATTTATTATTTTCCGTTATCAGTTGCCAACAATTTATTTAGATAATCCAGATGTTATTAATTTAGCAGCATCTTTACTGATTATTGCATCACTTTTCCAAATGTCAGATGGAGTACAATTGGTGTTATTGGGCGCTTTGAGAGGAATGACGGATGTTAAGACACCTTCAATTTTGACGTTTATCTCATATTGGTTAATCGCCATTCCAATTGGTGTTGTTTTGGCAATCGTTTTTGAAATGAGAGCATTTGGAATGTGGATTGGATTGGGAGTTGGATTGACAGCTTCGGCAGTGTTTTTGATGGTTAGATACAATCGTCAAACAAAAAAAATGATTAGGGAAAATCCTAATTCAGAAATAATTTTAGAAGATAAATTAAAAAACATATAAGATGGAATTACCAAAATTTTTAGTTGCAGATAATTCAGAATTTCCTGAAAAAATCTTTATTCTTCATACAGAATATCCTCGTTTTTTATTAGACGTAGAAACTGATGATATTGAGTGGTTTGAAGATATTTCTGAAGAAGAAGAGAACGACGAGTTTGATACAGAAGTAGCAAATTTAATCGAAGACGCTTTAGATTTCTACGATCAAGAAATGTCACAATTAGACGGAGAAGAAGAGTGAGTCTTAATAGAATAATTTCGATAGTTTTTATTGGTGTAAGAATTACACTAAAATAATTTTATATGCTTGCATTATAATTTTTTTATTAGTATTTTGCAACTAAGAAATTATTCAAAACCATGGAAATAAAACGATTATTTGATTTTCCACAAAATCAATTAGATAATAATCCTCGAGAAGATGCTTTGGTGTCTAAGGTGAACGGAAATTGGGTGAAAACTTCAACTCAAGAGTATGTCGCAAAGGCAAATGCATTTAGTCGAGGATTATTACAATTAGGAATCAAGCCACAAGATAAAATCGCAATCGTTACTTCTTCTAATCGTACAGAATGGAATATCTGCGATATAGGTATACAACAGGTTGGAGCTATTTCAGTTCCGCTTTATCCAACACTTTCTGAAGACGATTTTGATTATATATTAAATAACGCAGAATGTAAGTTTATCATCGTTTCTGATAAAGGTTTATACGATACTGTAGCTGCTGTTAAGGATAAAGTATCATCGCTTGTTGGTATTTATAGCTTCGATGAAATTGCTGGTGTGCCTAATTATAAAGAAATCTTAGATTTAGGGGCAGATAATTCTACTCAACATGAGGTAGACAGTATTAAAGATATCATCAAGCCTTCTGATATTACTACACTTATTTATACTTCTGGAACTACTGGTCGCCCAAAAGGTGTTGTATTGACACATAAAAACATTGTGTCTGATGTTTTAATGTCTGTTGATCGCATTCCTGATTTTCCTGATAAAGCAATCGCTTTAAGTTTCTTACCAATTAATCACGTTTTTGAGCGTATGTTGATTTATTTGTATCAACATCTAAATATTGGTATTTGGTACGCAGAAAGTATCGAGAAGTTAGGTGATAATATGAAAGAAGTAAAACCTCATGTTATGACGGTTGTCCCTCGTTTAGTAGAAAAAGTTTACGATAAAATATACAATACAGGAGCTTCTGCAGGAGGTTTTAAAACCAAAATTTTTATGTGGGCTTTAAGCCTTGTAGAAGATTATGATCCGTACAACCCTAAAGGAGGATTATTTGGGTTAAAACATTCTATCGCCAAAAGTTTAGTTTTCAGTAAATGGAAAGAAGGAGTTGGTGGTAATTTAGTATGTATGGTTTCGGGATCAGCACCATTAGCTGCTCGACTTAATCATATTTTTTGGGGAGCAGGAATTCCAATTTTAGAAGGTTATGGTTTGACAGAAACTTCACCTGTTATTTCAGTGAATTGTATGAAAAAAGATGGCTTCGGAATCGGAACTGTTGGCGCTCCTTTAAAAGGTGTTGAGGTTAAAATTGCTGAAGATGGAGAAATTTTAGTAAAAGGTCCTAATGTCACACAAGGTTATTACAAAGATCCTGAAAAAACTGCTGAAGCATTCACACCAGATGGATATTTCAAAACGGGTGATATAGGTATTCTTGAAAGAGGATTATTGAAAATTACTGATCGTAAGAAAGAAATGTTTAAAACTTCTGGAGGAAAATATATTGCGCCGCAAATCATCGAAAATAAATTCAAACAGTCTCGTTTTATTGAACAAGTAATGGTTGTTGGAGAAGGAGAGAAGATGCCTTGTGCAATCATTCAACCTAATTTCCAAGTACTAAAAGATTATTTAAAAATAAAAGGAATTGCCGAACCAGCGACTAATTCAGATTTAATTAAAGAGCCAGCAATATTAGATATCATTGGACGTGAAATAGAGAAAATGAATCAAGGTTTAGGTCATTGGGAGCAGATCAAGAAATTTGAGTTGACACCGGATGAATGGACAATAGATGATGGATTATTAACACCAACATTAAAGTTAAAACGTAAAAACGTGTTAGCAAAATACCAAGATTTGTATAATAAACTTTACGATAAAAAATAACAAAAAACTCCCTTCAAATTTTTGAAGGGAGTTTTTTTGTTATGTAAAATTCATGAAATGATTATTCTTTACGACCACCCATTGCCATCATTACGAAATAAAGTAATTGTGCCAATGATCCAATTGCAGCAACAACATATGTTCTAGCAGCCCATTTTAATGAATCTTTTGCACCTTCATATTCATTAGGCTGTACCATATTGTTTCCTTTCAGCCAAGCCAAAGCTCTGTTAGAAGCATCATATTCAACTGGTAAAGTAACAAAAGCGAAAACTGTAGTTACAGCAAACAAAAATATACCTATCCATAATAGTGTGGCATTTTTAGATGATGCCATAACGATTAATCCTAACATCAAAATCCATTGATTTAGTTTTGAAGCTAAGTTGACCATCGGAACCATTTTCGATCTAAATTGTAACATATTATATCCAACGGCATGTTGTACAGCATGTCCACATTCGTGTGCTGCAACAGCTGCAGCTGCAGCATTTCTTTCATTAAAAACGACTTCAGATAAATTAACTGTTTTATCAGCAGGATTATAATGGTCAGTTAATTGCCCAGGAGTAGATATTACACGAACATCGTGAATACCGTTATCTGCTAACATTTTTTCGGCAATTTCTCGTCCGCTCATTCCATTCGCTAAAAAAACTTTAGAGTAGTGCCTAAATTTGCTTTGTAATTTGTTCCCAACAAACCAACTAATCAGCATGAAGAGACCAATAATAATGTAATAACCTGTCATTTATTTAATTTTTATTTTTTACTTATTTATGATAAATGTTAAAATTCAAAAAGTATTCCACAATACTATTTAAGACAAAAATAAACGATTTGTTGAGGTAATGGCAGTTTTCTGTCGATAATCATATAATTTTTACAGGATAAACTGACATTTTTGTATAAATATTTATAAAGAAGAATTTTAAATCTTACTACATTTGCAGGCTATGAGTATTCGTATAAAAGAAGTGCAATCAAAACAAGATTTGGAAACATTTATTAAGTTTCCGATGAATTTGTATAAGGATAATCAATACTATGTTCCGCCCTTTATTAATGAGGAAAAGGAAACATTAGATGTTTCTAAAAATCCCGTTTTTAAAGATGCTGAGGCACGCTACTTTTTGGCAGAAAAGGATGGTATAATTGTTGGTCGTGTGGCTGCAATTATCAATTGGCAAGAAGTAAATGGTCAAGCAAAGAAAAAAATGCGTTTCGGTTGGTTTGATATGATTGATGATATCGAAGTAACAAAGGCGCTTTTAGCTAAGGTAGAGGAAATAGGTAGAGGAAATAAATTAGAATATATAGAAGGTCCAGTTGGTTTTTCAAATTTAGAAAAGGCAGGTTTGCTAACTTTTGGATTTGATAAATTGGCAACAATGGTCGGTTTATATAATTTTCCTTACTATGCGCAACATTTAGAATCATTAGGTTTTGAGACGGCGAATGAGTGGGTGGAATATGAATTGCATGCGCCAAAAGTTTTACCAGAAAAAGTCGTGAAGTTTAATACGATTATTCGCGAACGTTATAAATTGAGAGAACTTAATTTTAAGAAAACGTCCGAGATTATTCCGTATGTAGACGAAATGTTCGATTTGTTAGATAAAACGTACAGCGAATTGGATACCTATGTTCCGATTGCGGATTACCAAATTGACTATTACAAAAAGAAATATATTCCGTTTATCAACCCCGATTTTGTTAACTGTATTGTTGATGAGAATAATAAAATGATTGCTTTTGCTATTACAATGCCGTCGTATTCTAAAGCGATGCAAAAAGCAAAAGGAAAATTGTTTCCTTTTGGTTGGTGGCACATGTTACAAGCAAGTAAAAAGAATGATTCAGCTCAATTTTATTTAATCGGAATTGATCCAAAATTTCAAGGAAAAGGTGTTACAGCATTGATTTTTAGCGCAATGTTTGATACATTTAATCGAAATAATATAGAATTTTTAGAAACGAATCCAGAGTTGGCTGATAACGAAAGTATACAAGTTTTATGGAAAGCATATTCGCCAGTAAACCATAAAGCGCGTAAAACTTTCAAGAAATCAATTCAATAACGTAACAAAATATGTTTGATATTCATCAATTAGAGAAAGAATATTCAACTTTCAGACAAGAAGGTTTTGATTCGAAATGGTTAAATTTTGAAGCTTTAAATCAATATTTTTCATTAAAATCATCTCAAAAAGAACAAATAGGAACCTCTTTTTTAGGTAACGAAATTTATAAATTAAGTTTCGGAACTGGAGAAAAGCGATTATTGATTTGGTCTCAAATGCATGGAAACGAATCTTCTGGTACGCGAGCAATGTTTGATGTGATTAATTTTTTTGAACAAAAATCTGAATTAGCTCAAACCATTTTATCTCAATTGACGATTGATTTTATTCCGATGTTAAATCCTGATGGTGCAAATGTCAATACCCGTAGAAATGCGGTTGGAATTGATATTAACCGTGATTTTTTAGCAAAGGAATCGACAGAAATTCATGTTTTGTTAGATCAAGTGGAGAAAGGAAATTATCAAACGTTGTTTAATTTACACGATCAACGTACGATTTTCAATGTTGGGCAAACAGCGAAACCAGCAACGCTTTCTTTTTTGGCGCCTTCTTACAATGTTGAAGAAGATGTGAACGAAGTTCGCGAAAAAACGATGGGAATTATTCAATCTATGAATACAGAATTGCAAAAAGTAATTTCTGGTCATGTAGGTCGTTATACATCAGAGTTTTATCCGATGTCTACCGGGGATAATTTTACGAAAATGGGTTATCCGTGTGTGTTGTTTGAAGCGGGACATTTTCCGAATGATTATCAACGAAATACAACAAGAAAGTACAATGCATTGGCTATTTTAGCAGGATTGAATGCTTTAGCTACACAAGAAAACTTTCCGTTTGATGAGTATTTATCGATTCCACAAAATGGACAAAAATATTTGGATGTTGTCATTCATAATGTTCAAATCCAAAATGGTGAAAGTTCTTCTGTTGTTGATTTGGGAATTTATTTTGAAGATGAATACAACGAAGAAAATAATTTAGTGGAGCAAATTGCGAAGATTATTGAAATTGGAGATTTGCGAAAATTTATCGGTCATCTTGAATTTGATGCGCAAAAGCAAATTTATAAAGGACTCCGTAAAAATTATCCATTGTTGAATCAAGTTGCTACTTTTGAAATTGGTTCAACTAAAATTGAAAATGGACAAATAATCAAATAAAATACTTTGTAGTATAAATTGAAATGACGAATTTTAATCTAAAATATAAATCCTACTAAAATCAATACTAAGAAAACATGAAAAAAATATTTGCAGCAGCTTTTGTAGCTATTTTAACTTTTACAATAATGAGTTGTGATCAACAAAAAGTGTTGAATCGTTCAATTAAATATGAGAATGGTGAACGAATTTTAACTGGAGAGTTTGAGCGTACTGCTTTACAGAAAAAGGATTATGTTAGTTGGTATCAACCAGAGTTTGACTCTTATGAAGTAGAAAAAAGTAAGTTAAAAGGTTTAAAAGATTTAAGAAATTATCGTTTAGAAGTTTTTGTAGGTACTTGGTGTTCGGATAGTCAACGTGAATTGCCACGTTTGTACAAAATTTTGGATGCTATAAAATTTCCTCAAAATAGACTGAAAGTTTACGCTGTAAATAGAGATAAAAAGAGTTTTTACGGAGAAGAAATTAACAAAGAAATTACACATGTACCAACTATCATCGTTTACGATAATAAAAAGAATGAAGTTGGTAGAATTGTAGAATCGCCAGTTTCGGGTTATTTGGAAGAAGATTTGGCACAAATTGTGAACGGAACACCGTTAACACCAAATTATTCGAATGACTAATAATCTAAAAAAAATAATACTTGTTATTGTTGCTTTTCTGTTTGGAGGTTTGTTGACTTACTTTGTAATGAAACAATTCAAAACAGAGAATACTAACGAACAATCACATGTAATTGCTTATCAAATAGAGAAAATGAATAAAATGATTGTAGCAGAACAAGCGTATTCTGATGTATACAATCATACCTCGAAGAAATCTTTACCAGGTTTCGAGAATATTTATTCGGCAGATAAAAAGGTAACGTTGTTGGTAAATGCAAAAGCACAAGCAACGTATGACTTGAAAAAAATGGATGTTGAATTAGATTCTGTGAATAAGAAAATTATCATCAATTCGATTCCTCCAGTAGAAATCAAAGTTTATCCAGATGTTAGTTTTTATGATATGGATCAAAGTGTTTTCAATAAATTTGATAAAGATGATTTGAATGGAATTAAGAAACGTGCAATAGAGCATGTGGAGAAAACCATAGATCAAACAAAATTAAAACAAGAAGCGCATCAGCAACTCATTCAAAACCTTGGGGATTTGTATTTTTTAGCAAAAACATATGGTTGGACAATTGAAGATAAAACTGATTACGCGAACGAATTAAATAAAATTTACAATTAATAAATAGATAAAACCTGTTCTAATGAATAGGTTTTTTTTATCTAAAAAAAGATTTGAGTGTTTTCATTTTTTCAATAAAATTGAAAATAGTATTTTCGCTAAATATTAAAACAAAAATGAATTTGCGTAAACTTTTACTTCCATTTTCTAGTTTATATTGGATAGGAACTTCGGTTCGAAATATGATGTATTCTATTGGGATGATGCCTTCAAAATCGTTTAATATTCCAATTATTAACGTAGGAAACCTTTCTGTCGGTGGAACAGGAAAATCTCCGCATATCATGTATTTGGCTAATTTATTAAAAGATGAAAAGCTGTTAAGTACATTGAGTCGTGGTTATGGAAGAAAAACAAAAGGATTTCATATAGCGAATTATTCTACAAAAGTATATGATATTGGTGATGAGCCAATGCAGTTTTTTCAACGCTTTAAAAATAGAATAATAATTGCTGTTTGCGAAGATCGAGTTTTTGGAGCTCAGAAATTAATTGAACATTATAATGCTGAAGCAATTTTGTTGGATGACGCGTATCAACATCGCGCTATAAAAGCAGGATTTAATATATTATTGACAGATTACAATAATCCATATTATAAAGATTATTTACTTCCTGCAGGTGATTTGCGCGAGAGTAGAAGCGGAGTAAAAAGAGCTGATATTGTTATTGTAACGAAATGTCCGGATCGTATTTCGGAAGATAAGTTAAAAGAAATTTCGAGTAAAATAAAGTTGAAATCGCATCAACAATTGTTTTTTTCTAAAATTATTTATGACAATAAAGTTATTGGTCGTTTAGATAATATAGAAAAATCAACTTGGAAAAATTATAATGTAATCTTAGTAACAGGAATTGCTAAAACAGATGGTTTGGTGAAATTTGCTGAAGAAAATTTTGCAAATGTCTTGCATTTAGAATATCCAGATCATCACAATTTTAGTCAATCAGAAATTGAGTATATTTACAAACGATACGAGGATACGGATGGTAGAAAACGCTTTGATAAAATTATCCTAACTACGGAGAAAGATTATATGCGTTTGATGGAAGAATCGATGATAAAAGACGATTTATACTACATTCCGATCAGTATCGAAATTAACGATAAAGAAAAATTTAATCAAACTATTTTAGAGTATGTTGGACAGAATTAATGAAGCTGCAAAGTACATCAATAATTTATTACCAGATCAACCAGAATACGTTGTTGTATTGGGATCTGGTTTAGGAAAATTAGAAGATGAGGTTGAAAATAAAATTGTTATCAATTATAAAGACATTCCAAATTTTCCGCAAGTTACCGTAGAGGGTCACAAAGGACATTTAGTTTACGGAACTATTTTAGGTAAAAAAGTCTTAATGATGGCTGGACGTTTCCATTACTATGAAGGATATTCGATGGAAGAAGTGACTTTCCCTATGCGTGTTTTTAACGGATTAGGAATCAAAAAAGTGGTTCTTTCTAATGCTTCAGGTGGTGTAAATCCAAGTTTTAGTGTTGGTGATATTTGTTTGGTGAGAGATCACATTAATATGATGCCAGAACACCCTTTACGTGGAAAAAATATTGACGAATTAGGCCCTCGTTTTGTAGATATGTCAAAAGCATATGACAAAGAAATGTTGAATCAAGCTGTTGAATTTGCAAAAGCAAATGATATTTTGGTTCATCAAGGTGTTTATGTAGGTTTACAAGGACCAACTTTCGAAACGCCATCTGAGTATGGATTAGTTCGTTTTATCGGTGGAGATTGTGTTGGTATGAGTACAGTTCCTGAGGTTATTGTGGCTCGTCACATGGATATGCGAGTTTTCTGTTTATCTATTATTACAGATTTAGGTGGGCCAGAAATTTCTTTTGATGTTTCGCACGAAGATGTTTTGAATGCAGCTAACAATGCAATGCCAAACGTAATTCGTGTGGTGAAAAGCGTAATAGAGAATTGCTAATTTTTATTAGAATATAGAAGAAAACCAACTGAAAAGTTGGTTTTTTTATTTTATAAAAATCGGTGAATTCGACAGAATAATAAGGTCAAATAACAAGACGAATTCACCGACGAGTTTTCGAAGTAGTGATTAATTAGATCCCAACTTCACGTTCAGAGTTAATACAATTACTATGAACGATATAATCGATTAGTTTTCCATTTTCAAAACACAGCATCACATCTTCTTCATAAATTGATGTTTGTGTTAACTGATTAAATTTGATTAATTTTCCTTGAGAAATTTTTATGATTCCTGAATACCAGTTTGCAAAAACTTCTTCTCTTTGAGGGAATAAATAATTCAGCTCAACTTCGTCTAAATTATCTAAATACCCTTTGAAATTAATTAAAAATAATTCATCATCTTTCAATTCCCATTTTCCATAATATCCGCGCCAACACGTTGGTGAAGGTGGTGTAAAATAAGGAGGAGAATTAAGTCCTTTTATATATTGGTGTAAAGGATGTTCGGCAATAAGGTATTGTTGGTTGTCAATTAATAAAATTTCTCCTATCTGAGCGGTCATTTTCTTGTATGATTTACCTCAAATTTAGCTGAGCTTATTCAAATAGAAAAAAAACAATAGCGCTATTTTATCAATTTACTAAAAATTGACCGATAAAAATAAAAATTGAAAAATTATTTAGTCTTTATTTAATAAATAATACATTTTGTATTATTTTACAATAATACGTTCTCCTTGCTTCGGGAAAATATAATTGATTTTATATGGATTATCTTTCAACAATTCTTCTTGAATTTTTTGTTCAAAATCACCTTTTGGTTTTATGTGTGTAACGATAATAGTCATTCCTTTCAATTTTCCTTGACCAACTTCTTTTGCCAGGTTTTTTAATTCTTCGTTCATCAAACTCGGTGTTAAATGCCCAAATAATAACTTTTCTGGTTGAGAATTAGGAAATGAAACTTCGAGCATCATCGCTTTTAATTTTCCGTATTTTATTTTAGGTTCTAAGGCTTTCCAAATTGTAGCTAATTTGTCTGATTTTTCGATTCTATCAGCACCAGTATCTCCAAAATATATAATCGCAGATTCCTCATTTTCTACTAAAATAGCCGAGCTTTTAAGTGGATTTACATGGCTCAATTCGTAGATTGTACCTTTTAAGTTGGTGTTTTCTATTTTAAAAGATTTACCAACTTCCGCATATTTGTAATAATATTTGTTTAGTACAGGTTCTTCGCCTTCGTTGGCAAAATTTGCCCAAGCATCATTTGTGAAATACTTCTTTTTTAAGACTTCTATCATTTCGGTAATACCATAAATAGGTTTGCTCGAATCTTCAGGCGAATTAATAATCATTCCTGAAAGATGATCCAAATGTCCATGCGAAATAAAATATCCTTTGATATAATCCTTCAAAACTGTAGAATTATCTACCTCAAAAGTTCCTTTCTCTATTGCTTTATTGATTCCACTATAAATTGTACCACCATCTAAAGCTAAATAATTGTTCGAATTTTCTTCGGCAACTAAATAAGACGACAAATTACTTTCGTTACTACCTCCATATACACCAAGAGGAACGATTTGCAAATTTTGTGCAAATGATAGGATAGGTAGTGTAAGGCAAATATTAAATAAAATTTTCTTCATCAATAGGTTATTTTTACAAAAATACGATACTGCAATTTTAATTCCATAATATAGTTACAATTTCTTAAAAATTAGTATTTTCACACTTCTTATACATTAACGCGTTTATTTTAGAGTATGAAATCGAAATTATCTACTAAAAATTTAAAAAATTACGCGACTCAACTTTTAACGAATAAAGCAATTTATGCTGCGGCAATTGCTATGTTGGCTACAAATGTTGATGCGCAAAAAAAACCGCTTGATTTGACTGTTTTTGACGAATGGCAATCAATCGGAATGAAAGAATTATCAAATAATGGAGCTTGGGTTGCTTATCAAGTTAATGCTCAAGAAAGTGATAATACTTTGAATTTCTTCGGATTGAAAACAGATAAAAGTTTGAATTTTCCAAGAGGAGAACAAAGTATTTTTACAGCAGATTCTAAATTTGCAGTTTTCAAGATTCGACCATTTTACAAAGATTTAAAACTGGTTCGAATCAAGAAGAAAAAAGAGAATGAAATTGCAAAGGATTCGATAGGAATTTTAAATCTTTCGACAAACAAAGTTGAAAAATTAGCTAATATCAAGTCTTTCAAAACACCAAAAAAAGGAGGTTCTTTTTTAGCTTATTTGTTAGAGAAAGAAGAGTTGAAGAAAGACAAGAAAGAGGATAAATCTGATTCGGCAAAAACAAAAGAAAAAACGGTGAAGCCTGCTGCTTCTAAAGATAAGAAGAATGCGCCTTTGGAATTAGTTTTGAGAAACTTGATTTCTGGACAGAAAAAATCATTCAAAAATGTGATGAATTATGAGTTTAGCGAGAATGGTAAACAATTAATTTTTTCGACAAAGCAAGAAAAAAAGGATAGTTTAGATAAAACAAAATATGGCGTTTTCTTAGTAAACACAGCGACTTTTGTTGAGAAACAATTGGTTGACACAATAGGAGAATTTAAGCAATTTGTTTTTGATGAAAATGCAACAAAAGTTGCTTTTGTAGGAACAACTGATGACGAAAAGAAGACAAGTAAAACGTATAATTTATACTATACAGCAATACCAAATCAGCAAGAAATAAAGAAAGTAGAGTTAACTGGTCTGAAAAAAGATTGGCAGGTTTCTGAGAATCGTCAACCAAAGTTTAGTAAAAATTCAAATTTATTGTATTTAGGAATTGCACCTAAATTAGCAGAAAAAGACACCACGTTAATTGCAGAAGATCATGCAAAAGTTGATATCTGGAGTTATAAAGATGATTTTATTCAACCACAACAATTAAAAAATCTTGAGCGTGAACAAAAACGCGCTTATTTAGCTGTTATAGACTTATTGAATCCTACTAAAGTTAATCAATTAGCGGATTTAGATCTTAATCGAGTTGATATAATTGCAGAAGGAGATTCAGAATTTGCTTTAGGAGTTTCAGATAATGCTTATCGTTCGTCAATGTCTTGGGATACGACAGGGCGTAAAGATTATTATATTATCAATACAAAAACGGGGCAAAGAGAGCTTTTAGCAAAAGCTTTGATTGGTAATGTGGAAATTTCTCCTAACGGAAAATTTGCGGTTTATTATAATGGTGAAACAGGTTTGTGGACAAGTTATAACTTGTTTACAAAAGAAACGAAAGTGTTAAATAAAAAGTTGAAGGTAAAATTCTATGATGAAGAGAATGACTCACCAACAATAGCACAAGAATACGGAATTGCTTATTTTACGGATAATGACGAAACTGTTTTGATCAAAGATCGTTACGATATTTGGGAGTTTGATTTAGCAGGAGATCGTCGTCCAGAAAATATGACAAATGGTTTTGGACGTAAGAACAACATCACATTTGAAATTAATAAGTTAAATGAAGATGCAAAAACAGTAAATCGTAATCAACCGATATTTTTAGGCGCTTTTAATAATATAAATAAACAGTCGGGAGTTTATCAAACAATTATTGAGAAAGCTAAAAACCCAGAACAAGTTGTGATGTCTGATACTTGGGGTGCTCAAAAAATGACGAAAGCGTTAAACTCTAACGAGTTAATTTATACAAAAGAATCTTTCCAAAATTCGCCAGATATTTATGTGTCTACTAATTTTAAGGATGAGAAAAAGATTTCGTCTACAAATCCTCAACAAAAAAATTATACATGGGGTAAAGGAGAACTTGTAAATTGGAAAACTTACTCTGGTAAAAATGCAACGGGTGTTGTGTATAAACCTGATAATTTTGATCCAAACAAAAAATATCCAGTTATCGTTTACTTTTACGAAAAACTATCAGATAATCTAAATCGCTATCAAGCGCCTGCGCCAACGCCTTCGCGCATCAATCATACTTATTTTGTAAGTAACGATTACATTGTATTTACGCCAGATATTTCGTACACAATTGGTCATCCAGGTAAATCTGCCGAAGATTATATCAATTCTGGAGTAGAAGCATTGAAGAAAAACACATGGGTAAATGGTAATAAAATAGCAATACAAGGACAAAGTTGGGGAGGATATCAAGTGGCACATTTAATTACTGCAACTAATATATATGCTGCTGCTTGGACTGGTGCACCGGTTGTTAATATGACTTCTGCTTATGGTGGAATACGTTGGGGAACAGGAATGAGTCGTCAATTTCAGTATGAGCAAACACAAAGTAGAATTGGAAAAACATTGTGGGAAGCGCCAGAATTATACATCGAAAATTCGCCATTGTTTAATATGCCAAAAGTAACGACGCCAGTTGTAATTATGCACAACGATGAAGATGGAGCTGTGCCTTGGTATCAAGGAATTGAAATGTTTATGGCGTTAAAACGTCTTGGGAAGCCAGTTTGGATGTTAAATTATAATGGAGATGACCATAATTTATTGAAACGTGCGAATAAAAATGATATTCAACAACGTCAAGTTCAGTTTTTTGATCATTATCTAAAAGATAAACCAGCGCCAAAATGGATGACAGAAGGTGTTCCTGCAATTAAAAAGGGAATTGATTGGGGATTTGATTATAGTGAACCAACTAAATAAAAGAGAAAGCGATCGTTGTGATCGCTTTTTTTATGGAGTATTTTTCGCACAACACTATTATATTGTTAAATTTACATATCTAATTTGATTAACTGATTGAAAAAGTTTAATTTAAAGCTTTAATTGCGCTGAATATGAATACGAATAATCGACAAATTGTTTATATACATGGTTTAAATAGCTCGGCAAATTCCAAAAAGTTCAAATCTATCCTAAAAGTTTATCCTTCTGCAATTTGTATTGAATGGAAAACTAACGATAATATTACAACAATACTTCATGATGCTTATGAGCATTTGAAGGGAGTAGTAGAAGATTTGACAATTATAGGGAGTTCTACTGGAGGAAATTTTGGGTGGCAATTACAAAAAAAATTAAAGGAACATGGAAAATCAAGTGAATTGGTTTTACTTAATCCTTTGGTTGATGTTTCGTTGAAATATGAAGATAATTTTCCTGAAAATCTTTCTCATTATTTAGTAGACATGAATAGATTTGAACATACAAAAGTATTTATAAGTGTACACGATGAGGTTTTAGATGCAGAAAAATCAAAACAGTTTTTTGAGATTCAGCAAAAGATTTTTCCTGATCAGATAGAGCTTATTGAAGTTGATGATAATCACCGTATAGCGAATTTTGAATCATTGTTAACGTTAATTTAATTTATAGTTTACAATTATTTAATTTAAATCAACGCATTTTTGCACACGAATCAAGAAACAAACAAACATGAGGCAAATTTTAACTTTATTACTTATTGTATTTTCTTTCAATTCGTATGCACAAGTTAAAGATTCGACAGAATCTAAAAAGAAAACTGTACAAGAGTTTAAAAATATGATGTCGCCATATTATAGTTATGGTAATGGATTGGGAATTACTTCGCCCGATAGTCTTTATCAGGTAAACATCAGATTTCGTATGCAGAATCGCATCAGTTATAATCACAATGACGGAGAAGAAGATAATATAGATGGACAAATACGTCGTTTAAGACTACGTTTTGATGGTTATATCGGTGATCCAAAATTTGGATATTCGATGCAATTATCTTTCGCAGCAGGTGATGTAGGAAAAGCAGAAGAAGGGAAGAATACGAATATTATACGTGACGCGATGATTTTCTATTATCCAAATAAACACTGGAGTTTAGGATTTGGTCAAACAAAACTTCCTGGAAATAGACAACGCGTAAACTCATCTGGAGCTTTACAGCTTACAGATCGTTCTATTAATAATGCAGATTTTAATATTGATCGTGATTTTGGATTTCAGGTTTTATACAATAAAAGAAATGGAGATAAATTCTCATATGTTTTGAGAGGAGCTGTTTCTACTGGTGAAGGACGAAATTGGACAAATTTTAAAGATACAGGATTAGCATATACAGGTAAAGTAGAATTGTTTCCTTTGGGAGAATTTACGAAAGGAGGAAGCAATTACGAAGGAGATTTAGTTCACGAACAAACGCCTAAATTAATGCTTTCTGGTGCGTATAGTTACAACGACAGAGCGCATAGAACGGCAGGAATGTTAGGAGATGATATTGTAGGAGGTAAGACTGCAAATATTAGATCTTTATTTTTGGACGCAATGTTAAAATACCGTGGTTGGAATGTGATGTATTCTTATATGAATCGTAATTCTGATAATGTCTTGTTTTATAATCCAACAGATGTTTCTGATTTTAATTATATCTATAATGGAGAAGGAATGGATTTCCAAGGTTCATATACATTCCCGAAACATTGGGAAGTAATTGGTCGCTATTCTACTCAAAAAGTAGACAAAGATATTTTTGAATTTACGCCAAATACAAATCAATATACACTAGGATTGACAAAATACATTTGGGAACACGCTTTCAAGTTACAAGCAGAATTTACCTATGAGCAACAAAAATTCTATAACTTAGAAAAGAAAAATAATTGGTACGCTCGTTTACAAATAGAAATCGGAATTTAAGATATCTTATTGTAGATTAAATATTTTACAATTAAATAATGGTTTGATATTTGATAAATTTATATAAATTTGCAGTACAAATATCTACTCATGCAAGCCAATAAAAAAAGAAAAAGTTTAAACCGAAATGTTGAATTCGGAACAAAAAAAATTCAGTTCAAAGATGTAATAGTAGTAATTGCAATACTATTTATTGTTGTGCTGATTATTTTAAAAACGATAAATTAAAAACGAAGATAAATTAAAAAGCCACTCAAATTTGAGTGGCTTTCTTTATTTTTTAATGATCGAAACTAATTTTGAATCTTCTTTACAAACATCAAAAGTAAATTCGTAGTTCTTTGTTTTATCTTTACTCTCGTAAGTAGCAAAATACTCTCTACACGGAACTTGATCTTTTTTCGATTTATCAAAATCAACTTTACTTTTTGCAAATAATTCTTTTTTTAAGAAAGTTGAATCTAAATTCTCTGCAGTCAAAAAAGCTTGTGCTTCAGGCGAAAATGATAGCCTTTTTGAATGTGCTTCATCTAAAACTCTCGCATTTGGGAAATAATTACAAGAAAAAGCTCTTGGTCCGAATGCCATTGCTATAAAAACCATTCCGATCCCAACACCCATTCCAAATTTTATAAATCTTTGCGTTAATGTCATATAATCAATAAATTAATATCGTGAAAAGGTAAATCAAACCAATCACATAAATTCTTTTTTACAATTCTACCTTTGTACAAATATACACCATTTCTTACAGATTTATCAGATTGTACCACATTTGCAAAGCCTGATTCTTCTGAAATTTGAAGTAAGTATGATAAAAAATAATTACTTAACGCTTTGGTAGACGTACGTGCAACGCGAGAAGTGATGTTAGAAACGGCATAATGAATTATATCATTCTTTATAATTATTGGATGATCATGTGTTGTTAGTTCAGAAGTTTCGAAACAACCACCCTGATCAATACTTACATCAATAATAACAGCACCAGGTTTCATATTTTGCACCATTACTTCTGTTACAACACATGGTGTTCTTGTTTCCCCACGTAAAGCACCGATGGCTAAATCACAACGACGTAATGCTTTTCCTAACTCTTTAGGGTCTATTGTAGAAGTAGAAACGCGTTGCCCTATATTTTGTTGCAAACGTCTTAATCTTGTTAATGAATTATCAAAAACACGAACCGAAGCTCCTAAGCCTAATGCTGTTCTTGTAGCATTTTCGGCAACAGTTCCAGCACCAAGAATAACAACTTCTGTAGGACGTACACCTGTTACACCACCCATCAAAATTCCGTTACCACCATTTGAAGAAGACATTAATTCGCTTGCAACTAATATTGCAGTTGTGCCAGCAATTTCACTTAATAAACGAACAACTGGTAAGTGATTTTGTTCATCTCTAATGAATTCAAAACCAACAGCATCTACACGTTTTGTAATTAATTTTTGAAAATATTCACGTTTTAATGTGTTTGTGGGAACAGAAGAAATAATTAGAGCATTTGGTTTTATCCAATCTATTTCATCCAAAGTTAATGGACCAACTTTTAGAATGACTGGTTTCTCAAAAACAGCTTGTGTGTTATAAGAAATTTGTGCACCTGCTTCTGAATATTCTTTATCTGTATAGTTTGCACCTTCTCCAGCTCCAGTCTCAATCGTCACTAAATGACCATTGTTTACCAAAATTTCTACTGCATCTGGAGAAAGACAAACCCTTTTTTCTTGATTATTTGTTTCTTTTGGAATACCAATATCAAAGCGTTCTTTTTTTCGAGGAATCTCTAATCGTTCTGGTTGAGGGATTAAATCTTCCTGTGAAAAAGGCGTGAAAATATTTTTTCCTTCCATATTGTTAATTGAAATTTAAATGACGAACGCCATCTACATTTTCGATTGTGATGGTATGGTGCTCGTCTGGTATAAAGTTAGCAATTTTATTTGGCCATTCCATTAAACAATATTGATTTGAATATAAATACTCTTCAATTCCGAAGTCTAAAGCTTCTTCTTCATGGTTTAAACGATAAAAATCGAAATGATATACTTTTCCGTTATCTGTTTCGTATTCATTTACAATCGAAAAAGTAGGGCTTGAAACTTCATCATTTGTTCCTAATGCTTTTACAAACTCTTTAATAAAAGTTGTTTTTCCAGCGCCCATTTCTCCTTCAAAAGTGATTAATTTATACTGAAGTTGATTGATTATTTTGTTGGCAACTTCTGGTAATTCGTCTAAACTATTGATGATAAATTCCATTAATTTTTTGGTGTTAATACAACCATCGGAATTATTACTTCTTCTAATGAAATTCCACCATGTTGGTAAGTGTTTTTGTAATAATTAACGAAATGATTGTAATTTTTTGGATACGTTAAAAATAAATTTTCTTTTGCAAAGATATACTTTGACGTAACATTAACCTTAGGTAAAAGGAACTTTTCTGGCTGATCAACAGCTAATACATCTTTCGGGTCATATTGCAATTGTTTTCCTAATTTGTATCGCAAATTTGTACTTGCTTCTTTGTCGCCAATTACACGTGTAGGCTCTTTTACGTAAATAGTTCCGTGATCGGTTGTTAACACTATTTTCATACCTTCTTGTGCTGCTTTTTTTACGATTTCCATTAAGTAAGAATTTTCAAACCAATGTTTAGTAATTGAGCGATATGTTTTATCATCACGAATTATTTCTCCAACAATTTTGTTGTCAGTTTTGGCGTGCGAAAGAATATCAATAAAGTTGTAAACAATTACATTTAAGTTATTGTTTTTGTAATTATTAAAATCGTCCGCAATTTTTTTCTCAAAATCAGAGTTTAAAATCTTGAAATAGTTGTAAGATAAATGTCCTAATCCAAGTCTTTTCAATTGTTCGCCTAACAATTCTTTTTCGTGCATGTTTTTATTTCCTTCATCAGTATCATTTAACCAATATTGAGGATATTTTTTTTCTATTTCTAAAGGCATTAAACCTGAGAAAAAAGCATTACGAGCATACTGTGTTGCAGATGGTAAGATACTGTAATATAAATTTTCGTTTTCTGAATTATAATAACGATTGAAAATCGGTTCGATCACTTTCCATTGATCAAAACGTAAATTATCTACCAAAATTAATAATACTTTTTCGTCTTTAGAAAGTAGGGGTTTTACTAATTCTCTGAAAATAGTATGCGATAATATAGGGCGATCTTCCTCATTATGTAACCAATCTTCGTAATTACGTTCAATAAATTTGAAGAAAGCTGCATTTGCTTCACTTTTCTGATTTTCAATAATTTCAGATAGTGCTGTGTCTTCTATGTTCTCAAGTTCTAATTCCCAAAAAACTAATTTTTTATAAATTTCTTGCCAATCTTCAAAATCTCTTGCGTTCATCATTTCCATTGCAATATTTCTGAACTCTTGTTGATAGTTGATGACCGTTTTTTCTGAAATAATTTTAGAGGAGTCTAAAATCTTTTTCAAACTCAATAATATTTGATTAGGATTAACAGGTTTAATCAAATAATCAGCAATATGAGAACCAATTGCGTCTTCCATAATGTGTTCTTCTTCACTTTTAGTAACCATAATTACAGGAAGATTAGGACGCAATTCTTTAATCTTTGGTAGCGCTTCTAAGCCACTAAGACCAGGCATATTTTCGTCAATTAAAACAGCTGAAAAGTTTTCTTTTTCTATTTCTTCTAATGCGTCAGTAGCATTATTGATCATTGTTGTAGTGTAGCCTTTTTTTTCTAAAAAAAGTTGATGTGGTTTTAATAAATCGATTTCGTCATCAATCCATAATATTTTTATTGCCATGTAGTTTGTTTTTTATAATGATGCTTCTTGTTTTAAAGCCTATTTCAAATATAGCGATAACAAAAATGTTAAAATCTAAATTGTATGTTAAACAAAAATTTGAGAAATGCTAAAAATTTTCTGCCATTAAATAGCATAAATAATTCCAAAAATTTGAAATCAACTAAATAATTTGAATTTAACAGCGCTTTTCTTTGTTTCTGAAGTATTTTAATTACTATATTTCGTATCTTTGTAGTCAAAATAGAACGTTTGAATTCATTAAACAATAATAAGTTAAAGATAGTAAATGATCCAGTACATGGATTTGTAACTATACCTAACGAGCTTATTTACCAAATTATTCAACATCCTTACTTTCAGCGTTTACGTCGAATTTCTCAAACAGGATTGACGGAAATGGTTTACCCAGGTGCGCGACATTCAAGATTTCATCATGCTTTGGGATGCATGCATTTGATGCATAAAGCATTGAATATCCTGAAGCGAAAAAATGTAGAAATAACTCCGGAAGAAGAAAATGGAGCTTTAATTGCAATACTTTTGCATGACTTAGGTCACGGACCATTTTCGCATTCATTAGAACATTCTATTATTAATGGATCTCATCATGAAGAGATTTCGTTGCAATTGATGGAAGAGTTAAATCAAATTTTTGGTCAAAAATTATCTCTTGCTATTCAGATTTTTAAAGGAGAATATTCGAAAAAATTTTTATCTCAATTAGTATCTAGTCAGTTAGATGTAGATCGGATGGATTATTTGAAACGAGATAGTTTCTATACTGGAGTTGTTGAAGGAAATATTAATCCAGAACGAATCATTTCGATGATGAATGTAGCTGATAACGAATTAGTGATTGAAGCTAAAGGAATTCCTTCTGTAGAAAAGTTTTTGATGGCGCGTATGTTTATGTATATGCAAGTGTATATGCACAAAAAGTCTTTTACAGCAGAAAATTTTTTGATGAGTGTTTTGAGAAGAGCAAAAGAATTAACACAGCAAGGTGAAAATTTATTTGCAACTTCTGCGTTTAGTTATTTTCTGAATGACAATGAAAAAGGGAGTTTGTCTAAGAAAGGATTAGAGATTTTTACACGTTTGGATGATTCGGATGTTTTATCGGCAATCAAAGAATGGCAGTTTCATGATGATTTTATTCTAAGTAAATTATCAAGAAATATTATTCAGCGCGAATTACCAAAATCATTTTTGATGGATAAATCGTTGTCAGTTGATGAAATTATTGTTGAGAAAGCAAGAGTTCAAGAGTTATTTAATATAGATGATGCAAGTTATTTTGTTGAGCAAACTCCGATAAAGATTGTACCATATGAAAAGTCAAAAAGTCCAATCAAAGTTTTGTTCAAAAATGGAGAAGTAAAAGAGATTTCTTGTTCAGACAAAAGTTTGTTGACACAGTTTTTACAACAAGAAATTACAAAATATCATTACCATAGTATATAAATTGGATAGACAGAATTTGACAAAAAAGTTAAATTACTTAAATATTCATTTTAAAAATTTAAGAATAATTATTAGTTTTGCAGACTATGAAATTTAAAGCTGCGGAGATAGCGCAATTATTGCAAGGTACCGTAAAAGGTGATGCAAATGTAGAGGTTTCGACTTTGTCGAAAATAGAAGAGGGTACAGCAGGAACGATTTCGTTTTTGGCTAATCCTAAGTATGAACAATATATCTATACAACAAAAGCATCTATTGTTATTGTAAGTAAAGATTTTGTGGCTACAGATTCTATTTCGTCTACATTAATAGTTGTAGAAGATGCTTATCAAGCATTTACGCAGTTATTGCAACATTATAATACAATAAAAAATAATAAAGTTGGGATAGAAGAATATGCGAAAGTAGATTCTACAGCTCAACTTGGTGATAATGTATATATTGGAAGTTTTTCTTATATTGGAGCTAATGTAACAATAGGGAATAATGTAAAAATATATCCTAATGTAACAATTTCTGATCATGTAAAGATTGGAGATAATACAATTCTATTTTCTGGCGCTCAGGTATATAATGAGTGTGAGATTGGTAAAAACTGTATTATCCATTCTAATGTAGTCATTGGAGCTGACGGATTTGGTTTTGCACCAACTGCAGATGGATCTTTCGAGAAAATTCCTCAAATAGGAAATGTTTTGATCGAGGATAATGTAGAAATAGGAGCAGGATCAACAATAGATAGAGCAACAATGGGATCTACAATAATTCGTAAAGGAGTTAAGTTAGATAACCAAATTCAGGTTGCGCACAATGTTCAAATAGGAGAGAATACTGTAATCGCTTCTCAAACAGGAGTTGCAGGTTCTACTAAAATTGGACGAAATTGTATGATTGGAGGTCAAGTAGGTATCGTTGGTCATCTTACAATTGGAGATTTTGTACAGATTCAAGCACAAAGTGGTGTAAATAGTGATGTGCAAAGCAACGTACAATTGTATGGTTCGCCAGCAATGAATGCAGGTGATTTCAAAAAATCATATGTGTATTTTAGAAAGTTTCCTGAAATAATGAAACGTATCGATCAATTAGAAAAAGATAATAAACAAAAGTAAAAGTTAATGTCTGATAAACAAAAAACTTTAGCGAATGAAGTGGTTCTGAAAGGTGTTGGTTTGCATACAGGTAATTATGTTACCTTAACGTTTAAACCTGCCGATGCAGATACAGGTTTTGTATTTGTAAGAACAGATTTAGAAGGTCAACCTCAAGTAGAAGCTGATGCACAGTATGTTGTGAGTACAGCTAGAGGGACAACTTTGGAGAAGAAAGGAGTTAGAGTGCATACAACAGAGCATGTTTTGGCAGCTTTAGTTGGTATGGATATCGATAACTGTTATATAGAAATTGACAATGCAGAACCACCAATTATGGACGGTTCTTCTAAGTTTTTTGTTGAAGCAATAGAAAACGCAGGTATTGTTGAGCAAGATAAAGAAAGAGAATATTACAGAATTAAAGAAATTGTAACGTATGTAGACCCAGAAACAGGATCTGAGATTACTGCAATTCCTGCTGATGATTATCAAGTAACAGCAATGGTAGATTTCGGAACGAAAGTTTTAGGAACTCAAAATGCAACTTTATCATCAATCAAAAATTTTAAAGAAGATATTTCTGAGGCTCGTACATTTTGTTTCTTACACGAATTAGAACAGTTGTTAGAAGCTGGTCTTGTGAAAGGTGGTGATTTAGACAATGCAATTGTTTATGTTGACAAAGAAATTACACCAGAAACAAAAGATAAATTATGCAAAGCATTTAACCGTGATAATGTATCAATTCGTCCAAATGGTATTTTAGATCATTTGACATTGCATTATCCAAACGAAGCTGCTCGTCACAAATTATTAGATGTTGTAGGAGATTTAGCCTTGGTTGGTAAAAAACTGAAAGCAAAAATTATTGCAACAAAACCAGGTCACCATACCAATACTAATTTCGCAAAAAAATTGAGCAAACAAATTAAATTAGCACAACGCAATAAAGTGCCAGAATTCGATTTGACTGTCGATCCAGTTTATGATATCAATGATATTATGAAACTGTTACCACATCGTCCTCCGTTTTTGTTAATTGATAAAGTCATTTCAAAAACACCAACAGGACTTGTAGGAGTGAAAAATGTAACGATGAACGAACCTTATTTTGTTGGTCATTTCCCGAAAGAACCTGTAATGCCAGGTGTTTTACAGATTGAAGCAATGGCGCAATTAGGAGGTTTATTAATCTTAGGAGAATTAGAAAACCCACAAGATTATTCTACTTATTTCATGAAAATTGAAAGTGCTAAATTTAAACGAAAAATTATTCCAGGAGATACAATCGTTTTCAAATTAGAGTTAGTAGAACCAATAAGAAGAGGAATTGTACACATGAATGGCTACGGATATGTAAATAGCCAACTTGCAGTAGAAGCTGAAATGATGGCTGTCGTACAAAAGAATAATTAAAGAAATGGAAGTTATGAATTACCCGATGGCATACGTTCATCCAACTGCAATTATAGGTGAAAATGTTACGATTAGTCCTTTTTCTTCAGTATACGAAGATGTAGAGATTGGCGATGGGACTTGGATTGGTCCTAACGTAACAATTATGCCAGGTGCACGTATTGGAAAAAATTGTAAAATTTATCCAGGTACAGTAATTTCTGGTGAACCTCAAGATTTGAAGTACGAAGGTGAAAAAACTTTAACATATATTGGTAACAATACCACAATTAGAGAATGTGTTACCGTAAACAAAGGAACTAATGCTTTAGGTTATACTAAAATTGGTGACAATTGTTTAATTATGGCAACAGCGCACATTGCACACGATTGTGTAGTAGGTAATAATGTAGTTATTGTAAATGCAGTAGGTTTAGCTGGACATATAGAAGTAGGAGATTATGCTTTTATTGGTGGTTATAGTGCTGTACATCAGTTTACGAAAATTGGAGAACACGCGTTTGTAGCAGGAGCTACTCAAATTCGGAAAGATGTTCCTCCTTATGTAAAAGCTGCTAAAAATCCGGTAGCATATGCTGGTGTAAATGCAATTGGTTTGAGAAGAAAAGGTTTCTCTTCAGAAGAAATTTTTGAAATTCAAGGTATTTATAGAATTTTATATCAACAAAAAAATAATGTCTCTCAAGCTGTAGAACAAATCTTAGAAAAATTTCCAGAATCACATTACCGTGAGGTAATTCTTGATTTTATCAATACAAGCGATCGTGGAATTATGAAAGGGTATAGCTCGGGAGTTTAATAAAATAACAATAGAATAAATGGCAACAACTTCTGATATCAGAAAAGGTTTATGTATTATTTTTAATAATGATACGTATAAAATTATCGAATTTTTACACGTAAAACCAGGTAAAGGACCTGCTTTCGTTCGTACAAAATTAAAATCATTAACAAACGGAAAAGTATTAGATAATACATTTTCTGCTGGTCATAAAATTGAAGAAGTTCGTGTAGAAACGCGTAACTACCAATATTTATATGAAGATGATAATGGTTTCCACTTCATGAATAATGATGATTTCTCTCAAGTTTATTTAAACAAAGATTTGATTGATAATTCTCAATTTATGAAAGCTGGTGACGAAGTAAAAATCTTGTTCCGTGCTTCTGATGAAACAGCTTTAGCAGCTGAGTTACCAACTACTGTTGTAATGGAAATTACATACACAGAACCAGGTCTTAAAGGTGATACAGCTACAAATGCTACAAAACCTGCAACAACAGAAACTGGTGCTGAAATTCGTGTTCCTTTATTCATCAACGAAGGTGATAAAGTGAAAATCAACACAGAAGATGGTTCTTATGTAGAAAGAATTAAAGAATAATATATTCTGAATAATTATAAAGTAAAGTAGCTAATTTAGCTACTTTTTTTATTGGGTTAAATCAAGTTAATCATGTATTTTAGCTAAATATCAACCCAATTATTTTATGAAAACCAAAGCTAAAAATATCATCAAAAAAACATTTCTTTACGGAACAATTATAGGTGTTGTAAGCCTTTTATTCACAGCTTTTGCAAATTATAAAATAGAAAATTCGACTAAAGACTTTGTCACAGATAAATTAGAAATTTTACCCAAAACTAAAGTTGCGGTTGTATTAGGAACTGCGCCAAATTTAGTCAATGGTTATCAGAATTATTATTTTACATATCGTATTGATGCTGCAACAAAATTGTATCAATCTGGGAAAGTAACTCATTTTATTTTGAGTGGCGATCATGGTAAAAAAAATTACAACGAACCCGAAGCGATGAAACAAGCGTTGATAAAAAATGGAATTCCAGAAAATGTAATTTATTTAGATTATGCAGGTTTTAGAACATTAGATTCGATGATACGAGCAAAAGAAATTTTTGGTCAGAAAGAATTTATTGTTGTTTCGCAAGAATTTCACAATCAACGAGCGGTTTATGTTGCTCGTCAAAACGGAATTAACGCGTTTGGATATAATGCGAAAGATGTCAATAAAAATGCTGGATTAAAAACAAATATTCGCGAATATTTTGCTCGTGCTAAAGTTTTTATTGATAGCTTTTTTGGTATTCAACCAAAGTTTTTAGGAGAGAAAATTGAGATAATATGAGAAGGTTTTTGATTATATTTTCTGTAATATTTTACTCAAATTTATTTGCTCAAGAATTGATTGATACTGATGGAGATGGAATTACTGATATTGAAGATCATTGTCCGACTGTAAAAGGTCCAAAAGAAAATAATGGATGTCAGTGGCAAGAAATGATTTGTTATTCGACTCCGACAATTTATTTTGAGAAAGATAAAACTAATATTAATGAATCTGAATTAAAACAACTTGATAATTATATTTCATCATTTTTAAATTCTTTAAAAAAAGAAGAACTTGAACAATTATCAATTATTAGTTATACAAGTTTAGATTCAGATAAAAATAAGTTGAAAAAATTAGCAAAGAAAAGAGCTGAAAATGTCAAAAAAATTATGATTAAGAAGAATAAGATTTTTAGAAAAGTAACTATAGAGCTTAAAATTGATTCTGATTTAAGATGGAAAGAATGTGCTGATGAAGAATGTCCAGAATGGAAAATTAATGAAGAAAATAGAATTTCATTTGGAATTAAAAAGAGAAACCAAACGAATTGATTTCTCTTGTAATATTTTTACTTCAAACTACTAAAATATCCTCTTAAAATAGCATCGTTAGAAGAATTTCGTGTATCAATTTCTAAAATTTTCGGACGATTACTTTCTGCATAAAAATCGTTGAAACAACTTTCTAAATCTGTTAAATTTGAAACTACGTTATACTCAAAATCATACATTTTAGCTAAATGTTCGGCAGTAAAATGATGTTTTGTTTCAAAATAATCTTCAACAACATCTGTTTCAGATGGACCAGGAATAAATTTGAAAATATTTCCTCCACCATTATTAATCAAAATAATTCTGAAATTATTCGGCATATTCACATTCCATAACGCATTCGAATCATAGAAAAATGAAATATCTCCTGTAATCATCACCGTATTTTGCTCAGAAGCGATGCAAGCCCCAATCGCTGTAGACGTAGAACCATCAATTCCGCTTGTTCCGCGATTACAGAAAACAGGATTCGAATTGTTATGATCGAACAATAATCCATATCGAATAACGGTAGAATTTCCGTACTGAATTTGCCAATTTTCTGGATAATTTTTGATAATAGAATCAAATGCTTTCAAATCACAAAACGGAATCACATTAATGTAATTTTTGTGTTTGATATTATTCGCTTCACGTATCGAATTCCATGTGTTGTAATATTCAGATTCTTTTGGATTAATAAACGGAACAAACTGTTCTAAAAACAATTCAGGTTTTGTTTCAATTTTATCTGTTAACGCTTGAAAAGTGTCTGGTTGCCAATATTCATCTAAATGCCAATGTTGCGTTTGTTTTTGATCACGTAAGAATTTTTTAATCTTTTTCGAAACGACATTTTGCCCAATTGTCAATAAAATATCAGGTTTCAACGCTTCTAATTCTTCTTCTGAATAAGGGAAAATAACTTGATCAATTTTATTGAAAAATCGTTCATCATGAATATTTGACGTTACTTCTGTCAATACAACTACCGAATCATCTTGCGCCAATTGTTTTACAAAATGATCAAATTTGGCATCAGGATGATGTAATCCGACCAATATCATTTTACGCGAAGAAGTATTCCAACGTTTCATCAAATCAATTACATCAATTTCTGGATAATCTTTTGCAGGAATTGTAATTGTGTCAATTTCAATATCTGGCGTTGTTACAGATTCGTACAAAGGTTCAGAAAAAGGCATGTTGATGTGTATTGGCGCAGATTTTTGCATACAATCAATCAACGCATATTTCGTCAACAACATATTTCGCGTTAAATCATCTGTTTCTTCACTTTCAGAAAGCTGAACATTATGAACCGAATGTTTCTCAAAAATATCTTTTTGGCGAATGGTTTGTCCATCAAAATTATCAACTAAATGTTCGGGACGATCTGCAGAAAGGACGATTACAGGAATATTTTGAAAAAAAGCTTCTGTAATTGCAGGATAATAATTTGCCGTTGCCGAACCAGAAGTACAACAAACCACAACAGGTTTCTGAATTTGTTGAGCCATTCCCAAAGCGACAAATCCAGCCGAACGCTCGTCGATTACACTATAAGTTTTGAAACGTTTGTCATTCGCAAATTGCATGGTTAATGCTCCATTTCGAGATCCTGGCGATAATACGATATGGTCAATTCCGAAAGCCAAAAAAGTTTCGGCAATCAATTGAACATTTAATTTATTTGATATTTTTCTCAACGTAGTTGTCTTAAATTATAAAAGGTTTTGATTAGCAAATTTACTAAACAAAACCTTTCAAAAAGTATGATATTTTTAAGAATTAAGTATGTAAACCACCGTCTACACTCAAAACTTGTCCTGTTACATAACTTGATAAATCTGAAGCTAAGAATAAACATGCATTTGCAACGTCTTCTGGCTGTCCCCCACGTTTTAATGGAATACCATTGCGCCATTCTTCAACTACTTTTTGATCTAAAACTTCTGTCATTTCAGTTTCGATAAAGCCTGGTGCAATTGCATTACAACGAATGTTTCGAGAACCTAATTCTAATGCAACAGACTTAGAAAAACCAATTAAACCAGCTTTAGAAGCTGCATAATTTGCTTGTCCAGCGTTTCCTTTGATTCCAACAATAGAAGACATGTTCACGATAGATCCAGAACGTTGTTTCATCATTGGTTTGATCACTGCTTTTGTTAAGTTGAAAGCCGAATTTAAGTTTGTTTGAATTACATTTTCGAAATCTTCAGCAGACATTCTCATTAATAAATTATCCTTTGTAATTCCTGCATTATTGATTACAATATCAATTTGTCCAAACTCAGCCAAAACATCTTCCACTAATTTTTGAGCAGCTTCATAATTTGAAGCATCAGATTGATATCCTTTTACTTTTCCGAATTGACCTAGTTCTTCTTCCAAAGCATTTGCTTTTTCTACAGAAGAAGCATAAGTAAAGGCAACGTTAGCGCCATTTTTTACAAAAACTTCTGCAATACTTTTTCCAATACCGCGTGTTGCGCCTGTTACGATTGCTGTTTTACCTTGCAATAAATTCATGTTTATAGCTATTTATTTATCTTCAAAAATACGATTTTTTGCGAGAGTTAAAAATGTTAAAATTTATTTGATAGATATTAATTAACAATTTGTGGTATTATAATTGAAAATATCGATTATATAACCAATAAAAAAATAGAAAACATGAAGAATTTATTAAAATTTTTGGCAGTAACTTTTTTTGCATTATTTGTATTTACAGCTTGTAGCAACGATGATGATCCAGCAAACAACGATTTTTTTGCAGGGACATACAAAGGAAGTGTAAGTTATGTTGATGGAGATAAAACAGTTTCTAATGATAATGGAAGTGTATTTGTTACAAAAATTGCAAGTGGAACAAAGTATAATTTTGCTTTTTCTGATAAAATTCCAGATTTGAATGGTATTGAGTTTGAGAAAAAAGGTGATAACTCTTTAGTTAGTGTAGGATCTAGTGCTTCGTCTTTTATTACAATTGATAGCAAAAAGCTTACAATTCTTTACACAAAAGATGGTAAAACTTGGAGAGCAAACGCTACAAGATAATAGTATAGATTTTAAGATTGATAAATTTAAGGCGCTATTTATAGCGCTTTTTTTATGCAATAAAAGGAGTATTTTATTAGTTATTATTAAAACCTAAGCCATGAAGTATGTTTTATTATTCGTTTCAATTTTTTGTGTTTTATTTTCATGTAATAATGAAGATGATGCAGAGAATTCTGTTTATAGTTCAGAATATCAACGTCATATTATTTACAAAGATTCGATTTCTAGTTATGAAGGAAATGGAGTCGTAAAAATTTCGCAGAAGAATAACTCGTATAATTTTGATTTTGAAGTTCAAAATGGAAAAGTCGCTTCAATAAAGGATATTAAGATGGAAATGACGGGTGCAAATACATTAAGAAATATTGATTGGACACCAACAAGGTTAATTATGATGACAAAAGATAGTCTTAATATTTCGTATAATTTATCTAATCAAACTTGGAGAGTAAATGGGTTGGTTAAATGATTTTTGATAACAATAGTTCAACAAAAAAGTCGCTTTTTAGCGACTTTTTTATTATGATGTATTTCAGATTATAATCCGAAAGCTTCTTTTACTTTGTCTACGAAATCTAATTTCTCCCAAGTAAATAACTCAACTTCAACTTCTACAACGTCTTGTCCATTTGCAGATTCAAAACGTTTTGTTACAGTTTCTGGTTGACGTCCTAGGTGTCCGTAAGATGCAGTTTCTTTGTAAATAGGATTTCTTAATTTTAATCTTTGCTCGATAGCGAAAGGTTTCATATCAAAAATCTCAGAAACTTTTTTCGAAATTTCACCTTCAGTTAAATTAACTTTTTGTGTTCCGAATGTATTTACTAATAAAGAGACAGGAGCAGCAACACCAATTGCATACGAAACTTGTACTAAAACTTCGTCAGCTAAACCAGCTGCAACTAAGTTTTTTGCAATGTGACGAGCAGCATAAGCAGCAGAACGGTCTACTTTTGAAGGATCTTTTCCAGAAAATGCTCCACCTCCGTGTGCACCTTTTCCTCCATAAGTATCTACAATAATTTTACGACCTGTTAAACCTGTATCTCCGTGAGGTCCTCCAATTACGAATTTTCCTGTTGGATTAATGTGATATTTAATATCATCAGTAAATAAATCACGAATATGAACAGGTAACTGAGCTTTAACTCGAGGAATTAAAATGTTAATTAAATCATTTGTAATTTTATCACGCATCGCTTCTTCGTTAGCGAAGTCATCATGTTGCGTAGAAATAACGATTGTATCAATACGAACAGGTTTATTGTCATTATCATATTCAATTGTAACCTGAGATTTTGCATCAGGACGTAAATAAGGTAATAATTCAATTTCGTTTTTACGAATATTAGATAATTCTTTTAAGATTTTGTGAGATAAATCTAATGCTAAAGGCATGTAGTTTTCTGTTTCGCTAGTAGCGTAACCAAACATCATTCCTTGATCACCAGCTCCTTGTTCTTCGTCAGAAGTACGAACAACACCTTGGTTGATTTCTGGAGATTGCTCGTGAATAGCTGATAAAATTCCACAAGAATTAGCATCAAACATATATTCACTTTTTGTGTAACCAATTTCAGCGATTGTTTCTCTAGCCACACGTTGTAAATCGATATAAGCGTTAGATTTTACTTCTCCAGCTAATACAACTTGTCCCGTAGTAACTAAAGTTTCACAAGCCACTTTACTTTTTGCGTCAAATGCTAAAAAGTGATCTAAGATAGAGTCAGAAATTTGGTCGGCAAGTTTATCTGGATGCCCTTCAGATACTGATTCTGATGTAAATAAATATGACATTATATAATTATTTTAAAAATATAAAATAGGGAAGAAGTCAACTGAAGTCCTGCTTTAGCAATTGTTTTATGAGGTTGCAATCAGTCAAATCTTTCCTCTACGATTTTTCGAGCTCAAATATACAATGATATAATGAAACTGAAAAGTATTTTGGTTTATTTATATTTTAATTTGCTATTTCATCTGTTAAATCAATTAATTTTACTGATTAATCTACTCTTGTTAATCATTGGATATTAGCAAGTTTTTAATATTAATTTCTGTATAGTATTAAAAAAATGTTTTTAAATAGATAAATATTCAAAAAAAAGTTATTACTTTAGAAAAAAATTAATATTCATGAAATTTGACACTCTCGACCAACAACTACTAATGTACTTACAAGAAAACAGTAAAATAACTTATAAGGAATTATCTGATAAGTTGAATCTTTCTTCAACTGCAATCCATGAGCGAATTAAGAAATTAGAAAAATCTGGAATTATTTCTAAATATGTAGCTCTTGTAAATAGAAGACTTATTAATAAAGAACTTTTGGTGTTTAGTCACATTAAATTACAACAGCATTCTGCTGATAACATTAAGATTTTTGAGAATGAAATTGTAACTTTAAAAGAAGTTCAGGCTAGTTACCATGTAAGTGGTGATTATGATTATATTATCAAAATGTCCTTTGAAAATATGGATGAATACCGTGATTTTATGGTAAATAAATTGACTACAATCAAGGTTATCGGAAGTACACATAGTACATTTGTAATTGGTGATGTAAAAGATGATACAGCATATCAATTATTATAAAAAAATAACAAAAAAGGTTCTCATTTGAGAACCTTTTTTGTTTAACTTGCATAAAAATATTAGGGAAAATGAGTAAAGAAATTGCAGTTTTAGGAGCTGGTTGTTTTTGGTGTTCAGAAGGAATTTTCAATTCTATTAATGGAGTAGAAAGTGCAATTTCTGGATTTACAGGTGGAGATGTGGACAATCCAACATATCGACAAGTTTGTGATACAGATACAAAACATGCCGAAGTAGTTGAAATTACATTTGATAATGAAGTGATTTCATATCCAGAGTTATTAGAAATTTTTTGGAATATTCATAATCCAACACAACTAAATAGACAAGGAAATGATGTTGGTACACAATATCGTTCGAGTATTTTTTACACATCTGAAGAACAAAAAAATCAAGCAGAAGAATCTTTAAAAGAGTTTGATAACGGAACTTTGTATGACGATAAATTCGTAACAACAATAGAGTCTTTAGATAAATTTTGGCCAGCCGAAGATTATCATCAAGGTTATTATAACGAAAATCCTGATCAACCTTATTGTTCAGCAGTAGTTGGACCAAAAATTGCAAAATTCAAATCTAAATTCAAGCAGATTTTAAAATAAACTTGTAATTGATAATATAACAAAAAAACACTCCAAATTTGGAGTGTTTTTTTGTTATGATTTTCCTTTTTTGCGGGCTTTTTGTTTCTGTTGTCCACGATTTTTAGGTTTAGATTTTGGTGGTTTACGTTTTGTTGGACCTCCTAGATTCACCTTTTTATTTTTATCTTTTTTCTCATGAAATGCAGCACCACGCTCTTCAATTTTTACAGTTGTAAGTGCTTTCATTTTGATGACATCTTTTTCAAATTCTCTTTTAACAGGATTAATTTGAACATCGTCAAGAGGAAAAGGTTCTTGTACCATTTCTCTGTTCATCAACTCTTCAATAGCGTCAATGCGTTCAATCTCTTTTTCAGTGAAATAAGAAATTGCATCACCTTTTTTGTCTGCTCGACCGGTACGTCCAATGCGGTGAATATATTGCTCAGGAATTTCAGGAATCTCAAAGTTGATAACATGCGTAACATCCGGAATATCCAAACCACGCGCCATAATATCAGTTGTTATTATTCCTCGATATTCATCTCTTGTAAAAGCTTCCATTGTTCTTAATCGGAAGTTTTGAGATTTATTTGAGTGAATTACACCAAACTCGTCAGGATAAATTTCATCTAAATGATTGAAAATTAAATCTGCGTGTTTTTTATTATTAGCAAAAATTAAGACTTTCTCATATTTAGCTTTGTCCTCTAATTGATGAACGATTAAATTCAATTTTGTATTGAAATTTTCAACGGGAATTGAAGTTTGAGAAATTTTTTCAAGTGGAGTTCCAGAACGAGCTAACGAAATTTCAATTGGATTCTTGAAATATTCGTGTAACATATCATCTACTTGATCCGTCATTGTTGCAGAGAACAAAATGTTTTGACGCTTGTCACTCATCATTGTAAATAAATGAGAAAGTTGAGATTTGAATCCTAAACTCAACATTTCATCAAATTCATCTACAACTAATTTCTTCATTTCTTTGAAAGAAAGAACATTGTCGATTGCTAAATCTAAAACTCGACCAGGTGTACCAACTAAAATATCAACACCTTCGTATACCAATAATTTTTGAGTGTTGATATTTACTCCTCCATAAATTCCTAAAATACGAACGTTGATAAATTCGGCTAAGTTTTCTAAAATTTCAGTTACCTGAACGACCAATTCACGTGTAGGAACTAATATAACAATCTTAGGTTGATTGGTTTTAGAATATTGATATGTTTTTAGCAAAGGCAACAGATAAGCTAATGTTTTTCCTGTTCCTGTTTGCGCAATACCCATAATGTCTCTACCAGAAAGAATCGGTTTAAATGATTTTTCTTGAATAGGAGTTGGGTTTGTGATCTTCAACTTTTCTAAAGCCGAATCCAATTGTTTTGTTAATTCGAAATCCGCGAATGTAGCTTTCATTTTGCAAAGATAAGTTTTCTTAGCGAAAACTTAAAAACTGAAGCATCAATCTATTCAAATTCATTGAAACTTTGTACTTTTGCAGTTCGATTAATAAATAGGAAAACATGAATTTAAAACAACACATTACCCAAAATGTTTTGGAGGTAATCCAAAATGTTTATCAAATCACACCTGAATCTGTTGAAATTCAGTTTACAAGGAAAGAGTTTGATGGTGAGTACACTTTGGTTGTTTTTCCATTAATTAGAACATTAAAAGGTAAACCAGAAGAAATCGGTACTAAAATCGGTGAAAATTTGGTTGAAAACAATAAAATTTCAGCATTCAATGTTGTAAAAGGATTCTTGAATATGAGTCTTCATTCTGCAGATTTCTTAGTTGATTTTGCTGAAAACGCTCAAAATAATCATTTCGGGATTACAAAAGTTGATGAAAATTCGCGTACTGTAATGGTCGAATATTCATCTCCAAATACCAACAAACCTTTACATTTAGGTCACGTTCGTAATAATTTATTAGGATTTTCTGTTTCTCAAATTGTTGAGGCTGCAGGAAACAATGTAATTAAGACGCAAATTATTAATGATCGTGGTATTCATATTTGTAAATCGATGATTGCTTGGGAGAAATTTGGAAACTTAGAAACGCCTCAATCTTCTGGCCTTAAAGGCGATCATTTAGTTGGTAAATATTATGTAGAATTTGACAAACATTACCGCGAACAAATCAAAGCATTGATTGAAGAAGGTAAAACGGAAGATGAAGCAAAAAAACAAGCGCCAATTTTCTTAGAAGCGCAAGAAATGTTGCGTAAATGGGAAGCAAACGATACTGAAGTAATCGAATTGTGGAAAGTGATGAATGGTTGGGTTTACGAAGGTTTTGCCAAAACATACAAACGTCTTGGAGTTGCTTTTGACGAATATCTATACGAATCGAATACCTATATTTTAGGAAAAGATATTGTTGAAGAAGGTTTAAATAAAGGTGTTTTCTTTAAAAAAGAAGATGGTTCTGTTTGGATTGATTTAACTGCAGAAGGTTTGGACGAAAAATTAGTTTTACGTTCGGACGGAACTTCAGTTTACATTACGCAAGATTTAGGAACAGCTGTAGAGCGTTTCAAAAATAATCCAACTTTAGAAGAATTGACTTATGTGGTTGGTAACGAGCAGGATTACCACTTCAAAGTTTTATTCTTAATCTTAAAAAAATTAGGTTATTCTTGGGCTGATGCTTTACATCACTTGTCTTACGGAATGGTTGATTTACCGAATGGTAAAATGAAATCTCGTGAAGGAACTGTTGTAGATGCAGACGAATTGATGGAAGATGTATATGCAACTGCAAAAGAAATTTCGGAAGAATTAGGAAAACTTGATGGTTTATCTGATGAAGAGAAATCTGAGTTATACGAAACTATTGCAATGGGAGCTTTGAAATACTATATTTTGAAAGTTGATCCTAAGAAACGTATATTGTTTGATCCAAAAGAATCTGTTGATTTTAATGGTAATACAGGTCCATTTATTCAATATACATTTGCACGTATTCAGTCGTTATTAAGAAAAGAATCGCCAAAAGCATTTGATTTAACTTCAATTGAATTGAATGATACTGAAAAAGAAATTATTCGTGCATTATATGATTTTGAAGATACAATTGCAAAAGCAGCGACAGAAATGAGTCCAGCTTTGATTGCAAATTATGTGTACGAAATCGTGAAATTATTTAACTCATTCTATCAAAATAATCCAATTTTGAAAAATGAAGATGAAAATGTGAAAAATTTCCGTCTTTATTTATCGCAATGGGTTGCCAATACAATTCAATCATCATTAAAATTATTAGGAATTGGCGTACCAGAAAGAATGTAATTAATAATATAAATCTTACAATGCCTCATCATTTTGGTGAGGTATTTTTTTAATAGAAAAGATGAAAATAGGAGATTTACTGAAACAAAAAGATCCAAATGATAAGTTTAATTTAAAACGTTTTCATGATGCGCAAAGTTTTGTCTATGACGAAATCTTGATGGAAGTGCATGCAGGAAAAAAACAAACCAATTGGATGGTGTTTATGTTTCCGCAAGTAGAAGGATTAGGATCGAGTGATTCGTCAAAAGAATTTGCCATTTCGTCAAAGGAAGAGGCAAGAGCTTTTGTGAAAGATGAAGAACTTTGGGCAAATTATTTGGAAGTATTATCAGTGTTGTTAATGCGACATAAAGGAGTGATTCCGCAATTAATTTTCGGAAAAAATGATGCAATGAAACTAAAATCAAGTTTGACTTTGTTCAATTTCATCGTTCCAAAAGAAAAGATTATCAAAGATGTTTTGAAGTTTTTTTATGCAGATCAAGTAGATAAAAAAACACTTTCTATACTGAAACAAATGAATAAGTAAAAAAATCTCGAGTGTTTGCTCGAGATTTTTTTATGTTTTAGAATTTATTTTTAATCCATCTTGCAACGGGTTTTTCAAAATATTCAAAGATCAAAGCACTTAAGATTAAAGCAACAATAAAATAAATTCCAATTTTTGAGAAATCATTCAACTTCGGTAAATATTGATTTCCATATTTTATCACAATCATGTGAATCATATAAAATGCAAAACTAATTTCGCCTAAGTAAATTAAGCCTTTATTTTGCAATATCTTCGAAAAAAAACCTTTTTGCATTGCAAAAACTAAAACAATTGCAACCATGGGAATCCAATAGTAAATACCATAACGAAAAGCACGTGCAACATCATTATGAAAATAGAAAAAGATACCCAAAAGTAGGAGAGAACCTAACTCAATCAATGTTCCTTTAGAGAAATTGATGTTAGTATCTTTTACCTTTCGATAGAATTGACATGTTATAATTCCTAAAATAAAATCGAAACTACGAACAATCGGATTGATGTAAAATATTCCTTTCTCAAGTTTTAAATCAGTCTTAAAATATGGTTCTGCAACTATGATAATCGGAATGATTATTAGTGAAATATATTTCAGTTTCGGAAATTTATGTAACCAAATGGCGAAAAAAGGAAACATTAGATAAAAGAAAAACTCAGTCGATATACTCCACGAAACGTTATTAATAGAAAAGTAAAAATCTTTTATCGGAATATAAGATTGTAATAAAAATAAGTTTGCACCTCCAATATCCCAATGAAAATAACCTTGCCAAACATTAATCACAACAAAGGGTAACATAATACAAAATGTTAGGACATGAAGTGGATAAATACGTGCAATACGAGCGATGTAAAACTTCTTTTTATCAAAACTTGGATTGTCAATTACTTTCTTTTCATAATTAAGTGCCAAAACAAATCCGCTCAAAATAAAGAAAAAACCAACGCCGAGATAACCCTCAAAAAAAACATTGAATTTTAACCAATTATACCATTCCAAATCTGTTTTGACAAAAGTTAAATGACTTAAGAAAACAGCAAATGCAAAGAAAAATCGTAAGGAAGTTAAACTGTTTAGCATTAATCTAAGATTTTGATTTCCATTTGATAATATTCGTCAAACATACGAATAAATTCGTCCAATTTACTTTCTCTTACCGAAATTGTAAACATACATTTATCCGAAAAGTGTTTGTCTTTTATTTCTCCGTCAATTCGATCTACATTACGTTCTACAATTCCTTGTTGATCGTAATTAAAAACCATTTTTACACGTTTAGAAACAAATTTTTCTACAATATTTGCTTCTTCCAACACAACTTGCGCGGCATATTTATATGCTTTTACCAAACCAGGAATTCCTAATTTTGTTCCGCCAAAATAACGAACCGAAACAATCAGAACATTGGTGATTTCACTTGATAAAATTTGATTGTAAATTGGTAAACCGGCAGAACCACTTGGTTCGCCATCATCATTTGCACGATGATTTTTACAATCAATTCCTAGTGCATACGCGTAACAATGATGATTTGCATCAGGATGAATTTCGCGCAATTGATCCAAATAAATTTTGATGTCATCTTCATTTTCAACTGGATAAGCAAAATTGATAAACTTACTACCCAATTCTTTGAAAATTACATCTTCCACCGCTTTCTCGATTGTACGATAATTGTCCGTCATGTTGTATTGAAAAGTACCGCAAAGATAGTTTAAATAGTACTTTTAAAGAAAAAAGGTTTTATATTTATGAGTGATGAAATGATTTATTAATGAATTTGAATGATAAAGTAATTTTAAATACTTTTTTAGGAAAAAAGAATACAAATGATTTAAGAGATGAAAATCATTATTGGATTTTAATTGGAGAAAGTGGAAAAGTTATTGAAATAAATAATGATTTATTTGAAGGAAGAGTTTTAGTGTTATTTGATAAAGATTTAGATGAATTAAATCTTAATAATCATAATCTTATTAAAAATTCTCTTTGGATATTAGAAACTGATTTAATAATTGATAAAAGGTAATATAAAAAGAACCCTATCACTAAGGTTCTTCAATTTCTATTCTATTTTCGAAAATATTTAATTCATCATTCAAAAAGCGATGTTTTTCAGTTCGAGTTCCTTTCAGTCGAGGAGCTAAAATTCCTTCGTTCCAAATAGTATCCGAACTCAAAATTCGTGCTTCATCCCACAAATCGATATCAATAAAATGTTGTATTGTATCGCTACCACCTTCCACAATAAGCGATTGTATATCGTGTTTGTACAAATAATCCATCACTTGTGGTATAATAGGTTGAGTGTAATCTACTTTTACTAATTTCAGATTTTCTTCTACTACATTTTCTAACGAATTAAAAATGATTGTAGGTTGAGATTTATCGTATAAATGGAAACTTGTAGGTATAGCTAAATTCTTGTCAATCGCCATTCTAAGAGGATTATTCCCTTCCCATAATCTAGCATTGAGCTGTGGATTATCGATAAGAGCAGTGTTTTTTCCAACCAAAATGGCTTGTTCTTCTGTTCGCCATTTGTGTACCAATTGTTTAGAGTATTGGTTTGTAATCCACAATTGTACATCATCACGTCCCATGTATCCATCTTCGGTTTGCGCCCATTTTAGGATGATGTAAGGGCGTTTTTTTTCATGAAAAGTAATAAAACGTTTATTAAGATTTGCACACTCTTTTTCTAAAACATTTAGCGTTACATCAACGCCATTTTTTAGTAAACGCAAATAACCCTGACCATTTACTTTTGCAAAGGGATCTAACATGCCGATTACTACTCGCGGAATCTCTTTTTTGATGATTAAATCTGCACAAGGTGGTGTTTTACCAAAATGCGAACAAGGTTCTAAGGTTACATAAAGTGTAGATTCTCTTAGTAAATCTTGATTTTTTACCGAATTGATCGCATTCACTTCTGCGTGCGGACCTCCGTAAGCAGAAGTAAAACCTTCTCCAATAATTTGATTGTTATGTACAATTACAGAACCAACAAACGGATTAGGATATGTTGTTCCTAACCCGTTTGTAGCTATTTGTATGCAACGAGCCATAAATTGCTCATCGAAAATTTGTTGTGTCATTTTAAATTTTAGGCTTTAAAATCGATGTTGAATAATGTTTTCAATTTGATTTCTGCTTCCGTTAATTTTTTACGTTTTTCGTCAATTTGTTTGTAAACATCTTTCAATAAAGGACTGTTTGCATCTGCATTAGAGAAGAAATGAACGTTATTATCTAATTGATTAATTTCTTTTTCAAGGTCATCAATTATTTTTCGTGTTTTTCTAATTTCTTCATCTAATAGACCTCCATTGTTATCTGCTTTCACTTTATTTACAAAAGACTGAAGTTTGAAATCATTTAACTCTGTTTTAGATAAGTTTAATGCTTCCAATCTATTATTGTATGCATTTGAGAAATCTTGATTAATAGATAATTTATCATTTGGCACTTTACCTAATGTATTCCATTGTGCATGTAAATCATCCAACTGTTTTAGCGCTTGTTCCTTATCATCTGATAACGGATAGGCTATAAAACCTTCAACAAAAGCTTGTTTTTTCTCAAAGTTTTCTTCAAGTTTTTGATTATTCTGTTCGTGACGTTTTTTGTAACGATCAAAAAATTTGTTACATGTTTCTTTAAATTCTTTCCAGATTTTGTCTGAGTTTTTTCTAGGAACATGTCCTATGTTTTTCCAATCGTTCTGAATTTTTTTAATCACTTGGACAGAAGCGTTCCAATCAGTACTCTCAGTATGTTGTTTAGCAATTTCTAAAAGAGCTAATTTTTTCTCTAAGTTAACTTGTTGTTCTGTTTTTAGATTTTTATAAAAATCATTTTTGATGTGATTAAATTCTCTTGTAACTTCTTTAAAAGCATCCCAAGTAGCGGTGTTTTTATCTTTCGGAACTCGTCCTAACCCGATAAACTCTTCGCGTAGCGTATTGATTTCTTTAATAGCTTTCTGCCAATCGCTATGCGATTTGTTTGAAGCCTTTGTCGAAATGTCTTTTATTTGAGCAATAATTTGATTCTTTTTTTCCAAATTATCTTTTTGGTCTTGTTTTATTTTTTCGTTTAATTCACCCTTACGATCGTGAATTTTATTCGTTAATTCTTTAAATTTTTGCCACGTAGGTTCGCGCAAATCTTCTTGTACAGGAACAGCTTCTTCTTTCCATAAACGGTGAAGATATTGTAACTCATTTAACGCTTTTTGTACATTTTGCTCTTCAATTAATTCTTCAGCACGTTTGATGATAGAATAACGAACTTCAAGATTATGAGCATAATCAAGAGTTTGCAATTCTTTATTCATATCCAAATAAGTGTAGAAATTATCTAAATGAAAGAAATAATTTTTGAAAACATTTTCTGCATTTTTACTAGGAATACGCCCAGCATTGTGCCAACGCGTTTTAAGTTCACGGAATTTTTTGAACATTGTAGAAGAAGATTCACTTGATTCTTGGTACAATGCTTTTAATTCGTCAATAATTGCTAAACGCTCAGTTAAGTTGTCAGTTTCTTTCTTTTCGTTTTCTTTATGATAAACAGCTAATTGATTCTTGAAATCGTTATAAATAGCATTGAATTTTGAACGATAAGAAGTCTCGTATTTAAAATCCAATTCGTTACCACCTTCGTTTAAGAAAGCTTCTTTTTTAGATGCCTCGTCCAAATCTAGTTTTTGTTTGAAAGCGTCTTTTATTTGATTAAAATGCTCACGAATGTCTTGAACAGAATGTTTGCTCAAAAGATTCTTTGCTTCGTTAATCAATACATCAAAACTAAAAGTTTCGTAATCTTTGAACGAAATATCACTAATTTTTTCTTGATTTACAGTTTCTTCTGTTTTGTAAGATTCTGTATTAAAGTCGTTTGTAGAGACCGATTTTGATTGTTGTTCTCCATCTGCATTTTGCAGGTTATCCAATTCCGTGTTCATAAGTAAATATGTTTTGTTCCTCAAATCTAATAAATCTAAAGAACAAAATCAAGTGATTTACTCTACTTTATTCCATATTTCCCAAGCTTTTTCGGCTTGTAAAACTAACATTTCGTGTCCATTTTTAATTTTTGCTCCATTATTTTGACCATTTTCTAAGAATTTAGTTACTGGAGGATTGTAAATTAAGTCGTACAATAAATGATTTTTTGTTATAAATTGATAGGGAAGAAGTGGTGCGTTTTCTATATTAGGAAAAGTACCGACGGGCGAACAATTGATTAATATCGGAAATTCTGTTACAATTTTTTCGTTCAAATTTTCATAAGAAAGTTGTTCCTCAGTCGGATTTCTTGAAACTATTCTATAGTCAATATTTAATTCGTCCAAAATATAAAATACAGCTTTTGCAGCACCACCATCTCCTAAAACCAATGCTTTTTTGTGATGAGGCTCTAAAAGTGGTAGAATTGAATGATGAAAACCGTAACAATCCGTATTATGACCAATTCGTTTTCCATCTTTGATTAAAACAGTATTAACAGCACCAATTTTTTTAGCTTCTGGCGATAGTTCGTCCAAAAATGGAATAATTTCTTGTTTGTAAGGAATTGTGACGTTAAAACCTACTAAACCTTCTGTTGCAAATATTTTTTCTACTTCATCTATTTGCTGTAAATCAAAAACATTGTAGACAGCGTCTACAATGTTTTCGTTTATAAATTTCTCAGCAAAATAAGATTTAGAAAATGAATAAGAAATATTTCGTCCTATTAATCCAAATTGTCTCATCCTTCTGTTTTCTTTTTATTAAATTGAGCTTTTATAATACGGATAATCAATGGCATATTAGCCAATAATATAATTCCGAAAATAAATTTTTCTAAATTATGTTTTACAATATCAAATTGCCCTAATGTATATCCAAGTAGCGAAATTACACCAACCCAAAGTACAGCACCAATAAAACTATAGGTAATAAAGGTTTTGTAATTAAGATTTGTAACACCACAAATAAATGGAATAATGGTACGAACAACAGGCATAAAACGTGCTATAATAATGGCTTTTTTTCCATTTTCGTTAAAAAAATCTGTTGCTTTTTCGATATGTTTCTTTTTCAGGAACCAAGAATCAGGTCTATTCAAAATCCATCCTCCAAATTTCTTTCCAACATAATAGTTTACGTTATCACCTAATATCGCTGCAACCATCAGTAGTGGAATGATATATTCGATATGTAAATGATTCTGTTCATCGTTTGCAGCAATCATTCCGATTGAGAAAATTAATGCATCTCCAGGTAAGAATGGCATTAAGAATGACATAATGATTAGTCCTGTTTCTGCAAAAATAATCACGAATAAAATAACATATATCCAATAACCGTAGTTATTGATTATGTCCATTAATACTTTATCCGGACGTTGAACAAAATTGGTGATAAACTCAATTATAGATTCCATTTTTTATATTTTACGCTCTGATAATATCAGCGCCAATTGCACGCAAACGAGTGTCAATATCTTCGTAACCGCGATCAATTTGATCGATATTATGAATGATTGTTTTACCTTTTGCAGATAAAGCTGCAATTAATAAAGACATACCAGCACGAATATCAGGCGAAGTTAATTCTGCACCTTTTAATGGTGTTTCGTGATTAAGACCAATGACTGTTGCTCGGTGTGGATCGCATAGAATAATTTGTGCGCCCATTTCGATTAATTTATCCACAAAGAATAGTCGAGATTCGAACATTTTTTGGTGAATCAAAACGCTTCCTTTTGCTTGTGTTGCTATAACTAAGATGATAGACAACAAATCTGGCGTGAAACCTGGCCAAGGAGCATCAGAAATAGTTAAAATAGATCCGTCAATAAAACGTTCAATTTCATAATTTTCTTGAGCTGGAATGTAAATATCATCATCACGACGTTCTAATTTTATTCCTAATTTTTTAAAAACGTCTGGAATAACACCTAAATTTTCCCACGATACATTTTTGATCGTCAACTCAGACTTTGTCATAGCCGCTAATCCAATCCAAGACCCAATTTCGATCATATCTGGTAAGCAAGTATGTTCTGTTCCACCTAAAGCTTCGACTCCTTCAATTGTTAAAAGATTAGAAGATATTCCTGAAATCTTTGCTCCCATACGATTCAACATTTTACATAATTGTTGAATATATGGTTCGCAGGCAGCGTTATATATAGTTGTTGTTCCTTTTGCTAAAACGGCTGCCATAATAATGTTGGCAGTCCCAGTTACAGAAGCTTCTTCTAATAACATATAAGCACCGTGCAGTCCATTTTCGTCTACTTCTACACCATAGAAATCTTCGTCTGGATTGAAACGGTATTTAGCTCCTAAAGCAAAAAAACCTTCGAAATGCGTATCTAAACGACGGCGTCCAATTTTATCTCCTCCTGGTTTTGGCATAAAAGCTTCACCGAAACGAGCTAAAAGTGGTCCCATTAACATGATAGATCCACGTAATGCAGCACCATCTTTACGAAACTGTTTCCCTTTTAAATAATCTAAACGTAAATCATCAGCTTGGAAAGTGAAATCTCCTTTTCCATTTTTTTGTGTTTTAACGCCTAAATCTCCCAAAATTTCAATCAAACGATTAACATCTCGGATATCAGGTATATTTTTTACACGAACTTGTTCGTTGGTCAATAAAACCGCACATAATATTTGTAGTACTTCATTTTTAGCACCTTGAGGAGTAATTTCTCCTTTCAAAGGTTTTCCTCCCTTTATTTGAAATGTAGCCATTTAGTTGTATTAAATAGTTTTGTTTTAACCTTTATTGTTTCGAACGTTTTGGTTACGATGATTATTATTCTGGTTATTATTGTTTCGGTTATTGTTGTTATTTCTATTATTCGAATTCTGATTGTTATTTCGATTCGAATTTTGGTTGTTATTGTTGTAAGAACGGGTATTGTTCTGGTTGCGATTGTTGTTATTTTGATGATTGTTTGAATGATTGTTATTGTTATTCAAACGATCTGGAGAAACCAATTGATCGTCAACTTTACGTAAATCTATTTTACCATCAGAAAGTTCGTACAAGTGATCAAAAATAACTTGATCATCAACCGTATCCTTGTTCCAAAGCAAATAACATTTCTTCATGTGATTAGCTATAGCAAAGTATAAACCTTCACGTTTTTCGCCTTCTTCCCAAGTTACAGCAACATCAATCATTTTGCGAATGTTATTACCGTAATATCTGTATTTATAAATACTTTTTGGATATTCTACCTTGTTTGGTTTACTATTTACTGTATCTTTTTTTGTTGGAATTGGATAGGGAGATTTTACATCCAAATCAAATTCTGCCATGATAAATAACTGATCCCAAAGTTTGTGTTGAAAGTCAGGAACATCCCGTAAGTGAGGATTTAATTCGCCCATAACTTCGATAATAATTTCGGCAAAACCATTGCGTTCAGTATCATCTGTGATTGTTTTACAGTGATCAACCATTTCTTGAATATGACGACCATATTCTGGAATGATTAATTGTGTACGTAGTGTATTATATTCCATTAATTTTTCTACTGTATTGGTTACAAATTTACAAATTTCTATCCTAAAAAAAGGATGAATTGGTAGTTTTGAATGATAAAATTTTATTAAATTATTTTGCTAAAAGAACACCAGAAACGTTCCAATAACTAAAGCTGTTTCCTTCTGGTTTTCCTTGAGGTATACTTACTCTTATAGTGTGTTTTCCGGCTTTTAAATCGCCTAATTGTATAAAGTAAGGATTAGTAATAGTACCAGGACACCAATTAGAACGGCTATAATCCGAAGAAGATAAGCCATTGTCAAAGTTTCCTGATGCCGGATTGTATGCTCTGTAAGAACCACAATCTTGACGCCAAGGAATTGTGCTAAAAACCTTTTGATTATCAACAAATATAGTGTTTTCTTTCGGAACAAATTCATCTCCATTTTCCCACCCACCATGTCCAGTTGTTGTAAAACGTAGTTTAGCATTATTGTAATCCTCTTTTAGAGTAAATTCTACTGTAAATCCGTTAGGATCATCAAATAAAGAAGGATATTCTTGTCCTGCCATTTCCATGACATTGACTGTATTAAATAAAGGTAATATTTTTTGATTCGGCAAAGTAGATTCTCCCGAAGGATGTACAGTGATATTTGCAGAGATGGTATGTCCACCTTGATCATAATTTCCGATAAAGAAACCAATTAAAACTTCTTGATTAGATAAAATAGATTGAAATTCAGATATTTCCTGACGATATTTTGCTTCAGTTTCCCATGTTTGATTTTTTAATTGAATATGATTGAATTTGTTAATTCCGAAAGGAGTAAAGAATCTCATCAATTCAATAGTTGGATTGTATTGTGCTGTAGGAAAATAACCTTGATATTTTTTGCCATTTCCATTCGTGTAAATTGGTAATTGATTGACTCCTTTTTGTAAAGCATCCATAAACGTTAGTTCAGAATTTTTCTGAATCAAGAAAACAGAACCAGTTCTATCATATGCATCTCCATTTGATTGTTGTTTAACATTCAAGAAAATTTGACTTCCTTTTTTTATTAATGGTAATTTTATTTTTCTGACTACTACTGTTCCGTTTGCAAAACGATAAATAGAATCATTTGACGAAAAATCTTTACTAAAATTAATTTGTTGATTGTTTAGTAACGGGATGTCAACAAATTTACTTTTCCAAATAATATCTTTATACGTTAGCAAATCAACTCGATTTTGAAGTAATTCTTTCTGGATGAATTGACTTGGAATCAAATCTTTTTCTCGTTCAATTTTTGAAGCACGAATGGTTGAATTATTATTTCGTGTAATTTCTAAAACAAATCCCAAATTCATTCCAACCATCGTTGGCGAAGCGTTTAAATCCATATTATCTACAAACCAAACATCCACAGTATTAGAATTGATATTTGTTGTAGCTTTTTTACAACGTAAACCTAAAATTCGTTTTGTTTCTTTAGAAATGGTAAAAATAGATTTGTTAAAAGCAACAGAATCGTTTGTTATGATAGAATTTATCGAATCAAATTGTGTAATTAACGAGATAATTGATGGATTTGTTTTAGTGTAATAAAACATTTCATCAGGATAACTTGTTGTGTGATTAAAGCTTTGTTGCTTTCCAATAACGGTTTCTTTCGCATTAGCAAGAACTTGTATTGGATTATTTTCTTCTACTTTCTTTCCGTTAGAAAATCGTTCATAGGTAATTTTATAAGTTTCTTGTGCATCAAGAACAATAGCTTGAATACAGAAAATGATTAGTAGAATTGATTTCAATTTCATGTGATAAATAAAAAAGGTTTACAAACGAATTGTAAACCTATAAAATTATCTGATTGTATGAAAAAATATCTTACACAAAAGCATTAATTCCTGTTACATCAGCGCCAGTAATCAATAAATGTACATCGTGCGTTCCTTCGTAAGTAATCACAGATTCAAGATTAGCTGCATGTCGCATCATAGGGAAATCACCTACAATTCCCATAGCGCCGATAATTTGACGAGATTCTCTCGCAATATCAATAGCCATTTTTACATTGTTGCGTTTTGCCATCGAAATTTGTTCAGGTGTTGCTTTATTTTCGTTTTTCAATGTTCCTAATCGCCAACATAACAGCTGAGCTTTCGTAATTTCTGTAATAAATTCAGCTAGTTTTTTCTGTTGCAATTGATAGGAAGCAATCGGTTTTCCAAATTGTGTTCGTTCTAATGAATATTTCAAAGCTGATTCATAACAATCAATTGCAGCTCCAATTACACCCCAAGAAATTCCGTATCGAGCAGAGTTTAAACAAGATAATGGTCCGCGTAAACTCTTTACGTCTGGTAAAATCTGAGATTCTTCAATCTTTACATTTTCGAAAACTAATTCACCTGTTTTTGAAGCTCTTAATGACCATTTATTCAAAGTTTCTGGTGTTGTAAAACCTTGCATTCCTCGTTCTACTATAACACCACGAATTTTTCCTTCTTCATCTCTAGCCCAAACAACTGCAATATCACAAATTGGTGAATTTGTAATCCACATTTTTGCACCATTTAAAACATAATGATCATCTTTTTTAGTTAAACGAGTTTCCATTCCACCTGGATTTGATCCATGATTTGGTTCAGTTAATCCAAAACTTCCAACGAATTCTCCTGAAGCTAATTTTGGTAAATATTTTCGTTTTTGTTCTTCAGATCCAAAAGAAAAAATAGGATACATAACCAATGAAGATTGTACAGATGCAGCAGAACGAACAGCCGAATCGCCGCGTTCTAATTCTTGCATGATTAATCCATACGACATTTGATCTAAACCAGCGCCTCCATATTCTTCTGGAATATAAGGTCCTAAAGCGCCGATTGCGCCTAATTTTTTCATTAAATCAGGAATGTCTTTGTGATGTTGCGCAGCATCATCTATCACAGGTTTTATTTCGTTGTCCACAAAATCTCGAACAGATTGACGAATTAATTTATGTTCTTCGGTTAATAAATCATCAATCTTAAAATAATCTGTAGTTGAATTCATTTTATGCGGTTTTATTTTATTAAATCTAACGATTATTCATTAAATTAAAAATTATTCTGAATAATATTTATTAAAAATTTTAATTTATGAAACTTTTGACTAATTTAGGTAAAAGTTAAAACCACAAAATAACACAAAAAATGATAGAAAACGAATTAAAAGAATTAGGTATTTCTTCCGAAAATCTCGGAACATCGACAGGAAATACTTGGTTTGGAAAAGGTGAAGAGCTTTCTTCTTACTCGCCAGTAGACGGAAAATTGATTGGAAAAGTAAAATCATCAACCAAAGATGATTATGAAGAAGTGATAAAAAAAGCACAAACAGCTTTCAAAGAATGGAGAATGATTCCTGCACCGAAGCGAGGAGAGATTGTGCGTCAATTTGGTGATAAACTTCGTGATAAAAAGGCTTCTTTGGGAAAATTGGTTTCATATGAAATGGGAAAATCTTATCAAGAAGGTTTAGGTGAAGTGCAAGAAATGATTGATATATGTGATTTTGCTGTTGGATTATCGCGCCAATTATATGGTTCGACAATTCATTCGGAAAGACCTTTGCATCGCATGTACGATCAATATCATCCGCTTGGAATTGTTGGTGTGATTTCAGCTTTTAATTTTCCAGTTGCAGTTTGGGCTTGGAATACGTGTTTAGCGATGGTTTGCGGAGATGTTGTAGTTTGGAAACCAAGTGAAAAAACACCTTTGTGTGCAGTCGCATGTCAACATATTTTAGCAGAAGTTTTAAAAGTAAATAATATCTCGGAAGGAGTTTCTTCTTTGGTGATGGGCGATAAAACAATTGGTGAATTAATTGCGCAAGATCAACGTGTAGCTTTGGTTTCTGCAACAGGTGCTACGCGAATGGGTATTGAAGTGAATAAAGTTGTTGCGGCTCGTTTGGGGAAAACAATTTTAGAATTAGGTGGAAATAATGCGATCATTGTTACGCCGGATGCTGATTTAAAAATTATGTTGACTTCAGCTGTTTTTGGTGCGGTTGGTACGGCTGGACAGCGTTGTACAACAACAAGACGTTTGATTGTTCACGAAACGATTTATGATAAAGTAAAAGAATCGTTGATAAATGCTTACAAACAAATAAGTATAGGTAATCCGTTAGATATAGCAAATCATGTTGGTCCGTTGATTGATAAACATGCAGTTGAATTGTATTTGAATGCTTTAGATAAAATCAATCAAGAAGGAGGAAGTATTATTGTTGAAGGAGGAGTTTTAGAAGGAAATGGTTTTGAAAGTGGTTGTTACGTAAAGCCTGTTATTGCTGAGGTTGAGAATCATTATGATATTGTTCAGCACGAAACTTTTGCTCCAATTTTATATTTAATCAAATATTCTGGAGATGTGTTAAATGCAATCGAAATTCAGAATAATGTAGCGCAAGGTTTATCGTCTTCTATTATGACAAATAATCTTCGCGAAGCTGAATTATTTTTAAGTCAACAAGGTTCTGATTGTGGAATTGCAAATGTTAATATCGGAACTTCTGGTGCTGAAATTGGTGGTGCTTTCGGTGGAGAAAAGGAAACTGGAGGTGGTCGTGAGTCGGGTTCGGATGCTTGGAAAGCTTATATGCGACGACAAACGAATACAATTAATTATTCAACAGAAGTGCCATTGGCGCAAGGAATTAAGTTTGATTTTTAAAAATTTACACAGATGAGTACAGTACACGAAAGATTAGCAAAACATATATTGGCAGATGGATATCCGATTGTTATGGATATGGATAAGTCGCATGGTTCCTATGTTGTAGACGAAAATGGAGTTGAATATTTGGATTTATTTTCGATGTTTGCTTCAACGGCGATTGGTTATAATCATCCACATTTGATGGCTAAAATTGATTTTTTAGGTCGAAATGCAGTCAATAAACCTGCTATGTCAGACATTTATACAAAAGATTACGCCGATTTAATTGATACTTTTGAGCGTGTTGCAATGCCAAAAGAATTACAATATTTATTCTTTATTTCTGGTGGAACATTGGCGGTTGAAAATGCTCTGAAAACTGCTTTTGATTGGAAAACAAGATTAAATTTTTCGAAAGGAATTGAAAAAGAAGCAAGTGATGTGATTCATTTTAAGCAAGCGTTTCATGGACGTTCTGGTTATACATTATCGCTGACGAATACGAAAGATCCCCGTAAATACGAATATTTTCCAAAATTTGATTGGCCAAGAATTGAAAATCCAAAACGAATTTATCCTGTTACAGAAGATAATTTATGCAAGGTTGTTGAGGCTGAAAAACGAGCGATTGAACAAATAGAAAATGCTTTAGAAACACGAAAAAATAAAGTTGCTTGTATTATTATTGAGCCGATTCAAGGTGAAGGAGGAGATAATTATTTTCGAAAAGAATTTTTTCAGAAATTGAGAGAAATTTGTGATCGAGAAGAGATTTTATTAATCTTTGATGAGGTACAAACAGGAATGGGAATGACGGGTAAAATGTGGGCTTTTCAGCATTATGATGTGATTCCTGATGTTGTTTCGTTTGGAAAGAAAACACAAGTTTGCGGAATTTTAGCAAACAAAGAAAAGTTAGATCAAATTCCGAATAATGTTTTCAAGGAATCAAGCCGAATTAATTCGACTTTTGGTGGAAATTATATTGATATGTTGCGTTTCAAATTAATTTTAGAAGTGATTGAACAAGAAAAATTAGTAGAAAATGCGGCAGAAAAAGGAAAATATATTTTATCAAAATTGAATGAAATTGCAAAAGAAACTAAGAAAATTCATTCGGTTCGTGGTTTGGGATTATTCATTGCGTTTGATTTTTCATCAGATTTGGATCGTTCAGAATTCATTAAAACGTGTTTCGAAAATCACATGATTATTCTTCCTTGCGGTGAAAACTCGGTGCGAATGCGCCCTCATCTCAATATTTCCGAAGAAGATACCAATAAAGCAATAGAAATTATTAAATTAGCATTAAAATAAACAGCAAAAGCAACCAAAGAAAGGTTGCTTTTTTAATTTTGTAAAAGATAAAACTAAAGTATGATAGATTCTTTTTTCTTTGATTTTGACGGAACATTGCAAGGTTTTGAAAACCACGAAATCAGTGATTCGACAATCGAAGCGTTGAAATTATTGAAACACAAAAACAAAAAAATATACATCGCAACTGGACGAAATATGGTGGATATGCCCGAGTATATTTTTGATTACGGTTTTGATGGTTATATCAATAATAATGGTGGAATGTGCTAAGATGAAAATCGTCAATCATTTTTTGTAGATTACATCAATCCTAATGATATAGAAGCTTTGTTGCAATATGATGATGAAAATCCTTTTTCATTTTCGTATATGACGAAAGAAGCGTTTAGTATCAATCGTGTGAATGAGAATGTAGAAAAATCGTTTGCTTATTTCGGAATGCAAGTCCCAGAAGTGGTTGATCCTCGAACTTTACCGAAAGATAATATCATGCAAATGAACTTTTTTGTGAACGAAGAACAAGAAGATTATTTGATGAAAAATGTGTTGACAAACAGTGTAGGAACACGTTGGATAGAATATTTTGCCGATATAAATCCGAAAGATATTAGTAAAATGCGCGGAATAGAGCGTATGGCTGAACGTGATAATCTAGATTTATCTAAAACAATGGCTTTTGGTGATGGCGGTAACGATATTAGTATGTTGAAAGGCTGCAAAATTGGTGTAGCAATGGGCGATGCGAAGGAGAATGTTCGCGAAGCCGCTGATTATTATACAACTTCTGCGGATAATCACGGAATATGGAATGCGCTGAAACACTTTGAGATAATTTAGAAACTTATTTTAATCTATATAGAAAAAATCCAACTTCGGTTGGATTTTTTTTTCTTTCACAATGTTGTGTTAATTATTAATTCTATTATTGTAGAATTGAAAAAATAAAATTATTTTAGATTAACAATTGAACTACAACAAATGAAACATTTATTATTTTCTGGTTTTTTGCTTTTTACGAGTTTAGGTTTTGCGCAACATGGGATTGAAATAGAATACGAAGAAGTTTCAATTCCTCGTATTATAGGTAAAGATGGAAAAGAAGAAAAGCTTTCGGGAGATTTTTTAGCTGCACTTTCTGTTCCTAAAAATTATGTTTTACAAATCAAGAACAATCAAAGTGTTTTTACGAAATTGGATAAGATTAATAATTCTCAAAGCGAGAATACTGTTATTATGCTTGGCGTAATTCCTTATAATATTTTGATAGATTTTAATCAAAATTTGAAGAAACAAGAATGGTTAATAGAGCACAAGAAATTTATTGTTACAGATACAATTTCTTCTCCTTTTAAATATGAGTTGACACAAGAAAAGGCTACTTATTTAGGTTTTTCTGTCAAACAAGCAATCATAAAATATGATGAAGATAATAAGACAATTATTTGGTATGCTCCAGATTTGCCAAAACGATTTGGACCAAAAGAATACATCAATCTTCCTGGTTTGGTTCTTAAAATTGAAGGTTTTCAGAAAGGTAAAACAGAACCAAGTTATTATATGAAAGCAACTTCTGTAATTACGAAAGATAATTTAGAATTTAAAAAATTATTTAAAGCCAAAGAAATCACGAAACAAGATTTCAAAAAGTTAGAGATCGAGTATGAAAAGAATAACGAAAATCAACATCAAGGAGTTGATACGCAATAATTAATTATATATTCAAAATAAATTAACACTAATATGAAAAAAGTATTACTATTTGCTTTATGTTTTGCAACAAATCTTTTTGCGCAAGAAAAATTTGTAATCGAGTACAAACAAAAAACTGAAGTTAATGAGGATAAAGTAAAAGAGATTGAACGTGAGCAAAAGCAAAACGGAAAAGGTTTTATGAAAATTGGTTCTGGTAAGGATTTGTATCATCAATTAGAATATAATGGTGAAATTTCAAATTTTGATCGTATACAAACAGTAGATAATAATCAAGCAAACGGTTCGGCTGGAGCCTTTTCTATTTCTATTGGTGGAGAAACGAAAGCTTTGATTGGTGACCAAACAAACAAAAAATATACACAAGAGGTTAAGTTAGACGGAGTAAATTATTTAGTCAATTATCCTTTTAAAGATTATCAATGGAATATTACGGACGAAGAAACAACAATTTTGGGTCATAGAGTAATAAAAGCAATATCTGAAAAGGAAAATGTAGAAGCATGGTTTGCTCCAGATATGAAGGCTAATGTTGGTCCTGCACAAGTAAATGGTTTACCAGGAACGGTTCTGAAAGCGATTGTACAATTAAAAAGTAAGTTAGAAACCAAATTAATTTATGAAGCTGTTAAGATCAATACAAATCCAAAACGATTTACAAAACTAAAAGAATCAACAAATAAAGTGATTACAGAAGCGGAATTGAAAGTTTTGAGAGAAGAATCAAGAAAGAAGATGATGAGTGCTTTTGGACAAGGTGTTGATAAAAATTAATTGTTGATATGAAAAAATATTTATTAATTTTAGTGATGTTTCTGTGTTGTTTTGTAAATGCGCAAGATGTTTTAGAAGTAGAATATGATGTGTATACTGTTTATGATGCAAATAAATCAGAAGGTTTTAATGTAACAATGAATGGACACAAATTAAGTAGGGAAGAAGCAATTCGTTATTTTACGGATCGTATGAAAATTCCTACTCCATTTATTTTAACAACAGATAAAAATGCATCAAACTACATCGAAAAATCAACTTTAACAGGAGGTACTTCCTACAGTTACAGTTCAACACAAGGTAATGGTTTGTATTATAAAAATTTGAATGAAAATTATTATATGCATGAATCTGTAGGGTTTGGTATGGATCGAATTATAAAAGATTCTATTCCAAAAATTAATTGGACAATTACTAGAGATAGAAGAAAAGTATTAGGATTTGATGTTCGTAAAGCAACAGCTCAAGTTAATAAAGAAGAAATAACTGCTTGGTTTGCATCTTCTTTACCTTATCCCTCAGGTCCAAATAAGTATAGCGGATTACCAGGTTTGATTTTGGAACTAGAAAGAAAATTAAATGACAAAGTTGATATGGTTGTCACTTACAAAGCGATGTCTGTAAAGGAAGCAAAGAAAAATACAACAATTAACCAACCCAAAAAAGGAAAAATAGTTGATTTCAATACCTATAAAGCTGAAATGGAAGCCTTTTTTAAAAAACAACAAGAAATGAACAGTCAAGGAGTTGATACTAAATAGAAACACAATTAAATACATGAGAACAAAACATCAGTTTTTATATTTACTAAGCTTTTTTGCTTCAAGTTTTATAAACGCGCAACAAACCAAAACCTATGACATCCCATTAATTGGTAATGCTTTTGAAGTCGGACACAAAGAAGGATCTTCATCAACAATTACAAAAGTAAATGCCTTAATTTCACCACAAACTAAAAATGTAACAAAAGCTTATTTCAAAGTTTTAGGAACAGGAAATGTTACGATTCAATTGAAGGGTGAAGCTAAAAATGACGCTCAACTAAATGTTGGCTTTAACAAGAAAACAAAAAAATATACTTGGAAATCTACTGATAAATCGATTTCTGTTGGAACGTTTACCATTTCAAAACCAGGTTATGTTTCTGTTGATTTAAGCGGATCAAAAGGTGAAATTGCAATTACAGATTTAGTTGTAAGCGGAACTGCAGTAGAAAACGGAATCATTTACAGCAACGATCCTCAATACTATTATTGGTCTCGTCGTGGTCCTTCTTGCCATTTGGCTTACGAAGTCCCTACAGAGAAAAATGTTTCTTATTATTACAATGAAATCATTGTTCCGAAAGAAGGTGATGTTATCGGTTCTTATTATATGGCAAATGGTTTTGGTGAAGGGTATTTTGGAATTCAAAACAATTCTGAAACTGAGAGACGTATTTTATTTTCAGTATGGAGTCCTTTCGTTACGGATGATCCTAAAAGTATTCCAGATGATGAAAAAATCGTTTTACTAAAGAAAGGGGAAAATGTGAAAACGGGAGAATTCGGAAATGAAGGTTCTGGTGGACAGAGTTATATGAAGTACAATTGGAAAGCTGACACAACATATAAATTCTTGTTGAAAGGTGTCCCGAATGGAGATAATTCTACCACTTATACAGCTTGGTTTTTTATGCCAGAAACAAATAATTGGCAAATTATCGCAAGTTTCAAACGACCTAAAACCAATACTTATTTGAAAAGATTTCATTCTTTCTTAGAGAATTTTATGCCTACTCAAGGATATTTAACAAGAAAAGTAAACTTCAATAATCAATGGGTTTATGATGGTGAATGGAAAAAAGTAAATGCAACGAAATTAACTGTTGACGCTACTTACAAAGCAAATCAACGTGTTGATGCAATTGGAGGAACAACTTCTACAGGATATTTCCTAAAAATGGGAGGTTTTTTTAATGAAATTGAACAACCAGGAACAGCTTTCAAGTTTGATAACAAAAAAACTGCACCGCAAATTGATTTCTCAAAATTACCTTAATTTTTTTACAATTATAATACTTGATATAATTTAGAATGATCGGAAAAACTTCCGGTCATTTTTAGTTGAATAAAGTCAAATAAAATTCAATCAGTTGTTATTGGTATAGTTTATGAATTAACTTTATGAAATCAAGAAAATATGAAAAAAATAATTACTCTTGCATTACTTATTTTCGTTTCAAATGTGTTTGCACAAGAAATTGGAAAAGCGGGTGTTTTATTAGAAAATGAGGCAACTTCTGCTGAAATGAAGAAACAGAATCCTCAAATTTCAACTTTAGATAGAAGTTCTCAAATAAAAGAAAATCCAACCATTAATTCTAACAATAGAGAGAGTCGAGAAAACAATAATCGAACAAATCGTAGAACTACAAATTACCGTTGGAATAATAATTTAGGTTATGCAGAGGTTTTTCTTAGAATACCAGATTATGGTTATTATACCGTTCAGTTAAATGAACAAGAAATAAGCTCGGGTTCAGGGAAATTTAGATTTTTTGATTTGTCCTCAGGCAGAAATACACTTTCTATTTTTGAGAATGGTTATTTAATTTACCGCGCTCCGGTTACAATTAAGAATAATACTCGTTTGGTTTTAGATTTTTTTCCTAATTATGGATTATATCTTTTGGATAGTTATTCTGTTAAAAATCAAAATTATGGAGTTAATGAATGGGATGATATTTGGAATAATCCGTATAGAAACGGAAACTCAATTCAATATGGAAGAGTTATGCAAGATAAAGACTTTTCTAATTTTGTAAATGAAGTCAAAAAATATAATGCTTTTGATGAAAATAGAATAGATTTAATACTTCAGCAAAAGGAAGTAACAAGTTTTACTTCTCAACAGATAAAAACATTACTTTCTATTCTAAATTTTGATAAAAATAAAGTGATTTTAGGAAAGAGTTTATATGGGAAATGTATTGATCCTGAGAACTTTTATGTCGTTTATGATGCAATTAACTTCAACTCTGATAAAAAGGAGTTGATGAATTATATTTCACAAAGTAATAGATAATTTTACAATTGCATTTAAGTTACGTCTAATCTTAAACAATCATTAAACTAAGAGAACAATACCTCCATCTTTTTCCGATATTTTTTTGTTTAACCCAATTTCATATCACCGTCTTTTATCCAGTTTTTCTTTCTCATAAAATAGTAAATTATGTAAGAAATTACAGCTGGAGCAATGATTTGTAAGATTAATATTGAGGTTAAAATATAGGTTGAATCATATTTAGATTTCATTGCATTGAAAGTCCCTATTTGTCCAACTAAACCACAGGAACCCATCCCGGATTCTAAAGCTGTATTTTCCATCTTGAAATAAATAATTGCAATTGGTGCAATAATCGCTGAAGCTAACGTCGGTGGAATCCAAATTTTCCAATTTTTAAAAATATTCGGAACTTGTAACATACTTGTACCTAGTCCTTGTGCCAAAACACCTTTTAAACCATTGTCTCTGAAACTAATTGTTGCAAAACCTATCATTTGTGCACAACAACCTATTGTTGCAGCGCCAGCAGCTAAACCATCTAACTCTAACATAAGACAAAGAGCAGCAGAAGAAATAGGTAAAGTCAAAACCATACCGACAATTACAGCAATTACAATTCCCATTATTAGTGGGTTTGAATCTGTTGATAACATAATAATTTCACCAATCCATTTCATCATTTGTTGTACAGATGGACCAATGATTTGTGCTAAAATTACTCCAACCAAAACAGTAATAATTGGTGTAATGACAATATCGATGCGTGTTTCTCCCGCAGCCATTTTTCCTACTTCTACTGCAACTATTGTTGCTATAAAAACGCCCAAAGGTCCACCTAATTTGTAAGCTGCAATTCCTACAACTGCAGATGAAAATAACACCAATTGCGGCGCTCGTAAACTATACGCAATAGCCAACGCTATTGCTGGTCCTGTGGCTTGATTCGCAACTGGCCAAACAATATTTGTTAAAAAAGATATATTAAACTCGTCTCCAATTGTTTTTAAAATTGTACCAACCAATAAAGTTGCAAACAAACCATAAGCCATTGCGCCCATTGCATCGATAAAATATCGTTTAGCAGAAATTTGAATATCTTTTTTAAGTAGGAAATCTTTCATGTTTGAAATTTACAAATTAATTAAAATAAATAAGCCTTGTCGAAATACAAGGCTTAAAATAATATTGAAATCACATTTTTACATATTTCTACGGTACTGTCCGCCCACTTCGAATAAGGCAGAAGTAATTTGTCCTAACGAACAAACTTTGGTTGCTTCCATTAACACTTCAAAGATATTTTGATTGTTAACAGCTGCTTGTTGTGCTTTTTCTAAAGCTTTTTCAACTTGTTGTTCGTTTATTTTATTTAGGTTTTCTTTCGTTTTAATTTGGAATTGTTTTTCTTCCTCTGTTGCACGAATCACTTCCGCAGGCACCACTGTTGGCGAACCTTTTGAACTTAAGAATGTATTTACACCAATAATTGGGAATGTTCCGTTATGCTTCAAAGTTTCGTAATACAATGATTCTTCCTGAATTTTAGAACGCTGATACATCGTTTCCATCGCTCCTAAAACGCCTCCACGCTCAGTAATACGATCAAATTCTTGTAAAACAGCTTCTTCAACCAAATCTGTTAATTCTTCGATAATGAACGAACCTTGAATTGGATTTTCATTTTTCGCTAAACCTAATTCTTTATTGATAATCAACTGGATAGCCATTGCACGACGAACCGATTCTTCTGTTGGTGTTGTAATCGCTTCATCATACGCATTGGTATGTAATGAGTTACAGTTATCGTAAATTGCGTATAAGGCTTGTAACGTAGTACGAATATCATTAAAATCAATTTCTTGCGCATGTAACGAACGACCAGAAGTTTGAATATGATATTTCAACATTTGTGCACGCTCATTAGCACCGTATTTATTTTTCAAGGCTTTTGCCCAAATTTTACGCGCCACACGACCAATTACAGAATATTCTGGATCGATACCATTTGAGAAGAAAAACGATAAGTTTGGTCCAAATGCATTGATATCCATTCCACGAGATAAATAATACTCAACATACGTAAATCCGTTTGCCAAAGTAAACGCCAACTGCGAAATAGGATTTGCACCAGCCTCTGCAATATGGTAACCAGAAATTGATACTGAATAGAAATTACGAACATTTTGATTGATGAAATATTCTTGCACATCACCCATCAAACGCAACGCAAATTCAGTTGAGAAAATACATGTATTTTGAGCTTGATCTTCTTTCAAAATATCTGCCTGAACCGTTCCACGAACTTGCGCCAAGGTATTTTTCTTGATTTCAGCATATACATCAGCAGGTAAAACCTGATCTCCCGTTACACCTAAAAGCATCAATCCTAAACCATCATTTCCTTCTGGTAAATCGCCATTGTAACGAGGTCTTTCCAAACCTTTATCTTCGTAAATAGCTTTGGTTTTTGCTTCAATTTCAGCTTCTAAACCATTTTCTTTGATGTATTTTTCACAATTTTGATCAATTGCGGCATTCATAAAGAAACCTAATAACATAGGCGCTGGCCCGTTAATCGTCATTGAAACCGAAGTTGCTGCATGCGATAAATCGAAACCAGAATATAATTTCTTCGCATCATCTAAACAACAAATCGAAACTCCAGCATTACCAATTTTTCCGTAAATATCAGGACGATGACCTGGATCATTTCCATATAAAGTTACCGAGTCAAAAGCTGTAGACAAACGTTTTGCAGGCATTCCTTTCGATACATAATGGAAACGACGATTGGTACGCTCTGGACCTCCTTCACCCGCAAACATACGCGTTGGATCTTCTCCTTCACGTTTGAAAGGATACAATCCTGAAGTAAATGGAAACTCGCCTGGAACATTTTCTTGCAACACCCAACGTAAAATATCGCCCCAAGCTTCGTACTTAGGTAACGCAATTTTAGGGATTTGTAAGTGCGATAAAGACTCAGAATGTGTCTGAATTTTTATTTCTTTATCACGCACTTTAAATGTGTAAACCGGATTTTTATATTTATTTACCTTTTCGTCCCAAGTCGTGATTACTTCCCAGTTGAAAGGATCTAAATTCATTTTTAATTTGTCAAATTCAGCTAAAAGAACTTTAACTAAATCAGCATTTTCTGTTCCAGAAATATCGATTCCGTGTTGAGAAATCGTTGGCGTTTTTCCAGAAAGTGTTTCAATTGTTTTAAAGAAACCATATAGTTTTTGCGCAACATCTTTCTGTGCATTTGCACGAACATCATATCCACGATTATTTTCTGCAATCTCTGATAAATAACGCGTTCTTGACGGTGGAATCACGAAGATTTTCTCTGACATCTCTTTTGTAATTTCAAAAGAAGATTTCAAATCAGCACCTGCTTTCTCAACCACTTTATCAATGATTGACTTGTATAATTGATTAGTTCCTGGATCGTTAAATTGAGAAGCAATCGTACCAAAAACTGGCATTTCATCAGGGTTTACATCCCAAAGATTATGATTGCGTTGGTATTGTTTTTTCACATCGCGCAATGCATCTAAAGCGCCACGTTTATCGAATTTGTTAATCGCAACAATATCAGCAAAATCTAACATATCAATCTTTTCCAATTGCGTTGCAGCACCAAATTCTGGCGTCATAATGTACAATGAAGCATCCGAATGATCTAAAATTTCGGTATCAGACTGTCCAATTCCAGAAGTTTCTAAAATAATCAAATCGTATTTCGCCGCTTTCAATACTTGAATTGCTTCCTCTACATATTTCGATAACGCTAAATTTGATTGACGAGTTGCCAATGAACGCATATATACGCGCGGATTATTAATCGAATTCATACGAATACGATCTCCTAACAAAGCGCCACCTGTTTTCTTTTTCGATGGATCGACAGAAACCAAAGCAATCGATTTTTCTGGAAAATCAATCAAGAAACGACGTACTAATTCGTCAACCATTGACGATTTTCCTGCTCCACCTGTTCCTGTTATTCCTAAAACTGGCGCAGATTTATCAGCAACTTTATCAAAATCAAATGCTTTCAAAAAGTCTTCTTCACGGTTTTCTGCCAACGAAATTAATCGTGCAATCGTCGTGATATCTTTATCTTGTAATGATTGATACACATCTTTTCCTTCTGGTAATTCTAATGATCCTGTCGGAAAATCTGCTTTCTCCACCATATCATTAATCATTCCTTGTAAACCCAATTCGCGACCATCATCAGGAGAGTATAAACGCGTAATTCCGTAATCCATCAATTCTTTGATTTCCGATGGTAAAATTACTCCACCACCACCACCAACGATGCGGATATGACCAGCTCCTTTTTCTTGAAGCAAATCGTACATATATTTGAAATATTCGTTGTGACCACCTTGGTAAGACGTCATTGCAATTGCATTTGCATCTTCCTGAATAGCTGTGTTTACTACATCTTCAACAGACTTATCGTGACCTAAATGAATAACCTCACATCCAGTTGATTGAATGATACGGCGCATGATGTTGATTGCGGCATCGTGCCCATCAAATAGAGCTGCTGCAGTAACAATTCTAATTTTATTTTTTGGATGATAAACTTCTTGTACAGGATGTACAAATTTTTCTTTTTTCTCTTCTTGTGTTATTTGTGACATTTATTTGTGCTTTTGATTTCTATGACTATTGCTAAGATAGTTATTTTTTGTACTAAAAAAATAAGACATTATTATCATATTAAGCACAAGTAGGATGATTTATTAATAATATACCAAAAAAAAATATTTTTTATTTACAATATATCATTAACTTTATTATGGTATTAGTATATAGAAATCTCTACAATGTATAGTTACACACTTAAAAATTTAGTTCAGTTTTCTGGATTAGATGAACAAATGATTGTTTTATGGAATAAAAAATTTAAAATATTTAGAGAAGAAAAAATAGATCGAAACTCAATTTTTAATCAAGATGATTTAAAGAAATTAATTATTATTTCATTTTTAATTAATTCTAATAGTAAGTATACTGTAGAAAAGCTTAGTACAAACTTATTACAAGAATTACAGATTAAAACAGAGTTTGAGATTCAGAATTATCTTCAAAAAAGTAAAGATTATAAACCTTTAATTCATTTACTTATTTACTCTTGTTTTTCATTTGATTCAAAATTTTTTGATACAATTCTTACCATTTGTTTCAAGAAAGAAGGTATTCAAAAATGTTGTTTAGAAATAGTTTTTCCTTTTATTAGTACAATGTCAGAGATTCTTGAAATGCATACAGTTCAAGAATCAATCAAGTCATTTTCTAAAAACTTAATTAGAAAACATTTATTCTATCTAATCAAGTCAACACAGTTTATCGAAAATGCAGATCGAAAATGGTTGTTATTTTTACCAAAGACAGAATTTCATGATATAGAATTGTTGTATACTTATCTTTTGTTAAAAGCTAATAGTGAAAAATGTATTTATTTGGGCGAAAATCAAGAATTAAGCATCATTAACGAATGTTTAGAAAATATCAATATCACTCATGTTTTTACCTATATAAGTAAACAAACTGATCTTGATATTTTGAAAGATTATTTGATCTTAATTAAAAAACATTTACCTGAAGCTACCATTTTTGTTGCTACTTATGAAAAATTGAAAGAGAAAATTACAGACGAAGTAGCTTATATCAATGTTAATAATCCGAAAGAAATTAACGATTATCTACATCGAGTAATGGTAATGTGATAATTTATTGTATCTGCCAATCAATCTCCGAAATTTTTTTTGATTCAAGAAATTGATTGGTTGTAGAAAAAGGTTTACTGCCCCAAAAACCTCGGTAAGCTCCTAATGGAGAAGGATGAGCAGTTTCTATAACTAAATGTTTCGTTCGATCAATTTTTGCACCTTTCTTTTGTGCGTAAGCACCCCATAGTATAAAAACTATGTTCTCTTTTTTGTCAGATAGTTTTTGTATTACAGCATCTGTAAACTTTTCCCAACCTTTCTTTTGATGAGAACCCGCTTTAGTCGCTTCTACAGTTAAGGTGGCATTCAGTAGTAAAACGCCTTGTTTTGCCCAAGCTTCAAGATTACCAGAAGTTGAAATTTCTATTCCCAAATCATCATTCAATTCTTTGTAAATATTACGCAAACTTGGTGGTAGTTTTACTCCGTCTGCAACAGAAAAAGATAAACCATTTGCTTGACCTTCTCCATGATAAGGATCTTGTCCTAAAATAACGACTTTTACATCTTCAAAATCTGTATAATGAAATGCTGCAAAAATTTCTGATTGTGGAGGATAAATTGTCTTTGTGTTGTATTCATTTTGCACAAATTCAATCAAATTTTTAAAATAATTTTCATCAAATTCACTCTTTAAAACTTCTTTCCAAGAAGTATCTAATGCTAAATCCATTTTCTGATTTTTGAGACAATAAATTTATCCGTAATTTTGCATTAATGCAAATATCAGAACAAACTTTAAAAGATTTAGAATTTAATGCGATTCAGAAAGAAATCGCAGAATTTGCTTATACAGAAAAGGTTGAAGAATTTATTTTCAACTTAAAACCATACGAAAATTATGAATTATTAATTCAAGATCTTCAAACTACAAATGAATTTTTAACAAGTTTTGAAACTGGAAATCGTGTTCCTTTTTCAGAATATTATATTTTAGATGAAAATCTAAGCCGATTAGAAATCGAAAATTACTATTTACCTGCAGAAGAGTTCTTCAAAATAAAGGCAAATGCGCTTCAGGTAAAAGAAATCTTGAAATATCTGACGACTTTCAACGAATATGCGCCTGTTTTATTTGAAAAAGCGTCAACGGTTACATACGAGAAGAATATCGTTAAATTAATCGATCAAGTGTTCAATAAATTTGGAGAAATAAAAGACGATGCAAGTCCAGAACTGAAAATTGTACGAGATCGTTTACGTCATTTGAATGGAAAAATCACTGAATTGTTCAATAAATCGATGTCATATCATTCGGATTATTTAGATGATATCAGAGAATCTGTTGTCGGTAATCGTCGCGTTTTGGCAGTAAAGTCTGCTTTGAGAAAACGTGTTAAAGGACAATTTTTAGGAACTTCAAAAACTGGATCAATTACGTTTATAGAGCCAGAAAGTGTTCAGAATCCTCGTCGCGAATGGGAAGAATTGAAGGAAGAAGAAAAACATTTGATTATTCAGATTTTGTTGGATTTAACAGCTCAAATTGCTGAATACAAGCCAAATCTTGAAGAATATCAAACATTTTTGGAATACATCGATTTTACGCAAGCTAAGGCAAATTATGCTTTTTTAATCAATGGAGTTTTACCACAACTTTCGGAAAATAGAATCATTAAATTAGTTGATGCATTTCATCCTGTTTTATATCTTAACAATAAACGAAAAGAACAAAAAACGATTCCGCAAAGTTTAGAAATTAATGAAGATTGTCGAATTATCATTATTTCTGGTCCAAATGCTGGAGGAAAATCAATTACACTGAAAACAATTGGTTTACTTCAAATTATGATTCAGAGTGGAATTTTAGTTCCAGTAAAAGATGAAAGTCAGTTTGGTTTCTTTAATCAAATTTTTACAGATATTGGCGATAATCAATCTATCGAAAATCATTTATCAACCTACAGCTATCGTCTAAAACAGATGTCGTATTTCTTGAAGAATGCTGACGAAAAAACTTTGTTGTTAGTTGATGAATTTGGTACAGGTTCTGATCCTGAATTGGGTGGAGCATTGGCTGAAGTTTTCTTTGAAGAATTTTATGAACGTAATTCGTTCGGTGTTTTCACAACACATTACACAAACATCAAATTGAGTGCAGAAAGTTTACCAGAAGCGATAAATGCATGTATGTTGTTTGATAAAAAATCATTAGAGCCACTTTATCGTTTGGAAATTGGACAAGCTGGAAGTTCGTTTACATTTGAGGTTGCGGAAAAAAATAAAATTCCGTTTCGTTTGATTAATCGTGCAAAGAAAAAGGTTGAAAGTGATAAAGTTAGTTTAGACAAAACGATTTTGAAACTTCAACAAGAAAAATTTGAAATTCAGAAGACAAAAGATCATGTTGAAGAATTGCGCGAAACGAATATTGAACATAATGAAAAATTAGAACAAACAAACGAGAAAATTCAACAAAAACTATATGATTTTCAGCAATTATATGATCGTGAACAAAAACGTTTGAAGCTCGGAGAACGTATTTCGGATATGGCGGATTCTTATCTTAAAACAAAGAATAAAAAGCAAATGATTGCTAATTTTTTGAAATTAATTGAAATGGAGAATTCGAAAAAAACGAAAGAAGTTCAGCAATTAAAGAAAATTGAAAAAATTGTAGAGAAAGAAGTAAAGCGTGAATTAAAAGAAAATTCTGAAACGATTTTTCAACAAAAAGAAGTTATCGAAAAGAAAGAAAAAGCGGCTACTCAAAAGAAAATTGATGCATTAAAAGTGGGTGACCGAGTAAAAATACATGGATCATCAAGTGTCGGGACAATTGATAAGCTAAAGAAAGATATTGTTTTTGTAAATTACGGCTTATTTACAACTCAAATCAACGTTAATGAAGTATATAAAATATAGTTTCTTAGTCTTTTTATTCAGTTTTCAATCTTGTCTTTGGCAAGAAGATAATGATACTAACTATTTATCTTGCTCGATGATTGTAGCGGTTTCTGGTTGGAATAAAACTTTGAATAATTGTAATTATACCATTACTTACGATAACCAAGGTTTGTTGAATGAGAAAGGATATTTTGAGTTTAAATTTAAAAGCTCTACCAAAACTTATATCATTCATTCAGAATTATACACGGCTACTCCTGGAAAAAAAACGATTACACTAAATTTGTCTAATTGCAAGTTTAATGACGAAGTGATAGAAGTTTGCTTTGCGCAATATAATTAATACAAAAGGATTTCTAAAACAGAAATCCTTTTTTAATCTTTCTCTACACCAGAATAAATTCCAGAAAACTTACTCGATTTTTTTTCTATTTCTTGATTAAACTCTTCTTTACTTACTTTTATTGCCTTCTTTGGTAATTCAATTACACCATTATATGGTTTAACATCAATTGCGGTAAAGCTAACATTTGATACAAAGTTAACTGCCATCGTTACTTCAAAATTAATTTGTAGAATAAGACCCGGCAAACCATTGAAACGAGAAGGACCATCTCGAAAAGGTAAATCTGGTGCATACCATGCTTCTACGGTTTGCGTCGGATTGGTATAAGTTGCTTTTCTAACTCTATAACCTAATATTGTTGTTTCTTCCTTGCTCAAAACCCACGGAAATGTTTGAATTGAATCCTTTATAAACAACTTAGGTTTCATCTCATTATTTTCATATAATTCTTTCGATTTAAAATCTTTGTAAATATCTGAACTAATTATAGTTGGTAATCCTATGGCTGATGTAGCTCGATTTTGTGCATTATTTATTTGATCTATTTTATGAAAATTTGAGTTATTGTTATTTGCAAATAGTTCATAATAATATCGTTTATCATCCGAATTATTAAGCATTTCTGTCACTTTTGATGTAGGTTGTTTTATAACAGACCTATCAAATTTTTGATATACTTCATATTCTACTCTTACAGCTTTTTGTGAAAAACCAATAATGGGAAGAATTAAGAAAAAGTATTTTAGCATAAAGTGTTAATTTAATATTTTAAATATACATTTTTAATCTTTCTCTACACCAGAATAAATTCCAGAAAACTTACTCGATTTTTTCTCCATTTCTTTGTCATATTCTTCTTTGGTTACTTTCTTTGATTTATTTGGTAATTCAATTTTTCCTGTGTACGGTTTTACATCAATTGCAGTAAAACTTACATTTGTATCCATGTCACTTACAAATGGTAATTTGAATTTAATTTTTAAAATCAACCCAGGTAAACCATTGAAACGAGAAGGGCCGTCACGAAATGGTAAATCAGATGCATACCATGCTTCTACAGTTTGTGTAGGATTTGTATAAGTTGCTTTTCTCACTTTATAACCCAAAATTGTTGATTCTTCTTTACTTAACACCCAAGGAAAAGTCTGAATAGAATCTTTGATAAATAGTTTGGGATTCATTTGACTATTTTCATATAATTCTTTCGATTTAAAATCTTTGTAAATATTAGAACTCACATTACTACTTAAGCCAAAAGCAGTTCCACGACGTTGGTCATTATTAATACGTTCTATTTTTACAAAATTTGAATTTGTAGAATTTACAAATAACTCATAATAAGATCTTAAATTCTCCGAGTTGACAAGCATTTCTTCCATTTTAGCAGAAGTTTGATTTAAATTACTTCGATCAAATTCTTGACGAACTTCATATTCTACACGAACCGCATCTTGAGAAAAAGTGATAATAGGAAGTAGTAGCAATAATAATTTTAGCATATCATGTGTTTTTTTAGTTCTACTAATATAGAAATAAAAATTTAATCAGTTTAAATTATTGTGAACATAAGAGAAATCATACTTTCTTGCTTAAGAAGTTTGTAAATTAGCAGTAATAGTAGATCAAGATATATTATCTAGAATAATTATAATTAATTTAACTAATAGATAATATTTATAGTTTGATCTATAATAGAAATAGAAAATCTATTGACAAATGGAGTTATAGGACTAAATTTGCAGTAGTAAAAGAGATAAAAACTTAAGTAGTTTTATCAAATTGAGAATTATAAAACAAAATATAAAAATTAAAATTATGTCATTAGTAGGAAAAAAAGCGCCTTTATTCACAGCGCCAGCAGTAATTGATGGAGACGAAATTGTAGAAAATTTTTCTTTACCAATTGGTGAGAAAAACATTGTATTATTCTTTTATCCAAAAGATTTTACATTCGTTTGTCCAACAGAATTACACGCATTCCAAGCTAAATTAGCTGAATTCGAAAAAAGAGATGCTGTTGTTATTGCTGCTTCTGTAGATTCAGAAGAAACGCACTTAGCATGGTTAAACACTGCAAAAGATAACGGAGGTATCGAAGGTGTAACTTACCCAATTGTTGCAGATTTCGCAAAAACTATCGCTATGGATTACGGAGTTTTAGCAGGTGAGTACGTTTACAATGAAGAAAACGATTCTTTAAAATTTGAAGGAGCTCCAGTGGCTTACCGTGGAACATTCATCATCGATAAAAACGGTGTTGTTCGTCACGAAACAATCAACGATTTACCATTAGGACGTAACATTGATGAGTATGTACGTTTATTAGACGCTATTTTACACGTAGAAAAATACGGTGAAGTTTGTCCAGCTAACTGGGAAGAAGGTAAAGAAGCAATGAATGCTACTAAGGATGGTGTAGCAACTTACTTATCTAACAACTAAGATAAAAAAGGGTGAATCTTCTAAGATTCCCAAAATAAACAAAAAGGCTGTCTAATTTACTTGACAGGAGATTTTTAAAGAATTAATTCTCAGTAAAAATCACTAAGTTCATATCTTAGACAGCCTTTATTATATCCAATTTTTAACGCTTAAAAATTATTAAAATGTTTGCAGAATTAGAACAAGATAACTTAGCTCAGGTTGTAGCTGATAACAACTTAGTAATTGTACAATATGGTGCTGGATGGTGCGGAAACTGTCGTTTGGTAAAACCAAAATTCAAAAAATTAGCAGCTGAATACGAAGGTCAAGCGGAGTTTTTATACGTTGATGCTGAAAAATTAGTAGAATCAAGAAAATTAGCTGATGTTCCGAATTTACCAACTTTCGCAGTTTTTAAAGGAGGAGAAAATGTAGGACAAGTAACTGCATCTAAAATTGATGCTGTAAAAGAATTGATCAATGAAACTGCCGGTATTTAAGAATTTAGCAAAAAACCTTTCTGTTGAAGCAATGGAAACGGCTTTAGAAGTTTTGGAAGTTTATGCTGATTCTCCAGCTGTAAAAGAGCCAGAACAAGAAGTAATAGGAGAGATGATCTCTAACATTTGTGGAGCAATAGAAATGAAACAAATGATGGATGACGAAGGTATGGACGAGCGTACTGCTGCCAATACTTTTATGCAACGTGTAATGGGATCTATTGATAAATAATTTTATCAATTAGTTTATATAAAAAAAAGGACTTCACATTAATGTGAAATCCTTTTTTTTATCTATCCCAACCAGTTTCTGTAACTACTTTCTTTGGTGGTTTTATAACATTTGTTTTATTGTTCTCCTTTTGTGGTGGAGTAGGTTGTATAGGTTCTTCATTTACCACTTGCGGCTGAGTAGTATCTATTTCTTGCTGTACATTTGTAATTGGTGTTACAGAATTATTTTTTTCTTCTGTTGTTACTGCTGATTTCGGAGCTCTTAACTTATCTAACAAACGTTTAGCTTGTTTTGCTTCATCAGTTCCTTCATAAGCTGTGGCTACGATTTCTAAAGCTTGTTCAAAATCAGCTTGTGTAGCAGTTTGTTTAATAACATAGGCATTAAGCAGAGCAAATTTTGCAATGAGAATTTCTGTCGGAAATTTTATAATTGCCTCTTGTACTTTCTTTTTTACATCTGCATATTTTTCAGCTTTATATAAATCGTAAGCTTCTTTGTAAGCAGCTATAGCTTCTTTTGTTTCAGCAGTAATATATTCTACTTCTAGGTTTAAAATGTATCCAGCATAAATTGTATTCGGATAATTGGTTAGAATATCATTTTTATATTGCTCTTCTAATTTTTTATCGCGATCCTTGTAAATTCTATACAATTGATAGGTTGCTTTTAGTTTTACATCCTCAGATTTTGGAGGAGATGTAACCAAAGCTTTTAACTCTTTACCAGCTAAATCTACATTATTAAAGGTTTCATAATAGCCTACGCCAAGAGATAGCTGTGTTGTGTCACGTTCAACTTTCAAATTATTCAACGTTGTTTGCGAGGTCGGAATTTGCTCCAAATAATAGTCAACTTCAAATCGTCTGGGATCTCCCGCTGCAATTTGTCCAGTTAATTCAGCTTGTTTATCTTCTATAGTAGTATTTATAGCATTAGAATTTCGCCAATTATCTTTCAATGAAATTCCTCCCCAAACACTCTGAAACTCTTGTTGTCCTGATGTTCGTAAATTTTGATTATAAAAATAGAATTTTCCCTTATCTATATCATCTTTAAAACTTGAGCTAAAACTAGCCATTTTAGTTTCTAATTGAAAGGTTTCTATTTCTTTTTTCTCTTCTTCGGCTTTCTTTTCTTCCTTCTTCTTTAAAGTCTCTATGTAAGATGTAAAGAATTTAGATTGATCTTCTTTTGGAAGTGCAGCAATTTTTAAAATAGAATCATTTTTCTGAACCAAATAATGTTTCTCCATCAACTTTTTCAGCGCATCATTTCGAAATTTAATTCGATCTTGATCTTCTTTCAAATTGTAACTTGATTGTGCCGAATCATAATAAGCAGAGGCAAAAACATAATCATTCTGCTTGAATTTGATGTTTCCATAATTTTCAAATGCACGACCACGAATGTAAGGATCTGACATTGGTTCTGCTAAACTCAATTTAGCATATTCTACTGCATCATCCATTTTATCCGATCTATACGCCATTTCAGAAATTCCGTAATACAACTCGTTTTTCTTCGAGGAATAGATTCCTTTGTTTGATATGTCTAATAAATTCTGTTTATAGTTAGAATAATTATTAATCTTAGGATCAAAATTGGCTGCAATTGCTAACTGAGATTTAATTTCGAGATCAAATCCTGGACTCATTTTATAAACTTGTGTAAATGCTTCACCAGCTTCTTGTTGTTTACCAAGTTTTGAGTAAACTTGTCCTAGAGTATAAAACAAACGAACACGTTCATCTTTATTTGTCGAATAATATTCAGCTTTTTGTAAAGGCTCTAAAGACTCTTCGTATTTTTTTTGATCGATTAAGAACTGTGCATAAGTACGCGCAATCATTGTTCTTAATTCTTTGCTTTTGTAAGGATCACTATCGTACAGATCTTTTAGAGTCTCTGCTCCATCAAAGTAATTTCCTCCTTTTATTTCAGCAACTGTTTTATATACATTAGCTTCTTCAGCATATTTAGATCCTTTAAAATTTTTGAAAACATAGTTTAATGCATCTAATGCTTCAAAATATTTTTTCTGATAAAACAACGATTTACCAATTAGTAAATACGCTCGTCCCATCATTTTGTTTCGTTCTTGTCCTTTAATTAACATCGAGTGCTTCTCAATAACTTTAGAAGCCTTTGTTTCTACGGCTGCAAAACCAACAGGTTTTTCAACCTTATCTTTATTATCTGTGTTTGAGTTGAAACCAAAACTTGGCGTGTTTTGTCCACTAAAATTGGTAGAATCTGAAATAGAATAATACTCAATTCCGACAGGTAATATTTTTGAGTAATTCTCGATGTAATTTGCTTTTAATTCATCGTTCTTTTTCTCTAACTCTTCTTCAGCATTGAAAACTCCATTAAACCACGATGTCATTTTATGATATTGTCGGTTTTGGAAGTTATCTTTTTGTGTAGAACAGCCGATTAAAAAACTTGCGGCGAATATACTCAGTACAATCTTTTTCATGTTAGCGAATAAAAACAAATCTACAATAAAACGCTCGATTACAAAAAATCTTGTACGCCATCTGGTTTTTAGATAGAAATATATTGAAGAGAGTTTTTGAGGTCATATTTGAATAAAATGATTGTTAACAATTTAGATTTAATCCGTTTATCATAATGACTAAGAAAAATCATCGAAAATTTGATTAATTATTGATAATATTCAAGTAAATTCGAGCAATAATAATGTTTTAAACAAAGAGCATGAAAGCTTTTTTAGCGAAAATTTTTGCCAAACGCATTGTCAAAAAAGAACAAAAATGGATTGATCGTCCAATCCAAACACAAGACAGAATTCTGAAAGAATTAATAGCTTCTGCAAGAAATACGCAATTTGGTAAAGATCATCATTTTGATCAGATTAATTCTTATGAAGAATTTAAGCAACAGGTTTCTGTAAATGACTACGAAGGTTTGAAACATTATTTTGATGAGGTTGTTGCAGGAAAAGCTGATATTCTTTGGCCCGGAAAACCTTTGTATTTAGCTAAAACATCTGGTACAACTTCTGGTGCAAAATTTATTCCGCTTACCAAAGAATCAATACCTTATCATATTAACTCTGCGAGAAATGCGCTATTGTACTATATTCACGAAACGCAAAATTCAAGCTTTGTTAATGGAAAAATGATTTTTTTGCAAGGAAGTCCAATTCTTGAAGATAAAAATGGACTGAAAGTTGGTCGACTTTCTGGTATTAGTGCGCATTTTGTACCTAATTATTTACAAAAAAATCGCTTACCATCTTACGAAACAAATGTTATAGAAGATTGGGAAACAAAAGTAGATAAAGTTGTAGAGGAGACAGTAAATGCAGATATGACCTTAATTTCTGGTATTCCGCCATGGTTAATCATGTATTTTGAACGATTGATTAAAGTTTCTGGAAAAGAAAATGTTCAATCAATTTTCAAGAATTTACAGTTAATGGTAACTGGAGGTGTAAATTACGAGCCTTATCGCGAAAAAGTAAATCAATTAATTGGACGTAAAATAGATTGTATCCAAACTTATCCAGCTTCAGAGGGATTTATAGCTTATCAGAATACACAGAAAACAGAAGATTTATTGTTATTATTGAACAATGGAATTTTTTATGAATTTATTCCTGTGGATGAGTTTTTTAATGAAAATCCTACAAGAATTTCCTTAAAAGATGTTGAAATTGATAAAGATTATGTTCTAATTTTAAACACAAATGCCGGACTTTGGGGTTACAATATTGGCGATACAGTTCGTTTTACATCGATAAAACCTTATCGTATTGTAGTTTCGGGACGTATAAAACATTATACTTCTGCGTTTGGCGAACATGTTATTGGTCACGAAGTAGAACAAGCTTTGCAGAAAACAATCGAGATATTTCCTGCAAGTGTAAATGAATTTACAGTTGCTCCGCAAGTAAATCCTGTAAAAGGTCTGCCTTATCATGAATGGTTAATAGAATTTGATCAATTACCGCAAGATATTGATGCTTTTGTAAATGAGTTGGATTTACAAATGCGAAAACAAAATACATATTATGATGATTTAGTTACCGGAAATATTTTACAACCTTTGATTGTTACTGTTGTTGTAAAAAATGGATTTCAAGAATATATGAAATCAATTGGTAAACTTGGCGGTCAAAATAAAGTTCCGCGTTTATCAAATAATCGCGAAATTGCAGATGAATTTTATCAATTAAACCTAATCAAGCCTAAAATTGAAAACACACACAACAACTAATAAAATGATTTACAAAACGGTAAAAAGTTCACTTGTAACTTTTTCGCAATTAATGCTACCATCACATTCCAACTTTAGTGGAAAAATTCACGGAGGTTTTATTTTATCACTTTTAGATCAAATTGCATTTGCATGCGCCTCAAAATATTCGGGCAAATATTGTGTTACGGCTTCTGTGGATCGCGTTGATTTTTTAACACCTGTAGAAGTAGGAGAGCTTTTGACACTAAAAGCGTCTGTTAATTATGTCGGACGAACTTCTATTGTAGTTGGTATTCGAGTAGAAAGTCAGAATATACAATCTGGAGAAGTGAAACATTGTAATTCATCGTATTTTACCATGATTTGTAAAGACGAAAATGGTGAAAAATCTGAAGCTCCTAAATTGATTTTGAAAAATCTGAACGAAGTAAGACGTTTTTATAAAGCGCTTCATAGGATAGAAGAGCACAGAAAAGCGAAAGAACAAGTCAAAAATTCAATCGATTATAAATCACAAGAATTAATTGATCATCTGCTAAATAATCATGATGTAAAGATCGAAATTGATTAATTTTAATAAAATATATAGCTTAATTCGGAATTGAATTAAGCTTTTTTTCTTTATAATAAATATATAACTTACTGTTTTACTATTTATTATAAAATGTCCCTTTGTTTGTCTCTTCTAAATGTAGTTGTTTTTACAGAAAAAATTTCTAAATTTAAGATTAGTAGTAAAAGATTAAACATGAAGGTTCATTATAATAAATATATTATTTTGCTTAGTGTCTTTTTTTGTCTTTTAACAAAAGTTAGTGGAACAACTACAACTGAAGTTAAAGAACAACCAGCACAACAAAATAATCCGTCCTATATTAATGGATTTAGTGTAGGAATTTTTCTAGTTTTAGTCACATTTGCTTATAGATTTCGAAAGAAAATTATATAAAAGGTTGATTTTTTAGTTTCTCTAAAGCTAAAAAAGAAGAAAACTCTACCTTTGCATCATGAAATATGCATTTCTTTTAATTATAGTATTGGTAATCTTTGTGATTTGGAGAAAAATCAATTCAAAAAAATCAACAGATCAGTTAATTGATGAGGCAGAAGAACCAAAATTATCTTTTTTATCTATTGATAAAGATGAGTTTATGAATGAAGTTGTTGAAAATGATTCACTATTTGATTTTGAATTATCATCAATAACAAAAAAAGATGATACCTTAGATATTTTAATAACAATTTACAATCATTCCGAAAAAACGGTTAGAATAGATTTAAAAGAAGCAATTTATTCTTCATTTTCTACAAAAAAGCAATTAAAAGCAGATGTAACTTTTTATGGAGAATTAAACATGGGAACAAATGATATTTTACTTAAAAATACCATTTTGCCAGAGTTACAAGTAATCCGAAATATTTATTTTTTTAAGATTGATTTGAATGAGTTTCATCAAAATGATGCATTAACAATTGATTTATTGATTAACAATCAACCATATCAATTGACGAAGTATATTCATCAATCAAAACTTGAATCGATAAAAGTGATTGCTTAATCATTTGTTCGATTTCAATTGGAATCCGTAATTTTACACCTCAGAATTTTTATCATATGAAACATATACAATTGATGCTTGGAACAGCATTACTTTTAGGTTTAACAGCTTGTCAAACTCCAAAAGTAGCGACTGAGCAACAACAAAAACAAACGCAATATCAAAGTTTGCAAGTTGATGGAAAAATCTATGCGGCTTTTTATCAGCAACGTGCAGCAGAATATCAAGCTTTAAGTAGACAAGCTTATAATATTGCAAAAGAGCGTTTGGATGAAGCAATTGCTAAAAAAGGAAATAAACCTTTGGCGATTGTAACTGATATTGATGAAACGTTTTTGGATAATTCATATTACGCTGTAGAAATGGCGAAACAAGGGAAAACGTGGACACAAGATTCTTGGGCAAATTGGACATCAAAAGGTGTTGCAACTCCTTTAGCGGGATCGTTAGATTTTTTCAAATATGCAGCGAGCAAAGGAGTTCAGATTTTCTATATTACCAATCGTTATGAAGTTGAACGACCAGGGACTTTAGCTAATTTAGAGAAGTATAATTATCCAATTCAATCTCCTCAAAATTTAATTTTAAGAAGTAAAGAAAGTAGTAAAGAAACACGTCGTCAAAATGTGGCAAAAGATTACGAAATTGTTATGCTTTTAGGAGATAGTTTGACAGATTTTTCTTCATTATTTGATAATCATAAATCTGAAAAGGAGAGAGCGCAAGCAGTAGAAACATTGAAAGCTGAATTTGGTAAAAAGTTTATTGTATTGCCAAATGTTGGTTATGGAGATTGGGAATCTGCTGTGTTTGATTATAAATATGATTTGACACAAGAGCAAAAAGATTCGATTCTGTATAATGCAGCGAAAGAAATGCCAAATAAATAAAAGTTAAAAGCTCAGAGAAATCTGAGCTTTTCTTTTTTTGCATAGTTTTTGAAAAAGTACTGTTTATATGAATAGAAAAGACTTTATCAAGTTAGCAGCAATGAGTGTAGGAGGGTTTTATTTTGCAAATTCTACATTTTCTTTTGCACAACCACTTCGTAAATTAACATACAATAAAATCGATATTCAACATTATCCAATTATTATAGTTGGATCTGGATATGGTGGAGCAGTTGCAGCTTTGAGATTATGTGAAGCTGGTAAAAAAGTAGTTCTTCTGGAAATGGGATTGGATTGGGGTAAAGCGAAGATTCCATTTTCTTCTATGAAAAAACCTGGTAAGAGTGCAGCTTGGTTAAGAACAAAAACAATTGCACCATTTCTTAATATATTTCCTTTAAAACCACTTACAGGAGCCTTAGATCGATTAGATTATGAGAATATTAAAATTTGGGTAGGAAGAGGTGTTGGCGGTGGTTCTTTGGTTAATGGAGGAATGGCTGTTTTACCTAAAAAAGAATATTTTGAAGAAATGTTACCTAATCTAGATGCTGATTTGTTTTATGAAAAATATTTTCCATTAGTTCAGAAAGAGTTAAAAGTAAATGTAGCAGATGAAGATTTTTTGAACGAATGTGACTTTTATAAATTCAATAGAGTAGGTGAAGAAGAAGCTCATAAAGCAGGTTTTAAGACGATAAGAGTTCCAAATGTGTACGATTTTGACTATATGAAAAAAGAATATGCGAATGAAGTTCCTCGATCTGCTTTAGCTGGAGAAGTTATTTATGGAAACAATTATGGTAAAAACAGTTTAGATAAAACATATTTAAAGAAAGCTTTAGAAACTGGAAATTTAGAGATTCTAGATTTACATCAGGTTGTGGACATTTCAAAAAGAGAAGATGAAATGTATTCTTTAAATATTAATCAAATTAATACTTCTGGTGAGCTTGTAGAAACAAAGGTTTTTACATGTAAAAAACTGATTATGGCTGCTGGAACTATGGGAACTTTAGAAATTTTGTTACGTTCTCAATCCAAAAATAATTTACAATTAACAGATAATGTTGGTCAGAATTGGGGTAACAACGGAAACTTTATGACAGGTAGAAATTGGGTAAAAGCATTTTCTGGTGGTGTAGGTTTTCAGCATTCTACAATTCCCGTTGGTGGAGTTGATAATTGGGACGATCCTCAGCATACATTTTTTACTGAAATTGCACCACTTCCGATGGGACTTAATGTTGCGACAACATTGTATTTGATGATTAATAGAGTTGATAAAAAAGGATCAGTTTATTATGATTCAAATCTAAATGCAATTAAGCTTAATTGGAACGAGAATAATACAGCTAAAATGCGAGATAATGCAAAATATTTTGTTCGTAAAATGAATAAAGCGAATGGAGGGACCAGAAGTCACATGCTTTTTAACAATGGATTTGGAGCTGATGTTTGTTATCATCCCTTAGGTGGAATTGTTTTAGGACAAGCTACCAATCAATTTGGAAAGTTGAATAATCATCAAAATCTATTTGTAATTGATGGCTCTCTTATTCCAGGATCAATTGGAGTTAATCCTTTTTTGACAATTACTGCAATTGCAGAATATTGTATAGAGAATTTGATTAAAGAAAATGAGTTAGAGGTATAAATTAAAAGAGCTTGATAAATTCAAGCTCTTTTAATTATTTATTTTTTTCATATCGTTAGTGGTGTTATTAGCGTTAATATTGAGGTAAAGATTATGATTAACAATACTGTACCAATAAAAGCAAAGGTTTGTTGTATTGTTTTGAGATTAGTCACAGTCTTGAAGCCTATGTACAAATAATAAAACATTACGCAAATAAAAAAGATTGCTACAAAAGCGACTATTAATACAACAATCATTGTAGATGTTTCTTGTAAAACGGCCAGATTATTTGTCGTAACACCTTTCAGTACTTTTTCCATGTTGTTATTGACAATCGGAATAAAATCGGTGATAAACACTATATAATAAGCAATTCTAGAAATTAGTACAACATTTACAATGTCAATAATTCGTGTTCTTTTATTGATGATTTTTCCTAAAATGTAGAGTAAAACAACTGCAATAAGTAGATTACGTGTATTTTGATAAAGTAAATCAATATAAGTGTAATGTATCCCGTTTTTCTTAATACTCAAAAAATCTGGAAAAAATGAGTCGTTTAATTTGGCAATATAAGTAAATACAAAATGAGCTACTATTCCTATTACAAGTAAGATTTTATCGTTGTAGAAAGCGAATGGATTAAGAAGCTTTTTTATCATTTTTGATTGTATTTATTGTGTTAATGAACTCTTCAGGTTGATCACAGCTGATCAAATATTTTACATTTTTTAATTCGATAGCTATAAGCTTTGTTCTATCTTTAATATTACATTTATAGTTGTCCATAGATACTCCGATCAAACCATAAATTCCTCTTGCTCCAATTATCATTAAATTATTTTGTGATTTTCGAGAGATATTTTCGATTTGATTAATAGGAATTACAATTGTTTTAATTTTTGATTGTAAATAAATATTATTTAAATCAACTTTAATTTTATTTAAAGAAATTAAATAATAATATAAAAACAATGGATAAATGATAATTACATAAATAGCTGCAATATATATTTCTGTTTCTTTAAGTAATATTCCACCAATTAAGATTAATAATAAAACCAAAAAAATTGTAGTTACCTTAAAGAAAGGTGACATAGAAACTGTAAATTCTTTACTCATCGGACATAGTTTTAATCTTACTAATCAAGTCATCAACTTTATTTCTCATGGTTGGGTAACTCACTTCAAAATCTTTTGCCATATCTTTTAAGCTGCCAGAGTTTACAAAAAACTGCATAATAAAAGCTTGTTCTTCGTTTGTAAGTTTTAAGAATAAAGGAAGTTCATAATTTCCGACAACTTGTGTTTGACAATTATTACAAGTTAATTTCTCTACAGCTAATTCTCCTTCGCAACTAGGACATAAGACAGGTAATTTTTTAATCATTTTTAAATAAAATTAAAAGTGTTTTAAATAAAATTAAATATTATTTTAATAATATCAAAATTAGAAATCTGATTTTTTCAATTTTATTTTTATTGATACATTTGCAACCTAACAATTTAGAAGAATGAATTTAAAGAAATTAGCCCTTGCCGCGCTTGCGATTGGGACGACTGCATATATCGTAAATCATAATAAGAAGAATGTGAAATACAAACCAGCGCAAAATTTTGATTTGGGTGGATTTGTAGGACGTTGGTACGAAATTGCTCGTTTGGAGAATAAAGTACAAAAAAATCAAACTAACGTTACTCATCGTTTTACGTTGAACGAAGACGGATCCTTAGAAGTAATTGTACGTGGATATGATGCGAAGAAAAAAGCTTGGGACAAAACAGAAGGTATCGCAAATCAAGAGATTGAGAATGTAGGTTTGTTTAAAACTACTTTTTTACCAACTTTTGCACGTAAATTATATGTGATTGATTTTGATAAAGATTATAACAATGCATTAGTTGCAAGTGAAGATTATAAGTTTTTATGGATTTTATCTCGTAAAAAAGAAATTTCAGATAAAGTAAAAGATCGTTTTTTAGATTCGGCTATGAAAGTTGGGTTTGAACCTTCTAAACTAATTTGGCCATCACAAGTGACAATAGCTAAGTAATTATATAAGATAGAATACAAAAAAAACCACTCAATTTTGAGTGGTTTTTTTATTTAGAATTTATTCTAATTATTTCTTTTGTTTTTTCTCCCAATCGATAGGGAAGTTACAACTTTGGTATTCGTTACCGATTTTTACATAAGCATCACCAACCTGACGTTTTACCCAATCTAACAACATTGTACGTTCTTTGTCTTGAATTGCGAATTTCTGGATTCTGTAATAATCATCCTCGTAGTTAATTTTATGTTCAGGATAAAATTTATCTAACTTAATAATACGAACAGATTTTCTATTATCAAAATCATCTTCAAAAACAGAAGAAATATCTCCAGGATTTAAAGCTGTAATCGCTGTAAACATTGGTATAGGTAAAGCCATTTTTTCAAAACGATCATCACCAGAGTTTGGATTCATGATGTTTCCTGAGTTAAATTTCGTGAATTTATCGTCAGAAAATCTTAATGCTGCATCTTTAAAAGTCATTTTACCTTCGTTAATTAAAATTCGGATCGAATCTAATTTATTATTTGCTGCTTTAATTTCTTCTTCAGTAGGTTTTAATGTAACCAAAATATGACGTAAATCTAATTCTTGACCTTTACGTTTCTCTAATTTAATGATATGATATCCAAAATCAGTTTTGAATGGTTCAGAAATTTCACCTTCTTGTAAATTAAATGCAACAGCATCAAATTCTTTTACCATTTTTCCTCGTAATACTTTTTTGATTTCACCACCATTGCTAGCAGAACCTGGATCTTCTGAATATAAAATTGCTTTTGTAGCAAAAGACGCTCCTTCTTCCACTTCTTTTTTGATCTCTTTTAATTGATCAATAATCTTTTGTTGATTTTGAGCAGAAACTTCAGGATAAAGAACAATATGGCTTATAGAAACCTCGTCTTTCATATCTGGTAATTCTCCTTGATGTTTCTCAAAAAATAAACGAACTTCTTCTGGAGTAGCATCTGCACCTTTAGTAACCATTTCTTTTTTGTTACGAGCATAGATATTATCTTCAACAAGATATTTCATTTCATTCTTCATTTCAGCCATTGTGCGGAATCCAAAATAATCTAAAATTTGTTTTTCACCACCAGCTTGAGCAATCCACCCTTCAATTTGACCATTTAACTGACGTGTTACCTCATCTTGTGTAACTTTGATTAAAGTATCTTGTTTTGCACGATCTACTAACATTTTGTCTAACATAATGTCATTTAAGAAATCACATTTGTCCTCAACTTTCATTCCTTGTTGTTGAGTCATTAAATAATCACGATCAACATCAGATTCTAAAACAATTTGATCTCCAACTACAGCCGCAATACCATCTACTTTAGCAAGGCGTTTAGGTGTTGTTTTTGCAGTTTGTGCAAAAGTATTTACCGTAAATAATGTTGCGATTAACAACATCATAGTCGATTTAAATTTCATATACTTTAATTTCATTTTTATATTCTAAGCTGGATAATATAACTTATCGATCAGCAAATTTAACTTTTTTTGTTAAAGTCAAGCATATTTTAATTTCCTTTAACAAAAGAATTGATTTTTTAGTTTATTGTTAAGATTAAACTAAGCCAAATGTACGCAACGAAACATTCCAAGCAGATTCAAAATCAAAAAGATTTAAACCATGATTTTCTTTGTGTTCATTTGCAAAGCTTATCAACTTCTCTGTGGGCATATTTCCTACCATATCACTTTTTGACATAGGACAGCCTCCCAAACCTTTTATTGCACCATCAAAACGTCTACAACCATTGTCATAAGCGGCTTGTATTTTTGAATGCCAATCAGTGTAAATAGTATGAAAATGAGCACCAAATTCGATTTCTGGATAATGTGGAATTAAATTTTGGAATAAATCTACAATCGTTTTTTCATCAGCTACACCAATTGTATCTGACAAATTAATTGATGTAATTCCTAAATCTGCCATTTTTTGAGTCCATTCTTTTACGATTTCTTCATTCCAAATCTCTTCATAAGGATTCCCAAACGCCATCGAAAGGTAAATTAACATATGTTTTCCGTTATCCAAAGCAATTTCATTAATTTCTTTTACCATTTCAAAAGCTTCCTCTCTACTTTTGTTTGTATTAAATTGCTGAAAATTCTCCGAAATCGAAAAAGGAAATCCAATGATATCTACTTTCACATGTTCTGCAGCTTTTATAGCACCACTTTTATTGGCTACAACAACAGATAATTTTGACTTTGTAGTAGAAGTGTCAATATTGTCTAAAACTTCTTTCGTATCAGCCATTTGCGGAATCGCTTTTGGTGATACAAAGCTTCCACAGTCAATCGCTTCAAAACCGACTGTTAATAATCGATTTAAGTAATCTATCTTCGCGTCAGTTGGTATAAACTCTTTTCTACCTTGCATCGCATCGCGTGGGCATTCAATAATTTTAAAAGTTGAATCACTCATTTTTTTGTGTTATTTGCGCATTAAAGGTAGATAATTTACTAATTTTGACAAAAATTAAAACGCAATGCAAACAGAATGGAGAGAAAAGTTGGTAACACGCTTTTTGAAATATGTTAAAACTTATACTGAAAGTGAGGCTTTCTTAGATAAATTTCCTAGTACAGATCGTCAATGGGATTTAGCAAATTATTTGGTTGAAGAGTTAAAACAAATCGGTTTAGAGGATGTTTCAATTGATGAAAACGGATATGTTTTTGGATATGTTCCTTCTACAGTAGATCACGAAGTGCCTACAATTGGGTTTGTTTCTCATATGGATACTTCACCAGATTTTTCTGGAGAAAATGTACAACCTCAAATTTGGGAAAATTATGATGGAGGAGATATTAAATTGAACGAATCAATGATTTTATCGCCAAATGAGTTTCCTGAATTAACACAATATAAAGGACAAACTATCATTACAACTGATGGTACAACATTATTAGGTGCTGATGATAAAGCTGGTGTTGCAGAAATTGTAACAGCTGCAGAATATTTGATCGCTCATCCAGAAATTAAACACGGACGTATCGCGATTGGGTTTACTCCTGACGAAGAAGTTGGTCGTGGTGCAGATTTCTTTAATGTTGAGAAATTTGGAGCCGAATGGGGATACACAATGGATGGTTCTGAAATTGGAGAATTAGAATACGAAAACTTTAACGCTGCTTCTGGAATTGTAACAATCAAAGGTAAATCTGTTCACCCAGGTTATGCAAAAGATAAGATGATTAATGCATCTAATATTGCAATGGAATTTGCAGCTCAATTACCAAATGATGAAGTTCCTGAATTAACTGACGGTCGCGAAGGATTTTTCCATTTAGCTAAAATTACAGGAAATGTATCTGAAGCAAAAATGGTTTACATTATCCGTGATCATGATATGGAGCAATATGAAGCGCGTAAAGCTTTATTTTTACAGATTGCTGCTGATATTCAAGAGCGTTTTGATCATGAAGTAATTACAGCTGAAGTTTCAGATCAATATTTTAATATGATCGAGAAAGTAAAAGAGAAATTCCAATCAGTTGAAATCGCAGAACAAGCTTTAAAAGATTGTGGAGTTACGCCAAATATCAAACCAATTCGTGGTGGTACTGATGGTGCTCGTTTATCTTTTATGGGATTACCTTGTCCTAATATTTTTGCTGGAGGTCATAATTTCCACGGACCTTACGAATATGTACCTGTAGAATCTATGGAAAAAGCAACAGAAATTATTGTTCGTATTGCCGAATTAACAGCAGAAGGAGCAAAATAATAAAATTTTAAATTTTTTAAAATAACATAGGTTTTCTATTTTGGTTTGAATTTTGTGTAAATTCAACATCAAAATAGAAAACTTTTTTTATGAAAAATATCTTAATCACAGCGGTCACTTTATTTAGTGCAACTTTTTCTTTTGCACAAGTAGAACGAAATGTTGGTGAATTTAATAAACTAAAAGTTTATGATAAAATTCCTGTAGAGTTGATTTCATCTCTTAAAAATCTTGTTGTAATTGACGGTGTAAATGCTGAAGATGTACAAGTTGAGAATAATAATGGAGAATTGAAACTGAAAATGACAGGTGTAAAACTAATGCAAGGTGGTGAAGCAACTGTAAAAGTATATTACAAATCGTTGTACGATATACAAGCAAGTCAAGGATCTACTATTTATTCGGATGATGAAGTAAAAGTTCAATCATTAAACTTAACATCAAACGAGGGTTCGTCAATCAAATTACCTGTAGATGTTAATAGATTAGAAGTGAAAATAAACTCTGGAGCAGAAGTTATTTTGAGAGGTAAAGCTGAAACTCAAACCGTAATTTCTAATTCGGGAGGAAAATATTTTTCTAAAACATTAGAAGCTCAAAGTTCATCATTAACTACAAATGCTGGAGGTGTAATAGAAGCAACTTCTACAGATTCTGTTGATGCAAAAACAAGAGCAGGAGGTGTGATTGATATTTATGGAAATCCAGAAAGACGTAATCAGAAAAAGATTGCTGGAGGAAAAATTAATTTTAAATAGTTAATTATTTGAATTATAATAAAAAAACTCAACCAATTTGGTTGAGTTTTTTTATGTAAAGCAATTTCAAAATTTTTAAAAAGGATATCCAATTGCAATATTGAAAATTAGATTGTCTTTTCGCCAAGTTTTATCACTAAAATCTATTTCATCAAAAGCCCAACGATCACCTTTGTCATAATACGGGACGCGTAATGGAGTTGCAACATCTAATCGAAGTACCATAATAGAGAAATCGAAGCGTAATCCAATTCCGGCTCCAACTGCAATTTCGCTCATAAAATCTTTCGAAAATTTTCCTCCTGGGCGAGTTTCGTCTTCATTTACCAACCATATATTTCCCGCATCTGCAAATATTGCAAGATTTAGAAAACTAAAGAGATTTGCGCGATATTCTGCATTCAACTCTAACTTAATATCTCCCGATTGATCAAAGTAGAAACTTGCGTTTTGAGTACGAGGATCGTAGCTTCCGGGTCCTAAAGTACGTGCCCTAAATGCCCTGATACTATTACTTCCTCCTACAAAAAATTGTTTTGAAAACGGAATATATTCTGAGTTACCATAAGGGTAAGCAACACCAGCTATAAAACGAGTTGCGATAGATGATTTTTCACTTAATTTATGATAGAATCTAAAGTCATGTTCCATTTTTGCATATTGACTAAATGGAATTTTGAAAATCTCTTTTTGATCATCTTTTTTAGCGTTTCCGCCTGAAATTAAGCCAGCTATATTACCTGCTAAATCAATTGTTCCGCGATAATAAATTGTATTTGTTCGTGGTAACATTGTTGTGGTATAAGTATAAGCGTAAGTAGAACCGAAAATTAATTGTTTGTCTACAACTCGTTTAAGACTTGGGTTGATCACATTACCTATCGAATCATAAATTTTACTATTGTATTCATCTGTCACTTTCTGCGGAAAAACCAATGTAGCGTCCAAAAGCTTTAATTCATGCTCTTTTCTCGCGTTTTCTTTCCAAACATAACCAAATGAGGTATTAAAATTATGAAGCGTGTATAATTTTGTTCTGTCCTGAAATTCGTAACTAATCGCAATATTAGTTCGTGGTACAAATGCACTTGAAGAATTGAATTTGAAAGGAGCAACAATTCTTGGGATTGATAACTGCGAATTGAAACCTGCTCTAAATATATTGTTTGCATCTTTTGGTCCTCCTAATTGCATATCAAAAGCACCAAATAAAGCCATTTTTAACTGCTCTGCATCTCTGAAAATGTTGCGATGTGTCCAATTCAGATTTAATTCGCCACCACCATAATTTGCGGAATTTGTTCTTCCTAAAACTTCTAATCGTAATGATTGAAATTCTCTTGGAGTCAATAAATAATAAGCATCAAACTTGTTGTTTTCAGGATCTGATAAAATAAATTCATTTTTAACAAATTTAAAAACGCCTAAACTGATTAATCGATTAAGTGATAAATTATGATCTGCACGATTATATAAATCTCCTTTCTGAAAATATAATGCACGATCAAATACTTTAGATTTAAAATTATTCTTGGAGTCAATCATATAAAAATTGTCTTTCGAATATTTCTCTAAACTATCTGTAGGCATGGGAATAGAGTATTTACCATCTCTTACATCACGTAAATTATAATCAGGAAAAACAATCACTTTATCAATTGTATATTGATTTTTAGATTGCTGAGGTGTATTGTTTTTTAACTTGACAAATAACTCAACTTTGTGATTTTTACTAACAGTACTATCAGCTTGTACAATGATATTATCAGGATGAAAGTAATAAAAACCTTTCTCTTTCAGTCTTGTATCGATGCGTTCTCTTTCAGCTTTTATTATATCCAAATCAAAAGGTTGTTCGGCTTTTAATAAAGTTTTGTCTTGTGTTTGCGCTATTTCTCGATTCGCAACAGAGCTTGTGTCTTTCGGAAAATGAATTTGACTGATATAATATCTCGCATTTGGATTTAGCTCGTAATGAACTTCAGTTTTTTTGTTTTTGCTGATAGTATCACTTTTCGCTTTTGCATTGAAATAACCTTTATTCTCCGAATAATTAACGAGAATGTTTTTGTTAAACTCAATGTCAACATCACTCATTAACACCGGTTTTTCGCCAACTTTATATTTTAACCAATATTTTAGTCCCTTTTGTTTCTTAGGTTCGCTTGTAATGTTGTAAATATATAAACGAGGTCGTAAACCAAGAAAACTTGAATTAGGTTTTGGAATAATAGTCGACTGCAACTGATCTTTTAAAGCCGTTTTTTCTTTTTTTGATAATGAATCGCCTTCAACTTTTAGTGTAGAACCAGTATAAAGTTCTTGTCCTTCTTCTAAAAATCGAGTATTACTACAAGACGCTATAAAGGTAATTGCACCAATAGTAATCGTAAGTTTAACAGCTGTTTTATGTAGGTTTTTCATTATTTTGTTTCGGCTTTTTGTGATTGTCTATATGATCTGTTACGTTTTCTTTTTTCGAAAATTTCTTTGAATTTATCGTAATCTAATGTGATAATAAAACCAACTCCAGTTTCTATAATTTGTCCTTGTAATGCAACTTGATATTCGTTTTTGCGATAAGCTCTTAATATATAACGACCATCGCGAGACAAACTGTAATCTACAGTAATATCACCTGCAATATTGGTCATATTTTCGTTTTCTCGTGCATCACCTTCAAGTCCAAAATTACTTCCGATAGATACTTTTAATCTGTCATTTAATAATCGTTTACTAACAGCAACATTCAAATCTGTTCGTGTATTTTTAGATCCAGTAGAATAATCATCTTGTGTATCTAATCCAAAATCAATATCTACACCTTTGATTAAATCTGAGGCTAAATTATTTAGTTGTTGTGATAAAATATTACTAACACTTTGTTTTGCCATTGTTTCTGCCGACATTCCTGATTGACTTTGGAATGGATTTTCGCCAACAAAACGATTTAATAATAATAACGCAAAAACTTGTTTATTCATTTCAGCTTCGTCTGTTTTTAATTGATCTAACTTCGCTTTTGTGTTATCTAAAACGGTAGTTGGAATGGATGGATTATCTTCATTCAGCGAAATATCAAAGGTAATAACTGGTTTTAGTAATTCACCTTTCAACATCAAGTTTGTATTAAAAGGCATGCGTTGTTTGTACATATTCATTTCTGATGAAGAAAGACCAGAAATCTGCTGTTCAACCAAATCAATTGGTGCAGCCTGGGCAACATACACAGCCGTTATATCCAAATTAGCTGTTGTAGGTTCGCCTGTCCACGTAATCGTACTTCCTTTTTGAATTTCGAAACGACGTTTTAGTAAACTAACAGATAATTCGTAAGCACCTTTTTCTACCTGATAAACACCAACAAGAGTTGTTTTACCAGATGGATCCATTCCGCCAGTTAACTGAGCTTCACCTTGTATTTCGACAAAATCTCCATTTGCTTTATCAATAATAAGTGATGTTTTTGCTTCTTTATCAATGTCAATATTTACATTAACATCAAATCCTTTGATTTTTGTATCACTCGAAATTTCGTCAGTTTTGATTGTTTCTTGTAAAGAAACTTGATCTTGATCGATAAATTCTACAATTCCTTCACGCTCTTGTAAAGACGGAGAAGACTGTGGAAGAACAAATGTAAAGTTTGTTTTATCGGTTACTTTCAAACTTCCGTCAACAACAGGTAAATCCATATCACCTGTAATATTTAGGTTCGCGTTAATTGCTAAAACACCATACATTAATGCGTCACTTGATTTCTCTGAATTAACAACTTTGAAATTTCGTGCATTCGCTGTCAGGCCAAAAGCAAAATCTCGGTAAGTTTCTGTTAATACATAGCCATTTAGCGTTAAGGAATTTCCGTCAGCATCGTTAATTTTAAATTTATTTAATTCAATACCATTTGATGTAAAATTAATTGCATCATTTATTTTTCTGAAATTACTTCCTGTTTCAGCAACTGTTAAACCTACTTCATTAAATTGTACTTTACCTAAAATGCTTGGTTTTTCAATTGTTCCATTTAGGTTCAAATTACCTGAAATAAAACCTTCTGTATCTTTTATCGCATTCATAGAAAACCCTTGAATTGTTTTCATTTCAAGTCTATTAATGGCTAAAAGCATATCGAAAGCGCTTTCTTTGGTATTATAATCTCCTGTAATTTTAAGATCATTGTTATTTCCAGTTAGTGCAATATTTGCATTGATAACCGAAGGAGAAGTATTCTGAACTTTGGCAACAAGATTACCAACAGGATTTCCAAACGCTTGTAATTCTGTTACGTTAAGATCTGCATTAAACGTCATTTCTTTATTCAGATCTTTTATTGTTGCTGTTCCATTTATAATACCCGAAGCAGGTAAATCATCTTTTTTGATTAATTCGGTAATGGTTTCGATTTTAAAATCTTTAATCGCAATATTTAATGGACTTGAACCTTTATTTCCGTCAGATTGAACAGAAATTTCACTTCCATTATTCGAAATACTGAAATTATTAGCGACAATTCCATCTTTTTGAATTTGAATTAAATTACCATCTTTTACTTGCCATTGATCATAATTTAATACCAAACCATTCGGGTTTAAGCTAATGTTTGTAATCTCATCAATCAATTTTACATTACCTGCAACCAAAAATTGTGTAGCATCTTTATCATCTTTAGTCGAAACAGAATAGTTGACCGTGTTTTGCGCGATATCTCCATTAAGGTCAATTTTCTTTAACTGAAAACTTTCACTTTTTAAACCTCCAATATTCAACTTATAATTTAGCGCATCAGTAGTATTGTCAATATGTAGTTTACCTGCATCAATCACATTTTTTCTGTAAGTTAAATTCGGAATTTCAGCATCAACTAGTATTTTTTTATCATCTGCATTATAATTTGCATTTAAGGTAATCGTTTCGAAACTACTCAAATCCGGTAAAAACTTTCTGATTAAATCATCATCTTTTACTTTTGCATTTAGTGTAAAATATTGATGAGGATCTATTTTGGTAGCTGTTTTTTTATCCTGAAAATTATAATATTCGTTCACAGTTTCTGCTAATGCACCAAAAATTTGAGTTAGTTTGAATTTTCCATTTAACTCAGCATCCGCAATTTGAGAAGTTAATTTTATTTGATTAGAGTCTACAGTAGAAATAGCGATTAAGCTCATTTCTTGGACAGGGAAAATCTCTTTTGTATCCGAAATAGCAAAATCTTTTAGAAGTAAAGTTCCATTTAATTCATCTGGATTTAAATTAGCAAAATCTGCATTAATAGCTCCTTTAACAATCATTGGAGTTGCATAAAAACCTAATTTATTGATGTCTATTTTACTGATATCTCCATTAATTTTTACATCTGTTAGTTCTTTCTTATAAACTCCAGAAGCAATCAAGTTTAAGTTAGCATTTGGATCATCAGAATTTAAATGCGCAAAAAAAGCTCCATTGTTTATTTTTCCGTCTAAAGCGACGTTTTTATAGTTGTATTTATTGTATGTTGCAGAAGTTATATTGCCATCAAAGGTTGTATTCATCTTTTCTGGATTGAAACTTTCACCTTTCGCATTGATTTTAGCCGTAATTTTTCCTAAATCTTTGTTGCTAATTAATGTACCAACATCTAAGTTTCTTAAATCAGCTTTTATCGAATATTTTTCAGCATCTTTTTTGCGTATGTCTATATTCGCATCAAGATTTGCATCTCCAAGTGTAGAAATTAAATTAAGTTGAGTATTAACAACTGTTGTAGAACCCTTCGCTTTACCATTAACAGACAGTTTTGAAGGTATTCTAATAGTACTTGGAATTGTATTTTTAGGAACAAGGCTATAAATTGTTTTAGCTGAAGTAGAAAAGTTTTTGATTGCTAAATCGTAATACAATTTATCCGGATTCATCGCATTTTTAACACGTCCAGAAGCTGATAATTGTAAATCATCTAATCCAGAAACATTTAAATGATTAATAGCCAAATCATTTACTTTTCCACTAACACGCGTATCAATATTAAGTGTTCCGTTTGGATATTTATCAAACGGTGGTGTGTTTCGAAGTGTCGGAACCAGCATCAAAATATCAGCAAAACCAATTTTTGACTGGCGAATAGTTGCATTAACAATTACATTTTCGGGATGATTTGTTAATTGATTCATTGATTGGTAAGACAAATTAATTTGATCGCGAAGTAAAGTTCGTGGCGTTTGTAAATATAAGTTTTTTAGATAAGCTTGTTTTTCTCCATAGAAAAAATCGGTGTTCAAACGCTGAATATTCAAACCTCTTGCTTCATTAATTTCTCCTTTTTTGATAGAACCAGTAAACGAATTATTTACCATTCTGAAATTCTCTACATCAACGTTTAATTTAGAAAAACGAAGATAATTATAATCCATTCCTTGCTTTGTTGGAGCAACGGCAGTATTGTTATAATTGACTTTTACTTGATCTAAAAGCAATTTTTTCAACTCCAAATTCATTGGTGGAGAAGAGGTATTTGTTTTAGAGCTTGTATTAGTTGAAGCTAAATGCAGATTAGCATTTATATTTCCACCTTTCAAAATAACGTGGTCAATATCGTAAATCGCTTTGTCAAGATCAATTTTATTGATTTTTGATTTCAAATCTTTTAAATCAATTTTAGCAGAAGTTCTTGAAGATTGATCATTATAATCGACTTTTACATTGGTAAGATTTATTTTATTCAAATCTAACAACAAAGCAGGATTTGATGAGGTTGAAGTAGGATTTGTTGCTTTTTTCTGAATTGCTTTTTGATTGTAAACAACATCTAAACCATCCAGATTTATGTCACCAATTTGGTAATTATTCTGCTCAAGATCAAGTTTATGAATTATCGTATTAAAATCATTTAACTTAACTTTTGCATACATTTTTGCGTTATCATCACCATATTCTACATTAATATCGTTCAGATTTATTTTGTTTAAAGCTAATTGTAGGGGAGAAGTTGTCGTTTTTTTATCAACTTGGTCAGTTGATTGCTCTTTTATATTTTGAAGTAATTTTTGATTGAATTGTAAATTTAAACCATTCAGTTTTATATCACCAACATCGTACGAATTCTTCTCTAAATCAATTTTTTTGATTGTTGTTTTAAATTCTTTGAAGTTTAGTTTTGCAAAAAGTTGTGTATTATCGTCACCATAATCAATGTCAAAATTAGTTAATTGAATTCCTTTTAAATCAATCTTCATTGGTTGTTTTTGGTTTAAAGAATCCACTTTTTCTTCAACCTTTTTCGCAACTTCTTTTACTAAATCTTGTTTCAATTTTAACTTTAAACCATCAAGAACTAAATCACCAATTGCGTAATTATTTTTATCTAAATCAAATGTTTTGACACGAGTATCAAATTGATTTAAAGCTATTTTAATGTTATTTCCAGCTTGTTTGTCAGTAAAAGCAATATCAATATCTTTTAGTTTTATTTTGTCTAAAGAGATAATGAATGGTTTTGTATCTTTTTCCTCTTCTTTATCCGTAGTTGCAAAAGCATTTGTGATGTAATCAAAATTAAATGTTCCATCTTGATTTCGAACTACATTAGCTCGTACACCATCTAAATTAATGGAATTGATATCCGCTTTATTCTTAAGTAATTGCCAAATATCTAGCCCAACATCAAAGTTTTTTACATACAACAATGTATCAACATCTTGACCTTGTAGATATAAATTTTTGATTTCTAGATTACTCGGAAAATCGATATAAACTTTTTCTAAAGTAACTTTAGTCTGTATTTTATCTTCGAGATAAGTAATTAAATGACCTTTTACAAAATTTTGAACTGCTGGAATTCTTAAACTAAAAATCGTAATTACCAATAAAATGATGATTGATATTAATGTGTAGAAAAAGTATTTTAGTGTTTTTTTTAGGTTGATTTTCAAAGGATTAACTTTTAGATTAGGTTTTTTTAGTTTTGATTAATATTTAGCCATCAAGGAATATACCAATTCAAAAATATTCGTATGATAGATAAATTATTAACTTCTACTTTCATGAGCTAAAATAACTCAATTATAGGACAAAAAAAATCTCGAAATTGTAAAATTTCGAGATTTTTAATATTAAGAATTATTCTTTTAGATATGAATAGCATGACCATATGCATCTTCCACTGCTTCCATAATAGCTTCTGCCATAGTCGGATGTGCGTGAACAGACTTCATAATTTCATGTGCTGTTGTTTCTAATTTACGTGCAACAACTGCTTCTGCAATCATTTCAGTTACTCCATCACCAATCATGTGACATCCTAACCATTCACCATATTTTGCATCAAAAACAACTTTTACAAAACCATCAGCAGCTCCATTTGCAACAGCTTTTCCGTTTGCAGAGAAAGGGAATTTACCAACTTTAACTTCGTAACCAGCTTCTTTTGCTTTTGCTTCTGTAAGACCAACAGATGCAATTTCTGGTGAACAATATGTACAACCTGGGATATTTCCGTAGTCGATTGGCTCAACTTTTTCACCAGCAATATGCTCAACACATAAAATACCTTGTGCAGATGCTAAGTGTGCTAAATCAGCTCCTTTTACTACATCACCAATTGCGTAGTAACCTTTTACAGATGTTTCGCAGAAATCATTAATAACAATTTTACCTCTTTCTGTTGCAATACCAACTTCTTCAAGACCGATATTTTCTGTATTTGGAACAACCCCAACAGCAGATAAAACAACTTCAGCTTCAATTACTTCTTCACCTTTAGCCGTTTTAATTGTAGCTTTTACTAAATCACCAGTTGTATCAACACCTGTAACTTCAGCATTTGTTAAAATGTTAATTCCAGATTTTTTAAGCGATAATTGTAATTGTTTTGAAATATCTTCGTCCTCAACATTTACAATGCGTGGTAAAAACTCTACAATTGTAACTTCAGTTCCTAAAGTATTGTAGAAGTGAGCAAACTCAACTCCAATTGCACCAGAACCAACAACAATCATAGATTTTGGTTGTTTTTCCATTGCTAAAGCTCCGCGGTAACCAATTACTTTTTTACCATCTTGTGGTAAAGCTGGTAATTCGCGAGAACGTGCACCAGTTGCAATAATTATATTTTCTGAAGATAATTCGCTAACAGAACCATCTGCAGCTGTAACTTTTACTTTTTTACCTGGTAAAACTTTGGCTTCACCTTGAATTACTTCAATTTTGTTCTTTTTCATTAAGAATTGAACACCTTTACTCATACGATCTGCAACGCCTCTACTACGAGAAACTACGTTTCCGAATTCGAATGAAATATCTGAAGGTAAGTTAATTCCGAAATCTTCTGCATGATTTAAGTATTTAAAAACTTGAGCAGATTTTAATAATGCTTTAGTTGGTATACATCCCCAGTTAAGGCAGATTCCTCCTAATTCAGCTTTTTCTACAATTGCTACTTTTTTACCTAATTGTGCTGCTCTAATCGCTGCAACGTATCCACCAGGACCACTTCCAATAACTATAATGTCGTAACTCATTTTTTCCATAATTTGATTGCTAATTTAATAATTATAACCCGAAAAAAAAGGAATTCTTCAAAATACATTAAAATTTCTTACTTTTGCAATGTGAAAATATTCTTTGAAAATTACGCAGATGACCTTTGTGTCGAAACGGAATTACCTTTAGAAGGTAGTTTACAGCAAGCTATCGAGATTTTTCATAATTTACCAGATTATGACGGGAGTTATATTGGTTTTGTAAATCGCGATGGAAATACTGTTCAAATATCAAAGTACGATCGTTTTTTATTCTTAGTTGAGATTCCTATTTATGATGAACAAGGAGCATATTCAACGTTATTTAATTATTTTCAAGTAAAAAATTTGATCGAAAATTTATACAAAGGATTTGATCCATATAATATAAACGGATTAAAATTTGAACACTATTTAAAAGTAAAAGCAACGAAATAATCGTTGCTTTTACTTTTTTATCTTCAATGAAAATAAAATTTCTAATTACTTACATTATATAATTTGAGCGTTTATTGTTTTTATAAACGGTCAAAACTATAATTTTAGAAATCATCTGTTTTATTTCATCAAAAACAAATTCATTCAATTCATTTAAATTATTCTACTGTAATATTTTTCATTTCTTTTTTTACTTTATAACGTAACATTATAGATATAAGAGAGATAATAGTTAGAGAAAAACTAATGTTTAGGATGAAATCGGCGTTGTCCACTTTCAAAACTTTTAAAAATACTGAAGCAGATAGTAAAACACAGCATACGATGAAAAAGTTAATTGAGTTTTTGTAAATCAGTTTATTCATTATTTGTTAAATTTTGGTTAAATAAAAGTAAATAAAAAATCAAATAAACCAAACTTTTTTTCAGAAATCTAATGTTAAGTTTTTCGTGTGTTTTTGTTTTACAGATATTGTAAATGATGCTGTTGTTTTGATAGTTTTAATTAATTTAGTTGTAAGATTAGATGCAATGGATTTATTTAACGATTTATATAACGAAGAACAAAACTTATTACCAAGAGATGGAATTGTTAATTATTTTGGGCAAATAATGAGTGATGAAGAAGCCTTTGTTTATTATAAAAAATTGTTAGATGAAATAGAGTGGAAGAATGATCAGGCAATTATTTTTGGTAAATTAATAGAAACAAAACGTAAAATTGCTTGGTACGGCGATTTACCATTTGCTTATACCTATTCTAAAATTACCAAAACAGCTTTACCATGGACCGACACATTAATTGAACTAAAAAAATTGGCAGAAGCAAAAACAGGAGAAACCTATAATTCATGCCTACTCAATTTATATCACGATGGTTCTGAAGGAATGGCTTGGCATAGTGACGGAGAAAAACAATTGAAGCGTCATGGGGCAATTGCTTCTCTTAGTTTTGGAGCTGAACGAAAATTTGGATTCAAGCATAAAGAAAGCAAAGAAGCTGTTTCGCTTAATTTAGCAAGTGGTAGCTTATTAGTAATGAAAGGCGAAACGCAAGATAATTGGTTGCATCGTTTACCACCGACCAAAAAGGTATCACAACCTCGAGTTAATCTAACATTTAGAACAATAGATTTATCGAAATAGGATTATTTCGCTATTTCGGTTTTATAAAAAGTTAAACTTTGCTGTTCAAATTTCTTTAAATAAGTATCATTAAACTGATTTAGAGAAACATTTTCTAAATCAATTTTTGCTTTTAGAGTAGGTAATGCTATTACTTTATTTGTAGTTTGATCTAAACGATTCCATTTGCCAATAAATTCTTTAGAAACAGTATCAAAACTAGATTCTCCATTTTCTGCAGAATAATCATTTGAAATAATTTTACGTTTAAGAGCAACTAATTCGATGTTATTCTCTTTTTTATTGTATCTAAAAAAAGAAGTAAAAACAGTATTTCCAATATTGTTCTCAAACTTAAAACCATTCTTCGTTTCTTCTAATGCAGCATCTTTTGAAAGCTCATCAAATGGTAAACTTGTTTGTTTTTTATAATCTAATGAAGATAAAAGGTAGATAATTGTTTTAGTTTCTTGGTTGATTGATATTTTATCAAATTTACCATCTCCGTCCAAATCTTTCACAATTGTATCTTTAGCAAAAGCGAACAAACTCATGCTAAAAAACAATGCTATAAAAAATCGAGCGTACATAATATCTAAACTGTTTTCTGATATATAGCTACCACAAAAAAAGCTCCAAACTTGGAGCTTTAACTATTTAATTTCTGGATTTATGTCTAAAATATTTTCTTTTCGGTATTTTTCAATAAAATCGTCAGTGAAATTCTCACTTCCCATTAATTTATTTTCTTGCAAAACTTTTTTTACATCTAACTTTTTGTAAGCTTTTAGCATTGGTTGAGAAATAGCTTTGTACGAAAAATGCCAAGGTTCGTATTTGAAACCTTTTCTTGTTGCATTATCTGTGTACACTAAATAAAAACCATATTTTGAAGCATTTTGATCTAACCAAAGTTTAAAATTGTGCATTATTCCACCTTCATTAAAGTGTTTTTCGTTTAACGGATCTGAAGGAATTCCTTTAGTTGCATCAATAATATCTAAATCTGTACCCCAGTGATGACGAGAAGTTCCTGGAATCGTTGAATATTCTATAATCTTTTCAACGTTTTGTTTTGCTGCAATTTTTTTCGCTTGATTGGCTTTGTATTTACGCTCCCAAATTCCGTTTTGGTAAGTGTAATTTCTATAACTTGAAACGACATGGACTTTGAAGCCTGCTTTTTTAGCATCAGCTTTTAATAATTCGAATTGTTTTGCTACTTCTGGCAATAATTTATATTCCTTTCCAACCATTGTTGGTGTTCCTTTTCCAATCAATTCTGCAGTTGTAAAAGGTTGTATAGTATCATTTTCTACTGGAGTTTGTTCGCTGTTCCCGAAGGCGCAACCTGCATTAAGAACAAAAACAAGTAACATTAAATAAGAAAATTTCATAATATTAATTTGTGACATTATGATAGGTATATATTTTGGTTTATTTTTATCAAAATTATAAAATAAAAGTGGAGATTCTTATAATAATTATCTTGATTTTGTTGAACGGAATTTTTTCGATGTCAGAAATGGCATTGGTTTCGTCAAGAAAATTTAAACTAGAAAATGAAATGAAAAAAGGAAGTTCTGGAGCAAAAACTGCACTTGAACTTGCTGAAAATCCGAACAGATTTCTTTCTACTGTACAAATAGGTATTACCCTTATTGGTATCTTGTTGGGGGTGTTTTCGGGAGATAAATTGACAGCAGATTTAACACAATTTTTAACACAGTTTAGTTTTATAGCACCGTATGCTAAGACCTCAGCATCTATCATAATGGTGGTTATTATTACTTATTTTTCGATTGTTTTTGGCGAATTATTACCGAAACGTTTGGGTATGAAATTTCCGGAAGCTGTTTCTACGATTTTTTCTAAACCAATGAAATTATTGTCTGTAATAGCTTCGCCGTTTGTTTGGATGCTAACAGCGACAAATGATTTTTTTCTGCGATTATTTGGAATAAAAGACGAAGGAGGAGAAGTTGTAACAGAAGAAGAAATAAAAAATATCATCAAAGAAAGTACAGAAGGAGGTGAGATTCAGGAGAAAGAACACGAGATTTTGGAGCGTGTTTTTGAATTAGGTGATCGTCGCGTAAATACTTTGGCGACGCATCGATCGGAAATTACATATTTGGATATTTCTGACGATTATGAACAAGCGAGAGCAAAGGTAAAAAAGAACAAATTTTCTGCTTATCCAGTTACGAAGAACAATAATTTAGACGAAATCGTTGGTATTTTAAAATTGAAAGATATGTTTGGTGTAAGCAAAGATGATTTTAGCTTAAAAAAATATATTCACAAACCTGTTTTTGTTAACGAAAATTCGTTCAGTTATCCTTTGTTAGAAATGTTGCAAAATTCGCAAGCGCATTTTGCTGTTATTTTAGACGAATACGGGACTACAGCTGGAGTTGTGACGATAAACGATATTTTGGACGAATTGGTTGGAGATACGCCTGAGAACCAAAACGAAGATTATGAAATCGTAGAACGCGAAGACGGAACTTGGTTGATAGATGGACAATACTCGATTTATGAGTTTGAGAAATTCTTTGATATCGAGATTGAAGAAGATATCGAAAATAGATACGTTACAGTTGCCGGAATTTTCTTAGATAAATACGAAACAATCCCAAATGTTGGTGATAAAGTTGAAGTAGACGATTTAACCCTTGAAATTATTGATAAAGATGGAAATCGCATTGACAAAATTTTAGCTTCTAGGAAATAAAAAAAACTCAACCATTTGGTTGAGTTTTTTTTATTTTAAGCTTATTGAATTCTCATAGCTGTAATAACATTTTCACCATTGCCAGCAGATGAAAGATTAATAAATTGATATGTCGTTTCAGTTGTATTACTCTCAGAACTCCACCACATTAACCCATACATTTTATTTGCACCTGAAGTGTTATTGATTACAACCTGTCCTGATAACATTGAATATACATATGTTGGTCTCTGTCCATTAGAACTAGGAGTAGGTGGAGAGAAAAAAGAACCACTTATAAGAGTACTACCAACAAAATCTCCCGTTTGTGTTGTATTTGTCTGTATGTTAGCTAGGGTAGTACCATCATTAAAAGTTAATCTTGCCCAAATCCAAGGAGATGTTGTTGCATTTCTTAAAGCAGTATTAGCAAATAATAATATATTTACCGATAATAACCATTTTCCAGGTCCAAGAGTAATGTATGAATTCAACGGTGTAGCACTTGTTCCAATAGGATTTATATTTTTAGCACCTCCTGTGGTAGAACTTGCCATTGTTCCATAAATAATAGGAATAGCAATAGATTTAGGATCATATAACGATACCCAACGTCCATTTGGGGAAACCGTATCATCAAAATAGTAATATCCTTTTCCTAAAATATCAGTAACTTGAGATTCACTCGCAGTTCCTGTGAATGTACCTGAAATATCAGAAACATAAACCAATGCACTTTTTTGGGGAGCACTATAAGTACCAGTTGTTTTATTTGCCAACTCTAACTTTGTCATATTTGGAGGAATTACTCCGTCTACAGATGTTGTAGGAGTTGTAGAAGATTTTTTAACTTCTAAAGTTGCATTTGGTGTAGGTGTTTTAATACCAAATCTACCAGTATCAGTTGCAACAACTTCAGTACCTGCTGTTCTTGCAGCTCCTGCAGATGTTGTTCCTAATTCTACACGTGTGTTGGCGGCATTGTTAACCCAAGCATCATTTGTAGTATCACCTCCTGCAGTAGAAGACATTTTTTGCCATATACTACCATCAAAAAAATAATATCCTGTTACATTGATATTTGCTACTTGCGCAACACTTGTACCTGTAGTACCTCCAGTGTTATCATTTACATATATAATAGTTCCGGCTTGCGATACGCCATAAGTAGTAGCAGCTTTGTTTGCTAGTTCAGTTTTAGTCATATTAGGAGGTCTAATACCATCAGCAACTGTTGTTGGGTTGGTAGTAGATTTTCTCACTTCTAATGTAGTTGTAGGAGACTCAGTTCCTATACCAACTTGGGCGTATGAAATTATACCTAAAGTTAAAATACTAAGACTAAGTAAAGTTTTTTTCATAATTAAATTGTTTCTAATTGGTTATGGTAGCAATAAGAAATATTGGGCAAATATAATAATATTATGAATATATTTTACTAAATAATACAATTTCAGATTTTTGTCCTATTATTTTATTAAAAACTGCATAAAAAAAATCTCAACCCATAGGTTGAGATTTTTTAAGATTATTTTAATCAACTAGATTATTGGATTCTAATAGCAGATATATTATTTTCTGCAGCACCGTTATTACTTACATTGTCAAATGTACAAGCTGCTGTAATACCTCCGTTGTAAAACATTTGAACATAAACTAAGTCGTATATTTTGTCTGCTCCAGATGTGTTATTAATAACTAAATCACCAGTCACCATAGAATATGACCAACCACTTGTTCCTGTCACAGTTCCACCTGGCGAATAGTATGATCCACTCACTTGTGTTGCACCGACTAAGTCTGATGTTGAAGTTGTTGTACCAGCGTTTGCTAATGTAAATTTATGCCAAGCCCAAGCGCCAGCTGTCGTACATGTATTTGTCGACATTAGGATGTTAGTTGTTACTTTCCATTTTCCATTTGGTAAAGTGATTTTGGCATTAGTTCTTGTGTTGGTTGTTGCTCTAGTTACATTAGGAGAACTAGTTGCAGTACTACCAGGAGGAGGCATAACACCCAAAATAACTGGCAATGCCCCAGATATTGGCTGCCATGTTATTCCATCAAAATTATAGTAACCAGGAGCATTAACATAAGGTACTTGTGCTATGCTTGGTCCAGTAATAGTCCCAGTGACATTAGTTACATATACCATAGCACCTGTTTGTGCTGATCCATATGTATTTGCGACTTTACTTGCTAATTCTAATTTTGTCATATTTGGAGGAATTACTCCGTCTACAGATGTTGTAGGAGTTGTAGAAGATTTTTTAACTTCTAAAGTTGCATTTGGTGTAGGTGTTTTAATACCAAATCTACCAGTATCAGTTGCAACAACTTCAGTACCTACTGTTCTTGCAGCTCCCGCAGATGTTGTTCCTAATTCTACAAGTGTGTTGGCGGCATTGTTAACCCAAGCATCTGGTGAAGTGTCAGCAGTTGATGCTGCAAATCCAGATTTTGGAACCGTTTTTAAGACACCATTACCGTCAACTACGACAACATTAGCAGCTGTTGCGTCAGTAACTAAACCTTCAAATTTTACTGGATCAGCAGACGTTTTTACATGTAGGGCGTTAGTAGGAGCAATTGTACCAATACCGACGTTATCTTGTGGGTTGGTCGTTGGTAGACCATTATTGTCAATCATAGAATTTGGAAGCCTTCCTAAGACAATAGAATTACTTGCACCAACTGTAGCTTGTGCCCCAATTGCTGTCCCGAAGACTATACTTGTTCCTGTGTAGGAAGGGGCTACGGTAGAATTTGTTCCAAAAAAACTTGACTGGTTAATAGCTCTTAATGTCGTTGGTAGCCTATTTAAAGAGATTGCTCCCAATGCTGATACTCCATCATATTTGACATCAAAACCAGGTGAAGTATCAGAGGAACTTTGTGTAACTTGTGATCCGACAAATGTATTTTCATTATGACTAATACTTGATTTAAGATATGTCGCAGTTGAGGCTCCGATATAGGTGTTCGAAGTACCTGTTATCATTGAGGCTCCTGCTCGATATCCGAAAGAAGAGTTGGCATCGCCAGTTGCAGCTAGTAAAGAATTTGCTCCAACTGCTGTATTCCAACTATTGTTATTTACGGCTAAGGCACTATTTCCAATTGCCACAGAATAATTTCCTCCGTTACTTGCATTTCCTAAAGCGTTATATCCGATAGCGGTCATATAAACTCCTGATGTCAAGTTTTGCAATGCATTGTTTCCTATTGCAATTGGTGATGATGCACCATTTAGCCCATTAGCAGACTTTAGTGCGTTTGATCCAATTCCAATTGCACTAGATCCAGTTGTATTTGAACTTAAAACATTGCTACCTATTGCAATGTTATTACTCCCTGACCCAAGAGATGTGCCGTTGCTCCCAACACCAGCATCCTGTGTCACGTGATTGTTAGAGCCTAAAAAACGTAAGTCTTGTATAACTGGTGTAGGTGTTAGTTTTATCCATTTAGTACCATCAAAATAGTAGTATCCTATGGCAGTTACATCAACAGCTTTTCCGCCAGCAGCATCAGCTGTCCCTGCTATATCTGTAACATATACAATGGCACCAGTTTGAGCAGTAGTATAAATAGTGTTTTTTGCAATAAGTTCCGTTCGTTTTATACGAGGTGCAATTACCCCATCAGGAGCAGTAGTATCTGTAGGTTTTCCTACAATATCTAAAGTTGCCTTAGGATCGTTAGTGCCAACACCTACTTGGGCGTATGAAATTATACCTAAAGATAAAATACTAAGACTAAGTAAAGTTTTTTTCATAATTAAATTGTTTCTAATTGGTTATGGTAGCAATAAGAAATATTGGGCAAATATAATAATATTATGAATATATTTTACTAAGTAATACAATTTCAGATTTTTGTTCTATTATTTTATTAAAAAGTGCATAAAAAAATCTCAACTATTTGGTTGAGATTTTTCACGGAATATAACATTTTTAGATATTTGTATTATATTTTTTGAATAGTAATATTGGTTACATTTCCATTTCCTGTACCACCTGATTCATTTTTAAGTACAGTTCCTCCTCCTGTAGCAATTACTGCACTAAAATACACTTGCTGACCTGGTGTAACCTGTAGCATTGTAGTATAAGTCATAAGCTCACCAATTGTTGCTCCTGTAGCTACAGCATTATAGTGACTGGCTCTTCCTAAATACGCTGTAGTAGCCATAGGTAAAGATCTTATTCCTAAAACTAATTGTACGCCAGCTTGTAATGATCCAAATCCCGCTTGCATAGTGACTAGATAATTCCCTGCTTGTGTGAATGTTAAATAACCAGTTGAAGTATTGTATGTATAATATGGAGAGTTTGTCAGAGGGGTATCAAAAACAAGGGTGGTAACTGTATTAGCGGTAATTGGTTGATCTGCTTTTAATCTTGAGTGAAATACAGTGTAGTTTCCAAAATCAATTGTTTTTAATACTCCGTTTGAATCTGCAACAACTTGTCTATCAACTCCAGAAGCCCCAACATTAGCGTTAATTGTGTTAATTCTAACATTTCCCGTTACTTCTAAAGCTTCTGATGGTGTAGTAGTACCTATTCCAACTTTATTTCCCGTTGGCGAACTTGAAGAATTAATAAAAGATAATGTATTTGTACCCTGTGTAACTACTCTTGTTCCTGCTAATGTACCATCAGCAGTATATAAATTTGTACTAACGCCTGAGCCACCTCCTAATGATGATTTAGCAACAGTTTTCAAAACGCCTGTTCCATCAACGACTACTACATTAGGAGCAGTAGCGTCTGGTTGTAAACCTTCAAATTTTACAGGATCTGCTGTTGTTTTTACATGTAACGCATTTGTTGGAGCAATTATACCGATACCTACGTTATCTTGCGCAGCTCCAGATAAAGGAGGTCTACCAAGTACAATAGAGTTGCTTTTTCCTACAACTGCATTAGTACCAATTGCAGTTGCATGATCTACAACACCTACTAAAGTTGGATCTACCGTTGTGTTTTTTCCTAAAAATAAACTATTAGTAATATCCGTTATCGTGTTTCCAAGATTATTTAAACTCAAGTGCCCTAAAGCAGTTGTTCCTCTATAGGTAACATTTACACCGGTACCTGAACTATTGGGAGTTGTAATTTCAGCTCCTACAAAAGTATTTTCATTATGTTGTGCTCCTCCCCCTTTTAAGAAAACAGCACTATTACCACCTAAAAAAGTGTTTCTATAACCAATTGACATTTGTGAGGCAGTTCTGTAACCCACACTTGTATTTATTTCTCCTTGACCTAAGCTTGAAAAGGCACCACTACCAACAGCAGTATTTAATCCATCTCCTTTAGTGTTACCTAAAGCAGAAACTCCAACAGCAGTATTGAAACTAGATGTAGCAAAAGAAAGAGCTCCTGAACCAATAGCGGTATTCCCCAACTGTGTTGTCAATTCGCCTAATGCACCGTTTCCAATAGCAACGGCATCATTATTGGAAATGCTTGTAAGCTTAGATAAAGCATTTTGTCCAATAGCAATTATATTGGAGCTTGTAGTAATTGCATTTAAAGCTCCCTTACCGATTGCTATATTATTGGAGCCAGTTCCTGCAGATGTACCGTTGCTCCCAGCACCAGCATCTTGTGTTATATGGTTGTTAGTGCCTACAAAACGTAAATCTTGAACAGTAGCAGCAGCAGTTGGTGTAAATTTCACCCATTTAGTACCATCAAAATAGTAGTATCCTATGGCAGTTACATCTACTGCTTTACCTCCAGTGGTATCAGCTGTCCCTGCTATATCTGTAACATATACAATGGCACCAGTTTGAGCAGTAGTATAAATAGTGTTTTTTGCAATAAGTTCCGTTCGTTTTATACGAGGCGCAATTACCCCATCTGGAGTAGTAGCATCTGTAGGTTTTCCTACAACATCTAAAGTTGCATTAGGGGTATTTGTACCCACACCAACTTGAGCATATGAAATTATCCCTAGAGATAAAATACTAAGACTAAGTAAAGTTTTTTTCATAACTAATTAATTATATAGTTTGGTTATTGAATTTTAATTCAAAATGATTGACATAACAAAATTACGTATAATCTATTGAAAATGTAGACGTTTTAAAAACGCTTAATACGTTTATGTATTGATATTCAGTTAATTAAATATTTGATGTAGACAAAATGTAGACTCTACGTGTATTAAGTTTAGGAATTGCTTATAATTATTTTAATGTGTTTTTAATTGTTAGTTTAAATTAATGTAATGCATTTATTAAGTGTTAATTAAATGATTAGGTTGTAATTGTAAGAGTTTTCGGTAAGATATATTTTCGTGATATAATTTAAAATTTTATTTATGAAAAAAATCTATTCTTTATTGGCTATTGCAGCTTTATCTACTTTATCTTTTGCTCAAACAAATGTCTTAATAGAAGATTTTAATGTGCTTAATTTAGGAGGAAATACAACATCTTCAGGAGCAACATCACCTGATGCAACAGATCTTTATGGAGGTAAATCAACATTAAATTTAGTTAATTTTCCGAAAGGTTCTAAAGCATATAGTGCTGGAGGAATGGTGAAATTAGGAAGTGGTTCTGCTATTGGGAACATAGATTCTAAACCATTAGATTTATCAACGGATAAGGGAAATGTAAAAGTTGTAGTTGATGTAAAAGGTTGGACAATTACTCCAGCCAAGTTTGATATTAATTTGATTGATTCTTCAGGAAAAATATATGCAACAAAATCGGTTGATTATAAAGCTGTAATGAGCGGAGCTACAGAAAAGTTTACAATTAATTTTACAGGAGGTTTGGCAAATACCACAGTACAAATCATTACAAATACTGATGCTTTCAGAGTTTTTGTTGATAATCTGGTAATTACGACAGAGCCAGCACTTGCAACTGCTGATTATAATAAAGAGGTAAAAGCTGTAACAAATACGTTATGGACAAATACGGCAACTTTTAGTGTGAAAGAGAAATCAATTGTAGAGATTTATAATCTTAATGGACAATTGGTAAAATCATTTGAGATAAATGGTATTCAGAATGTTGATGTTTCTGATTTGGTAAAAGGAACTTATGTTGTGAAAACATCTTCGAATGGAAAATCGTCTACTCAGAAAGTAATTAAGAAATAATTCTAATAAAAGTAAATCTCAATAAAAAGCGATTCAAAATTTAAGTTTGAATCGCTTTCTTAGTTAATCTTCTAATTTCTGTATCTCAAAACCTGCATCAGTTACAGCTTCTACAACTTCTTCCGCGTCTTCAGTAGTTTGTACTGTTAAGACTTTTTTTTCGTCCGAAGTATCTACTTTCCAATTGTTTTCTCCAACAGCTTCGTCCAAAAATGGTTTAACAGATTTGATACAGCTATCACAATTTATATTTGTTTTGAATTTTAATTCGCTCATAATTTACAATTTAGACTCAAATTTATAAAGATTTCATAAGATTTACGCAACATTCAAGTAATATTTGATTCGGAAATTTAAATAAAAATCAATGAAACGTAATCTTGATGTAGTTATTATTTCTGATGTTCATTTAGGAACTTTTGGTTGTAAAGCCCAAGAACTTTTGGCTTATTTGCAATCTATCAATCCAAAGAAAATAATTCTGAACGGTGATATTATTGATATTTGGAATTTCAAGAAAAGTTATTTTCCGGAAACTCATCTTCAGGTAATTAGTTATTTATTAAACCTTTCTGAGCAAGGTATTCCGATTGTTTACATTACTGGGAATCACGACGAATTGCTTCGCAAGTTTACGACTATGAATTTTGGAAACATAACATTGACGGATAAGTTTATGTTAAAACAAAATAACGAAGTCGCTTGGATTTTTCATGGAGACGTATTTGATGCTTCAATTCAACACTCAAAATGGGTTGCAAAACTAGGAGGTTGGGGATATGATAAATTAATACAAATTAATTATTTGATTAATAAATGTTTAGAGTTTTTTGGTAGAGAACGTTACTCTTTATCTCAGAAAATTAAGAATTCTGTTAAAAAAGCAGTTAAACATATCAATGATTTTGAGCAGACTGCAGCAGAATTAGCAATAGAAAATCAGTATGATTATGTGATTTGTGGACATATTCATCAACCACAATTACGTAAAATTAAAAGCGAAAAAGGGGAGTGTACTTACATGAATTCTGGTGATTGGATTGAAAATCTTTCTTCTTTGGAATTTGTGGATGATAAATGGTCAATCTTTTATTTTGATGAACACAAGGCAGAATTAATGCAAAATCTAGAAGAAATTGAGTTTAATTATTCATTAGACGAGTTAATCGGATCTATACTTAATCAAAAATAAGATGAAGATATTGTATGCGTTGCAAGGAACGGGAAATGGACATTTAGCTCGTGCTCAAAAAATGTTGCCAATCCTAGAAAATTATGGTGAATTGGATGTTTTTATCAGTGGATCAAACTCTCAATTAAAGCTCGAAAATTATCAGTTTAAACATCACAAAGGTTTGTCATTATTTTACAATCAGATGGGGAAAGTTTCGTATAAACGTATTTTTAAGGAGAATAGTTTCAAATCGTTTTGGAACGAAGTTAATCAGTTTCCGATTGAAGATTATGATATTATTTTGAATGATTTTGAGCCAATTACAGCACATTCAGCACGAAAGAAAAAGAAAGAAATAATAGGACTAAGTCATCAAGCTTCACTTTTATTTGACGAAACACCGAAAGTGAAAAATAAAACAGGAGAAACGATTCTGAAATATTATGCACCAACAAAACAGTACTATGGTTTTCATTTCGAGCAGTACAATGAGTCTATTTTTTTACCAATAATTAGAGATAAAATTAGAGCGCTAAACCCTTCAAAAGAAGAGTATTATTTGGTGTATTTGCCAAGTTTTCATCCTAATGAAATAATTGATTGCTTATCATCAATTAAAGATTCAAGATGGAAAGTGTTTTCTCCTTTTGTTCAAGAAGTTACAAGTCAGTTTAATGTTGATGTTTTTCCAGTTGATGAACGTTTATTTACCAGATCTCTAGAGAATTGTACTGGCGTTTTATGTGGTGCTGGGTTTGAATTGCCAGCAGAAAGTTTGTATCTTAAAAAGAAACTTTTTGTTATTCCGATAAAAGGGCAATATGAGCAACTTTGTAATTGCGAGGCGCTTAAAAATGTTGGTGTTGATTATGCGTTTGAATTAGATAAAGATAAAATTCAAAAATGGGTTGATCAAACCAAAATAATTGAAGTTGATTTTCCTGATCAAACCGAAGAAATCATTCAAAAAGTTATTTTAGAAGCCGATATTTAATTGTTTTTCCAGAAAGCTGGTGTAAATAGAATTAGAATGGTAAAAAGCTCTAAACGTCCCAAAATCATTAAAAAACAGCACAAAAGTTTTGCGCTATCTGTTAAACTATTCATGGAAGTTCCTGGTCCGTATTCGCCCAAACCTGGTCCAACATTACCTAATGTAGAAGCCGTAATTGTAAGTGAAGTTAGGATGTTTTGGAAACTCATCGTTACGCCATAGTTTAATAAGCCAAATAAAATGGAACTGGCAATCCATGTAAACATAAACATTACGAAGAACGCCATAACGTGGAAAACAATGGTTTGATTAAGCGATCTGTTATTGTAACGAACAGGAATAATTGCGTTTGGATGAAGAATTCTTTTAAACTCTACCCAACTATTTTTTAATAAAATAACGTGACGAATTACTGTAATTCCACCTGATGTTGATCCGGCTGATCCTCCGATAAAAAATAAAGCAAAGAAGATTAAAGTTGTGACACTTAACCAATTAGAGTAATCTTCGACCGATAAAGCAGTTGTAGATGCAATAGAAACGACATGGAATAATGCGCTACGAAACGAATGTTCGAAGTTGAACCACGAATAAGTTTCGGTAGAATAATTAGGATAAATGATGAAGAAAAGGGCAAGGAAAACAATTGAAGTTGTAACAGCTAATAAACCAACCCACCAACGAAACTCTTCGTTGCTCCATATTTTTTTGAACTGTCCTTTGATCATTAAATAAATCAAAGCAAAATTTGTTCCTCCTAAAAACATCATAGCAATTAGTACATATTGGATAAATACATTGTTGTTCCAATACATAATGCCTTCATTTTTTGTAGAAAAACCAGCTGTAGCAATCACACTCATTGAGTGATTTGCAGCGTCAAATAAATTCATTCCACCAAAATATAAAAGCGCTGCAAAAAAAGCCGTTAAACCAAGGTAAACTAACCAAAGATTTTTAGCCGTTTCTGTGATACGGGGATGAATTTTATCGGTGTAAATACCTGGCGCCTCTGCCATAAATAGCTGACGGCCTCCAATTCCCAAAAAAGGAAGAATTGCAATGGTTAAAACAATAATTCCCATACCACCAATCCAATTGGTTGTACTTCGCCAAAATAATATACTTTTAGGTAAACTTTCTACATCATCATAAATAGAAGTTCCTGTTGCAGTATATCCCGAAACGGTTTCATAAATAATATTAACAACACTAAAATTTTCTGTAATAATATGGTCATTAGGTAAGAAAATAAGTGAAGTTACATAAGGCATACAGCCCGAAAGTATCAGGAAAAGCCAACCAACACAAACTACAATATAACCTTCGCGTTTATTGATATGTTTTCGTCTATCACGTGTAAAATACATCATTGCAGTTCCTGCTAATCCAACTAAACTACCAGAAAGGAGGAAGGAATAGATTAAATGGTCATTAAAATAAATGCTGACACATGTCGCAATAAACATGAATAAAGCATTTAACAATAATAAAACTCCAGAAAGGTTGAGAATAACTTTGATGTTAAGCGATTTCATTATTTAAAATATTTGGTCACTTTCGGAATTAAATTCGCTTGGCTAAATACAACAACATGATCTTTTGGCTCGATAATAAAATCATTAGTCGGAATAAATCCGTCATTTCTTCTTGTAATTCCGGCAATGATAGCGCCTTCTTTAAAAGGGAAATCGTTTACTTTTTTGAATGCAATTTCAGAATCTTCATGTATTCTAAATTCTAAAACTTCGGCATCCAAATCTGAAATTCCAGTTACATCCATCACAGAGCCTTGTCTTATATAACGGAAAATACTATCAGCAGTCAATAATTTTTTATTGATAAAAGCATTAATTCCAACTTCTTGAGAAAGATGTATATAATCGATATTCTCTACTAATGCAATGGTTTTCTTAACACCACGAGATTTTGCCAATAGACAAGACATGATATTGGTTTCGGAACTTCCTGTAACGGCAATAAAAGCATCAGAATCTGAGATACCTTCTTCTATCAGCAACTCGCCATCTCGTCCGTCACCATTTATAATCAGAATATTGTTTAACTCATCGGCAAGATCAAAAGCTTTGTTTCGATCAATTTCAATTAGTTTTACATTGTGTTTATTTTCTTTCAGTAATTTAGCTGTTTTTACACCAATGCTTCCGCCTCCTAAAACAATCACATTTTTGAAATATTCTTGCTTTTTACCTAGCATTTTATAAATTTCTAAAATACCAGATTTCTTTACAATAAAGTAGACATGATCATCAATTCTGAATTCAGTTTCAGCTTCAGGAATAATTGTTTTATATTCTCCGCGATCGTTGCTACGAATTATTGCAATAGGAGTAAATAAATTTTCTTCACCACCTTTTGTCGTCAAATACATGTCTTTGTATGGTTTATCTAAGATTTTACAGTCTTTGTCCAAAACTGTTCCGACCATAAATAATTGACCATTTGCAAAAGGGTGCATTGCATTAAAAGCAGATTGTTGTACCAACGAATATATTTCGTCAGCAGCTAATTTTTCGGGACTAATTAAAGCATCAATTCCCATTCCTTGCACCCAAAATTGATTTTCTTTGTACAAAAATTCAGGGTTAGAAATTCGGGCAAGTGTTCTTGTTGCGCCTAATTCTTTTGCAATAGAAGCACTTGTAAGATTGGTGTTTTGTAAGTGAGTAACAGAGATAAACATATCTGCATCTTTTACACCAACATCGCGCAAAGCTTTGAATGAAGTAATATCACCACGAAAAGCCATTACATCTAACGAATTTTCGATCATAGATAATTTGTCTTTGTCCATATCGACAATGACAATATCATTCATTTCATTAGATAATAATTTGGCTAAGTGAAAACCAACTTCGCCAGCGCCACCAATAATAATTTTCATGCAAGAAAGATTAAGTCAATACTTATTTAGAAGTTTCTTTTTGTCCCATTAACATCAAGAATGATTTCAAGAAATCATCTATATCTCCGTTCATCACTGCATCTACATTTCCTGTTTCTGTTCCAGTTCTGACGTCTTTTACCAATTTGTAAGGATGCATTACGTAATTACGAATTTGAGAACCCCATTCGATCTTCATCTTATTAGCTTCAATTTCGTTTCGAGCAGCCATTTTTTTGTCTAACTCTATTTTGTATAATTCAGATTTCAACATTTCCATTGCGCGCTCACGATTGGCTAATTGCGAACGTTCAATTTGACAAACCACCACAATACCTGTTGGTTTGTGCGTTAACTGAACTTTAGTTTCTACTTTGTTGACATTTTGTCCACCAGCACCTCCCGAGCGAGAAGTTTGCAACTCGATGTCTGCAGGATTTATATCAATTTCGATAGTATCATCTACAATTGGTGATACATAAACCGAAACAAAACTTGTGTGACGTTTTGCATTACTATCAAAAGGTGATATACGGACCAAACGATGCACACCATTTTCACCTTTTAAATAACCAAAAGCAAATTCACCTTCTATTTCTAATGTCACAGTTTTTACGCCTGCAACATCACCTGCTTGATAGTTTAACTCTTTTACTTTATAACCATGTTTTTCTGCCCACATCAAATACATACGCATCAGCATAGAAGCCCAATCACAAGACTCAGTTCCACCAGCGCCAGCTGTAATTTGTAGAATTGCTCCAAGATTATCACCTTCTTCAGAAAGCATATTTTTGAATTCTACATCTTCCAAAAGTTTTGCTACAACATTATATTGTTCTTGTACTTCTTCATCTGTTACTTCGCCTTCGCGGTTAAATTCTACTAAAACTTCGACATCGTTTACAGCATTTGCAATTGTTTGGTATTCATCGATCCATTTCTTTTTACCACGCAAAACTTTCATAAAAGCTTCTGCTTCTTTCGGGTTGTTCCAAAATTCAGGAGAAGCAGCGTGTTCTTCTTCATTTTGAACTTCGATTTCTTTTTGTTCGATTTCCAAATATTCGTGTAAATCTTGTGTACGTTTTTGGATGTCTTTTAGTAATTCGTTGTTAAACATAAGTGCAAATGTATAAAAATAGGAGATTAGATAAATATGAGTTTTTTATGCTTCGATGATTTTATCATCTTTTCCGTTCCATGAAAGAATTTTATAAGTAAAACCTTCTTCAGTTTTAATTTCTTGCTCTTTCAAGATAAGAAAAGTATCGTCCCAATCGTTGTCTTCATAACTTACAACCCAAAATAATTCATTAAAAATCAAACCTTCCAAAATATAAAACAATTCTTCTGGCGAATCAATATGATATGTTGTGTAAGGAAAAGTAGCACGTAACCATATTTTGTCATCGTCATCGGTCTGAATATAAAGATCTCCTAAAGCAGATTTATATTCGTTTTCTATATGAAACTCTAAAAGCTCGATCCCTTGTTTGTTTTGACCTTCTAAATCAGGAAAAGCCTCTATAATTAGATTATATATTTTTGTTGAATATTCATTCATCTTTGTAAAATTGAGCTGCAAAAATAGTTGATATTATCTAATTCTAACACGATATTTCTGTTCTATAAAACGAAAGAAGTTAAATAGTTTGTATTCAAATTCATAACCATAATCTACAGTGTGATCTAGATCAATACTCACAGCGTATAAATCTGGATTATACGTCATTGGTTGCATGTGACGCTGATTCCAAATCATTGCATATTGACGATTTTTTTGCTCGTAATATGCTTTCGAATAATACTCTTTTGGTAATGCAACAGATTTTAGATAAGTATCATATTGAGGATCAAAAACTACAATATCGTATTCGCCATCTTCATTTGGCTCAAACTTCATCGAGTTTTCATCTTTGTTTATCGAAGTGTTTTGTGAAGTTTGATTGGTTGTGCAAGCCAAAAACAAAACCGGAAGGCTGATAAGAAGGATTAACTTTTTCATCGTTTTAATTTTGATTAAATTTACTAAAAATTACAGATATGTACACGATTTTGCATAATTCGCGTTGCGGAAAGAGTAGAGATGCTATGAAAGTATTGGAAGAATCAGGTAAAGATTTTAAAGTAAGAGAATATTTAAAAGAGACTTTGACAAAAGATGAGTTGAAGGCTATTTTGAAGAAATTGAATCTGAAACCGATAGATATCGTCCGAACAAATGAGGAAGAATGGAAAGTTAATTTTAAAGGTAAAGAGCTTTCTGATGATGAGGTTTTGGATGCTATGGTAGATTATCCAAAGTTAATTCAGCGTCCAATTGTAGTTGACGAAAAAGGTGGAGTAGTAGGACGTCCGAAAGAATTGTTAGAAGATTTTATCAAGTAAATATAGAAGAAAAAAAATCATCAAACATTTTGCTTGATGATTTTTTGTTTTTTATTGTTAGTTCAAGGTTACAACATACATAGTTCCTTTGTCTACTTTACCTGTTTTAGGTAATATTTTTGCTTTTGGGTTTCCGTTTCCGTCGTCAACAACGCCAAAATCATCATCATTGAAAACAGCGATTTTGTTGTTTCCTAAATAAACTAAACCTTCAAATTTATCGTGTTCATAGCCTAATTTAGCAACTAAATCTACAGCCAAAGTTTTTGTAACTGGTTTTATCCCTGCTGCAGAAATCTCTGCCCAAGTACTTTGCTCTAAAGCTTTATTATTAATTTTTAAACCATCAACTGCTGTTAAATCTGATCCATTAACATCTGTTGCATTGGCTAAATTAATTTTATATACTTTTTTGATTCCACCTTGCGAACCGTAATTTCCATCACGCTCAATTACTAAAAATTCTGTAGAACTAATTGCCGTAATATCGCAAACAGAATCAGAATTTCCTCCATCTTGTTCGTACAAAAATTGTTTTGTAGCACCAGTCGCGATGTCAAACGTAACGATGCGAATCAATGTTTTATTTGTTGCAGAATTTTTATTTGGCACATACATCATAGATTGCATTGCACCAACCAAAGTTTTACCATCTGGTGTCATACAAAGAGATTCCATACCACGATTAGCTCTACGCTTTGCTAAAACTGCTGGTAATTTTCGGTTTCCTGTATTTACACCAATTGGACTAATTCTTTCCAATTCTACACCTTCTCCACTATAATGAACAATGTGAGGTCCATATTCGTCAGATACCCAAAAAGTACCATCTTTAGCAGCTACAATACTTTCGCTGTCTAAACCATAAGGATCAGTCCCTAAAATGGCTCCATTTGCATCGTAAGCAATTTCGCCTGTACTTCCTTTGCCTTCTGGGTTTGGTAAGCCTGTAATTGGTTGCCCTGAAGGATTTTTAAGTTTGATGTATTTAATTACTTCGATATTTCCTTGCGCATTTATTTTGAAATGCATAATAGTTGGAGTAAAGTTAGGCGCTAAGAATTTTTTACCATTTAAATAATCTGTGTTAGGACCGCGATCTGTAATCACGTAAAATTCTCCTTTACGAGTTGGGTGAGCAGCTGCTCCAGAGCCAAAACCTCCATTTATAACATCTACACCATTTAGTGTTGTTAATTTTGTAAAAGGAAACTCTTGAGGAAGTTTCGAATAATTTTCAGTTTGATTTTGATCTAATTCTGGATTTTCATCATCATTACAAGCAATTAAGCTCATTAACGCTATAGCTGTAAATAGTACTTTTTTCATATTGATTAATTTCGCTCAAAAGTAATTCCTCAATATAAAGTTAAGATTAATGGAAAGATAAATTAAGATTAATAATTTATTGGTTTCTTGATTTGAAAGAAACATTTAGAATAGTTTGTTGTATAATATTTTTGGTTTAATAATTGTTAGTATTTGAGGAAATATCCAAACTATGAAAATACTAGATGCATTATCAAAAAGCCAACGCGAAAAGGGAACTAAATTAGGATTGTTAACTACTGCAGCTACTACTGGTGTAACAGTGGCAAAATTTTTAGGAAAACGATCTATTTATGGTATAATTGGTGGAATTGCAGTTTCTCTTGCTGCTGATTATATTATGAAAAAGTATGAAAAGAAATTAGAAAACCAAGAGCCGGAAAGTGATTTGGCTGTTGAGCAAAAGAAATAATTTGATAAACAAAAAACCACTCGTTAGAGTGGTCTTATGTTTATAATCCTACATGAATATCTTTTGTTGTTGCTTCTTTTTGAGATGTTTTATATTTGGGATCGTAGTTCCAAATGATTTTATCTTGGGCTAATTTTCCATTCACATTTGTTTCAGCAATTACAATGTTTTCTCCTTTTTGTAACTGTACATTATCAGCGACAAAATGTATTTTATTATATCCATTTTTTACATTTTCTATCTTTTTACCATTTACAGTCAAAGTTGGTGTTCCTTGATTAGAGAAGATTGTAATGGTTGTAAATTCGTTTCCTCTGTTTATCATTCTACGTTGAGTAAGATATACAACAGGCTCTTTGCTCCAATTTGCTTTGTACCAATAAAAAGGATCTTTTTTGATTTTTCGGTCAAAAGAAATCAATCCTTTGTAATTTCTCGGATTAACGTTAAGTCGAGTAATTGGTGTTGCGAAATCGAAGGTATTCCATACATAAGAACCCAGGAAAATTGGATGTTTTTCTATTGTAGCCCAATGCACAATATGAAATTTTGTTGCAAATTCTTCAGGAAAAAATGCTGGGTCACTCCATTGATTACCATAATTTCCAGTAATTTCTACTTGATCTTCTGGTTTTGCTTCAGCTCCATATTCCGAGAAAATAATTTTAAAGTCTTTAAATTTTTTCGAAATTTCATTCGCCCAAGTTTCCACATCTTCTTTATCTGTTAAGTTCTCTACTTCGCCATTGTACCATCCAAAATAATGATTAATTCCTTGTATATCAGCATTATTATTTACAGGATGATCAACCACATTATAGCCACTTACTTGTACTGTATAACGATCAGGATCTTCTGTTTTAGCTAAATCATGTAATTTCGTTGTCAATTCGATTGTGTAGTTATTTGGCGAATAAACCTCGTTATGCAATCCCCAAGTGTAAATTGATGGATGATTGTAATTTTGACGAATTAATTCTCTTAATTGTTGTAAAGCATTATTTTCTTCTAAAGTTGTAACTTGATTCACAAACGGAATTTCTGCCCAAACAATCAATCCTAAACTATCACATTTCGAATAAAAATAATCTGATTGCTGATAATGTGCTAAACGTATAGATGTTGCACCCATTTCTTTGATAATTGCTAAATCTTCGTCGTGATCTTCATTTGATAAAGCCGAACCTTTTCCCCAACGATCTTGATGTCTTGTAACACCATACAATGGATATTTTTTGTCGTTTAAGAAGAAGCCTTTATTTGCTTTTAGCTCAAATTTACGAATACCCAAAGTTTGAGTCACTTCATCAATAATTTGACTATTAGCTTTTATTTGTGTTACGACTTTGTATAAATACGGATCGTCTAAACCATTCCATAAATGTGGATTTGTAAGTTTAGCTTCTTGAAAAATCTCTTGTTGTCCTTGTGGAAGAGCGGTATATGGTGTTTGAATTGTTTTTACAGTTTTACCAGAATGATCGATAATAGACGAAACAATTTCAATCTTTTTTGTTTGTAAAGATTTATTGTCTAATTTAACTTTAAGCTTTATATCAGCTGATTTTTTACTGACATTTTTCTGAGAAATATAAACTCCAGCAGAAGCAAAATCATTGACAGCAATATTAATAGGATCTGTAACAATTAAACTTACAGGGCGATAAATTCCGCCATATACAGGGAATAAAACATGGTTTGTCGGAATTATAGCCGGATTTTCTTCATTATTAGCTTTAACTAAAATTTCATTTTCTTGATCAAATTTTAGCATTCCTGTTAATTCCAAAACAAAAGCAGAATAACCACCTTGGTGGCGCCCAACAAAGTTGTACGTTCCGTTATTTGCATCACTCTGAAAACTAACATTGTTTTTGTTAATGGTAGATTTTAGTGGATTTGTATTGATATAAACTTCTGCATTTGCACCAACTCCTTCAAATTTGATAAAAACGCGTTTATTTTTCCATTCAGCTTTCGGTGTAAAGGTTTTTCTATAGTATGAATCGCCTACATAAAAACGTTCATTTGTACTATAAAAACCTGCATTTATTTGGTTAGATTGCATGTCTATCGCATTCCAAGTATGAGGAATTTGAACTAATTGCCAGCTTCCCTTAAAGAGTGAAGAGTAGTTGAGTTCTGATGTTTTGAAAGGACCTTTTTTGAATGCCCAATCTTGATTAAATGGAATATTTTGGCGCGCAAAAATGAATTGACTTGTTATGAAAACAAGAAGTAGCAAAGCAATTTTTTTCATGTGATGATTTGATATAGAAGTATAAAAGTAATTATTTTTAAATCTATTACAAAACAAAAAATCCACTCAATTGAGTGGATTTTAAATTATAGTTGATTAGATTATTTATCTAAAACTTCCATATCAAAGTATAAAGTTGCGTTTGGTGGAACAACACCTCCAGCTCCTCTGTCACCATATCCTAATTGAGCAGGAATGATTAAAAATACTTTAGTTCCTTTGTTGAACATTGTTAATGCTTCCATCCAACCTTGGATTAATCCTGTAACACCAACTGTAACATCTAATGGTTGATTTCTGTCGTAAGAAGAATCTAATTTTTCACCATCGTTTAAACGTAAAGTGTAGTGCGTCTGAATTGCATCTCCTTGAACAGGTTTTGCACCTTTTCCTTCTTCTAAAATAACATATTTTAATCCAGAAGGAGTTGTTTGAGCTTTTGCTTCTAATTCTTTTTGACGTGCAATTTCAGCATCTTTTTCAGCTTTTACTTTTGCTTCAGCTTCAGCTTGTTTTTTTGCGTGATTTGCTTTAGCAGCTTCAAAAGCTTCAGCTCCATTGTATTTTGCGTATTTATCACCTTTACGAGCGATTTCTACTTTCTCTATAACAACTGGTACAACTGGTTTGTCATTTGGTGTTTTTTCTACATTTGCAATAGAATCTACAACCTCTAAACCTTCAACAACTTGTCCGAAGATTGTGTGACGTCCATCTAACCAAGGAGTAGGAACTTCTGTAATAAAGAATTGAGAACCATTAGTTGCTGGACCTGAATTTGCCATAGATAAAACTCCTTTTTTGTCGTGTTTTAATGTAGCATCAAATTCATCTTCAAAATCATAACCAGGACCACCAGTTCCGATTCCGTCTGGATCACCACCTTGAATCATGAAATCTTTGATCACACGGTGAAAAACGATTCCGTCGTAGAAAGGAGCTCCTTTCGCTTTTGCTTTATTTTCTTTTGTACCTTCAGCTAAACCAACAAAGTTAGCAACCGTCATAGGCGCTTGGTCTTCGTATAATTTGATTGTCATTGCACCATGATTTGTTGTCATTTTTGCATACAATCCGTCTTCTAAACTTTTAAATTCTTCTTTACTCATCGTTTTTGGAATTTTAACGCCACAACTAACTAAGGTAGTAATGACAGTTAAGATTAATAATAATTTTTTCATTTATTTTACAGTCTTGACTATTCAAAATTAGTGTTTTTTGATTGTAATGATCTTTACATCCATAATAATTGGTGTATCTGGAGCAATTTTTTGAGTATCTCCATAACCACCGTATGCTAAGAATGAAGGTAGTAATAGTTTTGCAGATTCGCCTTCAGGAATTAATTGTAAGGCTGCGTGTAATCCTCTTACAATGTCAGCTTTACCAATAATTATTTTCTGAATTTTGTTATCGTTGTAAGAATATAAAATATTGTTTTCTAGATCAGATACTTGATATTCAAATTCGATATAATCTCCAACGTTGGCTGTTTTATCAGTTCTTTGACCTGAATTTGAAATCCAAAATCCAGAATTTGTTTTGACAAATTTTAGATCAGATGTTTTCATGTAATCATCAAACCATTGCAATTCTTCTTGATGCAATAATTTTCCTCGTTCTTGTGAACGTTTCATAAAATCATCATTTGAATAAGAAACAGGATATTGTGTAACTTTTTGATCACAAGAAGTAAGTCCGATAAGAGCTAAACCAACTAAAACTATTTTTTTCATTAGATCACAACTTTTTCTAATTGTTCTTTATATGCGGGTAAAAGTGATTGTAAATAAGCAATCGTTTCTTCCATATTAAGATCAGATCTTCCTCCAGCTGCATTCATATGTCCGCCACCATTAAAGTGTTTGCGAGAAAACTCATTCACATCAAAATCTCCTTTAGAACGTAACGAAATTTTAATGAAATTATGATGTGTATCTTCAATAAAAATAACAGAAAAGATGTAATTCTCTACACTTAGTCCGTAATTTACAAAACCTTCTGTGTCACCTTTCTGAAAACCATTTTTTACTAAATCTTCGCGCGTTAGAAACATAAAAGCTGTGCGATATTCTTGTAAAAAAGTTAGATTTTGTAAGGTTAATGATAATAATTTTAAACGTCCTTGTGTTTGAGAATCGTTAACATAAGAGGTTACTTTATCTACTTCTACACCTTTGTCTATTAATTCTGCAACAATTCTGTGTGTATCTGCTGATGTATTTCGGAAACGGAATCCGCCTGTATCAGTCATTATTCCTGTATAAATACATTCTGCAATACCTTTATCAATTTTATCTAAATCATTCATTGCTTCGATAAAATTGTAAACCATTTGACAGGTTGCAGGCATCTCGATATCCGAATACATAAAATCAAATGTATCTGGTTCGCGGTGATGATCAATTAATATTTTTGGTGCTTTTGAGCGTTCAACCCAAAATCCTAAATCATCAATTCGTTTTACAGTATTGAAATCTAAAATAAAGATTAGTTCGGCTTGATGAATAATTGCTTCTGCTACCTTAGGCTTATAGTCCGCAATTACGATCTCTTTTGCAGATGGCATCCATTTTAAAAATTTAGGAAAATCATTTGGCGCTACAATATTACATGTGTGACCTAATTTTCTTAAATAATGAAACATAGCTAATGTAGAACCTATCGCATCTCCGTCAGGATTTTTGTGTGGTAGAATAGCTATTTTTTTTGGTGCCGATTTTAAAAGAGTTTTTAACTCTTCGAAATTTGTCATTTGCATAAACGCAAAGATAGAAAAACAACTGAAATGGTAAACTGCTTTGAGGAAGAAAAATTAGTGGTTCAGTCTTTAGTTTAGTTCTTCTAGATTGTTTACTGATTCTAAGATTAAATTTAATTTGAGTTAAAATGGCTAAGTGTGTTATTGATTTGATAAAAAAATAATTCATTTATTTTTATATGCCAAATAATTATTCACTATCTATATAAATAATTCAAGATTAAAACTTGTTTAACAAAATATTAACATTAGAAAAAGTTTCAAACAATTTTCTATCACATCTTCAAAATAGTGAATATAATTCAGTTGTTATAAGTTACTGTTAACTAACGCTTATTAGTTAAAATTTTGGCTGAATATTATCATTTTGTTAAAATTTACTAAATTATATTCATAAAATAATATTCTATAAAATTATTTATTATTAGAAAATTTTTAATTAAAATTTAAAATAATACGAAAATTAATAATTAAATATTTCTTAAATCAGATAATTGATTTTTTATTCTAAATGAAGTTTATATTTTAGCAATTCAATTTTTATAACATTTATTTAACACTAAAATTAACACATGAAAAAACAATTATTGTCTTTAAGTGTTGTTTCGTTTTTCTTTTTTTCTTCTGTAGTCGCTGCACAGATTACAGGAGAAGTAAGAGATTCGTATAACATACCTGAGGCAGATGTAGAAGTTAAAATTAAGGGTAAAAACGAAGCTTTTTATACAGATGAGAATGGAATGTTTGATATCGATGCAAAGATAGGTGACATTTTATTGATTAATGGAAAAGAGTATAAAGTAACTACGATTAATTTAGGTATAATAAAATTAGTCGATACTAGTGAAAAAGTAAATTTAGATGAAGTTGTTGTTTCTACGGGATACGAAAAATTGTCTAAACGTACGTTTACAGGTGCAGCAAGCAAAATTTCTGCCGAAGATCTTAAAGTAGAAGGGGTAGCTGATGTAAGTAGAATGATAGAAGGTAAGGCTGCAGGGGTTAATGTACAGAATGTTACAGGTACTTTTGGTACAGCGCCAAAGATTACAGTTCGTGGATCTTCTTCAATCTTTGGAGATACTAAACCATTATGGGTTATTGATGGAATTGTACAAGAAGATGTTGTAAATGTCTCTTTTGAAGATTTAGCTTCAGGAAATTCAAGTACATTGTTAAGTTCTGCTGTTGCTGGTTTAAACAGTGATGATGTAGAAAGTATTGAGATTTTGAAAGATGCTTCGGCTACATCTATTTATGGTTCTAGAGCGATGAATGGTGTTGTTGTAATTACGACAAAAAGTGGTGGAAGAGAATCTGCATTAAAAATCAACTATTCGCAAGAACAAACAATGCGTATGGTTCCTTCATATTCTCAATATGATATTTTAAATTCTCAAGAAACAATGGGTATTTTGCAAGAAATGCGTTCAAAAGGATTCTTATCATTACCATCAGTTTCTCAGGGACGTTACGGAGGAGTTTATAATTTGTTGTCAAAAGCTATTTATGATTTTGATCCAAATACTGAGACTTTCCGTGTTAAGAATAATCCGGTTGATCGTAATGCTTTTTTAAGAAAGTATGAAATGGCTAATACAGATTGGTTCAAATTACTTTTCAAACCATCTATTACACAAAATCACTCAATTAGTTTTTCTGGAGGAGGTAAAAACAATGCATTCTTTGCTTCGACAGGATTGTACTACGATCCAGGATGGTCTATTGCGGATAAAGTAACACGATTAACATCAAATATTAAGAATACATTTTTTATCAATGATAAATTAAATGTAACCTTGTCTACTATTGCTTCTGTGCGTAAGCAAAAAGCGCCGGGAACGTATAATAGTATCAAAGATGCTTATTTTGGTAGTACAACCAGAGATTTTGATATCAATCCATTCAACTATGCTTTAAATACGAGTAGAGCTTTACGTGCTTACAACGATTTGGGTGAATATGAGTATTTTAGAAACAACTGGGCAGATTTTAACATTTTGAATGAATTACAAAATAATAAAATTGAGTTAGATGTAAAAGATATTCGTTTTCAATTAGAAGGTGAGTACAAAATTTTGCCAGAATTAAGATATAATTTCAATGCTTCTGCTCGTTATGCGGTTACAAAGACTGTACACGATATGTACGAAGGGTCTAACGTAATCAAAGCATATAATGCTGACGAAACGACAATTGTTAGAGATGCAAACATTTATTTGTATCAAGATCCAAACGATCCAACTGCACCAAAAGTAAGAGTACTTCCGAATGGAGGAATTAGACGATCATTAACAAATGATTTGACTTCTTTTATTGTAAGAAACAGTTTAGGATATAACAAAACATTTGGTTCTTTACACGAGTTAGATGCTTTTGTAGGACAAGAAATGCGTTCTGTAGATCGTACATCGGATAATTTTACTGCATTCGGATTACAATATGATAAAGGAATGGTTCCTTTTACTGATCCAAGACTTTTAGAAAAAATTATTAACGATGGAGATTCTTACTTCAGTTTTGGTGAAGAAAAGGAAAGAACTGTCAGCTTCTTTGGTAAAGTAGGATATACTTATGATCGTAAATATACTGTTGCATTAACAGGTCGATACGATGCATCAAACAGACAAGGTCGCAGCACAGATTCTCGTTGGTTACCAACGTATACGGTGAGTGGTAAATGGAATTTGAAGAATGAAGAGTTCTTGAAATCGAGTTCTACTATTTCTGGTTTAAGTTTAAGAGGATCTTACGGATTAACAGCTACTTCTGGTCCAGCAACAAACTCATTGGCAATTTACAGAAATGCCATTTCGTTAAGACAATACACGAAAGATAGAGAGAGTTCTTTGTACATTGACGCTTTACAGAACGCTGATTTAACATGGGAAAAACAATACGAAGCGAATATCGGAATTGATTTAGCAATGTTCAAAAACAGAATTCAGTTTGTAGCTGATATTTACCAAAGAAATGCATTTGATTTGATTGATTATGTTATTACTTCTGGTATTGGAGGCGAGCGTTTGAAACAAGGAAATAATGCTGATATGACGACAAGAGGTATCGAATTCTCTTTAACTCATCAAAATATTGCAACTCCAAATTTCAAATGGTCTACAACATGGAATGCATCTTTCTATGATCAAGAAATTAAAAAATTAGAAAATAAAGCAAGAGTAATTGATTTGGTTGGAGCAACTGGTGGTAACATGGTTGGTCGCCCAAGAAATAGTATTTATTCGTTCCAATTTCAAGGATTGTCAGATCAAGGTTTACCAATTTTGTTAACGAACGAAGGTACAATGAATATGTCTGCAATTAATTTTCAGGATAATGAAGACATTGCAAAATATTTAAAATATGAAGGATCTGTAGAGCCAAATAAAACGATAAGTGTTTCGAATACATTGAAATACAAAAACTGGTCGTTCGGATTCTTGATTGTGGCTTCTGGAGGAAATAAAATTAGGTTAAATCCTATTTACTCAAGTTCTTACGATGATTTAACAGTATTTACAAAAGATTTTGTAAATCGTTGGATGAGACCTGGAGACGAAAAATTAACAAGTACACCTGTAATTGCAGATCAACGATTAATCAATCAATATGGATCGTCAAACATGCAAAAATTGTATAATGCATACAACTATTCGGACGAACGCATTGCAGACGGAGGTTTTGTAAGATTAAAAGATATTTCTTTAGGATTTGAATTTCCACAAAGTTTGAAGAATAAATTTGATTTGAAATCTTTCGGATTAAAATTTAATGCTACAAACCCATGGTTGATTTATTCTGATAAAAAATTAAGAGGACAAGATCCAGAGTTCTTCAGATCAGGAGGAGTTTCAACTCCAATTACAAGTCAATACACATTAACACTTAACCTTGGTTTCTAATTTCTGATAAAATGAAAAAAATAAATATTTTAATTGCAATAGCTGCAACATTATGTTTTTCTAGCTGTGATGATTATTTATCTGAAATGCCAGATAATCGTACAGTTTTAAATTCGCCAGAAAAAATTTCTGAAATATTAGTTAACGCATATCCAGACTATTCGTATGCTGTTTTCGCAGAAACAATGTCTGATAATGTATTTGATACACAAAATATACCTGCTACTAATGAGAACAACACACGTTCTTATAAGTGGGAAACAGTTACAGATGACGGAGGAGATACACCTTCTGCATTTTGGGATGCTAGTTACAAAGCGATTGCTCATGCTAACCAAGCGTTAGAAGCGATTGAAGAGTTAGGAAACAAAAGCTCTTTGAATCCTCAGAAAGGTGAAGCTTTAATGGCAAGAGCATACAACCATTTTATGTTGTTGCAATTTTTTAGTTTAGCTTATAATCCTTCAACTGCAGATAAAACATTGGGAATTCCTTATGTAAAAGAAGTTGAAAAATCGTTAAACAAAAAATACACAAGACAATCTGTAAAAGAAGTAATGACTTCTATTGAACATGATTTAGAAGAAGGATTGAAACTTGTTGGTAACGATTACGCTCAAAAGAAATATCATTTTACTAAAAATGCGGCTCAAGCATTTGCAACACGTTTTTATTTAGTAAAAGGAGATTGGAATAAAGTTATAGAAAATGCCGGATATTTAGGATCATCTCCAATTAATTTGAGAGATTATCAAGCGTGGTCAAAATTAGGAATTTACGAGAGATTAGCTAATTATTCGTCAAGTTCTTTAGAAACCAATTTATTATTGTCAACGCAATATTCTACTTACAGAAGAAAAATAACACGCGATCGTTTCGCATTTCCTAGTGAAAAAGCAGTTTCTACTTTTACAGCAGCTTCAAATCCTACAGGGAAAGCATGGTATTATTCAACAGTATCTACAAACGGAATTAATGACTTTCTTCCGAAATTCGATGAGTATTTTAAATATACAAATCAAACTGCTGGAATTGGTTATCCATACATCAATTACACATTATTATCAAATGATGAAGCTTACCTTAATAGGTTAGAAGCGCTTGTTATGTTAAATAGAATGGATGAGGCTTTGACAGGCTACAATTATTTTATTTCTACAAGAACAAATGGATATGATGCTGCGAAAGACAAAGTGACTTTTGATAAACTAAAAAGTTTTTACACTGTAAAATCGGACGAGTTTACACCTTATTATGCTTTAAACGCAGATCAAAGAGTAATGTTGAAAGCAATTCTTGAAGCGAAAAGGTTAGATTTCTATCACGAAGGTTTACGTTGGTTAGATATCAAAAGACACAATATTGTTGTAACACACGCTATTTTAGGAGAACCAGCACAAGTTCTGAAGAAAGACGATTTAAGAAGAGCTGTAGCGCTACCAGCACACGTAGTTGCAGCAGGTATAGAACAAAATCCAAGATAAAATGAGATTAATTAGTTTAGTAAAATATACAATGGTAGCAGCTTCGTTCGCAATGGTAACAAGCTGTGATCAAGACGATGATAAATTAGGCGCAAGTATTCTGAAAGATACTTTACCATATGCCCCAAGTCAAACAGATTTTTGGTTGAAAGATAATTTCGAGTTACCATATAATATCGAAGTATTATATAGATGGGACGCGCAATTTGTAGATTATAACAAATATTTATTTCCACCAGATGCAGCTAATGTACAGCCAGCAATGGAAATCGTAAAAAAGCTTTGGATTGATACATATTCTACAGTAGGAGGTAAGAATTTCATTAAGCAATTAGCTCCACGAGAAATTGTAATGATTGGTGGTGTAAACAAAAACACAACAGGAACAACAACTCTTGGATATGCAGAGGCAGGAACACGTATTACACTTTTCGAAACGGATAATTTAGTATCATATATTCAGAATCCTGCTCGTACAGCAGAAGAGAAAAAAGCAAAAACGAGAGTGTTTATTCAAACAATTCAGCACGAGTACATTCACATTCTTAATCAAACAAAACCTTATGACAGAAAAACATTTGAGGCTATTGTAAAGAATGGAGGATTAGGACAATATAAGTCTGATTGGTACAGTGATACAGATGCAGTTGCGAGAGAAAAAGGATACATTACAAATTATTCTCAATCTAATGTTGACGAAGATTTTGCAGAAATGGCTTCTTTCATGTTAGTGTTCTCTAAACCAGAATATGATGCAATTGTTGCGGCAATCAAAAACGAAAAGGCAAGACAATTAATCAAAGCGAAAGAGCAAATTGTTGTTGCTTATTACAAAGAGCAATTTAATATTGATTTTTATGCTTTGGTTGAGGAAGCAAACAAAAATTCTCAGTTAGTTTTTAACTCATTTAATAAGAAATAAGATGATAACGAAATATATAAAATTATCCCTTGTTCCTATGTTAGTGTTTTCTACATTATTTATAGGTTGTAGTGACGATGATATTAATAATTTTGACAAAACACCAACTGAACGATTAGAAGAAGCTAAATCTGAAATGAGTAAAGCTCTTTTAAGTGCAAAAGATGGTTGGAAAATGATCTATTTTACTGATAATAACCAGTTTGGTGGTTATACACATATCATGAAGTTTGAAGCTGATGGTAAAGTAAAAATGATTTCAGATTTTGATCAAACTTCAATCACTCCATCAATTAGTGATTTTGAATTGAAATCAAGTTATGCTCCGGCGTTAGTTTTTACAACAAAAAATAAAATTCATTTATTATCAGATTCTAATAATTCACCTGGAGCTCAGCAAGGAGCTGGTTACAAAGGAGATTTTGAATTTGTTTTTGATAAAATTGATGAAAATGGTGACATCCATTTCAGAACGTCAAGAAATAACGTCAAAATTGTTTTCCAAAAAGCAAAAGCTGAAGATTGGACATCTATAGAAAATAACTTTAAGACAGAAGATGCTGCTTTGGTTGGAACAGAAAATGATCCATTTTTTAGTGTAATGGAAATTAAAGAAGGTTCTAAAGTAAAATCTTACATGTTTAGTTACAATAAACAAAGACGTTTTATGGATCTTTCTTTACCAGATCCTATGGATACATTCAACGATGGATACGGAATTGGATTGAAAAATAATAGTATTGTTTTGAATCCTGCTGTAAAAGTTGGTAACGAAGAATTGAGCGAGTTTTTCTTTGATGCTGCTTCAAAAGCGTATGTAGCGAAAGGAAGCCAAGGTCAAGTTTCCCTTAAATTTACAGATGAAGTAAGTGATGGATCTGCATTTGAGTTAGGAAATACAATTCTGCAAGGTGAAAAATTAGTCACAACTCACATCAAATTATTCAGCGGGTTAGATGGTAAAGGAAATACACCATATGGTAAGAAAATGGTTGCAGATGCAAGAAGTGCGACTAATGGTACAATTACTCGTATTTTCCTAATGTTTAACCTTACAGAAGGAGGTGAGGTTGTGAATAAAATTGATTATTATTTTTCAGGAAACGTGATTATTTCTCATTATGTGGATATTGTTCGTGGAGAGAATAACGCTGTTATTCTGAAACACAAAAAATGGAGTACATCTTCACTTTTAATTACAGAATCCTTAAGAAAATTAGATAATCATTTATTAGATCCTAAAGGTTTACTATTCAAGCGAGAAAATTATAACGTCGTTTATCCTTTTCCAATAGTTACTCTGAAAGCGGTTTCGTCATTGTCAAGTAGAAAGACTGCATTCGCACTTTCTAACTATGATTCAACTGCTCAGAATTAATTTTTAAAACATGGAGGATGTTATTTTTAACATCCTCTTTTTTTTGCTCTATTTTTGTTTGCAAAATAAGGTTATTGAAAATGAGTATAAATAAATTGTTATTCATAAATAGATTTGTTTTATATTAATACAAATCCTTATTATTGTAAAGTAAATGTTAGGTAAACCAAAAAATGTTGAGTTAATATTCAATTGAAATTTTACTTCCTGAAAATAATTAACTTCTACTTTTTTAAATAGATTAAGTCACTTCCTCTTTATTTAAAAAGTTTTTAGATATTATTAATAAACATAATAGCTTTTTATCTATTTTACAACATACTACAAACCTATCACATTGTAGTTTCATCTATTTATATTTTCCGATTTTCTAAAGTGTTACATCTTGATAATTAATCATTTGTGATTATTGTTATTTGTGTGATATGCTGATATACTGATTTATATAAATTCTCTAAATAATTTTGCTCCAACTCTTTAACTAGCTTAAATCTATAGCATTTTAATGATAGAAGCTTTGATAAACCTAATCAAAGCTTTTATCCTTTTATTTTGAAAAATTATGAAGAAGAGAATTACATTAGCATTAACTTTTATTGGTACTTTAAGTTTTGCGCAAGTAGGAATTAATACTGAAAATCCACACGAAAGCTCGTTATTAGATGTATTAGCAAATGATAGAGGAGTTTTAATACCAAGATTAACGTTACAAGAAAGAAATACAATCAATAAACCAGCAAACGGATTGTTGATTTATGACAAAGAAAATAAATGTTTAAGTCAAAATATTGGAAACGAAACTGCTCCAGAATGGATTTGTTTAGGAACTACAGTTCGCTCTTTTTATATGCCATCTATGGTAGTTGATACTAATACAATTGGTAGTGCAAAGCAAATTGATTTGTTTAATGTTTATAAAAATCAATTTGAAAACCCGATGGTAAAAAGTGCAAATGCAAAACCATCTATTCCATATTATGCAGATGCTAAAAAATTGTATTATTACATCACATATTATGATAACAATGTAATTGATAATATTACAATTTCTGAAGAAGGATTAATGAAATATGTTGTGAAAGGTACTCCATCTGATGTTTCTTTTATGAATGTTGTTTTTGTTGTAAAGTAAGTAAGAGATGAGAATATTTATATGTTTTACTCTTATTGTTAATCTTTTTGTTAGTCAAATTTCATTTGCTCAAGTTAGTCCAGTTACAATTGTAAATGAACAACCAAGTTTGTACGAAATCTTAAATCACATTCAAGCAAATGGTGTTAAATTGTCTAATCCAAGATTAATTAATGGAAACATTAATAAACAAGTATTAACATTTGAGAAAGGTTACCAAGCTAATTTTGAGATCGATAAAGGAATAGTTGTTTCTACAGGAAATGCGAAAGAAGATGTTTTAAGTCGTAATTTATCAGCAAATAAATCCAGACCAAATGGAGGAAGTTATAACGATAGCGATTTAACAGCTATTGATAATCAAGCGCTTTATAATTCGTTTATTTTAGAGTTTGATGTAGTGTTAGATCCTGGATTAACTGCACTTCGTGTAGCTTTTCAATTTGGATCTGAAGAGTATCCAGATTATGTTGGTGGACAATACAATGATGTTTTTGGATTTTTTGTAAAAGGACCTGGTATTACGGGAACTAAAAACATGGCAAAACTTCCGACAAATAGTCAGCCTATAACAATTAACAACATTAACTATGGTAAGTACGGAGGAAGTTCTGGTGCGTGGAGTAAACCTATGAAACCTACTGATTTATCGCAAAGCAATTTGTATATTAATAATGGTCATACAACCAAAATATTTAGAAATGATTATCCAAATATGTTAATGAGGAATACTGATGATCCTGATTTACAAACGTATAACCGCGATGTTTATATTGAATGGAATGGTTTGACGAAACTTATTACATATGATTTGAAAAACTTAGTTCCTGGTCAGAAATATACTTTTAAAATTGCAATTGCAGACGTCTCTGATACAACAATGGAGTCTGGAGTTATTATCGAAAAACTACAAGGTGTTGATGGAAGTGATCTGGCTGTCGAAAAAAGTTTAGTTGAAGATAAAGAATACAAAGCTGGAGATATTATTGAATTTAAAATCAGACCAAAAAATTTAGGACCATATATAAATAATGATGCTGTTATTGAGGATATTTTACCTTCTGGTTACGAGTATATTTCTCATACTATAACACCCAATTTCGGAACATATGTTAATGGAATTTGGACGATAGGTACATTAAGAGTAGCTATAGATGAGCCAGAATTGATTGTAAAAGCAAAAGTTTTACCTACTGGACAATATAAAAACACAGCAATTATTAAATCAACAAAGTTTGATCCTGATATGAGTAATAACTCATCTTCAGTTTCGCCAGAAATAAAAAGTGCAAAGAAAAATAGAATGATCTCTAATCCTATGATATTCATTAAATAGTACTATAAATTTTATTTATACATATTAAGTATATTTATACATTTTATAAAATATATTTGCACCCCAAAACTTATCAAATTCTATTTGATAAGTTTTTTCATATATTATTTTTTTAACCACAAGATGAAATTTATTATATTATTTTTCTACTTTACTACTACTATTTATGCCCAGACAAAAAAAGAAATTGATGATAATTTTGTAACTGCTTATAACTATTATAATAATAATGATTGGGTAGAAGCATTAAAATTGACTGATAAAAACCTCGAAGATTCAAAAAAGCTTAATTATATAGAAGGAATTAAAAAAGGATATCTTAATAAAGCTAAGGCATTGAATAGTTTAGGATATCATAAAAAAGCAATTTCGAGTTTAGAAACTTTAAAAAACGATTATTTAAATAATGATGATTATTTTGTTTTATGCGAGTTGCATAGAGTAAATGGTAACATTTATGAAAATATAAATTCGTATAATGTAGCATTAGATAATTATTACAAACAATTAAAATACTCTTATAAATTTTCAGAGGAAGAAAGTAAGGATAATATAGACAAATTTCAAAGGATTTGGGCTTATGATAATTTGATTTCCGTTTATAGTACTCAATTAAAAACAGATTCTATTTGGAAGTATATCAATCAAAAAAGTATTGAACTAAACAAACTTGATGATAAAAACTTGGACAGAGAATATGGTTATTTGTATAGTGATTATGCTTCTCTCTATTTAAAACTAAAACGTTACGACGAATCGTTATGTAATCTTCCCCTTGTTAGGAACATTTAAAAGTATAGTTTTTATTTAATATTATTGTATTATTATTTTGATTAATTTGAAATGTAGGAAAATCATTAGGATTTTTGACCTTACCATATTT
>NZ_JASCQG010000029.1 GCF_030005555.1 Empedobacter sedimenti | reverse complement strand
TGCTAGATAAAATAAAGTATCTATATTTTAAATTCAAGCAGAGATATGGAAGTCCTCGAATTCATTCAGAATTAAATACTTTAGGTTATAGAATATCAGTTAAAACAGTTGCTAAATATATGCAAGAACTTGGCTTAAGAAGTAAATTAAGTAAGAAGTTTAGAATTACAACAAATTCTAAACATAATTATTTAACTGTAAGCAATTTACTTAATAGAGACTTTAGCGCTTCAAAACCTTCAATGAAATGGGTATCAGATATTACTTATATTCAAACTCAAGAGGGATTTTTGTATTTAACAACAATCATCGATTTGTACGATAGAAAGGTGACTGGTTGGAGTTTAAGTCATACCATGAGTACAAAAGAAACGAGTTTAGCAGCATGGCGTATGGCTATAAAGAATAGATCAATTAAAAAAGGAATGCTATTTCATTCTGATCGAGGTGTTCAATATGCTTCAAATAAGTTTACAAATGTACTTGATTCTTATGGTGTTATTCGTAGCATGTCAAGAAAAGGAAATTGCTGGGATAATGCTGTAGCTGAGAGCTTCTTTAAATCTTTAAAGACAGAACTGATATATGGAAATAAATTAATAACACGAGAAAAAATGAAAACGCAAATTTTTGAGTATATTGAAATTTGGTATAACAAAAATAGAAGACATAAAACATTGGGATATAAAACTATCTTTGAGTTTAATAATAATTTACAATTTTTAAAATATGTAGCTTAACTTACAATGGAAAATTCACGGGGATATCCATTTATCCAAATATGTTTTTTAAAAGTATCTAGAATAGAGAGTGCTTTATTATTATATCCTAAAATATTATAAATTTTCGCTTTGTATAAATACCCTTTTTCAATACCTTCTTTGTAATTATTTTTTTTTGAATGCCTCAAGCTTTTTTCAGTTAACCTTAAAGCTTCTACCCATTCATAACTGCTATATTTTTTGTATATTTGCTTGTAATCTTCTTCTATTTTTTGATCGTTTATAGCGTATAGAGTAGAGGACATACAACTTAAAAAAAAAAATAATACATATTTCACTTTCTGACTCATTTTAAATTAAAATAAAAAAACTTATCAAGTTGTTTTTGATAAGTTTAAGCAAATATACGCATATTAAAATCGTACTCAACTATCTAATAAATATCATCGGATTCGAAATCATTCTATGCTTTTTGGTGTTGATAATACTTGGCAATACCGAAGATTTGTTATTCGAAACATCAGGGTCAAATTTTACTGATTTGATTTCTGCTGTATTTTTGTATTCTCCGCTGGCTTTTATTTTGGCTTTTATGATAAGTTCTGGTTCATCTATAGCTGGATTAAGGGTACCAATATTCCATAATCCATTTGTGTAATTCCCAAAACCTGATGTAATCGTATGTGAAAGGTATTCATAGCCTGATGGTAAAGGATCTTCTACTTTTGCATCAATTGTAAGATAAGGACCTAAATTTTTTGCCTTAATTTTAAATTCAATTTCATCACCTGTAGTGTAGTCTTTGTCTAGCAGAATTGATTTTTCAACAGCTAAATCGCTTCCGCCAACTCCTTGTAATTTTTCTATTATTACCCCTGATTCCATGGTAGCATCTGCAACATCTGCAATAGCTATTTTAAACGTATACGTTTGTCCAGGAACCAAGTTTTTTAAATCGTACGTGATTAGCTTTGTGAGACCATTCCATTCTATATAAACATCAGGTGTATAGGAATTAAGATCGGGGTCATCTTCATTTATCATCAATATATTGGGATAACTTGGGCTAAAAATTTTTGTAGTATGTCCGTTGTTGATGTACAGATGACTTTGTGAAAGATCTGTAGGCTTCAAAGGTTTAGACCATGCGCCTGAGTGTCCTCCATATTTACCATAATTTACGTTGTTTACAGTGATAGGATTATTATTTGTTGGAAGTCGTGCCATGTTTTTTTTACCAGAAATACCAGGGCCACTTACAAAAAGACCAAAAGCATCATTGTATGAACCTCCTACATAATTAGGGTATTCTTCCGATCCAAATTGATAGGCTATTCTTAATGCTGTTAATCCTGGATCGAGAACAACATCAAATTCTAAAATAAAAGCATTAAATTGAGCTTGGTTATCAATAGCTGTTAAATCAGGGTCTGAGTACGATCTGTTACGTGCTGTAGATTTGTAAGGTCTATTATTTTTGCTTAATACATCCTCTTTGGCATTTCCTGTAGAGATAACTAATCCTCTATCAATTTCAAAATTTGCTCCAAATCCTTTATCAAAAATAAGAGCTTGTTTATTGTTAGTCATATCCCCATACAATAATCTTGGATTGGACAGTTTAACACCTTCTGCTTCAATACTTTCTAAAATTTCGTTTAATGAAGGATTTTCATTAATGATATTTACTGGAGAAATTTGAGCTGACGAAATAGTCGTCATTAAATTAAAAAGTATAACTATTAAAAGTAAATGTAATTTCATGTTAATTATTTTACAACAAAAACAACATTCATAAAAGATACTTCAGAAGGTGTACCCTTTACAAGGTATTTCATTAATCCATTTTCATCAATTGTAATCTGATCAATAACACTGTTATCATAATAAGTGATGTAATAATATAGTTTTTGAGCATTAGAAAAGTAAGGTATCGAAGATTTTGCATTTTCACTTTTCACCATTGGATTTTCAAATTGATTTTTGTATATACTAAATAAGTCAATTTGTTTTGTAGTGCCTACGTTAGATGTGTCTATGACCATAGAAGGCATATAAAAAAATCGTGTCGTTATTCCTAAACAAACCCATTCAGGAGTAATATCATTTCCAATATTTTGACTTAAACATTGATTCTCTTTATCATAAATTAGTAAACCATTCGAAGGTTTGTCTATACGATCTCTTTCAAGAGTCGTTAATCTTGGAATTAAAATTCCTTTTTCATTTGATACAACGTCTAACAAAGAGCTAGGAGCAGGATTTTTTGTGTTGATTCCCACTTGAGAGTGAGATAAAATGCTAAATAAAGATAATACAAAAAAAATGTGTACTTTAATATTCATAGTTTAATTATTAAAAGAATAAGCTTTGAGAATTATTAACAAAGCTTATTCATGGTTACGTTAATACATTTAATTAAGTTAAATGTTGATGCAAAATTAATAATTTAATAACGTTTAAAAAAATAACATATTACTACACTGCTATCACAAAAAAACAAAAACTAAAAAAAACAAGTATAAGTTGCTATAAATCATTAAATTATGTTTTTTAAAATAAGAATACAAAAAATGTGATAAGAAAGTGATATTATAGAAGTCTAAATTTGTAGAAGAATTAAAGATTTATGTCTTAAAAATATCACGTGAAGAGAATATTGGAATGCAACGTTAAGCCTGAAGAGTTTACTAAGTTTGTAAGTATATCAAATAAATGTAGATTAATTAGTTAAAAACTAATATAGCCTTATGATTTTAAAAAAGACAAAAGAAATTCAAGCTTATTTAACTTATACTAAAAAAATACAAGTTTTAAAATACGGCAAAGAGTATGGAAATAACTCTATATATAGTTTATAAATTTTATGGTGTAAAAAAATATTAGTATTATGAATGCTATCATATCTTTATAATAGATAAGAGAATTTCATTGCATAATTAAAACCTACATTGCTTGTTTTAGAACATAGATTTTTGTTTTGAGAAAGTTACAAATGTGTTTTTTTATTCTTTTTCTGTGTTTTTTCAATTAGTTGATCATCAGTTATACAACTGCTAATGACAAACAAGAAATAAGCAACAAGTGTTTTAGAGAATTTTTATTCATAAGTATTTTAGTTTTTAATTAAAAAATAAAACACAATAAACTATAATAGTAATAAATAAATATCACTTAACATAATTGAAATTATCTACCAAAAATTTTGAGGTTAAAACATTGATTCTGAACAAGTGCCGTTTTGAATAAATGATTTAATATCTAAAACTACTCTACAATGCGCATTTTTCCGTTAGAACTGCATATTCAAAGCAGACAAAAATAAAGCCTTAGTATTTCAAATACTAAGGCTTTATTTGAAAAGATCAGAATGAGATCCTATTCTTGTTAAATGAATTTCTTTTTTATCTTCATCAAACTGAAACCAAATAAGAAGTAAATCAGAATTAATGTGACATTCCCAATAATCTTTATAGTCGCCAATAAGTTTATGAGCTTTCATTTTTAAAGGTAGATTATCAGCACCACCTTTAATTAATAATTCTAAACACATTTCAATATCTTGGACTTTTTTGGGAGCTTTTTTAAATTTTTTAAAATCCTTTTTAAATTGAGTGGAGAATATTAATTTATAATTATTCATCAAGTAGATTTTTTAGGTAACCCTTTAATTCAGATGGATTACTTACCGAATCAAGATTTTCTGAATTATTTTTTAATTCTTCCATTGCTGAAATAGTTTCTGAATTAGGGATAGAATATCCTGTAGCATCTAAAAGTATTGTTTCAATATAATTATTAAAACTTCTATTTGATTTAATAGCTTCTTTTTTAAGAAACTCATAAAGATTATTGTTTATTCTTAAAGAAGTTAATCTTTTCTCTTTAGTATTCATAATGATAGTATTTGTAATACAAATGTAATCATTAATAAATAAACATTTCTTTTCTGGATATATTTTGTTTGTTCAAATTGGGTTAAAGATTCAAATTCTCCATTCTTCAATTTAAAAAGGGAATGTTATTTTAAAATAATATTCCCTTTTTTAGAGAAAATATGGATTAAAATTATTCGGAGTAATTGTATTCAAAAAGAATATAGCAAGGTGTGTTATTTGTCCCAAAAAACTTCCGTAAACTCCAGTATTTTGAACAAATAACGACCTTGCCCTACGAGGTAAGGAATTGATTGCTCGTCAAAGTCGCAATCAAAAATTAGGTGTAATATGAAGTGTGGAACCAACTAAATTAAGAGGTGTAAATCTAAAATTGCCACCACTTTTTTTTCTTTTCTGGAGTGTGTATAGGTTGTTCTAATTGAACTTCTTTTTTAGGTGCTTCTAATAAAAGAATTGTCTTTTGTAGATCCATTATTCTACCCTCTTTTTCTTGTAAAAGCAATTCCTTATTTTTTAATTCTTGTTCATGTAAAGATTTATTTAGGCGTATTTCTTGTTCATATAAAGCAATTTTCATTTTCAATTCATTTACATCTTCATTAGTTGGTCTTTTGTTGGTCATGTCCATGTTTTGTCTAGGACTTTTTTTGGTTGTTTTTACAGCTTCATAAATCGAAAAAAGGTAATTTACTTCTATAAGATTTTTATTTCCTTTTTTTTGTAAATATGGCTTAGATTCCTCTTTAGCGAACAATCTTCTAATTGTTTTTTCACTTTTATTTGTCTTTTCACAAGCTTCTTTTACATCTATATAGTTCATTTTTTGCTGATTTTGTCTAGTTGGTCAAATATAGGTCATGTCTAGGTTTTGTCTAGGTTTTTATTGTGGTCATTTTGTGATGTATTTACTTTCAAATAACTGTTCAGCTTTCTTTTTTAGTGAACCTATCAAATACGCTTTGATATTTTTAATTTCATAGAGTACAGATTGAGCTTTTAGTTCTACTAAGAAATCCAATAGTTCCTCTTCAGAAAGATGATTATATAGACTTTCAAATAAGCTAAGATTGTTGTTTAATTC
>NZ_JASCQG010000028.1 GCF_030005555.1 Empedobacter sedimenti | reverse complement strand
ATGTTCTGAATGACAGTTTTTAGTTTTGCTTATCACTTATCACTTATCACTTATCACTTATCACTTATCACTTATCATTTTAAACGCGTTAGGGATAGTAGCGGAAATACTTTTTTGTTGATTGAGCGAAGTCGAAATCATAACAAAAAAATTGCAGCGAATAGCCCGGCCCAAGGGAACGCCAACGATTTATTATTAATGTCTTAAATCTTCGTAGTTTAACATTTGAAGATTTTTATGTGTATTATAAACTTCTAATATAAATGAGTTTTTATTTTTAGAAATTGAGTCACCTATTTCGAAATAGGATTCCCATACGGCAGGAATGGTATAGCAGTTTTTATTAGAGCAAACTGTTAGTGTATTATGATTCTTGTGGTCTCTATATACATTGTCTAAAATACCATGAAATTCATTTTCATATACAATTGGTTTCCTGTTTTTACGCCTAGTATTGGAGATAATAAGATGTAGATGAATAATAGGATAATTGGGCTTGTTATAAAAGTGAATAATTGCCACATATTTTTCTTCATAACTTTAAGATCTTCTATCCAAAATAAAATGAATCGCGATCATTCAAGAAATTAAAATGTTGACGAGTTTTATCTTGTTCTTCTTTATCAATTTCGAATTGTAAGATTTCGGGATGATTATTTATTTTTTCTGAGTCTTGTCCCAATGTATTAAATAGATGAGAATCGCCTTGATATTCGAGATTATAGCCATCTACACCAATTCTATTTACACCAGCAACAAAAGCCATATTTTCAATTGCTCGAGCTTTTAGAAGTGAAATCCAAGCCTCTCTACGAGCTTTTGGCCAACTTGCATTACAAAGTATCAGGTCGTATGGATGTTCTTCTGTATTGCGAATCCAAACAGGAAATCGTAGATCATAGCAAACAATAGGACGAATTTGCCATCCTTTATAATCTATCATCACAACTTTATCTCCTGCAGAATATACGCCAGCTTCTTTTCCGTAACTAAACAAATGTTTTTTATCGTAAATGTAAATAGAGCCGCTAGGACAGACGAAATAAAATCGGTTAAAGTATTTATCGTTTTCATGGGTAGAAATACTTCCAGCAATCGCAAAATTAAGCTCTTTGGCTTTATGTTGCATCCATTCGAATGTTTCTCCATAAGGTTTTTGACCAATTTTTTCTACATTCATCGAAAAACCTGAAGCAAACATTTCTGGTAGCAATATAATATCGGTTTGATGATTGGCTAACAATTCATCTAAATAAGCGTGATTTGCTTTTGCATCTTCCCAGATTACATCGTATTGTATTAATGATATCTTTAGTTTATTTTGATGTTCCATTGTTGATAAATTTTTGATCCAATTTTGAAGTTTTGTAAGAATTGATAACGTAATACGTAAAGATAAAAATAAAAAATCCAATCATTGATCCTCCGACAGTATCGATAGCGAAATGTCGCGATAAGTATATTCGGCTAATGGCGATACTAGGGAATAACAATCCAAAAAAGACTTGTAGCCATCTGTTAGTTGTTAATAAGCATAACATCATCGATATTATTGTAGCAGTTAGCGAATGTCCTGAAGGAAAAGTTGATTCTATTTGGACTGCATAATCTTTAACTAACACGATATCTATTTTTTTTTGAGTAAAATAATAACCCGGACGTAAGACTTGATGAAAATAGGTATTCTTAAAAAACACACTAATTGTAGTTGCAATTGCTCCAGAAATTAATAAATAGAGAAAACGACGTTTTGTTTCTTTCCAAAATAAATAACCTAGTAAGATAAAAAACAAATAATATGTTCCGAAGTCTGTATAAATGACAAAGAATTTATCAAAGAAACGATCGTGGTATTTGTTAAAAAAAAGATGTAATTCGTCACGACCAAAATATTGCGTCATGGCGATTGCTGCAAAATTGTAGATAAAATAAATGATAAAAAAAGGCCAAATACGGACAAATAAATCTTTTTGTTGATGCATTTAGGTTAGGTTTTTAATAATGTTTATGATGAAATTCTTTGACAAAGTTTAGAATGACATACCTCAAATTTACGCAAAAAAAAACTTGGCTAAAATAGCCAAGTTCAAAACGTTTTAATTATGTATTATAAAATTATTTTACTTTTTCTACGATTGCTTTGAAAGCTTCTGGGTGATTCATCGCTAAGTCAGCTAAGACTTTACGGTTTAATTCTACACCAGCTTTTTTAGTAGCTCCAATGAATTGTGAATAAGATAATCCGTGTAATCTTGCACCCGCGTTAATTCTTTGAATCCATAACGCACGGAAATTTCTTTTCTTTTGACGTCTATCACGGTAAGCGTAAACTAAACCTTTTTCTACTGCATTTTTAGCAACAGTCCAAACATTTTTTCTTCTTCCGTAATATCCTTTAGCAAGTTTTAAAACTTTTTTTCTTCTAGCTCTTGACGCAACTGCGTTTACTGATCTTGGCATAATTTTTAATTTTTTTGTACTAGGCGAGCAATTAATTTGCTACTTAATTTTGCCTATTTACAGGGTTAATAATGAATTAATAAACCAAATAAGAACACGTTCTTATTTTAATCTTAATTGTTGTTTTACTGAATTTACGTCAGCTTTGTCAACTAAACCAGTTTGAGTTAAATTTCTCTTTTGTTTAGTCTCTTTTTTTGTTAGGATGTGGCTTTTAAAAGCGTGTTTTCTTTTAATTTTACCTGTTCCTGTTAATTTGAAACGTTTTTTCGCTCCAGATTTTGTTTTTAATTTTGGCATGATTACAAATTATTTAAAATTAAAACGTTTTTTATTTTTTGTAAGATGACAAAGACCTATTTTTTAGGTCCCATCATCATAATCATTCTTTTTCCTTCAAGTTTTGGTAATTGTTCTACTTTTCCAACATCTTCCAATTCTTGAGCTAAACGTAACAATAAGATTTCTCCTTGATCCTTAAAGATAATTGAACGTCCTTTGAAGAAAACATATGCTTTCAATTTTGAACCTTCTTCTAAGAAAGATCTTGCATGGCGTTTCTTGAATTCGTAATCATGATCATCAGTTTGAGGACCGAAACGAATTTCTTTTACCACAACTTTTTGTTGTTTAGCTTTAAGTTCTTTCTCTTTTTTCTTTTGTTCGTATAAGAACTTTTTGTACTCTACGACACGACAAACAGGTGGAACGGCTTTTTCACTGATCATTACCAAGTCTAAGTTTTGCTCTTGAGCTAACTCTAAAGCTTTAGAAATTGGGTAAACTCCAGGTTCTATACCTTCTCCAACAACGCGTACTTCTTTCGCGTCAATCTTATCATTGATCTTGTGTTGATCTTCCTTAATTACTCTGGCTGGTCCTCTGCCGCCTTTTCTTCTTATTGCGATAGTATTACTGTTTTAAATTATTTTAATTTTATTTGATCTTTCATAAAAGAAATAAACTCTTCAATAGTCATCTCTCCTAAGTCACCTTCGCCGTGTCTACGAACAGAAACTGTTCCGTTTTCTGCTTCTTTTTCACCGATGACTAACATGAAAGGAATTTTATTCATTTCAGCATCACGAATTTTTTTACCAGTTTTCTCATTTCTACTGTCAATCAATCCGTTAATTTCTTCTTCAGCCAGCAAATTTAATACTTTTTCTCCATATTCCACATATTTTTCACTAATTGGTAAAATTGTGAATAAATCTGGTGCTAACCAAAGTGGTAAATTACCTGCTGTGTTTTCTAACAAAATGGCAATGAAACGTTCCATAGAGCCGAATGGCGCACGGTGAATCATCACTGGTCTGTGTTTTTCGTTATCTGCTCCGATGTAAGTTAAATCAAAACGCTCTGGTAAGTTATAATCCACTTGGATTGTTCCTAATTGCCATTGACGTCCTAATGCATCTTTCACCATAAAGTCTAACTTAGGCCCATAGAATGCAGCTTCGCCATATTCTACAACTGTTGGTAAACCTTTTTCTGCTGATGCTGTGATAATTGCTTGTTCAGCTTTTTCCCAGTTTTCATCAGATCCGATGTATTTTTCTTTATTATCTGGATCTCTTAATGAGATTTGAGCCGAATAATTATCAAATCCAAGATTTGTAAATACATATAAAACTAAATCAATTACTTTTTTGAATTCTTCTAATAATTGATCTGGTGTACAGAAAAGGTGAGCATCATCTTGAGTAAATCCACGAACACGAGTTAAACCGTGTAATTCTCCTGATTGTTCGTAACGGTAAACTGTACCAAACTCTGCATAACGTTTTGGTAAATCGCGGTACGACCATTGAGATGTTTTATAAATCTCACAGTGGTGCGGACAGTTCATTGGTTTTAACAAGAATTCTTCTCCTTCGTTTGGCGTTTTAATTGGCTGAAAACTATCTGCACCATATTTTGCGTAGTGACCAGAAGTTACATACAATTCTTTTTGACCAATGTGTGGAGAAATGACCATTTCGTAACCCATTTTTTGTTGCTCTTTCAATAAGAAGTTTTCTAATTTTCTTCTCAAAGCAGCTCCTTTTGGTAACCAAAGTGGTAAACCTGCACCAACTTTTTCAGAGAAAGCAAATAAACCTAATTCTTTACCTAATTTACGGTGATCACGTTTTTTTGCTTCTTCTAATAACTCAAGATACTCTGTTAAATCTTTTTGTTTTGGGAATGTAATACCGTAAACACGAGTCAACATTTTGTTTTTCTCGTCTCCACGCCAATAAGCTCCAGCAACATTCAAGATTTTTGCAGCTTTCACAATTCCAGTGTTTGGAATGTGTCCACCACGACATAAATCTGTAAAATTATCGTGTGTACAGAATGTAATATCTCCATCATTTAAGTTAGAGATTAATTCTGTTTTGTATTCATTGTCTTTATACGTTTCTAATGCTTCCGCTTTCGAAACTGAATATAATTTGAATTCAGCTTTTTTCTTTGCATTTTCTAACATTGCTTTTTCTACTTTCGCAAAATCAGCTTCTGTAAATTTATCTTCACCAAAATCAACATCATAATAGAAACCTTTGTCAATCGCAGGTCCAATTGTTAATTTCGCATTTGGATAAAACTCTAAAATAGCTTGTGCTAATAAGTGAGCAGATGAATGCCAAAAAGCTTTTTTACCCATTTCATCATTCCAGGTTAACAATTTGATCGTTGCATCTGTGGTGATTGGGGTTGTTGTTTCAACTTGTTGATCGTTTACTGTAGCCGAAATTACATTACGTGCTAAACCTTCACTAATGCTTAGCGCTACGTCCATAGGAGTTACGCCACTCTCATACTGTCTTACACTTCCGTCTGGAAGAGAAATGTTTATCATCTTACTTTTAGAATTTGTACTAGGATGCAAAATTACGAATTTTCTGCAAGTTGACGAAATTTTTAAAGGGTTGATTTTGATCTAAAATGAGCGAATAAATTAAGTTAAGAATAATATGTATTAATAATTTATTGTAATGATAGTATAAGAATTACTTATTATAAGGTGTTTGTTAATAATGTGTTATGTATTTTAAAGAGATAACGAAATTATCACAGATCAATTTTTTTTGGAATCTGCAGAACTAATTTTACACAAATTAAAATAAGTATTAATTTTTTAAATTTAAGTTATGGCAAGTTTACCAATTAGAGATCAAAAAAACGATCATTTACTAACACCAGAAAATTCTGCGTTAATTGTTATCGATTATCAACCAGTTCAGGTTAATTCGATTGCATCAATGGACAGACAATTATTATTGAATAATATTGCTGGAGTAGCGCAAGCTGCAAAATTATACGAATTACCTATCGTTTTATCAACAGTTAATGTTGAAACAGGGTTTAACAAAGAAACTGTTCCTCAGTTAAAGAAACATTTGCAAGGTGTTAAATCTTACGATAGAACAACGATTAATTCTTGGGAAGATAAAGAGTTTGTAGAAGCAGTAAAAGAAACTGGTCGTAAAAAATTAATTATGACAGCGCTTTGGACAGAAGCTTGTTTAACTTTCCCTGTGTTAGACGCTTTGAAAGAAGGATACGAAGTTTACATTGTAGTAGATGCTGTAGGAGGGACGTCTAAAGAAGCGCACGATGCTGCGATTAGAAGAATGGAGCAAGCAGGTGCTATTTCGATTAGTGTTGCACAATTATTTTGTGAATTACAAAGAGATTGGAATAGAGCTGAAACTCAACAAGGATTTATGGAATTATTCATCAATACAGGAGGAACAGCAGGTATTCAGTTTAGTTATGATAAAACTGAATAATCTTTCTAAAGTTGTAAATTGAGTATAGAAAAAGGCTAATGATTTCATTAGCCTTTTTTATTTTATGATCTTGCTCTTCTGATATATAAAAATGCAGTTAGTAAACCGAAAACAATGTTCGGAATCCAAGCAGCGACAAGTGGTGAAACAAATCCTTTTTCGGAAAAAGTAGACGTAATTTGCGAAAAGAAAATATACACAAATGCGAGCGAAATACCTACTGCAAGGTTAATTCCGATTCCTCCACGACGTTTTTTTGACGAAAGAGATAAAGCTAAAAGCGTCAAAATGATTGTAGAAAAAGGACCGCTTAAGCGCGAATTTAATTCATTTTCATACGTATTTACATTGGCAGAACCTTTTGCTTTTTGTTTATGAATAAATTCGTTCAATTCAAAAGTATTCATCGTTTCTGCAACATATTCTTCTGGTAAAATTTCGTCTGGAGTAGCAGGAAGCTTCATCTTGAAATCTCCTTTATAGTCTAACTTCTCAGTTTGATCTTTATTAATTTCTCTTGTGTAAACAGTTGATAAATCATAGGTAGAATCTTTATCATTCCAATTAAAACTTGAGGCAATAACTTGTTTTTTTAATTGAGTAGAATCAAATTTTTGATAAGTAAAAGAACTTCCAAGTTTTGCCGTTCTGTCATAACTATCCACAAAAACATATTCGTTAGGCGAAATTTGCGAACCAATACGCTGTCGTTTATAATATTCTTCCTTATCGTTATTGCTTAACAGATGGGTGTATTGGTATTTATTTTTCTTGATGTTTGCCCAAGGCAACACAATATTTCCGACAAGTAGGGCAGAAACGGCTAAAAATAATGAAACCCAAATGTATGGTAGTGTGAATCGATAAAAACTAATTCCACCCGAAAGTACACCTACAATTTCGGTTTGCATCGTTAATCGTGATGTAAAATAAATCACGGTGATGAAAACAGCAATTGGTAAAAAGGTGTTGACGATCCAAATTGTCCAATATGGATAGTAATTAATAAGTGCAGCACTTGCTGTGGAACCACTATCACTAATACGTCCTAATCTTTGACTAAGATCGACAATTACGGCGATCGTAGATAAAATAAGAACCATAAAGATAAAAGTTCCGACAAAATTTCGGATGATGTATTTATCAATAATTTTCAAACTACAGACGTTGTTTTAATTGTGGAACAATTTGTTCTTTCCATTGAGCGAAATCTCCTGCTAAGATATGTTCTCTTGCAACTTTTACCAAATCTAAATAGAATGCTAAGTTATGAATAGAGGCAATTTGTTTACCTAAAGCTTCGTTCGCATTAAACAAATGACGTACATAAGCTTTTGTATAATAACTATCAACGTAAGATGTTCCGCTTTCGTCTAATGGTTCAAAACAATCTTTCCATTTAGCATTTTTCATATTCATTACACCATTCCAAGTGAATAACATCGCATTACGAGCATTACGTGTAGGCATTACACAGTCAAACATATCAACTCCAAGCGCAATACATTCGATGATATTCCAAGGTGTACCAACTCCCATTAAATAACGAGGTTTATCTTGAGGAAGAATTTCTGTTACGATGTCCGTCATTTCGTACATCACAGGTTCTGGCTCACCAACAGATAATCCACCAATTGCATTTCCTTCTGCACCAAAATCTGCAATATATTTTGCTGATTCTTGACGCAAATCTTTGAAATCATTTCCTTGTACAATTGGGAAAAGCGTTTGTTTGTGATCGTAATATTCAGGATTATTGTTTAACCAAGTTCTACAACGCTCCAACCAACGGTGCGTAACATGCATAGCACGTTTTGCATCATGATATTTTGCTGGAATACCTGTTAATTCGTCAAAAGCCATAAAAATATCACCACCAATATAGCGCTGAATTTCCATTGACTTTTCTGGTGTAAACATGTGATAAGAACCATCGATATGCGATTTGAAACGCACACCTTCTTCTGATTTTTTACGACTTGTTGACAACGAGTAAACCTGAAATCCTCCCGAATCGGTAAGGATTGGTTTTTGCCAATTCATAAATTTATGTAAACCACCTGCTTTGTGCAAAATGTCTGTTCCTGGACGCAAATACAAGTGATAAGTATTTCCAAGAATGATTTGGGCTTTAATGTCTTCTTCTAATTCGCGTTGATGAACAGATTTTACTGTACCAACTGTACCAACTGGCATAAAAATAGGTGTTTGGATTTTACCGTGATCGGTTTCTACAACACCAGCTCTTGCCTTAGAAAATTCGTCTTTTTTATCGATTGAAAATTTCATAGTGTGCAAAGATATTAATTGTTTAGCTTGTTGCGAGTTGGTTTGAGAAAAAATAACAAAAAAATAAGGATAAAGTTGCCTTTACCCTTATTCAAAAACCACAAATAAAGAATTATTATTTCGTAAAACGTAAAGACATTCTACGGTCAGTTGCTCTTTCTTCGTCAGTTGCAGTTTCTGCAACTGTTGCGAATTCTTCTCCGTAACCTTCTGCACTTACTACTTGTGCACCAACACCACGTTTCGCTAATTCAGCTTTTAAGTAATCAGCTCTTTTCTGAGAGATTACTTTGTTGTTTGCGTCGTCACCTTTTTTATCCGAGTAAGCTCCAAGTTTTATTTTTGCTGTTGGATATTTTTTCAAAATTGCAGCAACATTATCTAATTGTACTTCAGATCCTGGCTCTAATTGATCCGTTTTACCAAAAACAAAGTTTACATTATCAAAGTTGAACCATTTTTCTTTTAATTGATCTTCTGTTAAGTTTGCAAATTCTGGTGCTTTTACAAATTTGATAATTTGATCTTCTAATCCGTTTGCATAACCTTTTAAGGCAACTCCATCTAAATCAATTGTTGATAATTCTTTCGGTGTAGCATTCAAAGAATCTGTGTTTAAAGAATCAACAATAATTTCTGTTTCTTCTGTTACAACCGTTTTATTTTCTTTGTCTTTGCAATATTTAAGTAAAAAGAAAGCTCCAAGTCCAACAATTAATAATGGAATTAACCATTTCCAGAAACCGCCACCACCATTGTTATCATTATGTGTTTCTGCGTATGCGTCTACTGGGGCAACATATGGTTTTTCTTCTGGCTCTACATCTACAACTTTTCTTGTTTCTGTAATCGTTTCTGTTATTTTATCTTTTGCAAGATCAATTGTTTCTGTGATTTTTGGAGCGTCATTAAATAATGTTCCTAAACCTAAAGCTCCTAAGCCTAAACCAGCTGGAATAAGACCAAGGATTTTGTCTTTAGCACTTGATAAAAATCCGTAAAAATCATTTTCTTGTACGTTCTGAAATTCTGCTTCTTTCCCAATTGTACCAAATGTTGTTAAAGCTGTTAAGTCTAATAATTTTGATGATGATGCAGTAGAAATTCCTGCATATTCGGCAATTTTAGAAATAATTGGTTGAGCATTAGAGCCTAAAAGAACTGTGATTAATTCTTTGATTGTATCCGGAGTTTCTTGTTCTGTCGAGATATTTCCTAAACCACGAGATGCACCAAAAGTTTTGATTGTATGAAATAATCCTGTTGTAGAATTTTTCTTCTCTAAAACACTTCCTAATAAAATTGGAATGTAAGAATTAATTGCTTTTGATACTCCAGATTCATTCTCTCCTAATTGAGATGAAACACTTGAAAGTAAATTTGGAGTGATATACTCCTTTGCTAAGTCAATAATGTTCATAGTTTTTAATTTTAAATAATTATATAGTTTATTGATTGTAATTTATTCTTACCTAATATTGTACCAATATTATAGTTCTATTAAAATTAGTTAAAAAAAACTTTAAAAACCTCATTTTTTTGTAAAGAAGTTACATTGGCACTATTTTTAACGATTGAAAAAAATAAATAATAAATAAAATGCAAGAACAAGACAAAGTAGATAGTCTTCAGGATGTTATCGTTTCGCCGTTTAAAGATTTAGAAAATTTCACGCAATGGATTCTAACAAAAGGATCAGAAGTAGGTTGGAGCTTGGTATCTGCAGTCCTAACATTGGTGATAGGTTTTTGGGTGACTGGCAAGTTGGTTAAACTAATCGAAAAAAGAATGGTTGCAAGAAATGTAGATTTATCGATTCGTACTTTCTTAATTCCGATTATCAATATTTTATTCAAAGTAATCGTTATCACATTTGTGGTTGGACGATTAGGATTTAATGCATCAGGATTTGTTGCTGCTTTAGGTGGTGTTGGTTTAGCGGTTGGTTTAGCTTTACAAGGATCTTTATCTAATTTTGCTGCCGGAATTTTAATTATTTTGTTCAAACCATTCAAAGTTGGTGATTACATTGTTTCGCAAGGAAATGAAGGAACTGTAGAATCAATTAATATTTTAAATACGGTTATAGCAACTGCAAAAGGACAGATTGTAACTTTACCAAACGGAAATTTATTTAACAATCCAATTACCAATTATTCGGTAAAAGAATATCGTCGCTTAGATGTAAATGTCGGAATTTCTTATGACGATGATTTTGACAAAGCGCACAAAGTTTTGTTAGATGTTTTAGAGAAAAATGATTTGGTAGACGATACACAACCAAAAACAGTTGAGATTTTAGAATTTGCTGCGAGTAGTGTTAATTTAGCTGTACGTTGTTATGTAAAAAATAGCGATTATTGGACAGCGTATTGGCAATTGTATCGCGCTGTAAAATATGCGTTAGACGAGAATAATATTTCGATGCCTTATCCGCACACAGAAATGATTATTAAAAACGAAACTAATTCGCCTAATATTCCTTTTGATAATAAAGACTAATGAAGTTTTTTATATTAATATGTTCAATCTTTTCTTCTGTGCAATTATTTGCACAGAAGGACCTGATTGAGCAACACCTCAACTCAGATTTTTATTCGACACAGTTTACAGGGTTTTATTTGTACGATCCAATTCTGAAAGAAGAAATCTACAATTATAACGGGAACAAATTTTTTACACCAGCATCTAATACCAAAATTTTTACGCTTTATACGGCTATGAAAATGTTGGGAGATTCTATTCCAGCTTTCAAATATCAGCTGATTGGCGACGAATTACATATCGAAGGAACTGGTGATGTAATCTTCCCTAAAAACCGGACCGTTTAAAAATATAGTTTATTAACTTAGGGATAATTATGAAACAGAGCAATTT
>NZ_JASCQG010000027.1 GCF_030005555.1 Empedobacter sedimenti | reverse complement strand
AAATATGGTAAGGTCAAAAATCCTAATGATTTTCCTACATTTCAAATTAATCAAAATAATAATACAATAATATTAAATAAAAACTATACTTTTAAATGTTCCTAACAAGGGGAAGATTACAATAATTCTATATCTTATTATATGTGCATTTATATATATTATAATATACAGCCTTGTTAATAATTATGTTCCTAATAATAGTAAAGGTTTTAAAATATTTGTTTCATTTATTATATTAATTTTATTTATATTATTTATGACAATGTTAAATAATTGTTTAGAAGGCGTGTTACCTGCTGATACAAGTGATTATCAGGACTACAGAAGACATTAATAGCTAAAATACACAACCCTATAACAAGGAAGAGGGCTATATCATATTTACTTTTGATGTAGCCCCCTTTGTTTTTATATAAAATCTGCTAATGCTTGTACAGATTTCTCTTTTTCAATTTTATTATATCGCTGTAGCATTTTAATATCAGAATGCCCAGTCATGACCATTATTTGATGAGGTTTTAATAAAGGTTCATCCATTAGTTTAGTTATTAAAGTTCTTCTACATGTATGAGATGTCACAAGTTCCCATTTTTCATAATTTCCTTCAATTTTTCTAAATTCCTCTTTTCCGTTAATTAGTTCTTTACAAAGCTTTGATCCTCTTACAATTTTATTTATTTCAGCTTTCTTACAAACTTCTTTAATGTATTCGTTAAATTTTACATCTGAAATTTTTCTTGGAAAACTCCCTTCATATTTTTTTAGAATTTCTTGAAGTTTTAAACTATTTGGAATTAGAACTTCCTTACCCGTTTTAATGTTTTTATGCGTGTACATATTATTATTCAAGACAGCGTTTTCTAAATTGAACAAGTCACTAACTCTTTGTCCTGTATAACAGCCTATTAATAACCAGTCTCTTGCGTTATCATACATAGAAAATTTAGTAAGTTCTAATTTACTTATTCTTATAATCTCATCATCATTCAAATAAATATAATCTTTAGGTGTTACTTTATATATAAATTTTCCAAGCAAATAATCATCATTAACCTCTATTCTATATTCATTAGCTTGTTTAAAGATTGCCTTAATTTTATTAACAAAAGTTCCAATTGTTGATGAAGAATATCTTTTTAAGTTACAAAATTCTATTAATTTTTCAAACATGTGTAAATTGAACTCTTTAAAATTCAATTTTAGTTTTTTACTTTTTTCAAAATCAAATAACAAATTGTAGGTAGAATTATATCCTTTTATGGTATTTTGACTAAATTCATTTTTCTTTTCATTTATGTGAAATTTAATGAAATCAAGTAAAAATTCAGGTGTTTTTTGAGTTTTATTTGGATTTTCTAATTCAAAAAAAGAATAATAATTAGACAAGAGCCATTCCTTGTCTATGTTTTTTCCTTCAAGAACAGATTTATGGTATGAATTCATAATAAATAAATCAAATTCTTTAATTCTTATATTTAACTTGTTAAATTCTACTTGAGAATTCTTTTTAACTTTTTTTAGATTTTTATCCCAACAATTTTTTGGGATTTTAATTTCATCAATCGTAAGACTTAATTGTTTTGAATTTCTTGATTCTCTAAATTTGTAAGTTAAACTATTCCAATCCGAGTTTGTTCTTACCGAAAAATTACCTTTAGCCATATTGTTTTTTTAAAATAAATATTCAAATACGATGCCTAAAATGTTATCACATTTGTAAACACATTTTTAGTAATAATTCAATAATTAATTTTATACAAAAACTTTAAAAATAGATTAAAGTGCTGTAAATAGAGGTGTTTAGAAGTTTGTTTATATATAATTTATATATAAAATTCCTATAGGTAAGACTCCCACTCCGAGTACTGATAAATCCCTTAAGTAATTATACTTAAGGGATTTATTTTTTTATGGGTGGTGAAAAGGGTGGCAACTTGTTTGATAATAATATTTCAAATGACATCTCTTGTCGTTTCTTTTAAGTATTTTTGATTAAAATCAATTTTATGAATATTGTATCATTTTTTGCAGGTGCGGGAGGATTAGATCTAGGTTTTTCTAAAGCTGGTTTTAATGTTGTTTGGGCTAATGAATATGATAAAAGTATTTGGAAAACCTATGAATTTAATCATTCTGAAACATTTTTAGACAAACGTAGTATTACAGATGTTCCATCAGATGATGTCCCAGATTGTGATGGTATAATTGGTGGTCCTCCTTGTTAAAGTTGGAGTGAAGCTGGTACTGGGAAAGGGATTAAAGATAAAAGAGGGCAACTTTTTTTTGAATTTATAAGAATTCTCGAAGCTAAACAACCAAAGTTTTTTCTTGCCGAAAATGTCAGTGGAATGTTGATACAAAAGCATTCTGTAGCGTTAGAAAATATTAAAGAATTATTTAAAAATGCTGGTATTGGTTATGAGTTATCATTTGAGATGGTAAATGCGTCTAACTACAATGTGCCACAGATAGAAAAAGAATAATTTTTGTAGGAATTAGAAAGGATTTAGGTTTCACCTATAAATTTGACAATCCTAATTTTGACCCAATAGTTTTGAGTGATACAATTGGAGATCTACAAGATTCAGTTCTGCCCGCATTAGAAACGAATAAATCTAATCATGATAAATGTATTATACCTAATCATGAATATATGATAGGTAGTTTTTCAAGTATGTTTATGTCTAGAAATAGAGTTAGAACCTGGGACGAACCTTCGTTTACAATACAAGCAGGGGGAAGACATGCCCCTATACATCCGCAAGCTCCAAAAATGGAAAAGGTAGAAAAGGATGTTATGAAATTTGCAAACGGTAAAGAAAAACTTTACAGAAGGTTAAGTGTAAGAGAATGTGCCCGAATTCAGACTTTTCCTGATGATTTTATATTTCATTACGTTAATATTGCAGATGGATATAAGATGATAGGAAATGCTGTTCCTGTTAATTTAGCTCGTTTTCTAGCTAATTCAATAAAAAATCAGATTAATACAAATTCAAGAAAGAAATTAGATGAACAATGCTCTGTTCATAATTCATAATCTTTCTATTTAATCCTCCCTTAACAATCTAATGATATTTAGTTAAGCTTAGATTTTAATTTGCAGCTTACTTTTGCAGTAACAAAATCCTCATGTGTTAATTTATATCATTTCTCAAAAATGCTTCTCTGTGCCTAGGGAAGTTTTTTTTGTTTTTATTAACAGCCTTCTTTTTTCTATTTCTTTTAAATCTCTATTAAAATAGTAGAATATTTTGTTTTGTAAGCTAGATTATCAGTTTTTTAAGTATTTATTATTTAGTATTTAATTAACTTTTCATGAGTTAAATTAACTTCTAACGGCATAGTAGTTGTCCCTTTTTGAGTAATCTATATATTAAAACTTTAAAATTACTCGTATGCCTACTACACATTTAAAAAACAATTTTAACAACAAGAATCTATTAACCTCCGAGGAACATAAATTAAACATGAAGGTGATACATTCGGAAAAATTAAAAAAGAAACAAGATCGTAATAAATTTTTAGAACGAATATCTAAGAATACTCTTACCAAAAAAGATTATATAATCATAGGTGTTAGTTTTGTAATTATGTTGGCTTCTATTCTTTTTTTAATTATTTATGAGAATGAAATACTAGAATGGCACAACGCTAAGTTAGAGTCTTGGTGGGGTGTTGCAATTTATAGTATTGGTTTATCACTTTTGATCCTAAAAATAATATTTCTTTCGTACATGGGATACCTCTATATAAAGTATAAACCGATTAAAAATGTATCAGATGAAGAACTGCCACAATGTACTGTAATTGTACCTGCTTACAATGAAGGAAAATTAGTGTATGACACATTGCTTAGTTTAGCTGATAGTAATTATCCTGCAGAAAAATTAGAGATTTTAGCAATAGATGACGGAAGTAAGGATGATACATGGGATTGGTTGCTAAAAGCAAAACAAGTATTAGGAGCTAGGTTAACATTGTTTCAGCAACCTAAGAATATGGGAAAAAGACATGCACTTTACAGAGGTTTTACAACTGGTAAAGGTGATGTTTTTGTAACAGTTGATAGCGATTCTATTGTAGACGAAAACACGTTGAGATTTTTGGTAAGTCCTTTTGTAGTTAAAAAGGATTGTGGCGCAGTTGCAGGTAATGTACGCGTTTTAAATAAAGAGAAAGGGATAATTCCGAAGATGTTGAATGTAAGTTTCACATTTAGTTTCGAGTTTGTTCGTTCTGCGCAAAGTGCTTTAGGTTCAGTCTTTTGTACACCAGGAGCATTAGCTGCTTATCGTAAAGATGCTGTTATGAATTGTTTGGATGAATGGATTAACCAGTCTTTTCTAGGTCAGCCAAGTACAATTGGAGAAGATAGAGCTTTAACAAATATGATTTTGAAGCAAGGTTTACATGTTTACTTCCAGAAAAATGCAATGGTTTTTACAAATATTCCAGAGCGTTATAAAAACTTGTACAAAATGTTTATTCGCTGGGAAAGAAGTAATGTGAGAGAGAATATAATGATGTCGAAATTTGCCTTCAAAAACTTTAGAGATGGTTCTACAACCGGAACTCGAATTATATTAACAATGCAATGGGTTAAATTAATTATGGCAATTCCATTATTTTTAATCTTAATATTTTTCGTTGTTACACATCCATTGTTATTTTTGACAAGTACATTGTCAGGAGTATTATTGTTTTCTAGTATTCAAATGATTTTTTATGCAAGAAAGTATAATTTTAACGAAGCTTTATTGGCTTACGCTTACAGTATTTTTTACATGTTTACATTATTTTGGATCACTCCATATGCCATTATTACTGCAGGACGAAGCGGTTGGTTAACAAGAGAACTTCCTCAAACAAGTTGAAAATAGTTTATATCATAGTACTAAAGCTTCTTTTTACAAGAGGCTTTGTTTATACAAATAAAACTAAGCTAACTGCCATAATCAGCATTCCGCAAACAATTCCATAAGTTGATAATTTTTTTCCGGCGTATTTGTTCGCTGTCGGAATTAACTCGTTTATAGAAATGTAAACCATCATTCCTGCAACGCCGGCAAATACAGCACCGAAAATGGATTCATCAAAAAACTGAAGTAAGATATAATATCCAATCAAAGCTCCAATTGGTTCTGTTAAACCAGACAGAAAAGAGTAAGTAAATGCTTTTTTACGATTCTTTGTGGCGTAATAAATTGGTATAGCAACAGCAATTCCTTCTGGGATATTATGGATTGCAATAGCAGCCGCAATAGAAATCCCATAATTCGGATCATCTAAAGCGGTTAAAAAAGTGGCTAAACCTTCAGGGAAATTATGAATAGATAAAGTGACCGCAGAAAATAAGCCTAATCGTAATAGTTTTTGATCTGTAGATTCTTCTTCATTCTCGTGATTGTGATGATGAGGTAAAATTTTGTCAATTAATATGATGAGTAATATTCCGACAAAAAATCCAATTATGGCGTAAGTATAACCTAACTTGTCTCCAAAAACACTGCTTAATGATGTTTTTGCTTTTGTTAAGATTTCTACAAATGAAACGTATAGCATAACTCCAGCAGAAAGTCCTAGCATGATTCCTAAAAATTTTGGATTAAATTTTTTGTACATCAAGCACAGTAAACTTCCAATTCCGGTGCTAAGTCCTGCGAATAGGGTTAAACAAAAAGCAAATATCAAAGGCTCTGAAAACATTAAGTTTTTAAAGTTAGATTAATCTAACAAAAATATTTAATTATTTTTATTGAACCAAACTAAATAAGATATCTGGAAGTTATTGAATGTAATTTATCAGTTTTACTGTTTTTTGTTAAAGGATAAACTTATTTTTGTTCGGATAGATTTTTATTGAAGATGGAATTATTAGATAAAACGATGCAAAGCGAAGTATACCGCTGGATGTTACAAATGATAGATAAAATGGGTCTTTCTAGTTATTGGACCATACTTTTGACATCATTTACTTTGTCCGTTGCATTGTTAATTATACTTTATGCAGTCGATTTTTTATTGCGAAAAGTATTATTGTTAGTTGCGACAAATGCTATTTCTAAGACTAAAACAAAGATTGACGATTTACTAATAAAGAATAAAGTCTTACAATATTTGACGCATTTGGTGCCTATAATTATTGCACAAGAAGCAATTCCGCTTATTTTTCAAGGATTTCCGAACTGGATAAAAATAGCAACTCAAATTACAGATGTCGCTTTAGTTGTTGCAGTTGGTTTTTTGTTTAACGCAATTTTCCGAACGTTTCGTGATTTTCTTCGTGGAAACAAATCTTTTGCCGATAAACCGATAGATAGTTACTTGCAAGTTGCCAATATTCTGATCTTTTTTGTGTGCGGAATTCTTACGTTTTCTATTCTTACAGGGAAATCGCCCATTACATTTTTAGTTTCTTTGGGTGCTGCTTCGGCAGTTTTGATGTTAGTTTTCAAAGACTCTATTTTAGGATTTGTGGCGAGTATTCAAGTTTCGATGAACGATATGGTTCGCGTTGGCGATTGGATTGAGATGACTAAATATGGAGCTGACGGAACAGTAATTGAGATTAATTTAGGAACAGTAAAAGTTCAGAATTTTGATAAAACGATTACTACAATTCCTACATATGCGTTGGTTTCAGATTCGTTTCGCAATTACCGGGGAATGCAAAATGCAGGTGGACGACGAATAAAACGTTCGATAAATATCAAAATGAATTCGATTCGTTTTGTGTCAGAAAAAGAAATCGAAGAATTGAAAAAGATTCGCATGTTACACGATTATATTGTTGATCGTTCCAATGAAATTCAACAATATAATATGTCAAACAAAGTCGATCCGACAGTTTTGGCTAATGGTCGACGAATGACGAATATTGGGTTGTTTAGACAATACATCAAAACTTATACTTATAATAGTCCAAAAATAAGAACAGATTTGATGTTCGAGGTTCGTCAACTTCAACCGACAGAACACGGATTACCTATTGAGTTGTTTATGTTTACCAATACAACAGCGTGGAATGAGTACGAAATTATTATGGCCGATATTTTTGACCATGTTATTGCGGTTGTTCCGTTGTTTCATTTAGAGATTTTTGAGTCGCCTTCATCCGATGATATGCAAACCATTGCAAAGGCTTTGTTAGAGCGACGTTCAAACACAGAAGCAGAACTTTAAAGTTCTGCTTCTGTGTTTTCGTCGGGTTTATCCATTAAATTTTTCATCAAATTTCTTAGTTTTTGATACATGAATGATGTCGATAAAATCAAGATTCCTAAAACGATAAAAGACACAATTCTGAAAACATTACTCATTTCCCAAACGTCTACTAAATAAAGTTTCAGAATAATTAAGCCAAATAATACAATTCCGACAATAGGAAATGCTTTTAGTTGATTTTTTAAGCCATAATACATTAAACCAAATCCTAATATTGCCCAGATAATAGGTAATAAGATCATTCGGAAAATATCAAATTGATGTTCAAAGTTATTTCCTACAGGATTTAGTGTTGCAATCATAAATGAGTTATACATTTCGAAACTTATGATGTAAACCAAAAATAACATTGAAATGATTTGTAATATTCTTGATGTTTTGAAATCACTTTTTCTAAAAATTAAATAGAACAAATACGAAGTTGGTATAAGATAAGTAAGGTAAATGAAATAGCTACTTAACGCGAAATTATCTTGGTTTGCTTCGCCTGGTATATTTGCAGAAAGTGGTAAAAATAAGATACAAAACGCACTTCCTATTTGTAAAACAAGCTGTATTGTTTTGCCTAATTTTAGTTTTTTTCTTGCCAATAATATAGTTGCAATAAAGAATAAAGTATAAATAAAGACATAACTAGTGATGAGTGTGATAGAGAAGTACGGTTCGATTTGGTAAATTAATTCGAACAAAATTCCAGCATACATTAATAAGATAGATGTTAAAACGAAAATGAATTTTGAATGAGTTATTTTGAATCCAAGAAAATGTTCTTCCGTTTCGAAATCTTTCATCAAGTAAATATTGGCAATAGAACAAATTAAGACAATGAAACTTGTGCTAAAAACATGATTGAAAATGACAGCTAATCTTTCTTCTGTACCAAGATAATCATACCAATTAATACAAAGGAAAACGAATAAGAACGGAAACATGATAATAAAAAACACTTTGAAAATGTTTTCATTACTCTTTTTCCATAAGAATAATAACAAACTTGATTCGATAGCAAAACAAATTGCAGCAATATTTGCATCGAATTTAAATCCAATTGCAGCTGTAATTGATGAAATACTTAATCCGATTAAGGTATTTAGTAATAATTTGTGTTGAGTTGTTTTGTAAACATATAAAGCGAAAATGGCGTTTATAGCACCAAAAATTGCGCAGATACTTGCTGAATAATCCATTTCTACATCAACCATAGATAATAATACAGCCGAAAAAATGGTATTTGTTATGAATAAAATGCAATTCCAAACAGAAAATTCATTTTTTCTAAAATAGTTGATCAACGTTGTTATTGCAAAAAGGAGATATAAAGCGATAAAGAAAATAAATTGCTTTTGCGTGTGTTCTTCATTTATCCATGCAAAACTATAGATTGTGGTAAACAAAAAAGCAATGTAAGAAATGATTTGCCAGTTTTTTCGCCACGACATTAGTAACATACTTAGGTTGAGAAGTACGATGTATGAGAATAAGAAAACAAAATTGCTTTCGCCAGTACTAATCATTAACGGAGCTGAAAACCCACCAATGATAGAGAAAATAGCCAAAACTTGACGATTGTATGCAAATGCCAAGACAATAGATAAAATGTTTACGACTGTTAGTAATGCAAAAGTGATGTTTTGAGAAAGTAAATGATATTCTCTGAATGCAATGGTAAGTGTAAAATACAGAACGGTTAATCCGCCACCAATCAAAATGGAAGAAAAAACGGCGAAATTTTTTCTAATCTTATGTGCTGTTCCAATAATGGTTAATCCTACAACAATACCTATCATTACTCGGAAAGTTTCATTAATCCAATTCTGATCTATTGCGTATTTTACAAAATAACCAATTCCAAGCACTAAGGTTACAATCCCGAAAATAGTTAAGAAATTGTCTTTAATAAAACCAATTGTGTTGTTGATAAACTGGTCAAATGTATTTTCTGCCTTTGGTTGAGGAGTAAAACTTTGTTCATTAATTGGTTTTATTTCGTTCTGTAAAACGGGTTGAGGTTTAGCTTGCGCCACAATTTTTTCGCGAATAGGTTCTTCAACTTTTGGTTGATGAATTTCTTGACGAACTATTTCGGGTTGTTTTACAGTTGTTGATTGTTTTTGTAATTGCTCTTGTAGATTTTTAATTTTCAGATCCTGAAAATCAATCATCTTTTTTAGTTGTGCTACTTTGTTAAACAAAATCACAATCAAAATAAGTACAATTAAGGCAATAATGAAATCCATAGCATTTATTTAGGTAAGTTGAATTTAAGCATTTATTTCAAAACGCTTAAAATTTAATTTACATATACCAAAATCATACTATTTTCGTTATTCAACAAAATATTTACTTTTGCTAGATGTTTAGAAAACTCTATACTTTGTGTCTTTTGACGTGTTCTTTTGTTGTTTTTGCACAAGACGGAACGCGTGTATACGAGTTTCTTAATATTACAACTTCGCCACGGCAAGCTGCTTTAGGAGGAAATGCAGCTACTTCTTGGGATGCGGATCCAAATTCATCTTTATGGAATCCGGCTTTGATGAATCGTGAAATGCACGGGCAATTAGGAATTAATTATGTAAATTATATTGCAGATGTTAATTTCGGTACATTTTCTACAGTTTATGAAATCGATCAAGATAATTTTCTTTCTGTTCATGGTCAATATGTAGATTATGGAAAATTGATTGGTACGGACGAAAATGGAAACATAACTGGTAATTTCAAAGCAAATGATGCAGCAATTACAGTTGGTTACGCTCGTGTTTTGGGAGATTATTGGATAGTTGGAGCTAATTTAAAATACATTAATTCGACAATAGAATCGTATAAATCTTCTGCAATTGCCGGAGATATTGGCCTTTCTTACCACGATTTTGATAAAAATATTAATGTTTCCTTGGTTGTTCGTAACATAGGTTCTCAAATCCAAACATATAACGGCAAAAGAGAAGATATGCCAACGCAAGTTAATTTAGGAATTTCGCATCGATTAGAACATGTTCCGTTAGAGTTTACCTTGTCGTTACACGATTTACAAAAGTTTGATATTTCTCAACCTTACAATAAAAACGGGCAAGAAGTTTCTGGTGGACGAAAAATGATCGATCACGTTTCGGTTGGAGCAGAGTTGTTTCCAGAGTCTGATTTTAACATGCGTTTAGGTTATAATTTCAAACGAGGAAATGAGTTGTCAACTGACGGAATTCGTTCTCTTTCAGGATTAACATACGGTTTTGGAATTCGTGTTAATGCTTTTCGTTTCGAGTTTAGTCACGCTAATTATCATAAATCGGGAGGATCTAATCATTTCGGAATTTTATTTAATTTAGATCGTCTTATTAATGGGCGCGATTATTGGAGAAGTAATCCTTGGTTATAATAATAGTGAAAACTTCAAGAAAATATTATCTTTGTCAACTATTTCTATTTTAATGAAAGAAGATTTAATCATTGCAATCGACGGATATTCTTCGACAGGAAAAAGTTCGATGTCAAAAATTATCGCAAAAAATCTTGGCTATACACATATTGATAGTGGAGCGATGTATCGTGCTGTAACGTTATATGCTTTTCAAAATAATTATATTCAAAATCAAGAAATTGATATAAATTCTTTGATAGAGCATCTTAATGAGATTAAAATTGAATTCAAAAAAGACGAATCTACACAGAAGAACAATACTTATCTTAATGGTCAGAATGTAGAAGCAGAGATTCGTTCAATAGAAATATCTAAAATGGTAAGTCCAATATCTGAGATTCCTGCTGTTCGCGATTATTGTGTTGCATTACAACAACAAATAGGAAATAATGGTGGAATTGTAATGGATGGTCGAGATATTGGTACGACAGTTTTTCCTAATGCAGATATCAAAATTTTTGTAACAGCTTCTCCAGAAGTTCGTGCACAGCGTCGTTTTCTTGAATATCAACAACAAGGAAAAAATATTTCGATGGATGAGGTTCTTAAAAATGTAAACGAAAGAGATTACATTGATTCTCATCGTGCATATTCGCCACTTCGCAAAGCTGATGATGCGATCGAAGTTGATAATTCAAACATGAATTTAGAGGAAACCGTGAGCAAAGTGATGGAAATTATCGAATCTAGAAAATAGAATCTTCTGTAGCAGTTGTAAATTCTTCCAAAAATTTCATTCCACGATACGAGTTTCCTTTCGTATTTAACTTAGGACTCCAAACGGAAACAATGTAATGTTTGGGCATAATTGCAACTATTCCTCCACCAACACCACTTTTTCCTGGTAAACCAACACGGAAAGCAAATTCGCCAGATTCATCATAGAAACCACAAGTTTGCATAATTGCATTGATTCTTTTTGTTTGACTAACATTTAAAACTTGATAATCATCAAACAAATTTTTTCCTTTATTAGCTAAAAATGAGAAAGTTTTACTCAATTCCATACACGTCATTTCAATCGAGCAGATGTAAACATACAAATCCAAAACTTCGTCTGGAGAGTTATGAATATTGCCCAATGATTTGATAAAATTTGTTAACGCAGCATTTCTGTAAGCTGTAGAAAATTCACTTTTTGCTATATTATCAGAATACTGAATAAAATAATTTCCAGATACCTTTTTTACGAAATCTAAGAAGTACTCTTTCGGATTATCACAAATATCAATTAATATATCACAAACAACCAAAGCTCCAGAGTTAATAAACGGATTTCTCGGAATTCCTTTGTCAGTTTCTAATTGCAATAACGAATTAAAAGGAGTTCCCGAAGGTTCTACATCAACTCTCTCCCATATTTTCTCTCCAATTTCTCTATAAACTAAAGCCAAAAGCAAAACTTTAGAAATACTTTGAATCGAAAATTTTTCTTCACAATCACCAAACCCAAACTGAAGCTGATCTGTAAACAATAAGGATACACCAAACTTTTCGCCATCTATTATAGATAGTTCAGGAATATAACTCGCTGTTTCGCCTAAATTTTCTTCCTCAATTACTTTTAGGTAAATCTGATTGATTATCTCAAAATATTCTTTCTCTTTCGAAATCATTGTATATATAATAGAATGTAAAAGTAAATTTATAATTTGTTTTTTGAGTAATAAAATGTTTTCTCAAGTCCCTTCTCGCTTCGCGACAATTTTCCCGAGCAGTTAACCACAAAGTATCCGCTGTTGGTTAGCTTGAAACAGCAAACCATCACCGTCTAATCATTTCTTACAGTAAAAAATAATATAGATATAGAAACTGTCCCCTCGAGGGGACTACAGGGGTGTTTTCAAGTTCTAAGTATTAAGTAATAAGTTTTAAGTTAAAAAATTCTTCATTCACCCATACTTGCTGAACTTGTTTCGGTATCACAACTTAAGAATATACATAAAATGTCAT
>NZ_JASCQG010000026.1 GCF_030005555.1 Empedobacter sedimenti | reverse complement strand
AAAAAATAATAAATTTATAAACCAAACACTCTCTTAATTTTTAGCAAGAGGTGTCTCATTTATTTTGACAACATACAATTTTAGCCTTTGCTCGTAAGTCTTTTAACTTACGAAACCATTTATCAAAATCAGTAGTTTTTTCAATAAAGTACATTTCTTTTTGTATTCACTTGGATACAAATTTAATAAATTAAGAGGATATAAAAAAAATGTATTTTAAACAATATACCTACTAAACATAATCTTAAATTACAAATCATAAAAAAACCTCCATTTGGAGGTTTTATGTTTCTGTTTTACATAAAAAGTGTTATAGCTTTTACTGAACCGAAGTTGTACGCTGTCTTTTATTCTTTACATAAATTTTCTCTAAGGATTTGTCCAATCCAACTTATACTAGCTACAATTTCAAAATCTGTAATTTCTAAACGATCTGCTAATATTTCATTATCTGATGGAATATATTTATCTCCATAATATTTTTCATCACCAACTTTAATATTGGGTTTTGTTACTCTGATTTCCATTAAGCCATATGATACAAATTCAGAACCACCATTGTCTAATTCCAATTCTTCAACATCATTTTCTATGAAAAACATTAAATCAGGCAACGGAGTTTTTTCAATAATATTTGTTCCTGTAATGAATTGGTCATAATCAATTTTTTTCTCTAAAAATGATTTAAAAAGTAAACCAGTAAGTGATGCTTTGTCTGTGTCTTCACACTTGTCAATAATAAATAATAATTTTTCGCCAACTTTTGTTCTATACTTTAAATCTTCTTCTATTTTATTAATTTGTTCTTCTATTTTATTTTCAGAAATTGATTTTAGTTCATATAAAAATGTAAGAATTTTTTTAAGAAATAGCTTATCCTTGATATTGGTTACTGTATTAAAAGTTCCTATAATTGTTGAAAGTAGTGGGACATCTTTTAGTAATCCTTCAGCAATATTTGAATCAATTACCACTTCAGTTAAGTCTTTGGTAACAGCTTGAAATTCCTTATCTTTTATGACTTGAATAAGATTTGTACCGAGTGAACTCATTTAATAATTTAGTTTTAGTAAGGTTGCGTACAACGGTTTAGGCTATGAGTAGTTGCGTGGGTTAGCACTTAACTTTGCAAGTATGCACCAAGCTGAAAATCCGTGAGGATTTTCAGAAGTAGGCGAGAATAAGCAATTACTTATAGCCATTGTTAGCCACAGTACTTATTTCCACCAAATTGTAATTCCATCAAATTTTGCGTTGTCAGGAATTTTGGATTTATCGATTCCATTTCCATTCCACCAATCTTCCTTAAGTTCCGATTTCTTAATACTAAACCAAGCGTTAATATGACTTACATCCAAAACAATATGTTCCATATCGGGTGAAATTTTGTCTGTTGAATAGTATTTTTTTAAGTCTCCAAAAGTTGAGCTAAGTCCAATTTTTTCAGTTGTTTTAAATCGATTGTCTAAAATCGAAATTCGATTAATTTTTGAACTTGTATTTCCATTCTGCTTTGGTGTCAAAACCAAAATCTTTTTTCCGTTTGAGTCATAGATTTCGTAGTCATCATAGGTGTCGTCTGCGAATTCTCCATATCCAACAGTTTTTTTAATTTGTTCCTTTGGAATGGAATTATATACATCACTAATTGTCATACCTTTTGAAAATATTCCAACACGGTTTTCGGAAATGTGGAAATTGTCAAAAGTATAACCAGTTGTTTTTTTAACAGGTTCTTTTATTATTTCATTTTTAGTAGTTTCTTTCTTTTTTTCGATTTCTTTGGGCTTTGTTAATTCAATTGCTTTAGATTTAGAATTCTGCTCTTTTTTAGTCAATTCTAACTCACGTTGCAAAAGCTCATTTTCTTTTTCGAGTAATTCTTTTTCTTTTTTAGATATTGAATTACAACTTATTAAAATCAAAATAAAAATGGCTCCTAAAATTTTTTTCATAGTTTTGGTTTTGTATTGTGGCTAACGGTTTGCAGCTTGGCGAAGTGGCGGAAATCGAAGCACAAATGTTCAGTTTTGTACAAAAGTTCAATCGAAGAACTGCCGTTGAATTTAGCACTGAACCCGCCATTTTGCCAAACTGCTGTTGAACTAAACCTCCGGTAGCTTTTCCGTTATAAACCATATATTTAGGATATTTAAAATTCAAAATTATGGTAACTAAAAAAAATCTCCGGAGGAATTAAACTCGACCTTGTTAAATCGCGCTTGTCGTGAAATTACAGGATTTTCTTCACTCTTACAACGTTTAGAGCGTAATATTTCTATTTTAGGACGTAGTCAAAGTACGTTTAAAAATTATGCTCGTCATATAGCCTCCACTGCTTTACATTTTGGCTGTTTACCAACAGATCTTGACCCTGAACAAGTAAAAGATTATTTATACGAACTTCAACAACGTTCTGTAATGCCTTCGCAATCTTATTTTAAACACACGGTTTATGGTTTACGTTTTCTTTTAAGGACAGAAGGTCTACCTTATGATTATCTCGCACTTCCCTCTATTTCAAAAGAAAAAAAATTACCTGTTATTTTAAGTCGAGAAGAAATTTGGGGCATGTTACAAAGTGCTGATTTATTAAAACATCGTTTACTTATTGGTTTACTTTACAGTTGTGGACTTCGTTGCATGGAAGTAAGAAGAATAGAATTAAAACATTTAGATTTTGATCGTAAACTGCTTCATATTGTTCAAAGTAAAGGTAAAAAAGACCGTTATGTTCCTTTGTCTGATCATATCATTCGTGGCTTAAAAACGTATATTTCAGTTGAACATCCTACTACTTATTTATTTACAGGGAATTCGTTTAATCAAAAAGATTTAAACACTGGCTATAGCCAACGAGGCGTTCAATGGGTTATAAAATCGATTTGTAAGAAAGCGGGTATTTATAAAGATGTCCACACGCATACTTTACGTCATAGTTATGCTACTCACTTATTAGAAGATGGTGTCAATATACTATTAGTACAACGGTTATTGGGACACAGTACAATCGAAAGTACGATGGTTTATTTACACGTTTGTCAGTTAGAAAATAAAAAAGTACATAGTCCTTTAGATACTGTTTTTGAATTATGTCGTCGAAATGGGAAGTAGCTGATGTGCTTCGAACAGTAGATTTATCGAGTCAAAACTTTACAATACATCAAGAGAAAACATTACGAGCTTTATCGCTTTGTAGAACCTCTGTTTTAGGAGGTCATGTAGATGCATGTGAAGATTGTGGCAGTTTACACATTAGCTACAATAGTTGTCGTAATCGGCATTGTCCTAAATGTCAAGGTCACAAACGAGAAGAGTGGATAAATGCTCGAGAGCAAGATTTATTACCTTGTAGTTATTACCATTTAGTTTTTACGTTACCTAATCAATTGAATGATTTAGCAATCAAAGAACCTCGGAAAGTATATAAAATCCTTTTTGATGCAGCTTGGAGTACAATGTCCACGTTTGGTCAAACAGAAGGTTTACAGCTTGGTATGATTGCAATATTACATACATGGGGACAAAACTTAAGCCTTCATCCTCACTTGCATTGTATTGTACCAGGAGGTGGAATTCAGTCTAATAAAAAATGGAAACGAAAGATTAAATCGGATAAATATCTTTTTTCAGTTAAGGCATTAAGCAAGGTGTTTCGAGCAAAATATGTAGCTTTTTTGCGCAAAGAAAAGTTGGGAGATATTCAATTATTTGATTCTTTATTTCAAACGAATTGGGTGGTATATGCCAAGCGTCCATTTGGAGGACCAAAACAAGTGATCGAATATCTAGGACGATATACACACAAGGTAGCCATTAGTAATCATCGACTAAAAAATGTAACAGCAACACAGGTCACGTTTCAGTACAAAGATTATCGCAGCAATGGTCAAAATAAACAAATGGTTTTAACCAATCAAGAATTTATTCGTCGCTTTAGTCTACACATTTTGCCCAAACGTTTTGTTCGAATAAGACATTATGGAATTTTAAGCAGCAGTTGGAAAAGAGGAAAATTACAAGACTTACAAAAACAATTAAAAGTCAAACGAAAAGAATCAAAACCAAAAACAAAACACCGTCTTTGTTATTGCTGTAAAGAAGGTAATTTGATAACATTAGCACTCTTTGGAGATCGAGGTCCACCGAAAACTTATCTTTTTAAATCAGAATCTAAATCCCCTATTAATTAACTTAATGGGTAAGGGATTTTATGCCTAAAAACTAAGGTTTTTACTACTTCGAATTCCAAGTAAGTACAAAAAAAGCAGTAATCATATAAAATACTGCTTGTGTAGCTTAAAACTAAACTTTGATAACTCCATAAGAATTAAAAGCTAACTTCGGTTCCGTTCAACAGGCTTTCATCTCATGCCCTCCGGGCTAGACGAAAGCTTAGTTATTAGGCGTAGTTTTTTATTTCAGTTTGTCTTTTACTTCGTTACAATTTTGTTCTATTGTTTTGCAAATTTCATCTATTGTTACAGAAGTCTTTTTATTTTCAGAAAACGGTTCGCCAAATAAGTTAGCTAACTTATTAATTGTCAAAAATGCTGTACTAATAATTACCATTATTGGAATAGCCAAAAACTCAAATCCACTGTCTTCGCCACCCAAGTCAATGTCGCCAATAAATAATGGAATAAGTATGACATAAAAGCTCACAATTATTTTGGTAAATGCACTGTAAATCATCAAAAAAGGTGTGTTCTTTATTCTTTCAGCTTTTCCTTGAATGTCATAAAACCGATTGATATGTTGCATTAAATCTCCTTTTTCAATGTTTGCTTTTGAAGTAAAATTGTCTTCAATTCGCTTTGTGATTGCCACCAATATTTCGTTTGAAATTTTATTTTCACTATTTATTTTAAACTCGTTTAGAATTGCAATTGCTTCTTCGTTAAAAGTGGGTTTAAAATTGTTGTGCATTTCATTTTTTAATTGACGAATGTATAAAATGCTCAATTCAATTAATTTGTGGGCTTCAAGTTTGAAATATTGTTGTTGGATTTCCTTTAAATTCTCATTATTACTATAATACGCATATATTTTTGCAACAAAACTTCGAGTGTTATTCGTTAGTTCTCCAAAAATTTTTCGGGCTTCCCACCATCTGTCATAAGCCGAATTCATTCTGAAACCCAAGAAAAAAGCAACTGCAAGTCCAAATACAGAACCTATTTGACCTGAAATTTTGTAAATGTGGTCGCCAAAATATTCTTCAAGCCCAAGCACAATAATTGCATAAACCGTTGTGATGATTAAATACGGTGTTGCAATTTTTAGTAATTGAAGTAAGCCTTGCTTTTCTGTTTTTATCATATGTTAGTCGTCTTTATCTTTTTCATCATTATTATTTTCTATCGCAGGAATACTGTTTCCGCTTCTTATTTCTGTGTGTCTTATTTCTCCACCAGTTGTTCCTGTCTGTTTGCCAAAAAACAGTACTACAAATGCAAATACTAATGTCACAATTGCAATAATATTTGAAAATGTTTTTTGTTTAAAGCTTGCCCAAAGTCCAAGTAAAGAAATGCTACCTAAAATATAAGAAAGCAAAGCAAATGTTTCGGCTGTTTCTTCGTGGCTTTCAATATAATTTTCGGTTACTCCATTTATTTTTTCTACAATCTCTTCTGCACCTTCGCCAGTTGTCATTGCTGCTATTGAAGCTAATGCACCGAGAATAAAAATCATAAATGCCGTTCGCTTTACCGCTTCCGATTTTGAAATGAGTCCTGTAATCATTACGATTACTCCCACGATAGGGAAAATGATGGGTAAATGATTTACCACTAAATGCCAATGTGCTCCGTTCATAATTATTTAATTTTTAAAATTATACTCTAACTCCGAATATATAACCAACTAATGCAGATAACCCCATAGCGATTGTCCCCCAAATGGTAATTCGCAAAATTGCTTTTGGAATACTTGAACCACCCGTTTTTGCTGCTAATGCTCCTAAAATTATTAGAAAAACGATAGTTGAACCATATAACCAATATTCCATTCCTTTGACTGGTGCAAAAAGAATGACCAAAAGAGGCAATACTCCACCCACCGTAAACGCAGTCCCTGACGCTAGCGCAGCTTGAATAGGATTTGCTTGACTAATTTCGTTGATACCTAATTCATCTCTAATGTGCGTTCCTAAAGCATCTTTTTCTGTCAATTCAATGGCTACTTGCATTGCCGTTTCTTTTTTTAGTCCTCGTTTCTCATAGATTTGAGCCAAAATATTAAGTTCTTCTTTCGGCATTTCTCTCAATTCTTTAATTTCTCTTTCAATGTCTGCTTTTTCGGTGTCTGTTTGTGAGCTTACCGATACATATTCACCTGCTGCCATAGATAACGCACCAGCAACAAGTCCAGCAACTGTTGCCAACACAATTGGCTCTCTTGTAGAACTTGCCGCAGCAACTCCAATTGCAAGACTTGAAATTGAAATAATTCCATCATTTGCACCAAGCACCGCAGCTCTCAACCAATTGCTTCGGTGTATATAATGATTGTCTAAATAGTTGTCGATTGTTATCATATACTTTGTTTATGTACGGTGTCTGTAAAATTACGCCTAACATAGTAATTTACGAAGTAAATAATAGAAAAGTTTCGTGAAATATTCCCTATATCCGTATTTCGTGTAATTACTTTGTTAAAAGTAATAAATTCTTTGATAGTCTATATTATCTAAATAACATTTGTATGAATAGCGAGGTTTTTATTTAAAATTTTTAAATTCTCAATCATGGATCACGAAACTCTACAATTGATACTTTATTAATCTATTTCATTACTTAACATAATCGATATTATCTACCAATAAATTTTAAGGTAAATCACTGATTTTAAACAAGTGCCGTTTTGAATAAATGAAATTGAGTTTGAAAACGCTCTGAAAACCGCATTTTTACGTTCAATGAACATATCCAAAACGGTCAAAATATCCAGATGATTTTATATAAAACTTAAAGATAAGAATCCCTTGAGATAACTCAAGGGATTTTTTTATGTAAAAAAAATTGTCTAAAAAAGTGCCAAAATAGAAGTCTGCTTTTAGGGGTGAAAATTCTGTCCTTTTTTTTCTAAACCCTTTTATTTAGTATTGTACAGATGATTTATAAAAGGGAATAATTGTGTCAGTAGTTACACCAACCTATTGAGATAAATTTACAATAATTAATATTAAACAACTGAATAATAATAAGAAGAAGAAAATAGGTTGAGCGTTTTTTCTGTCCTTTCTAAATTAAGAATGAAAACGTAGGTTTAACAATAAATTTTAGGAGGGTTATTCTGTGGTTGAAATCCTTGTGAAGAAAATAAAAAAATGAAGATATTTTGTTTTATTGAAAATACATGGTTCTATTGTGATAAATATGGCAAATACAAATTGTATGGGTATAGCGAAATGTTTAATAAAAATGAAAAATGGAGAAGAAGCAAAATGTTTGCCGACGGATTGTTCTTCTCCAGGATTCTTTCCAAAAAATAATATTTATGGAATACATTCATTTTGAAATAATACGAGAAATATTTTCAACTACAGTTGATCTTATCGATATTATTCTCTTTTGTTACTTTTTAAGGGATAAAAAGTAATGTAAAATTAGTAAAAAAAAATCACGGACAATTTATCCGTGATTTTTTTAATTCCATCAAAAAGGATAATTAAAACAAAAATTTAAAATCAAGTCCTTTATTTGGTTTAGATATTTTTTCAAAATTTTGAATTTCTTCTTTTAGTTGAGTTGAATATTCTTGCTTCATGAAATGTCTAAAAATAGATATATCTTCTTTTTCTCTGGTTTCAATCAAAGCTTCAATATAATCCACTTTAGATTCAGAATTAACGATCGCTAAAGGAAGATTGTAATATTGTTGAATATAATTCATTAGTAATCTTGAACTTCTTCCGTTTCCGTCATAAAAAGGATGAATTGACACCATATTAAAATGAGCATCAAAAGATAAATTTACCTGATCTTCTATAGATAGATTTGTTTTCATTTTATTTTGAATAGTAGAAACTAAATCATTCATTAATCTTTCTACTTTGTCATAATTAGGAAAATAAGTGGCTCCAGCCATAACATTTCCTTTTCTAAATTCTCCTTTGCTAGCATCAACAGTTCCAAGAATAGTTTCGTAAACTGATCCAGTATTTTTTAAAACAAGTTCTCCAATGTTTTTAATTAATTCAACAGAGATAGGTGTTTTTTTATTTGCCTGTTCAATTACATAAATTAAAGCTTTATAATGATCTGTTACCATCAAGGAATGCTCTAAAGGTTTTCCTTTAGGTGTCAAGCCATCATTGATTAAAACGGAAGATTCAATTTCGGTTAAAGTTGAACCTTCTAATACTGTTGAATGATGAACAACTGAAATTAGATTAAACTTATCGTGATCAATCGTCTTTTCTATTCCAAGTTCTTTATATTTATTTATTAAGGATTTCATTGTTTTTATTTTTAAAGATCAACAAGTATATTTTTAATCAATTATCTTCATTCAAATAAATGATTTATTTCCTATTCTTAATTTCTCCGTTTAAGCTTTCATACTTTTTTATATAATCTTGAAAAGCTTCTTCAAAAATATCTTTGATTTTTGAACGCTCCCAATAAGCTATATTTTTTATTTTTTCTAATGTATCTATTTTAACTAATTGTGTTGTTTTAGTTTCTAAATAAACAGCTTTAGGTGAAATGTTTTCTTGTATAGATGGTTGTTGAATTGTTTCGTTTTTCTCTACAATAATATCCTGGTTACCTTGTAGTAACCCCTCAATACCTTTTGATAATATACTTTTCTTTCCCATATTTCTTTTATTTATTATAAATATTATATTTCATAAAAATATAATATTTAAAGTATTTCCAGTATTTCTTTTGTTAGATCCTTATAATCTTTAGCACCATTTGATTTGTCATCATAAGAAAATATGTCCATCTTATTTACAGGAGCTTCAGCAAGTGAAACGTTATCTCTAATTTTTGTCTGAAGAGTTTTATCTTTAAAATAATTGTTGACCATAGTATTAATTTCTCTATTCAAAACTTTACGAGAGTCGAATTGAGTTAAAAATACTCCAGCTAATTCTAAGTTCTGATTTAATCTGCTTTGTACTTTTACAATTACATCAGATAATTTTTTTAATCCCTGTAAAGCTAAATATTCAGCTTGTAAAGGAATTAATATTTTATCAGAAGCAGTGAAGGCATTTATTGTCAAAAGACCTAAAGATGGAGGTGTGTCTAATAAAATATAATCATATTTATCTTTGATTTTTGATAATCTCTCTTTTAATATGAATTCCCTTCCTGCTTCTCCAGAAAGTTCTATATCGATAGCTGACATATCTAATGTAGAAGCAATAATATCGAAATTTTCTTTGTATTGTAGAGGAGTGATTTCTACTTGTTCTGTTAATGTTTTGTATATATTTTTTTCTTCATTCTCTAAACCTAAACTATGAGTTAAATTAGCTTGAGCATCTAGATCAACAATTAAAACTTTATGACCTAATTTGTGAAGAGCAGCTCCTATATTAATTGTAGATGTAGTTTTTCCTACACCTCCTTTGTGATTTGATATACTGATAATCATTATTTCTTATGTTTATAACAAATGTATTATTTCTATTAAATATAAAAAATAAAATATTTAATAGAAATAATAGAAATAATAGAAATAATAGAAATAATAGAAATAATAGAAATAATAGAAATAATAGAAATAATAGAAATATAATATTGATATTAAAGATTATATTTATTAATTATTTTACGTTCTAGAACTTTTTTTATTGCTCCAATTACATATCCTTTCACATTTTTTGCATCCATTGCAAGAGGACGAATTTCAGAAAGTAAATCAATAAGTTCTCCTTCTGCAAAATTATTATAAGCAGATTCAAACAAACTTAAATTGTTTTTCAATTCGCCATCAGTAAAATGATATTGAGTTTTTAAATATTCAATTTCATTATCTTTGATAAACCAACGTTTTGACATTTGTTTCAAAACGGTTTTTTTCTTTAGATCTTTATCCTCGTTCTGAGGTTGAAAAATTGGAATAAAACGGATACTTGAGATAGGAGTAGTCTTTTTACGTTCTTCTGGAAGAAGAACATATTCAAAAGTATATTCACTTTTATCATCAAGTTCCTTTTTTGCAACTTCAATAACTTTCCTTACAAAATCACTTTGTTTTTTGTACTTATCATTCAGCATAAGAATCTCACGTAAATAATCAACGCTATAATTTATGGGCTTTTTTTGTTTACTGAATAATTCATAAAATCGCATTGCATAAATACTTTCAAATTTCATAGCAGTAGCTAACTCATATTTTCTATATCCTTTAGAAAAATCCATTAAAGCAGAAGCAATATGCGGATTTAGAGAAAAATTCACATATGTTGTTTTTTCATCTGATCCTTTTACAATTTTTGGATTTTGAATCAACGAAAAAGCTTCCCATTCTTTGTTATCTTCATACTCGAAAATCTTTTTCATTAATGAAATAAATGCTTCTTTTATTCTCACATAATTTTGGTCTTTCTCTCCATTCAAAAATTTAGATACAGGAATAGTAATTTTAGAGTCTTGGAACAAGCTGTACTCAATTGAATATTTCTGATCTAAAGTTTTTCCTTCCAACATTTCTTGTAAGAGTTCAACAATTCTATATACAATTCTTTTTTCATAGACATTGAAATCATATTTAGCAGTTGTTATTATGTAGGATTGGATTAATTCCTTATTATCTATTTTACTTCCCATTTTTATTAGCTTACGACAGAATGAATGTTAAAATGCTAACTTACGAATTATATTTTCATAATTCGTAAGTTGCATTCAAAAAGTCGTAAGTGAAAACAATTATAGCATTCAAAAAGTCGTAAGCTAACATTCAAGAAGTCGTAAGTAAACTTTTTTAAGCGTCGTAACTTTCTGATAATCATAAATTTGATTTGTTTTTTTAAAAATAGATAAGTAATGTAATAATAAGCTATGTTTATTAAATACAAAAACATAGTCATTTTTTCGTTTTTAAGGAGTCATTTTTTCGTTGAAAAATTGACTTTTAGGAGTTCGCTTGAATTGTACTGTTTTCGTTGGAATGAAAAACAAAAACAAATTGACGTGACTTTTTTATGTGCACCAGGGGGCGGCGCGATTTTTTAAAACTTTAATAGGTTTTATCTATTAAACATTTGATTATTAGATTTTTAACTGTAATTTTGTCAGTCAATTTAATGATAATCGTTAAATTTGAAAGCGAAACGTTTATTAACGACTTCTTTTGAGGTCGTTTTTTTGCGTTTTAAGCGACATTTTGTTTTTTATATAGAATTCATCGGATATTTATAGATAGTCTATTTATCATCCTAAGAAGCGTGTTAGAGATGATGTTTTATCTTGTAGAAACAAATGATTTTGAATTCATTCTTTATTATGAATAGATTTTTTTAGATGGAAAAATCTATCAAAATTGAAAAAGCATATAGTAGAATATGGATTTATTTTTTGCGTTATTTTTATCTTTATAACTAATTCAATATTTGTGCTTATTCATTATATTTTGTATCTTGCCTTAACTGAATTTATAAAAAGGAGTTTTTTATATCTGAAAAAATGATGGAGAATAAATTTTTAAAACAGTAGTTTAGCTTAATATTTTGTGCAAGATGTACCTTTAGCAATACAAAAAGCTTAAAATCTCTCATTTCATTCCGATTTTATCTTTTCTTGTGCTAATCAGGTTCTCTTGTTTTGTTCCCTAAATCGGTCACAAAAGTTTCCATCTTCGATGGATCATTTTATTCTAAAATGCTTTTTTTGAAACAAAGTTTCAATTCATTTTTAAAGGTATTTTTATAAATGAAGTCGTTTTTATTTAAGTAATAATTATCTGTTTTTTTTTATTTTATTTCTTGTATTATGGAGGAAGAAATCAATTGGGAAGATTTTGTAAAGAAAGAAGAACTTCGATTTGATCGAAGTCAATATGGAAAGTTAGGAGGACGACCTAAAAAGAAAGCATCAGATAAAAAATCTAAATCCATTTATATTCGTGTATCAGAAGAAGAATTCGCTTTATTACAGAAAAAAGTAATCGCTTCTGGACAAAATCAAAGTCAATATTGTCGAAATGTTTTATTGAATTCAGGAGTAGTACCTACTATTCAGTCAGTAGGAACAGATAAAGAATTACAGCAATTTCGAACACATTTTAGTCGAATTAGTAATTATATGAAATTTAAAGATCCTCTTTTGAATTTAGAAGTTATGAAAGTAATTGAAAAAATGAATCGTTATTTAGATGATCGGAATAGGGAGAACCACTAAAGGAAGTATAAAGGCTATTGCTTATGCTTCTCGAGAAAATAAGGCAGAGCAGAAAGCGTTTGCGACAGAAATTAGTCGTAATGGTCTTGTAGGAGAAAATGCTCGTGCGATTTACCATGAACTTATGGCTGTGGCTCATCAAAATCATCGTGTAGCTAAACCATTTTATAATGTGGTTTTATCTCCTTCAGCAGGACATACACTTAATTGGACGTTGGAAGATTGGGAAAAGCTAGTGGATGATTTTTTAAGTAAAAAGAATTTAGTAGGTAATCAGCATATTGCTTATTTACATCAAGATACAGATACTTCTCATTTGCATTTAATTGTAAATCGTATTGATTTTAATGGAGAGAATAAAGTAAATCAACGATTTATAGGTATTCAAACCAGTACAGTAGCCAATGAATTAGCTAAGGATAGAGGTTGGGAAACTGTATTAGAAGAGACTAAGAAAAAAAGTGATCAGCAAATCCAATTGTATGGAAATGTATTGATTAATGGACTTAAAGAGTGTTTGAATTTGGAGGATTTATCGACTAATTTAAAAGAATTAGGGTATGGATTAAATCTTCAATTTGATCAAAATGAGCGATTAAAAGGCTTGAAAATTTTTCAATTTTCGGAAGTTTTAGAGAATGAAAAACGAAAACAAAACAGGCAAAAACCTAAAAATTATGGCGTAAAGTTTAGTGAGCTTTCACGTGGACATGAGAGTTTTAAAAAACTAAAAGCAGTTAATTTACAGGTGTTTTTAGAACAGAAAGCTGAGAAAGTAAAGCTTCAACAGGAGCAAGAAATAAAACCAAAAAGAAATTTTGGAAGAAGATTTTAAAATAACTTAAACTTATGAATGAAAATAATAGACCAAAAAGACCAGAAGAAATTTTAGCCGCGTTGAGTGCTGAAGGAAATAGAATAGAACAGTTAACGAAAGAAATTGATGAAAAGATTTATGCTTTTTATGGGATTCAAAAGCAGTTTATTGAGAATGGTAATTTGATTACAGCTGAACATAAAAAGGTTTTAGCTGATTTAAAGAATTATAAATTGCCTGAAATCTCATTGGATGCTTCTGCTAAAAAGCAATTTGAAGAAGTGAAAGAGTATGAGAAAAATGCACGTAAAAAGGATCGTACAATTCCATATTTAATCTTTATTATCTTTCTTTTGGTTGTCACTTTTGTCTATTTTTTTAATCAAGATTTACGCGTTAAAAAGGAGGTAAAGGAAAATTTAATCAATGAAATTTATTCAAAAGGGGATACGATTGTCTCTAAAAAACACTTTGATCTATCGGTTACAAATATTAATATTATGAATGAATGGATTAAGAAAAATCCAAAGGATAGTGAGAAGTTTATTAAATTCTTCAATAAAAAAAAAGATGGATATCCCCTTAAATATCCAGAGTAAGTTAAGCTACATATTTTAAAAATTGTAAATTGACACTGTCCAAAATTCTGTGTAAATATATTTCAGGAGGGTTTGACTTTTTTATAGTTGAACCCTTTTTTTCAAATATAGTTAAAAATTGATTTAAAATTAGCCCCCAGTTTTTTATTGGTATTGACTATTTTTTAGTTGATTGTTTTTACAGCTGAATATACTAATTTCATCACAGTTTCATCTGTAGAGAATGATAATTTATTCTTAGTATATTTCCTGATTTTACCGTTTAGATTTTCAATTAAATTGGTTGTGTAAATAAATTTTCCTAATATCTACGGGGAATTCAAAGAATATGGTAAAATCTTCCCTGTTGTTTCTCCAGCTTTGGATTGCATAGGAATGTTTATGTTACCATTTAGCTGGAAATTGCTTTTTGTCCTTCCAAACAACGTATTTACAAGCATTTCTTATTTGATGTACAACGCAGATTTGTGTTTTAGACTCAAGAAATATAGTGTGTATAGATCAGTAAAACCATTTAAGTTATCAGTTGCTGTAATTAAAATATCTTCGGTACCCCTGGCTTTTATATCGGTTAAAACTAGTATCACGATTCCTAGGAATTTTTATTTTTTCTTCTCCGTACTCGTTTTATCTTTTTGGTAGAGTATCCATTACGAGCATTTTCTTCCTTTCATAAATCATGCTTATCGTAATCTAAGTGAGCATCCAATTACCTTCTAACATTTTTTCAATTTCTCGATTTAGTAAGTCTTTTAGGAAGTTTGTAAATTTTCAGCAAAAAGTGGACATCTAAGACCTAAAATTTAAGGTAGTGTTTTTAAAATCATTAACTTTAATTA
>NZ_JASCQG010000025.1 GCF_030005555.1 Empedobacter sedimenti | reverse complement strand
GGTGGAATTGGTAGACACGCAGGACTTAAAATCCTGTGTCCATTAGGACGTGCGGGTTCAAGTCCCGCCTGAGGTACAACAAAGCTCAAGAATTTATTTTCTTGGGCTTTTTTTGTATCAATTATTTTCCAATAATTTTTTTACTTCTTCAAAATGATTTTCTCCGTAAATAATTAAAAGTTTTTCGTTTTTATTCTCTTTAATTTTATTGACTAAATTTTCATTTCTTTTTTTTAATATAATTTCCTTATTAAATATTTTTTTTGAATTTTCATCAAACTTAGAACACGAATATTTTTCTTTCAAATTGGTTTTATAATCACAGGAATCTAGTATTATTTTAGAGTATGTAGTTTCATATTCTTCTATTAATTGCTTGATTGTTAAATCAGCACTTTCAGAATTACTTTCATTCATTCCAAATTCACTATAACTTGGTTGATCAATAAGATTATACTTGATGCAATAGTTTGAGTAAGGTGGAATTTTAGAATATGGTAGTAGTATGTCAATCCCTGTAATTTTACGGAATTTAAGATAAGGCTCTAAATTATCATTAATAGAATTGTAAGATTTATGAAGAGAATTTCCTTCGAAAAGAAAATGATATCCTAAAGATTGTAAACTGTCAATTTTAGTTGTTACTTGCTGATAATAATCTTTGGTTCCTATATGTCGAATAGGTAAAAAATAGAGTGATTTGTTGTTATAGCTTATCTTGTTTAATACTACCTTTTTGTTTATATATCTATTTTTTAATAATTCTTCCTGATGATTAACAGCGCAAGATGAAATTATAATACAAATAATAATGATAAAATATTTATACATAATAAAAAGTATATTAATGTTGATTTTATGAATATACTACTTTTTAAAATAAAAAAACCACCTAAATAACTTTAGATGGTTTTTGAAATTATAAGTTGTAATAAATTACTTATTCATAGAGATTAAAAACTCTTCGTTAGAGCGCGTATGTTTGATACGATCGTGTAAGAATTCCATCGCTTCAACAGGATTCATATCCGCTAAATGATTTCTAAGAACCCACATGCGTTGCTGTGTTTTATCGTCTAATAATAAATCATCTTTACGTGTAGAAGAACTTACCAAATCAATTGCAGGGAAAATACGTTTATTAGAAATCTTACGATCCAATTGTAATTCCATATTACCTGTTCCTTTAAATTCCTCAAAAATAACCTCATCCATTTTAGAACCTGTATCAATTAATGCAGTCGCAATAATTGTTAAAGAACCTCCATTCTCGATATTACGAGCTGCTCCAAAGAAACGTTTTGGTTTATGTAAAGCATTTGCGTCTACCCCACCCGATAATACTTTACCAGAAGCTGGAGAAACCGTATTGTAAGCACGAGCAAGACGTGTAATAGAATCTAATAAAATCACGACATCATGTCCACATTCTACCATACGTTTTGCTTTTTCTAAAACAATATTTGCCACTTTTACGTGACGATTTGCTTCTTCATCAAATGTCGACGCAATAACTTCTCCATTCACAGAACGTTTCATATCTGTCACCTCTTCCGGACGCTCATCAATTAATAAGACAATCAAATAAACTTCTGGATGATTTTGTGCAATACCGTTCGCAATATCTTTTAGCAATGTTGTTTTACCCGTTTTTGGAGGTGCTACAATCATTCCACGTTGACCTTTACCAATTGGTGTAAACAAATCAATCACACGGTTTGATAAGGCTTTAGAATTACTTAGATTGAATTTCTCGTTTGGAAAAAGTGGAGTTAAATGCTCAAAAGCAATACGATCTCGTACATAATCTGGTGTACGACCATTAATTTCTTTTATCTTGATTAAAGGAAAATACTTCTCTCCTTCTTTCGGAGGGCGAACCTCCCCTGTAATTGTATCTCCCGTTTTAAGACCAAATAATCTAATTTGAGACTGCGATACATAAACATCATCAGGCGATGACAAATAATTAAAATCAGAAGAACGTAAAAAACCGTAGTTATTATCTGGTAAAATCTCTAAAACACCTTCGGTTTGAATAATTCCATCAAATTCATAATTCGCAGCGCGATATTTATTCTTTTGATTTTGATGATTGTTGTGATTATTCTCGTTCTGATTACGATTTTCAGACTGATTTTGATTATTATTTCTTTTCTGATTCTGATTGTTTTGGTTATTCTTTTTCAAGTCCTGGCTTTTATTTGCTCGATCCTGAAACTTATTCACCCTACTTTGATCAGCTTCTGTTTTTTCTTGCTTTTCAACAACTTCACTTTGCGTTTTAGTCGTTTCCTCGACTACAACTTCTTTAGAAGTAGTTTCATCTTCAGAAGCAGTAACTCGTTTACGTTTTGGCTTTGGCGCTTCTTTTACTGCAGCCTCAACAACTTCTTCAGACTTATTATTTTTAGGTGCTTCTTTTACCTCTTCAACAGCAGGTTGATTTTGTAATTTTGCTAAAATTGCATCGTGCAATTCACCTTTTTTTAATTTTTTGTAACCATCAACTTGTAATTGCTCTGCAACCTGTTGTAAATCTGGTAACTTGAATGATTTTAATTTTTCGATATCAAACATAATCCTTTCAAAGGTATTAATCTGTTTATTTCTTGAATACAATAAAGTAATTGGGAATCATAACAATAGAATTGTTATAAAGCGTATAAATTTGAGATTTATTAATGCAATACTACGAATAATTATAAAAACTCAAAATTTTTTTTTACATTTGTATTCGAAATTTAAGAAATGATTCAAAGAAAGCAAAGTATATATTTATTCTTAAGCGGAATAATCTCGAGTATATTCGCCATGAAATTTGATCAACTATTTGATATTCCATTACAATGGTTGAATAATCCTGAAAAAGGTGATTACGTGTTTTCATTAGCGTTTTTTGGTTCAGCTTTAATTTCATTTTTAACCATTATGCTTTTCAAGAAGCGTAGTTTACAAATTAAACTTGATTGGTTAAACATTATTTTGAATGTTATATTAATTGGTTCTTTTGTTTACTGTCTATTAACATTACCTGGAGAAGGAAATTCTGAGAAGGGTATTTGGGCATTAGTTCCTTTAGCTTCGATTGCGCTTCTGTCAATTGCCAATCGTTTGATTAAGAAGGATGATGACCTTGTAAAATCTGTAGATCGTTTCAGATAGACCAACAACTTTTATATTATGAGTGTCTTAAAGCAGTTTCAATTTTTTGAAACTGCTTTTTTCTTTTATCCAATCCATATTAACTCGTTTATTCAAATAAAATCTCTTATAATAAATTATTTTTAAGAATAGAATTTTCTAATCAAACACTTCATTAAAGTTAAATTAAAATCAATTTTAACTCATAAATCTCATTTATTTACACAAAACACAGGGGTTAACTAATCTTAAAGTGTTAAAAAATATAATTACCCCTAAAAAAATAGGGGTGTTTGAAATTTTAATTAATTTTTTATTTATTTTTGCTTCATAAAACAACACAAAATATTTTTTTATGACATCATTTCGTTTTGAAGCTTTAAAAGCCGCTAGCAATCGCAAACCGGTAAGTGTCCCTGAATTAGGTAAAAAATCAGAAATTTTTGGAAGTAATGTTTTCAATGACAAAGCAATGCGTCAACATTTAACTTCAGAAGCTTATAAAGCTGTTCGTTCTGCAATGGACTATGGTACAAAAATCGATCGTAAAATGGCAGATTTTGTTGCTTTAGGTATGAAAGAATGGGCAATGAGTAAAGGTGTAACACATTATACACACTGGTTTCAGCCATTAACAGGAACAACAGCAGAAAAACATGATGCATTTTTTGAAACTTCATTTGACGGAGCAGATCCAGTAGAAAAATTTAGTGGTTCATTATTGGTTCAGCAAGAACCTGACGCTTCTTCTTTTCCAAATGGAGGTATTAGAAATACATTCGAAGCGCGCGGATATACAGCTTGGGATCCAACTTCGCCTGCATTTATTTTCGGAACAACATTATGTATTCCAACAGTATTTGTTTCATACACAGGAGAAGCCTTAGATAACAAAGCACCTTTGTTAAGAGCACTTTTATCAATTGACGAATCAGCTACAGAAGTAGCGAAGTTCTTCGATAAAAATGTGAAGAAGGTGACACCAACTTTAGGTTGGGAGCAAGAGTATTTCTTGATTGACGATGCTTTAGCGGCTTCTCGTCCTGATATTTTACAAACAGGTAGAACATTGTTAGGACATGTTTCTGCAAAAGGTCAACAATTAGAAGATCATTATTTTGGTTCTATTCCTACGCGTGTTTTAAATTATATGCGCGATTTAGAGAACGAATGTATGTTGTTGGGTATTCCCGTAAAAACGCGTCATAACGAAGTTGCACCAAATCAATTTGAATTAGCGCCAATTTTCGAAGAAACGAATTTAGCAGTTGACCACAACTCATTGTTAATGGATGTAATGCAAAAAGTTGCAGAACGTCATCATTTTAAAGTATTGTTCCACGAAAAACCATTCAAAGGTGTTAATGGTTCTGGAAAACACAATAACTGGTCGTTAGCAACAGATACTGGAATTAATTTATTAGCACCAGGAAAAACGCCAAACAGCAATTTACAATTCTTAACATTCTTTATTAATACAATCAAAGCTGTTTCAATTTACGAAGAATTGTTACGTGCCTCTATTGCATCAGCATCTAACGATCACCGTTTGGGAGCAAATGAAGCGCCACCAGCTATTATTTCAGTTTTTATTGGGCAACAATTGACAAAAGTATTAGAAGAATTAGAAGGTGTTTCGACAGGAAAATTATCTCCAGAAGAAAAAACTGATTTAAAATTAAACGTTGTAGGTAAAATTCCAGACGTATTATTAGATAACACAGACAGAAACAGAACTTCTCCTTTTGCTTTTACAGGAAATAAATTCGAGTTCCGTGCCGTAGGATCTACTGCAAACTGTGCAAATTCAATGACAACGTTGAATGCAATTGTTGCAAAACAATTAATCGATTTCAAAAAAGAAGTTGATGCTTTGATTGAAACAGGATTGAAAAAAGACGAAGCAATTTTCAATGTTTTACGTGAGTATATCAAAGAAACAAAACATATTTTATTCGAAGGAGACGGATACAGCAAAGAATGGGAAGAAGAAGCTGCTCGTAGAGGATTATCTAATCACAAAACGACACCTGCTGCTTTAAAAGCGAAAGTTTCTCAAAAATCGTTGGATTTATTTTCTGAGCTTAATGTAATGAACAACACCGAAGTTGAAGCGCGTTACGAAATTGAATTAGAAGATTACATCAAGAAAATTCAAATCGAGGGACGTGTTTTAGGTGATATTGTAAGAAATCATATCATTCCGACAGTTTTTAAATATCAAAACTTATTGATCAAAAACATTAAAGGTTTCAAAGATATTTTTGGAGATGATTATGAGCAATATGCTGGTGAACAATTAATCATTTTGAAGAAAATTTCGATGCACGTTAACGAATTGAATGCGAAATTACACTTGATGATGGATGCACGTAAAGAGGCAAATGCAGTAGAATCTTTAGAAGAAAAAGCGCATGCTTATTGTGATAAAGTAAAACCTTATTATGATGAAATTCGTTATCATGCTGATAAGTTAGAATTAATGGTTGATAACGAATATTGGGTTCTAACAAAATACAGAGAATTATTATTTACAAGATAAAATTTTCAATCATAAATCATAAAACCGATGAGAAATCATCGGTTTTTTTTATTCAAATTTTCTGAATCCCTTGAGTTATTGTATCTTTGCAATCCAATAAAAGTATATGGCAGATTTAGGTCTATTAGATAAATTAAGAGCAATCAAACAACGTTTCGATGAGGTGGCAGATTTAATCATCCAACCAGATATCGTTACAGATCAAGCTCGTTATGCGAAATTAAACAAAGAATATTCTGATTTGAAAGACTTTGTTGAAAAGCAAAAAGAATACGAAAACTTAATCAATGTGATTGGTGAAGCAGACGAAATTATTGCAGATGGTTCTGATGCAGAGATGGTTGAATTAGCTAAAATCGAGAAAGACGAAGCAATCAACGCAATTCCTGTTATCGAGGAAGAAATCAAAATGATGTTAATCCCAAAAGATCCAGAAGATGATAAAAACGTTGTGGTAGAGTTACGTTCTGGTACAGGAGGTGACGAAGCAGCGATTTTCGTAGAAGATGTTTACCGTATGTATACAATGTATTTCAAAGAAAAAGGTTGGAAACATGAGGTTTTAAACTTATCTGAAGCATCAGGAAAAGGATACAAAGAATTGGTGATGCAAGTAGAAGGAAACGCAGTTTACGGTACATTAAAGTACGAATCTGGTGTTCATCGTGTGCAACGTGTTCCTGAAACAGAATCGCAAGGTCGTGTACATACTTCGGCAATTACCGTGGCTGTTTTACCAGAAGCGGAGGAAGTAGATGTTACAATTAATCCTGCAGATTTAGAGTATCAAACATCTCGTTCGTCTGGTGCGGGAGGGCAAAATGTAAATAAAGTTGAAACGAAAGTTCAGTTAACGCACAAACCTTCTGGAATTGTAATTGTTTGTCAAGAAGCACGTTCGCAGCTAAAAAACCGTGAAAAAGCATTGCAATTGTTACGTACAAAATTGTATGAAATCGAGTTCGAGAAAAAGCATTCAGAGCGTTCTGCTCAACGTAAATCATTGGTTTCTACTGGTGACCGTTCGGCTAAAATTCGTACATATAACTATCCGCAAGGTCGTGTAACGGATCACCGTATCAACAAGTCAATCTATAATTTGGATAACTTTATGAATGGAGATATCAACGAAATGATTGACGCCCTTAAAATGGCAGAAAATGCAGAAAAATTAAAAGGTTCGGAAGAAGATTTCTAAAATCAATTCTAAGCTTTAATCATACAAAACACTTCGAGAAATTGAAGTGTTTTTTTTATATTTAACTCGTTGTTCATTTTGATAATTTTATCAATAAAAACGTCTGTTCGAGTGAAATTCTGTAAGAATTTTGTATCGAGAATAGTTTTTTGATGATAAAATTCTATTCTCGATACAATTTTTATTCACTCTGTTTATAAAAATCACTCGAATTGACGAATTTTTAATTAAAATGAATAACAGGTATATTTAAAAGTAAAATCAATAATATGATGAAAACAAGAGTAAAAATTTGTTGTATTAGCAGTAAAGAAGAAGCACAACAAGCGATAAAATATGGAGCGAGTGGATTAGGTTTGGTTGGTAATATGCCAAGTGGGCCAGGTGTTATTGGTGATGATTTAATCAACGATATTGCACAAATTGTTCCACCAGCTGTTTCGTCTTTTTTGTTAACAAGTGAAACTACTGCTGATGCAATTATTAATCACTACAAAAAAGTTTATACCAATACCATTCAGTTAGTAGATGAACTGAAAAACGAAGAATATCAAATTTTGAGAAACGAATTACCTTGGGTAAAATTGGTACAAGTGATTCATGTGATTGATGAAAATTCGGTGACAGAAGCGGTAGAGAAATCTCAATTTGTAGATGCTATTTTGTTAGATAGTGGAAATCCTAATTTGCAAGTAAAAGAATTGGGCGGAACAGGACGCACACACAATTGGACGATTAGCAAAAAAATTAGAGAAGAAATTAACATTCCTCTATTTTTAGCTGGCGGTCTTAATCCTAATAATGTAAAAGAAGCGATTGATTTTGTTCAGCCTTTTGGCGTAGATATTTGCAGCGGTGTAAGAACTGACGGAAAATTAGACGAAAAGAAATTAGACGCTTTTTTTAGAGCAGTTAATGGATAGAAAAAAAACATCTTGAGAGTTATTTTGAGATGTTTTTTTGTTTAAATACTTATTTTATCAATAATCATTAAAAGTACATTTATATTCGTTAAATAATTGTTTAGAAACGATTAATTAACAGAAATGAATAACCAAGACGTATACATTAAATATAAAATAGAAAAAATTTTAGACTTAGATGAACTAGCGCATACTTTTGAATTAAATCCTAATGAGCTTCGCCTTTTTCATAATTTACATTGTGAAATACATCAACTTCTACCAGAATTCTTACCTAAATATGTCGATTATATCTATCTTCCAATTGAAAATTATAAAAATTGGAACTCAAAACAACTAACAAGTTCTACATTAATTTTACCTGACCTTAAATCGACAAAACGTTACGGTATCGTTCTTCAATATTCACCTCAAAACTTGTCAATTCATTATGAGATTGAAATTAATCGTAACCAACTGTTCATCGAAATTAATAAAAAAGAGACTTTTATTAATCATCAAAAAGTAGATTTGATCGTAGAACAAATGATTGAAAAAGCAAGCGAAGTTATCTTTCCTTTACAAATAAAGATCAATGATAATGGCAGTTTAAACGAAATCGTAAACGATAAAGAAATCAGAAAACGTTGGCAAGATGATACCTTACCTTCTTTACAATCGTATTATAAAGCAGAAATTGCAACTGATATTCTGAATAAGCTGGATCATGTTTTCTCTCATCTTAATACTAAAAAAGATTTAATCTTAAAAAATCACTTCTTCCAACTTTATTTTGCTCCAATTTATCAAAACTATCCAAATTTTGAACATACAAGTCAGTTTCAAATTTATTTTTCGAGCTTACGTAAATTTAAAAATTATAGGGTGAAATATGAATTACAGAAAGAGTATTCATCAAATAATAAAATTGTACTGAATGTAAAAGCTACTGATGAAAACGATTTCAATTTAACCTACAAATTTGATAAAGAAACACATGAATTATTTTCAGCAATTGGAAAATTTTCAGTTAAAGAAAATAATATTTTTTATGAAATTCATTTTGAGATGTATGAATTAATCTAACATCTAATTATTTACCTTTTCATGTAATGAATTGTTGTATATTTATAATCTATCAACTCCTCTAACCTACCTAATATGAGCTCAAAACACCTTGTTTGCCAAGGCGCAATCTGCAAATGCAACTTCGGAACTTTACCAGATAAACTAATGGTAAAGACACAAAGCCGTCACTATATCAACGATAAAGAAGGAAAAGAAAAACTTACCGCAACCGATAAAGATATCGGAAAAACTTTCGAGAAAAATACCTTTGGCAACTGTGCCAAACTTAATAATAACCCTTGTCAGGTTACTGTAACAGCTTGGAGTGGTTTTTATGAGAAAATAACATTGGAAGACAATAAAGGAAAAGTTTTATTAGAAGACAGTAAAGCCACTTGTCCAATAGGAAGCAAAGATTGTATCACGATAATCAATCATGGTCAGATTGCTGAAGTGTCCAATCAAAATGTAAAAAATGCTCGTCCAGAAGTAGTCAATGAGTTGTGTCCATTTATTGATTTAGAGGAAAAGGAAGAGAAACAAAGACATATTATCAACTTTAAATCAAAAAATTAATGGATCATAAAATATTCACAACATACAACAATATCACAACGGATAATAAAAGAATAGTGATAAATTTTGATTTAATTTCTGCTGATAAAATTTATATAGAGTTTGCTTTGAATACTCAAAATAAAAATATTATTTGGGAAATTTATGAAGATAATATTCAAAATGATCGCAATGATTTAACAAAAGGTAGTAAAGCCGAATTAATTGTTTTAAAATCGTACAGTGGTTCTCCTCAATATCCTAATGTATTTAATATCATTGCTAAATCTGATAAAGGAGATATAATCGCATTTGTTGATTTAGTATTGATAGCAACTCCTAAAATTAATGAAGGGAAATGGGTAGATAATAATGAAAAGGAAATTTATAACACTAGTTTTAATCATCAATTCACAGTCTCTTACAAAGGCTACGGAATATATAATAACAACTTATCACTAAAACTATATTTATTAAACCCAACTGGAGGGGAAGATGAAAATATAGAAGAACGTATAACTAAAATGGTATCACTTTATGATCTTGAAACTTTTTATTTAGATTTTGATTTACTAAAAGACAGTAAAATGTTTGTTGCTAAATCTCAAGTACTTCTGTTTAGAGAAAATATTGATCGATTACTAAAAATTCAATCTACCGTATCAGGAGAAAGATACAAAGTGGGGAGTATTTATTTTACATTATCACATGATGGTCATATTATTTACAATGGAAAATTACAAAAGAAATTTTTGGAAGTAAATTTCAGTCTTATTGACATACAAATGAATGAAATTGAAGAAATTAGTATAAATCCAGTTGTTGTAAGTGATATAGAACAATATTTCACTCAAAAATATGAACCTTGTAAATACGAAAAAATAACCTATCAATTAGGAAGTAATAAACCAATCGAATTATTTAATGAGAAAAAACCTACAACAAAATCTAAAGATAAAGAATATTTAAATAATAAATTGCAATTAGCCATCATCGCCCCACCTAAAAATAGTAAAAACATTCAACGTCTTAATATCAAACTTGATAAAGTGTCTACGAAAGAATGTAACTATGAACAAGAAAATAAAAAATTAATTAATTTTTCAAGTGAAGAATTAGAAAATAAAGCACAACCTCATAAAGGTCAAGTAATAATTCTTGACCGTCTAAAAGAAGCAAATATTAAAGCTGATATCATAAAAGTTGATGAAGAAGCAAACATTTATCCATCTTTTAATTATTTATACAATAAAAATAGTGCTTGGGATTTTTTACTTTATTATTTTTTGTTCTCTTCAATGATAAATGAGAGAGACGCTACTATTTTAAATAGAGGAGATTTAATGGATTGGGAAATAGAAAGTAAAGGTTTAATACAACTTTTTCGTATTCCTCTTAATACTTGTCGTTATTCAAAACTTATTAAATTAAAACTTTATGCAGACGTAGCTTGGGCTACTCATATTTTTTATGATGATCCTAATGAAAAAAAATTCTATATGGATCATGAAGTTAAAGAAAGTGACATGCGTAAAGGTTTGGATTCGTATTTGGATGCTTTAATGAATAGTACATTACTTACCTCTTTTAATATGCCAGTTGGTAATCCTTTCTATAATAATATGATTCGCTATTTTATTATAGAACTGATAAAAGATATGGCCAATAAATATGAAATAGGTTTCAGTGCTTTTTATGATTTTGATAATGAAGGGAAGACACCAGCTCAAGAAATACATTATGCAAAACAATACGCCTTGCTATTTGATGCTTTGATAGCTGGTGTTGTTACGTTAGAAATTCTAATACAGGTATTACTAATTGTTCTAACAGAAGGTGCTTCTGCGGAATTAATTTTAGCAAAACTTGCCCCTAAATTAAAAGCAGGTACTAAAATTGCAAAATTAGCAAATAATTCTGCAGCTCGTGTAGCCAAAAATCCTAGTTATTACTCATACATGAGTTATTCTAAAATGGCATATACCAAATTTACCTTACCTAAGCTTTCTTACTATAAAGGTTATCGCTTTGTAGAAGGAAAAAATATTGGTATAGAACCAATGATTGAGGAAAATGTAAACTTTTCACCATTGCTTGATTTAGGAATTAAAACCGAAAAAACATTAGCAGAATGGTTAGCCGAAAAAACACCTCCTGTAAAAGTGATAGACCTGACGAAGCAAGCTTTGAAATTTCTATCAATTACAGCAAATGCATTTTTCTTTAGTAATAAATCCATAAAACAATTAAAGAAAATAGATACAAAAAGTACAGAAGCCTCAAAAGAAATAGTTGGATATACTCTTGATGTTATAAATAAAAGTTTAGATACTGTAAGAGAATTTATCATTTCTTCTACAGAGTTAGCTGTAAAAAATATCTTTGGAGCAGAAGGTGAAATTTCCAAAGAATTTTCAGGAAATATTGATTTTAATTTCAATATAAAAGTACATAGTGCTAGTAAAAAGATTGATTTAGTTAACTTTATAACAGGAGGCTCTCTAAAAGACCAATCACAAATTAGCATTGCTCCATCTGCTGGCTTATTGGTTCAATTAAAAGTATCTGCCAATGTAAAAGTACCTGTTCGCGCTATGAATATTATCAACTATGCAAGTACTGATTCTGAGTACCAAGAAATAGAAGCTGGAGGTAAATTAGATGTAAAAGGTAATATCTTCTACCAACGTAACTATATTTTTAACGCCAATAAAAAACAACACTTCTCCCAAGACAGTGTCATATTTAATGGGTTAGGTGGAGAATATGAGTATCAAGTTAAAGTTCAGGATAAAGTTAAAAGACGAAAAAAAAATAATTCTATACATTTTAATCAAGAGCCTAAAAAATTTATGTTGATGGAGCCTTATATCTTGCTATATGGAGAAGTTCCTTTATATAGTCATCCTGCCCAAAAATAAATCAAATGAAACAGACTATTTTAATCACAGCTTTATTGATAAGCGCTTTAAGCTGTAGCCAAAAAAAAACAGAACAACCAAAGACAAAAACACAACCCATGACTAATATTGACCAATACATTGCACACGAAGCCAAAAACATTACAGCTGCAAACTATGTAGAAAAACTAAATGCACAGATCAAACATTATCCTGAAGAACCCATTTATTATTTCAGAATAAACAAACAAAATTGTTTAGTAGAAGTCTATATAAATGATATAAAAAATTATACAGATTTTAAGTTAGGTAACTACATTACACCAACAGAAGTAGGGCATATATTAAAATCTGGACCACAAACCATCACTGTAAAGATGTATCCTGTTGGTAATTTATTGAATGAAAGTTGGGGTAAAACAGATGCAAAACCCATGGCTGAATTAACAGAAAATTCTGAAGTAAGTATTGAAATTGTTCGCATAGACGAAAAATCAAAAAAGGGATTGAATGATGAAATTTCAATCATCAAAAAAATAAGTCCCAAAGAGGTAACTGGTAAAGAAACATTCGAATTTTCATTTACTTTCGATGCCAAAGTTCCGTATGAATACGAGGGTTGGACAAAAGGACAAGACATTTCTAAGCTTGACCAAGAATTGGTACGTAAAAAAGCAGTAGAGTTTTACGAAATGATCGGGAAGCTATACGTAAACAAAGAATTGGACAATGTTTTAAAATTAGATTATCCAGCTGACATTAGAATAAAAGGAACATATTACGTCAATAAACTAAATTTACAAGAAACATTAGAGGAATATACTGATGATGTTAAAGGATACAATTATAAAATGGAGCCAATTCAAAATTATAAAATGGAATATATGGGTAATAAAAAATTACTGAGATTAGTAACCAATAGTTTAGATATTGATTTGAGGGGTGGAGGAGCTCTATGGTTAAGCTATGATGATGACGGTTTTTTTGCTCCGGGCATTACCTTATACCTCCCAGAAGGACGAGATTTAGCAACCCAAGGATTTATGATGTGGAAGTAACTAGAAAAATAAATTATAATAATTAACAATGATTTGGACTTATAATAAAATTGTAAAAAATAGAAATCAAATTACGTTTGCAAAGCAAAATATTGATATTCAACTTAAGAAAAGATTTGAGGCTTTGCCCAATATTGCGGCGACTGTAAAACGTTTTCTAGAACATGAAAATAGTTTGCATACTGATATTTCGAAGCTTCGTACACAATATGAAAATTCTACGTCGAGCAAAGAAAAATATGAAGTTGAACATCAGATTTCTGATCTTTTTTCAAAAATACTCATCTCTGTAGAAAATTATCCCATTATTAAAACAGAGGAATCTGTTCTTCATTTGCAACGCTCGATTAATGAATTAACCGAGCATATTTCTGCGGCCGAAAGAGCTTACAATGGAGCGGTTTTAGAGTACAATAATTCTATTTCTATTTTTCCTAATAACGTTTTGGCAAGTATATTCAATTTCAAAACTGAAGAATATATGCAGTTGATTACTGCACCCGAACAAAGAAAAAATCCAGATATCTCTACTATTATTTAAAATTTATGAGCTCATTTCAAGAACATTTAGAACAAGTAAATCAACGAATACAATCAATAAAACCTCCATCCAAATTGTTAATTGTTTTTTCGTCATTGCTTTTATTTTTCAGTATTTCAGGAATTATTTTATCCATATTATTACTGATAATTTCCTTTTTTGTTTGGGTTTTTCAACTCGATGCATCTATCGTTTTTAGCATTTCCAAGTACATGTTTGTATTTAGTTTAAGCGGTATTATTATTGGTATTGTTCTCTTTCGTTCTTATTTGAAAAAAAATAAAGAATTCCGAAATACGACAGTTTTACGAGAAGATTTTAAAATTAAGATTTTACCTACATTTATTCAGCAAAAATATCCCAATTTACGATATTATTTTGACGGAATGGTGAACGAAAATTATATCAATGATTCTGGGTTTTTCACCAAACCAGTAGTTAATCTCAAAGAAAATTGGTTTTTGGGAGATGATTATTTTATAGGGAAATTAAACAATGTTGAGCTAGAATTTTGTGAGCTTTATTACAAATCTACAGGACTTACAGTTGGTGGTTGGGCAGTTCTTTTTTTGTCGATAAAAGCAATTTTTAGTTTGGGAATTAATGGAAAGCTTTTGACGGATTTAACAGATCTTTTTGGTAGTGATAAAACCTCTCAAGCGCCTCAAAAGCAACAAAAAGATAAATACGATAACAGTCCTTTTCTTTACGGAACAAAAACAAATTTTAGAGGATTCTTTTTGTATGCAGATTTTCACAAGGATTTTGATGCGACGGTAAAAATAAAAAGAAAAAAAATGATTCGTGGAAACTTCTTAAATTTTAATACAAACCTGCATAAAATTAGAATTGAGAATGCTTTGGTGAATAAAAAATATGATGTTTTTACCGATAACACTCAGCTTGCATATTACGTTTTAAGTCCTTCTATCATTGATGCAATAGAAAATGTAAACAAGATATTAGGAACAAATCTTAATATGACTTTAAAAAATGGTAAATTATTTTTGATGATTCCTTACAACAACGATTTCTTCGAGAATATTTCTATCGAAAAAGACCGAATCATTGCAAAATCTGAAACTGATATTCAAGACGAATTAAATGTTATTTCACAATTAATCACAGAACTTAATATTAGTAATAGAATTTGGTCAAAGGTTTAGTATTGATTTAAAATGAATTTGAAATGAATATAAGGTGGACTATATTATTGTTTTTACTTTTCTGTTCAATAGTTTTATCTAATGCTCAGGATATTTATAAAACATTTTGTAATCTTCCCCTTGTTAGGAACATTTAAAAGTATAGTTTTTATTTAATATTATTGTATTATTATTTTGATTAATTTGAAATGTAGGAAAATCATTAGGATTTTTGACCTTACCATATTT
>NZ_JASCQG010000024.1 GCF_030005555.1 Empedobacter sedimenti | reverse complement strand
AAATATGGTAAGGTCAAAAATCCTAATGATTTTCCTACATTTCAAATTAATCAAAATAATAATACAATAATATTAAATAAAAACTATACTTTTAAATGTTCCTAACAAGGGGAAGATTACATGTACACTATTATTAAACCAATGATAGTAGATATAATAATCATTATACCTGTGATTTTTAATATTCTCATAATTTATTAAAATTTTGGAAAGATTTCTTTATTTAATAACTTATCAAATTGGTGTCTAATTGAAAATGTATAATGATTTTGTGATTTACTTATGCTAATATTGTATGTATCATTTTCATAAATTGAATATAAACTTTCAAATTTATAATAGCTTTCAGTTTTTTTAAAGTTCAAACTTTCAATTGTTTTTAATAAAGTATTATAATTAGTTAAACTATGATATTGATACCATACCATTTTATAAGGTTTTGATTTATCAATGGAGATTACTATATAAGATGTTGATTTATCTGATTTTCCTTTTTTGTCCCATATATAAGCAAGACTATTTTCACTAATACCAGAATTACTATATATCCTATATCCTTTGTAACTTAATGAGTTGTCGGCTTCAGATAGACTTTTGTCAAGAATAGATTTTATTTCATTATAACTTAAAGTTTGTGCATAATTACATATTGATAACAAAACTGTAAACAGTAAAAAAAGTTTTTTCATAGGATATAAATTAATAAGATATTGTAAATATATATAAAAAGCAAATACTTAACCCTATATAATAAAAAGAGGGGGCAAGAAATCAAATTTTCTGTACCCCCTGTAATAATTAATTATTCATTACTCCATCTTTTGAAAATGTTTCCAATTTTTTCTTTTGGAGACATTTTAATATAATTATAAAAAACATCTTCTGTATTATGGCCAGTTATCTGCATTATCTCAAAAACAGGATGACCTTCTAAAAACATATTTGTAGCAAAACTTCGACGTGTAGTATGTGCTTTTACTAATTGCCATTTCTCGTAATATCCTTCAATGTTTCTGGTTGTTTTATACTCATCTTTAGTTCCTTCATTCATTAAAATTGATTGACGAATTTTGCCTTTGCATTTTTCATTAATCTTAGCTCTTTTACAAACTGTTTTTATGTATTCGTTAAATTGAGGATTGCTAATAGGAACAGGGAATGAACCATTGTATTTTTCTAATATATCTAATACATTTTGGTGTAAAGGTATATTTACGATGGTTTTAGTTTTGTTAGTATTTATTATTATGTATTTCCCTAAGATTTTACCATTTTCTTTGTATTCCTCAATCGTATTTTTATTAAGTTTATGTAGGTCTGAGAATCTTAAACCTACTCTTAAAGCTACTATTAAACAATCTCTATAATAATCTAAATCTGGGATATTTGATAAATCAAGATTAATAATTTTTTGGATTTCATTCTCATTGAGATAAATATCAAATGTTTGATAAGATGGTTTTTTAAACTCTCTTTTGGTATAGTCTTTACATATAGGTAATTTGTCATTTTCAGCATATTTGCATAATAACTTAACTCCTTTAATATATTTTGCTATTGTACTATCTTCTAAGTCTACCTCATCTCTTAAGAAATCCACAAACTCATTTCTAAATTCTATATTCACATCCTCTAATTTTAGACGTTTATATAATTTTTGAAATAAATTTAGTTTAATACCAACATTTATAAATAAAGATTTGAACGAACTTGAATATGTATTACCTCTTTCATTTTTATATTTAGTTATATTTTGATTAAAATGTTCAATATATTCATCAAAGTAGTGGATTTTACTAAGTGGATTTTTTTCAGCTTTATCTTCAATATTAAAGAAAGTATTGGTTTGTATAATTAACCATTCTTTTAAATTTGATTTATTAAAATTTGTAGTCGTGCTCTCTATAGAAAATTGTTTTTGAAGATATCCTTCAAAATCAGTTAATTTTGTATTGATAATATTGTATTCGGGTTTATTCTTAATTTTTATTCTTTTTTTGGTAGTATCCCAATATTTAGTTTCAATTTTAAAATCCCCAAATTTTCTTTCAGCCTCTAAATCTTGATTTACTTTAAATCGTACAGATATAGGTGATATTTCTTTTTTAAGATTTACTTTATAAGTTATTGATGCCATATTAAATTATATTACTCCCCTAATTACTCCCCTAAATATAGTAAATAAAAGTTTATATTTGTAAACAAAAGTATACATTTAATTGTCTTAATCCTTTTAAAATGTATGTTTTAATTGGTAAAAGTATATGTTTAGAAATATTAGTAAATATTGTCAACGGGGACAAGTGGGACCACAAAAGCACCTTTTTAAAGGTGCTTTTTTTATTTAATTATGCTGATTATTAATAGTTTATCATTTTTACTGCATTTTAAAATCACCATTTTTCACCATAGTTTTGATACCCGTTTGATACCCATTTTATATATTTGCTAATAATTACTATTGTTTTTCAAAAGAAAGTGAAGAGCTTCCAAATTCTAAATCACTAAGGATTTAATCTTTCCTAATGAGATTTTAATTAATAAGATAAATTTAGTTTCACACGATTTATTATTAATACATGGATTGATTGTTATCTAAGTTTTCAATTTTATCAGAAACAAATTGATTGATCGATTTCATTTCGTCAAAATATTGTAATACTTTCAAAAGAGTTTCGATAGTAGGATTCTCTCCATTTTCAAGTTTAGCAATTGTTAAGCGCGAAAGAGCTAATTCATCAGCTAATTCTTGTTGTGTTAAGTGTTCTGCTTTTCGCATCTTTTTACACCATGCTCCAATTGAATTTTTTACATCTTTTATTGTTGTAAAATTTAACATAAATGTATATTATAATAATCAAAAATACGAAATATAAATAATATGTATATTTTAATATACTTTATTTACCAAATCCTCAAATAATTTTACTTATCAATGAAATACATTTTATGCGAGTATATCAATAGAATTTTTAAAGCTTAAAAATATAATAAAAATGTCCAGTTTTTTCATGAAAAAACTGGACATTTTTATTCTTTAAATAGAGATTTAAGTACTGGTATTTAAAATTTTAAAACCAATAAACTATTTTTTACCTTTTATAGTTTTATTGAAAAGGTGAAATTAAATATTCAACTCATATCTCACAGAACGCCCTGCACCTTCGGTAGTCAAAACATTTTTATCTACTAAATCTTGTAAATCACGTGTTGCAGTAGCTTTAGAAGTCTTTGTAATTGAGATGTATTTTTTTGCAGACATTCCCCCTTCAAAACCTTCAGCTCCTTGATCCAACATTTTTAGAACGACTTTTAGTTGACGCTCATTTAAAAGAGGTTTTGTTTGATCCAAAAACTTCGTTTTATTTAAAGTGAAGTTGGTTATTTTCTTTGCCTGAATTTGCGCTTCAAGAATAGTGGTAGAAAAATATAAAATCCATTCTGTGATTTCTAATGTTCGTTGTGCATCTTGCAATGCTTCGTAATAATTCTTTTTATCCTTTTCAATTGTACTCGATAAACTCATGATTAAAGGACGATTAAAACTTTCAGCTAAACATTTTTCTGCAATAGCACGTCCAATTCGTCCATTTCCATCTTCAAACGGGTGGATTGATTCAAAATATAAATGAGCAATAGAAGTTTTAATCAGTGCACTTTTAATATCGATTGGCTCAATTTTGAATCCATTATACCAATTGACAAATTTTTGCATTTCTGTAGGAACTAAGTCTGAAGGAGGTGCTTGATAATGTATTTTTTCTCGACCATAAGCTCCCGAAACAATAACCATTGGCTCTTCACCAATTCTATAATTTCCTGCATTAATAGAAGTAGAATTTTCAAATAAGATTTTATGCCATTCTTTTACTAAATCTTCTGTTAGTTCAGTTTTAAAGTTATTACGAACATCGACCATTAATTCACCTATTCCACGTGCATTTTTATCTTTTATATGGCTAATAGAAGAATGAATTCCAATTTTATTTTTAATAGATGACATCACATCTTGACGACTGTAAAATTCACCTTCAATCTCAGAAGTTTTAATAGCTTCATCAATCATGAATTGAATAATCGTTTCTTGTTTGACATCTTCGGATAAAGTATCAATCATTCCTTTTAATTCGCCTGTTTCTAAAGCAAATTTTATAATAATTTGATCGATTACAGAAGATTCATATTCAAATTTTGCCCAATTTTTATCTTGCCAATTGTATTGCATGAGCCGATTAATTTAGTTAATTGGCTCAAATATACTAAAATTATGAGCCGATTATAGATTTTATTTGGCTCATTTTCTTAATTTACTTTAGAAAAACAGTATATTTTCACTATTTCTCCCTATTTTTCTTAGCCCAATTCTAAATAAGAAAATTTATCAATCATCTAAAATAGATTTGACTTTTAAAACATATAGTTATGAGTCAAATACAAATTTCATTGGTTTATAATCGAAAGAATAAACTCAATAAAAATGGAGAAGCATTAATTCAAATTTGTTGTTATCAAAACGGAAAGAGAACATATTTTTCAACAGAAATCTATATTAAGCCAAATGAATGGAATGAAAAAAGAACGTTGATTAATGATTATCGTGATGATTACGAAGAACTGAATGAAGAAATTGATCGACAAATTTCTGAACTAAAAGAATCAATTAAAATCAAAAAACAAAAAGGTGAATCTGTTTCACTAAGTAATTTGAAAGAAATCAAAGAAGTTGGAATTTATATTTCATTCTACAAATTCATGCAAGATGAAATAGAGAAAGGTTTATTGAAAGAATCAACAAAAAAATCTCAAAGAAGAACTTTATTAGTTTTGAGAGAATTTAGAAAGGAATTAGAATTTAAAGATTTGAATGTTTCATTTTTAATGGATTTTGAACGTTATTTAAATCGTCTAAGTTTAGGAACAAATACGGTTTATAAGTATTTCAAGAATATTAGAACTTATGTTAATCTTGCTATTGTAAAGGATTTGATGGAAATAAATGATTATCCATTCAAGAAATTTAAATTGCGTCAAGTTGATGGTAATCGTGATTTTTTAAGTCCAGATGAATTGAAAAGATTAGAAAAGTTGAAATATTCTGATGAGCATGAATTAAATAAAGTTAGAGATATATTTCTTTTTTCGTGTTATACAGGAATTCGCTTTTCAGATATTGTTCGATTGAAGGATGATGATTTTACCAAAGTTGGAAAAGTTTATTGGCTAACGTTTGATATGATGAAGTCTGAAAGAAAGAATGATTCGTCAACAAAGAAAATTCTACGATTACCAATTAGTAAGTTGTTTGATGGAAAACCAGTCAAGATTTTTGAAAAGTATAAAGGAGAGAAGAAATTCTTATTTGATGATTTTATCAATTCAGAAATCAATAGACATCTTAAAACAATTGAAAATAAGTTGAAATCAGGAAAGAAACTGAGTTTTCACGTCGCTCGCCATACTTGCGCAACTAATCTAATTTATCATGGTTTACCAATTTCTACGGTTCAGAAAATACTTGGACATGATAAAATTGAAACAACACAAGTTTATGCAAAAGTTTTGGATGTAACATTATTAAATGATTTAGATAAAATTGATTTTAAGTAAAACCATTATATTTACAATACATTTATTAGTATGAAAGAGATTAAGCCAAAGTTTTATTTAAATACAAAATTAAAACCTGATTATCGAAATAGATATCCCGTCTATTTTAGATTTAATTTAAATGGATCAAATCATAGATTGAAGAGTAAATTACTAGGATATTTAGCTGATGAAAGCTCATTAAAAAGACATCAAGATTTGGTTGATATTGAAACAAAGTATCTAAATGCTTTAATAAAGTATTCAAAAGATTTGTATCAATTTATTTTTTATACAGAAGATATTGAGAGATTGCACAAAGATTTATATAGCTTTTATACTTCTGAGAATGTTGATTTCTATAAGAAACCACTAGGTTTTCCAATTGATGATGATGATATTTATTTATATCAAGATTTTGAAAATGATCATGATATGGATGAATTTGAAGAAGAAACTATATTTTTCGATGATCAAAAACCTTCTGTAGAAGGAAATGATAATTATAGAAACGAATTTGTTCAATATTTAATATCAACAAGTAAGTTAGATGCTAATTTTATTAATCATACTACAGCTAATGATATAATGCATACTAATATGGTATTACCTACATTTTTTATTAAGGAAAAGAAAACATTGGATTATATAAATTCTTGTAATGATTTATTCAATTTCTCAATTGAAAATGATATAAATATGTACAAATGGATATTTGAAGGGAAAGGTGAAATCTTCAGAAAAAAATATGGAGAAATGTCATTTTCATTAATAAATGATTACTTGATCTTTGAAAGTAGTGATATTTTTTTAACAGATAATATCTACGATTTGTTAAAAAATAAAAAATAAAGGAATAAAAATAATTTTAATCCCAAATATTTTATATATTTGGATATCAATACTTGTCAAAAGTATATTTTTAACATTATTAAGGGAATAAAAATAAAATTATTACCAATGAATGAATTTCAATTTACTACTGTTACTGTTTCAAAGATGGAATGGGACAAATTATTAAACACAATGGATGTGTTGAATGAAAAAGTTTCAAAGCTTGTTACCAAACATGACAAGGAATTGTTGACTAAAAAAGAAGTTATGCAATTATTGAAAATTGGACGAACAACTTTAGATCGATATATCGATGAAGGTATATTGACTGAAGTAAAATTAGAAAAAGGGAAAAGAGGTTACATTAAGTATTCTCAAATTACAGACCTTATGCACAAAGAAAACAAAAAGCGATAATCAATTAATTTTGACTATCACTTTTTAAAACAGTACTAACGTGTTATGTCTTATACCGTTCTCGCAAAGCAAATATAAGGCATAACATTTAAAATCGGAAGATTTATGAATGAAAATGCTATGTCGAACTCTATTTTCGACAAGGTTGAGTATTATCTTAACTCAACATATCTCATTCGATTCAATAATATTAGTCTGACATATGAATTTACTTCAATAAATTCTCATAACTGGGAAGAATTGAACGTTGACAGATTATTTATTGAATTAGAAAAGAAAGGAATTAAGATTTCGTACGACAAACTTTTAATCTACCTCAAAGCAAGCATTGAGCATTATAATCCAATCGAATTTTATTTTCATCATCAATTACCTATTTGGGATGGAAAAGATTATATAGAAGAATTATGTTCGAAAGTTGAATTGAGTAATGATGATGATTTTTTTAAGATTCAATTCAAAAAGTTTTTGGTGAGAACCGTTTTATGCGGTTGTGAGAAAAAGATTGTGAATAAAAATGCAATCATCTTTTATAGCCCAAAACAAAATATCGGTAAAACGACTTTTATTCGGTATTTATGCCCTACAATTTTACAGGATTATATCACAGAAAATATTAGCAATGATAAAGATTCAATTATCAAAATTGCAACAAATCTGATTATTAATCTTGATGAAATGCAAAACTTTATGTCGAATGATTTAGAGTTTGTGAAATCACTTATTTCAAAAGAAATGATTAATGAACGTTTGCCTTATGCAAAGAAATCTGAGCGGATTTTGAGAAGAGCAAGTTTTCTTGGTTCAACGAATAAGGCACATATTCTAAAAGATAATTCAAATGTTCGTTGGTTGGTTTTTGAAATTTTATCATTTGATTTTTCTTATACTAAAATTGATATAGACAAAATTTGGAGTCAAGCCTATCATTTAGCATATAAAGACAATTCGTTTAATCCTTTTCTGACTTCTGAAGAATTGAATTATAATGAAGAAAAGAATAAGCGTTTTAGAGCTTTTTCGAGGGAAGAAGAAGAATTATTGTCTTTTATAGAAGAAGGAAAGTCTGAAAATGATTTTATCACAGTTACAGAGCTATGTTTCGGTTTGCGAAAAGTTTTCGTCAATAAGAATCCTGTTACATTAGGAAAACTTCTAAATAATATTGGTTTTAAGACTAAACGAATCGGAATTGAGCGAACGAAGATGTATCAAATCAAATACACCGCTTATTATCACAATTTTTTGAAAATCTAAAAACAAGTTATTCAACCTATTCATCTTATTCAAAGTCTTTATTAATAAGGGTTTTATAGAATAAGTAAAATCAAATTAATTATTCAAACCTATTCAGTTCAAGTAATCTTGAACAAGAAGAGTATGTCCGAATATTATTAAAAATTTGACTGTATAGCAGATGAATAGAGACTTGAATAGCTTGGTTAGGTTATTATTAATCTTTAAAAAGTTATTATGAATATTCAGCAAATAAATAGTTTAGATTTTGTGGAAATTCTTTCACAAAAAATAGGATTGAAACCAGAAAAAATGAATTCTAAATCCATTTGGTTCAAATCGCCTTTTCGACCAGATGAAAGAACAGCTTCTTTTCATATTTCTCAAATTTATCAATATGATGTTTGGTTTGATCACGGTAATGGATTGGGAGGAAAAATAGTTGATTTTTTTATTTATTATCTAAAAACTGATATTAAAGGGGTTTTGGAATATTTTAATTCAACAATTATTCAAGTTCCTAAGAATTATTCACCTCAAAAATTTACAGTTAAAAGAGAAAATTCGATAGAAATCTTGAAAGCAAAAACTTTATATAATTACAAGTTAAAAAGTTATTTGCATTCAAGAAAAATTACGTCTAAATCTTGGAAATACGTTTCGGAAGTTGAGTTTTTAGTAAACAAACAACACAAATTATTTGCAATTGGATTTAAGAATAATTCGAATTCGTATGAGTTGAGAAATTCATTTTACAAAGGTTCAACAGGAAAGGATATTACAACGATTTCTAATAATTCAAGAATTATAAAAGTATTCGAAGGGTTTATTGATTTTCTAAGTTTTATTGAGCTTACAAATGATGAAAAAGAATATGATTATTTGATTATGAATTCAACTTCATTAACAAATAAAACAATTGAATATCTAAGTACAAATCAATTTCAAGAAATCCATTTGTACTTAGATAATGATAAAGCAGGAAATCAGTGCACAGAAAAATTATTAAACCATTTTTCAAATGCTTTAGACACAAGAAAGGAATATGAATTCTATAAGGATTTCAATGATTTTCTTATCCACAATTGAAAAATTGACGATAAAAAATCATTGAAAGAGTCTTTTTTATTTCACAAGTGAAATAGGCGGTTTTTTGAGAGCAAGATGTCGGTTTGTCAGACAATTCGCTCCGCTTCATTCTCTTCTAAACCGAATCTTGCTTTCTCCTTGTCAGTCGAAAGATTTTAAAATCGTAATAAAAACATGAATGATTTAGAGCAATTACTGAATGAAATAATTCAGAAAGGAAAAGATACTTTTCAGGATTATAAAACTGAAAAAGTCGATAATAAATCGATTCGAATAAGTATTCGAATTACTGAACGAGAAAATAACCAATTGATATTTATTTGTGAGCAATTGGGAATTTCTAAATCGCAGTTTTGTCGTCAATTAATGTTTCGAAAATATAAATTACCACAAACGAATAAAGAAACTTTAATCGTAAAAAAAGAACTGGCGAATATCAATTTTAAATTGAAACGATTAACCAATTTAATTAAAGTAAAAGACCCTCGATTGAACCAAGAAATTTGGAATACAATTGAGGTAATTAGAAACCTAAATAATAAAATCAAATGATAGTAAAAGTGAGAAGTGTAAGAGGTTCTGCAAAATCAATTGATTATATACAGAACGATAAAGGTTTTTCTATGGAAATAGACCGAAATGGATTGTTTGGTGAAACTGGAATTGAAATTCATAAAGAATTTAGAGAAGTTCAGAAATTAAATGAACGCTGTAAAAATAATACAATCAATATGGTGATTTCACCACCAAAAGAATATACAAAAGATTTTAAAGTTGAAGATTGGCAAAAGTTAGGAAATGATTATTTGCAGAAATTCAAGTTAAATGAAAACCAATTTATTTCGTGTTTACATCAAAGTCGAAATAATGATCATTTGCATATTATCGCCAATCGAATTGATTACAATGGAAAAGCTATTGATGCCAATTACATTGGCTTGCAAGGTCAAAAATTAGCGAATGAAATCAGTAAAGAGCGTGGTTGGAAAACAGCGAAGGATTTTTCTAAAGAACAATTAAAGCAAGGAAAAGATGAAGCTAAATCTGTTTTGAAGTCCGAATTGATGAATTCTAGAAATACATCAATTGATAAATTAAAAGAAAGCCTAAAAGAGAAAGGTTTTGAATTGAATATTCATTCCAATAAACAAGGAAAAGAAGTTGGTGCAAGATTAATTTCTACTAAAGAATTAAATCAAAAAGAAATCAAATCTGATAGTAAGCTAATTAATCAGAATAATGATAAGAATAAAGGTTTTAAGCTATCTGAATTAGGAAAAGAATTCAGAATGGAAACCATTCATAAACAACTAGAAAAAAATAAAGAACTTGAAAAATCGAGAGATTATGGAAAATCAAGATAAAAAAATAGGAGAATTAAGTGTTGGATTGCTAAAAGTTCTGAATGAAAAGACAGAACAGTTAATTAGTTCAATTATAAAATTAGAGGAAATTTGTCAACAACAAAATAAACATAGCGTATATCAAACGCAAGAATTTGAAACGAAAATTGCTCAGCTTTCAAACTTAACAAAGAATATTGAAATTCCTGAGATTAAATTGCCGAATGAATATCAACATTTCATTAATCGAATTGATATCAAAACGAATGAATTAAAATCGATTTTAAAGAAAAATCATACCAATACGAAACTTTTAATTGTAGGTTTTTTGTTGTGTTTAATTGGTTTTTCGAGTTTGTTTTATGCTTATTCAGTGGCTTTTCAGTCAAAACAAGAGATTGTAGAAGATTATGAATCAAAATTGATTCAAGAAAAGCGTTTATTAACTGATAATGAAAGAATAAAATATCAGAAAATATTGAATTGGATTGAGAATAATCCTAATGATAGTAAGAAATTAAGAGAATCTATAAACTAAAATTATGGAAGGATTTTCATTAAATGAATCATTTTCTCTATTCGGAATGTTAGGGAAATTAATCAAGTTTATTTTGATTTTCATGTTGGGATATATTGTTTTTATTTTTGGATATGCGTTAGTTTTTGTTCCATTTTTAGCGTTAGTTTCAGATGAAAAAGTTCTAGAATTGAAAACAGAAAAAGCATTTTTAGTTTTGCCCTATATAGAATTTGCGAAGAAATATACTTTTTACAGCACTGTTGTTTCAAGTATTCCAGTTTCTTTATGGATAACAGAAATTTTAAAAGGAGATTTCAGATTTCGTTTTATTAAAATTAATTTGATTGTTGGATTAACTTCATTTCTAGCTCTAGGAAGTTCCGTTTTTGTTAAAATGACTTACGGAAATGATAATTTCAAATATGTATTTTTTACTTTAATCAGTTTGATTTATTTAAGACTTGTCTATTTTATATTCAAAAAGAAGAAGTTAAAAACTAAGATTGAATTTAGATCTATTTCAAAAACAGAAACCAAAGGTTTTGTTTTCGAAAGTGAAAATGGAAGAATAAATATTGCTAATCCGCAAAGAGGAATATTTGTTCAAGGAGGTGCAGGAAGTGGAAAATCGGTTAATATATTTGAACCAATTATTTCACAGATTTCAATTCAAAATTATTCAGGTATTTTGTACGATTTCAAAAGTCCTGAGCTGATTGATAAAGCTCGATATTGTTATTTCGCCAATAGTTCGGTTAATTTCAAATTAGTTGATTTTAAAAATCCGAATCAAAGTAATCGGGTTAATCCAATTCATCCAAAATATTTAACAAAAAGCATTGTAGCAATCGAATATGCACAAGCTTTGGTAAATAATATGATTCCAGAAAGTATCAAAACGGAGGATTTTTGGGCAAGAAATACAAAGATGATTATTGCAGGTACAATTTGGTTTTTGAAAGAAAAACATCCGAATTATTGTACGTTGCCTCATGTGATAAGTTTGCTTTTGCACACAGATGTTTATGAATTATTGGAAGCAATTACGGAAGATTATGAGGCAGGAGGAATGGTTACAACTTTGAAAAGTGCAATGGATAGAAAGGCAGAAAATCAAGTTGCGGGAGTTTTATCGAGTGTTCAGAATGCTTTATCAACGCTGAATAATAAAGAAATTTTTTGGTTATTGTCTGAAAATGAAATCGATTTGAATTTAAATGACAAATCAAATCCTACTTTTTTGGCTTTAGGGAATGATAGCAGTTTACCAAATACTTATGCACCTTTGATTTCATTGATTATTAGTGTTGCAGTTCGGCAAATGAATGTTCCAGACAAACAGAAAAGTATAATTTTATTGGACGAAGCACCGACTATTTTTGTTCCGAATCTGGAGCAAGTTCCTGCAACTGGTCGTAGTAATGGAATTTCAACAGTTTTGGGTGTGCAAGATTTTAGTCAATTGGTTGATAAATACGGAAAGGATAAAGCAGAAGTTATTATTTCAAATTTAGGAAATCAATTTTTTGGACGAACAACCAATCAAAATACAGCTAAAATGGTTCAAACTATATTTTCAAAAGAAGACAGAACTTTTGAAACGTCAAGTTTTGGAAGCGGTTCAAGTGGAGAATTTGTTCATCTGAATACGAATAAAAACAAAGGTCGAAATGAATCGATTCAAGAACGAGATAGAGTAAAGGTTTCGGATATTATTCATTTAAATCCTGGTGAGTTTTATGGAATAAATGCTGAAGGAAAACCAAGAGAATTTATTAAAACTCAATTTATCCAAAATCGAATCAATTCATTTGAAAATCAAAATGTAATCGTTTCTGACAAAGAAATGTCTGATAATTATTTCCGAATTATTGAAGAGAGTAAAGGGTTGATTTAATCAACCCTTTTTCATTTATTCTGATTTTTTTAGAAAATCTAATTCTTCATCAATTTGTTTTTTCTGATTCATTAAACTTCTTTCGTCTGAAATACTGATATTAAATCTTCCATCAGCTTGATTCCAAGCTTTAATAAGATATTTTTCACCTGCTTTGAGAATAATATCCTTATCTGGAATCATAATATCTGACTTTGAGTTTTGTGTATCATCAAATGAAAATAAAAGTTTGTAAGGAAGCTTTTTGTTTTCTTCACATTCGGTACAGTAATTAATATTTTCGTAATAATATCTAAAATATTTTTCAAAAATATTTCTATTATCAATTTTAATTTTTTTACTGACTTTATTACAAATTGAACAATTTGTAACGATATATGTATCACAATATCTTTTTAATAAAGAATATACATGTTGTCCAATTTTAGAAAGAGGATATTTAAACTCATTATTTTCAATTAACCAATAGTTGTGAATAGTTTCTTTAACTTCTATTGAAGGTTGATTTTTAAAATTTACTTTTAACATATTATATAAAATTTTTAATAATTCTAGTAAAGTGTTAAAGAAAGAGTTGTTGTACTTACATAAAATTAAGTATAATATTTAATGTATCAAAGAAAGTTTGTTGTTGATTAAAATTCAAATTACTAAAAATATCTGTTGAGTTTACAATGTATAACGAGATGAAATGAAGTTCTTACACTTAGAGTTGTTACACGAAAAGAAGATTTTTTGATAATGACAGCTAGGTAAATGGAGTTACTTATGAGATTGATGATGAGTTTATTTTCATCATCATTCTAGACATTTTTTTCAATTCTCTGTACACTATTTTTTTTCTGATATAATTAATTTTGTTAAATTTTATACTCAAATACACTTCATTTAAACGACTATATGTGTCGCTTTAAAATGGTTTTTTCTTTAGATAAATAAATTTTTCTAGCTAAGAAAAATCATCTATATTTTTAAATTAAAAGTAATAAATTTGACCTTATAGGTCAATTTGCTTTCAAAATGAATATAGGTACAATTATAAAAGACGCAAGAATAAAAAAAGGCATATCGCAGAAATCTTTAGCGACGCTAATTGGCTGTGATGTCTCATTTATTTGCAAAGTAGAAAAGAACGAGAAGAATATAAGTTTAGAAAAATTAAAGGCATTGTCAAGTCATATTGAAATTGACTTATTTAAACTAAAAATAGAATACTATTCTCATAAAATAAATTCATTGTTCGAAAATGAAGATATTGAATTTAAAAATAGAGTTTTAAAAATGATGATAGAATGATTGAATATATTGAAAAAAACTATAAAAATCCTAATACAAAAATCAAAGAATTATTTAAAGAATTAGATAAATTTTTTGAATTAGAAAATATTGAATTAATAAAAGAATCAACTAAAGATTACTTCAATGACTATTCTAAAACTCTAGATTCTAAAATCATTATTTTATTAAATATCTACTATGAAACAATTTTAAATAATAAGGAAAAATATAAGTTTCTTGAAAAATATCTAATTAAAAGTGACTTACCTACAAATAATCTAATGATTGATTTATTTGCTGGTTGTGGTGGGTTGTCTTTAGGTTTAAATAAAGCTGGTTTTAATTCAATCTTTGTAAATGAGATTGAGCCTATTTATGGTGAAACATATTTTTTTAATCACTCTTTACCAATAGATAATTATTTTATTGGTGATATTAATGAGTTAATTAAAAATAAAGAAAATAAATTATCATCATATAAGAATATTGATATTGTTTGTGGTGGTCCTCCATGTCAAGGTTTTTCTATGGCTAATCGCCAAAGAGTAATTGATGATCCAAGAAATAATCTATATAAATCATATCTTGAGGTTCTAGAATACATACAACCCAAATTTTTCATTATGGAAAATGTAAAGGGGATGCTAAAAAAAGCGCCAGAAATATTAGAGGATTTTAGATCATATTTAGGCGAGGAATATAATTTTTCATACTATGTATTTAATGCCAAAGATTATGGAGTTCCTCAAAATCGAGAAAGGTTTATCTTGATTGGTAACAGAATTGGTATAAATTCTAATGAAATTATTGAAGAAATTAAGTCAAAAGCTTCTGGTAAAATAGTTCCATTAGGTGAGGCTATTTATGATTTACCAATATTAAAGCCAAAAGATATTAGAAATAATAACGAAATTGAAAATTCAGATTATGGATTTACTTTTCGCAAAAATGAAAAAGAAAAAAATACAGATTTTTTAAATCGATTAAATTCAAACCAGGTTTCAGATTATATTTTTAATCATAAAAATAGATACAACAACGAACGTGATATTGAAATATTTTCAAGGCTACCTCAAGGAGCTAATTCCTTGCATGAATCTATTAAAGATATAATGCCATATTCGAATAGAAATCATATGTTTAAAGATAAATATTTCAAATTGGATGAAACGAAGATAAGTAAGACTATGACTTCACATATGAAGTTTGATTGTAATATGTATATTCATCCAAATCAAGCCAGAGGTCTTTCGCCAAGAGAAGCGGCACGTATTCAAACTTTTCCTGATGATTATTTCTTTAAAGGCAGTCAAAATCATTGGTATGCTCAAATAGGTAATGCAGTACCCGTATTGTTAGCGGAGGCAATCGGTAAAACTATTAAAAAATATATCTAATGAGACATTTAGAGTTATTTGCTGGTATCGGAGGGTTTAGAAAAGCTATTGATATTTTAGGAATAAACCATAATTTCCATACTAATTGTGTTGGTTTTTCTGAGATAGATAAATATGCTACAACGACTTACAAAGCTAATTATGATACAACTAATGAAGTTGAATTAGGCGATATAATTCAATTTACCTCTAATGAAGATAATATTAATAATTTACCGAATTTTGATTTATTAACTGGTGGTTTTCCTTGTCAGCCATTTAGTATGATGGGAAAACAAGAAGGTTTTAATGATCACAGAGGTAATGTATTTTATAATATTGTAGATATTTTAAGAGTTAAACAACCAAGATATATTTTATTAGAAAATGTGAAAAATCTATTTTCTCATAATGAAGGTAAAACATTTAAAGAGGTTAAACATGCATTAGAGGAGGTAGGTTATAAGATTTATTTTGATATTTTCAATACAAAAGATTTTGATTTAGCACAAGTTAGAAACAGAGTTATAATATTAGGTATTCGACAAGACATTATTATTAATAATGATTTTGTTTTTAATAAAGAGATTGTTTTAAATAATTATAAAGCTAATGCTTTAAGAGATAATTTATTAATTCAAAATTCTGTACTTGATGTTTTAGATAGTGTTGTTGAAGATAAATATTATTTATCCGAAAAGATTAAACCAACAATTTTAGCTAATGGAAGTAAAAATTATATAGCGAAGTCAGAGATTAATCAGCTAGTTGCTAGACCGCTAACAGCTACTATGGCTAAAATGCATAGAGCTAACCAAGATAATTATTATTCACAGGGTTTTTTAAATAGTGATAATCCATTGGAATATGTAAATATTGAATTCTCAAAAGAAGATTTAGCTAAGCAACCAATACGTAGAATTACTCCGAAAGAAGCATTGGCTTTACAGGGGTTCAATGAGAATTTTTATAATAATGCAGCTAAGGCGAAAATTTCTAATGCTCAATTATATAAACAAGCAGGTAATGCTGTGAGTGTAAATACTATTTATGCTATATTGCACTATTTATTTGTTAATAATTTAGAAATTTAAAATATATTATGAATTTATTGTATATTAAAAATGTAAGGAGTCAAGATTCAAAATATTCTATATCTATTAATAGTAATAATGAAACATCATTTTATATTACCAAAAAAGTGTAGAAAGTTTGAGTTTAGAAGATAATAAACCTTTTATTTTTTTTCTGAATAAATTTGAAGTTATTGATTTATTATATGATACATACTCTTATTCTATAGATAAAAAAATATATAAAAAAGATATTATATTTCGGTTCGATGATCAACTAATTTTAAAAACAATAGAGTTAGTAAAATCTTTTCCAAATGTTTTTGAATATAAAACTAATGTAAAGGAAAACATAAAAGAGGATAAAATTAGATTTTATTTAAATCAATTACAGCAAGATAATGGTTTTTCGTTACAAGAATTTCTAGTTGGAGGAATGCATCAATTATATTTTTATAGGGAATCAGATAACACTATTCATTGTAAAATTAGAATTAACGAATCATCTGAGGATGTTGTAAAATATTTTAAAGACTTTGAGTTAATTTCTCAAACAGATTATATACAATTAAACATAATAAAATCACGTTACTTTAATATTGAAAGAGCTAAAATAAATTTTAAAATAACAGGTCAAAAAGGAGAAGAACTAATTGCTCAATATTTAGATAGAAAAAAAATAGCAGGTAGTATAGCTAATTTTACTTGGGTAAATCAATCAAGAGAGAGTAGTTTACCTTACGACTTTCAAATATTGCAAAATGATGGTTTAAAAATTTTTACTGATGTAAAGACAACAGCATTTGATTTTAATCAGAAAATTATATTGAGCAATAATGAATTTAATTTTATTAATCAAAATCCAAATAACTACCATATTTACAGGTGTAATCTTCCCCTTGTTAGGAACATTTAAAAGTATAGTTTTTATTTAATATTATTGTATTATTATTTTGATTAATTTGAAATGTAGGAAAATCATTAGGATTTTTGACCTTACCATATTT
>NZ_JASCQG010000023.1 GCF_030005555.1 Empedobacter sedimenti | reverse complement strand
TAATTAAAGTTAATGATTTTAAAAACACTACCTTAAATTTTAGGTCTTAGATGTCCACTTTTTGCTGAAAATTTACAGATTTTCGAAAAGTTTTTCAGTAATTCTTGATGTTTCCTCAAAAGATAAATTATATACTGAATATACTTCACTTTGTAAATCAATACGATTAAATAACAGAGGTGGTTCTTCTATACAATTACCTATCTTAATATCAACAACTTCAGTTTTTCCTATTCGTTGGATTGTTTTTAATATAGGTTTTATTTGCTTTTCATCTTCAATTATTAATTGACTTTTAAATTCAATAAAAGATTTGGTATGAAACAACTCCAACTGATAAATAGTTTTTTCTTTAAAATTAACTTGTTCAAAATACCGTTGACAAATAAGCGTTAAAGCAGAAATGAAAACTTCTTTCTCTACTTTAACGCTATTTTCAGAGTTAATTTCATCTTTTTCAATAGTTTGATTTTTCAACTCTTTTTTCATAATAAATTTCTTTACATTACACTTTTCTCCCCTTCGATTTGGCAGTCTTAGGAAGGCTTTCTTTAGAATTTTTTGTCTGTTTCTCTTTAGGTGATTGTTGTTTAGATTCCAAAGGTTTTTTAATTTGTTTTGTTGATTCATTCGTTTTTCCTTCGGAATTTACAACAACTTGCGTTTTATGTTCTTCATTTGGCTGTGCAGCTTCTTTTAATTGATTTGGAAACATAAATTGAGTTTTTCCTAATTCTTTGTTGAAAGAAATGTAGCCCTGATAAGTTTGTCCTTTTTTATCTAGTAAACCATCTATAAAGACTGTTTTTCCATCCTTCAGTTCATTATGCTGCTGTTCTGAAAGTTCTTTATTTCTAAAAATTTTAGGCGCTTCAGAATTCTTAAATTCCTCTCGGTTTGATTTTATATTTTGTACCTTATTATCAAATTGAAACTCAACATAGCGCTTATCAGCATTAAATTGAACATTTGCAGAAAATTCTGTTCCTTTAACAGAAGTCATACCTTCTAAATACAATGATTTCCCTACTTTTAAGGTTTGTTTTTGTTCTTCATTTAGTAGAACTCCTTTTATTTCATCTGGAATTTTTATAAATTCAGTTTTTAAGGCAATCAATTCATTTGTTAATTGATCAACACTGATAACAGAAGGAATTTTCTCACCTGTTTTGGTATTCATTAAATCGACAACTCTTCCCATATTTCCAGTACTCAAGAGGTTTTTCTTATCTTCTTCAGTAAATTGATGTCCAAAAAATTCATAGTTCAAATTGGGTTCTTTTCGGATACCATGTAAAGCGGGTACAACTTTATCATCTACTTGTTGCAAAGACAATCGAACATCTGTTCGAAGTATTGCTGAACCAAAATTGATACTAATTGGGATAAGCTGATTGGTTTTGTATCCTTTCAATAAAGGATCTAATTGTTTTAATTTTTCTAATCGTTCTTGACTTAATCCTAAATTTTTCATTGTTTCCCAATCAATTTGCGCTGGATCAAAACGATAGTCTGTTTTTTCTTTTTCCATTTTATCTTCGTGTTTTGAATTATTATATTGATATGTTTCGTGGTTAATTTTATATTGTTCAATACTTTTTTCATTTTCAGGTTTTGGAGATTTGTAGTGATTCTGAATCTCTTTTGCTTTATCAACTGCTATTGAATCTGCTACTTTGAAAAAAAGAAAATTGGTTGGATTTTTTAGTTGGTTATAAAAGTTTGAAAAGAAGTTCGATAAAAAATTACCATTTTTTTCAATTCTTAGAAATTGATTTTCATTGTTCTTCATCGGATCTACAGTTTCCATTTCTCCTTTCTCATTAAGGCTTTTTACTGCTTGAATTTTCATTTTATCTTTATCCAAAACCAATAGGATATCAGAAACTTGTGCAAATTGCTCTACGTTTTCTATTGAATTATCATTCATTTTATTTGATTTTTAAATACATAACCGAAAATAAAATACTGATTAATACAAGTTTAGATTTGACAGCTTTTGGAAATGATTGTCATTCTATGGCTTTTCTTTTTGATGCTGAAGAATTAAAGCTATTTCGAATAAATGCGTGAACATCAGATAATTTATAATATAATTTTCCGCTGATTGTATAATAAGGAAGACGTCCATCTGATCGATAGCGTTGTAAGGAACGATTACTAATCTTTAACATTTGCAAAACATCTTGATTATCTAACAACTCTTCTCCATCCACTGAAGTTTTATTTTTATGAAAATCATTCATATTTTCTCCCAATAAATCAAGTCGATTCATTAGACGCTCCATCCAAGCTAAAAATTCCATTCGATCAATATTCATATCAAAAATTTTATGATTAATTAATTTTGATACAAAAATTCGATATAATAAAAGCTTTTAAAGCCAAGTAATGCCAATTGGCAAGAGAGTTTATTTTAGATAATAGAGAAAAATATGCTGATTGATAGTAGAAATTTTTATTTAAATTGAGTTGTAAATCAATTATTAAAAGGTTTACCAATTGGCATAAATGGGTATTGAATTTACATTTCTCTATCCATATACTCTTCTAATGAAAGTTTAAGGTAATCTAAGAAAATAGTGCGTGAACCACTTCTAGATTTCATGCGGTGAAATGAATGATGAACATCACCCATTGGGATTTTAAACAAAATTTGAAAAACAAGGCTTAATTTGCGGATACCAACTTTGCCATGAGAAATTGAACCAGATGCGTAAAGTGCGTAAACTAATTCGATAAGAGCATTTTTACTATCAGTCCAGGATAAATCATTTTTAGAATTTTCAGATTTTAATACTCCTTTTTCAGAATCTTCATCTGGATTAATTTTGGTTATGAGATATGAATATAAGAGTTCGGAGGATATAATTCTTGCAATTTTATAATCATAAAAGGTAGAAAATTCAGGATCAATTTCAAACACAATGCTATTGAGTCCGTCATGAAAATTAATATTTCCACGTTTAAAATAAGTATCATCTCGATCTTCTCTTCCAGAGCGATAATACCTATAAAAATCAGAACTACAAATATGCTCCATAAATTCACGTTTAAGATTTACCAATTGCTTTGAAAAAAAATTGTAGTACATTTTACCATCATGAAAAGGGCAATTTGTTTCAATACGGTAGATTTTGTTGTAATAAATTAATTTACCGAGAATCTGTGGTTTAATTTTCTTAAAAAAATAAATTTCATCTTCTTGATTAAAAAATCCTTTTTTTGATGAAGTATTTCTAACTTCATAGAGTAAATTCTGTAAAAACGTAATCATTTGATAGGACGAATCAATTACATTCCCAGTTAATAAATCTACTTTTTTTTCTTCTTTTTGTATTTGATCCAATACATTGAAGTAAAAACTTTGTTCCATAAAACAATACTTTAGTGTTAAGTTTACAATTTATATTATGTTTATCATTAAACTATTATTGCTTTAGTTAATACTTTTCTGTATTTTATAGAAAAAAATGACGTTAATTACCTTTATATAATTACTAGAATAGATAACCTTTTAAATTCTCTTAATTTAAGAATTTCTAGGTCATTCAATCTAAAGCTATTGTAATAATCTCATCTCAAACTCGCTTCCAACACCATATTCACTTACTACATTAAGTGTTCCTTTTTGAGCTTCGATAAATTCTTTGCTAATAGCCAATCCCAAACCTGTACCTTCTTTGTGAGTGCCTGGAACACGAAAATATCGATCGAAAACTTTTGGTAAAAATTCGGTTGGAATCCCAATTCCTTTGTCTTTAACTTTGAAGGATGTTTCGGTTGTTGTTTGTTCAATAGTAATCCAAATTCGAGCATTTTCGTGAGAATAATGGATTGCATTTGAGATTAGATTTGATAAAACCCAAACTGTTTTTTCAAGATCAACTTTTATAGATTCTAAATGATTTGGAATATTCGTTTCTATTATTAAATGCTTTTGTTCAGCTAAAGTTTGATTGGCTTTAACCGCATTTTCTACAATTTCGATTGGGAAAACTTCTGTTTTATTCATTTGAATTGTACCACTTTCTATCTGTGTTAAGTTGAGAAGTTCTTTTGTTATTCGCAATAAACGATGTACATCATCGTCAATACTGGTTACCAAATCATTTTGTTCTTCGTTTAATGTTCCTATTTGCTTATTTCGAAGCAATTGCAAACTCATTTCCATAGATGAAATAGGCGTTTTAAATTCATGCGAAACTGTAGCAATAAATCGTGTTTTGGCTGCATCTAGTTCTTTAAATTCGGTAATGTTTCTAAGAATAATCACATGCCCAACAACTTGTTTTATCGTTTCTCCTGTTGGAATTATTTCGATATGAAAAATTTCTTTGGTAAAAAATTGTTCTTTTTCATCCACTACAATTTGCAAAGGTTTTTCGTCTTTTATAATTTCTGTTTCGATATTTTGCAATAACAATCGAATCAAATCATTGTGCAAAGCCAAATCTTTACCAGCCTTATTTACCATTTGTTTAGCAGACAATCCTGTTACTTTTACAGCTTCATTATTCGCGAAAATTACTTGCATTTGTTCATCCAAACCAATTACTACATCGTGCATATTATTAATCAGCGTTTCCATTCTTGTTTTTTGTTTTAGAATAGTTGCTAAATGACTTTCGTTGTATTCTTCTAATTTAGAAGCCATTGTGTTAAAAGATTGCGCTAAATCGCTAAATTCATCTTTTTTGTCTAAATACACCCGCTCTTTGTAATTATTCGAAGCAATTTCCTTGATACTATTCGTCAATTTTTGAATAGGATTTGCAATATTAGACGGAATCTTAATCAAAGAATTAAAGGCTATAAAAATACATGCGATACCTGTGAAAATGATTAATAAAATGGCTTGATTAGCGGTCTTTTCAGCAAATTCACTTTTAATTTCTATGGCTTGCATATTCATTTCCATCATTTCTAAAAGCGAAATTCTAACATCTTTTAATAGTTCTGGAGAATGATTTCCTTCTTTATAAGCATCAAATTTATCTCGAATCTGTTGATTCAATTCTTTTTCACCTTGTTCTGTTGCGTTTAATTCTTGATTTGCTAATTGCTTTTCAAACGATTTGGAATTAAAGTTTTCCGCATCATTTAAATTTCGCATCATACTTTTTGCATAAATCAATGAATTGTAATTATCATGCAAAATATTTTGTGTATCATTTTTCAATGAATAAATAGATGTAGTTGCTACAGCTGCCAATAATACAATTAATAAAAACAGCAAGCCTAATCCTAAGCGAAGTTTAGTTTTAATTCTCATTTTGATAAAATAATCACATCAACATGTAACGAAGATAGTTTTTTTAGTAATTGATTAAATACATTCGTAGCCAAAATAATCTGGATTAAATTTAACTTTGGTTTTCCCAAACAAACAGTGGTGATATTACGCAATTCAATTTGTTGAATGATAGCTGTAGAAACCCGTTGATTTTTTACTTTAATAATCTCAGCGCCTAATTCGGTTGCTAATTTTAAATTATTGATGAGATGCCGTTGTTTGTCCAAAGCAATTTTATTAGGATGTTCTTTTGGCGTTTCTACGTACAATACAAACCATCGTGAGTTATAATATCCAGCCAAACGAGCGGTTTTTCGAATAACAGTTTTGGCATTTTTATCATTGCTACTAATACATGCCAAAAAACGCGACGGTTTTGCATAAACAGATGATACATATTCGGTTTCCACTTTTTTTTCTACGTGTGAAGCAACTTCTTTTAAAGCCAATTCACGTAATTGTAAAATATTTGAAGGGATAAAAAAGTTGTTTAAAGCCGTTTGAATTTTATCTTCCGGGTAAATTTTACCTGTTTTTAATCGTTCAATTAAATCATCTGCAGTTAAATCAATATTTACAATTTCATCTGCTTGTTCCAAAATTATATCAGGAATTCTTTCCGAAACATCGATTGTTGTAATTTCAGAAATACTGTTATTCAAACTTTCTAAATGTTGAATATTTACAGCAGAAATAACATTGATACCAGCATCTAAAATTTCCATAACATCTTGCCAACGTTTCGCATGTTTGCTTCCAAAAACATTAGAATGTGCCAATTCGTCCACAATAACAATTTCGGGTCTTTGTCTTAGGATTTCTTCCAAATCCATTTCTTCGACAGATTTACCTTTGTAGTAAATTATTTTTCGTGGAATTATGGTTAATCCTATAACAAGATTTTCTGTTTCGGCACGTTTATGCGTTTCGATATATCCAACTTTTACATCGATTTTATTTTTTTGCAATTCGTGCGCTTCTTGCAACATACGATACGATTTTCCTACGCCAGCGCACATTCCAATATATACCTTAAACTTGCCTCGTTTCGATTTCCGAATCAAGGCAAGAAAGTCTTCTGCTGTATGTTGTGTTTCTTTTTCCATTTATAATTTTAATGCTAAAGAAGTTGTCAAAAATGTTTCGTTCGATACATTTTTATCATTTCGAAAATAGATATCATCTTTACTCGAAAAACTTCTAATCTCTGTTCTCCACATCAAATTATTTGTAAAATAATGATCTAAATTCAAAGAAAAACCAACTGTTTTGAAACCATTTTGTGTATTCGTTGAGATTATTACACCTTTTTCGTCAGCATAATATTCGGCACGTGCAGTTGCAGACCATTTTTCATTGAATGTATATTGCCCAACTAAAATAGGACTGTACCAAATATTATAACTGTCTGATCCTTTCGATTTTTGTTGTGCACCAATATCAAAACCTGCGGTTATTGAAAGCTTTTTAATAGGTTTAAAAACAGCATAAAGATGATGGAAATAACGCATTTGACGCAAAGAATCAGGAGTATCGCTACCAATAAACGAACTGCTGTTGATCGAAAATTTTTCATTTGGTGTGTAAGTAATTTGATGTCCAAAAGCTGGTGTAGAATTACCATCAAGACGCTTGATACGTTGCCAACCATTTAAATAATGCAAACTCATTGCCCATTTGTTATTAGTTGAAATATAACTCAGCTTAACGCCAGTTGAAAAATACGGTGAATTCTCTGCCTGAATACTTCGTGTAAGTGTTGCAACATTAGCACCAATCGCACTTTCAAATCCAATGTGAGAAGGCATAATACCTGCATCTAGCCACAAATTTTTATTCTTTGAAAGTTTGATACCGATATTTGCTTCGTAAATATTTCTTAAACCATCAGGTTCTGCTGCAAGATTTGATTGCGTATAAGTTCCTGCCATTAAAGCAAGATTTCCTCGAACTCGTTCATCATTATATTGCAATTGAATTGTACCGAAGTTTAAATTCACCTCATTGTGTCGATTAAACGAATACAAATAATTAGGAAGCTGATTGTTTTTTGGTTGATTAAAATCGTAGGTATAATAAACTTCTACATAACCAGAAAGTTTTAATTTCTGAATAGAATCGTTTTGAGCTTGAACATTTAAACCCAAAATAAAAGAACCAAAAGCAAGTATTTTTTTCATTATTTCGATAATTTATCCAATTCGATATTCAGTTTTAAGACATTGATTTTATCAGGACCTAAACTTCCTAATAAAGGTTTTTCAATTTGGTTATCAATCAATTCTTTTACTTTTTCGTGATCTAAACCTCGAGCTTTTGCAATTCGATCAACTTGCACAATTGCTCCTTGAACTGAAATATTAGGATCTAAACCACTTCCACTAGCTGTAATTAAATCTACAGGAACGTCTTCTTTTTTTACCGTTGGATTTTTTTGAAGAAAATCATTTAAGCGTTTTTCAACTTCTTGCAAATATTCGTCATTATTTGAACCTTTGTTACTTGCACCAGAACCTGCTGCATTGTAATCTACAGCCGATGGTCGTCCCCAGAAATAATGATCTTTTGAAAACGATTGTCCAATATTTTCGTAATAGTGCTGATTGTTTTTATCAGCAACTAAAAAACCTTTTCCTTGATTTGGAGAAAGTTGAGCAATTCCCCACATAGCTAACGGATATAGTACCATTAAAAGGAGCATTAAGCTAAATGTTAGTAAAATTGCTTTTATACTATTTTGTTTCATTTTGTATTAGTTTTAAAAATTTGCTGTTTTGAATTTTATTAATAGAATATTGAACTCCTTCAAAACAGCTCATTACATTAATTAAAAGAATATGGAAATAAAGATGTCGATTAGTTTTATACCGATAAATGGAACGATGATTCCTCCAATTCCATAAATCAGTAAATTTCTTCTCAAAAGTGCACTTGCTCCAATTGGTTTGTATGGAACACCTTTTAATGCTAATGGAATCAAGAAAGGAATAATAATCGCATTGAAAATAACAGCCGATAAGATAGCGGTTTCGGGACTATGTAAATTCATGATATTTAATCCTTGTAAAGCTGGAATTGCTGTAATAAATAAAGCGGGTATGATGGCAAAATATTTTGCTACATCGTTGGCAATACTAAAGGTTGTTAAGGTTCCGCGCGTCATTAATAATTGTTTTCCAATTTCAACAACTTCAATTAATTTGGTTGGATCATTATCTAAATCTACCATATTTCCAGCTTCTTTTGCTGCTTGCGTACCACTGTTCATGGCTACACCAACATTAGCTTGCGCTAGAGCAGGAGCGTCATTTGTACCATCGCCCATCATCGCAACCAAACGACCTTCGGTTTGTTCTTTTTTGATGTAATTCATTTTATCCTCCGGTTTTGCTTCCGCAATAAAATCATCTACACCTGCTTTTTCTGCGATAAATTTTGCAGTCATAGGATTATCACCTGTTACCATAACCGTTTTAATTCCCATTTTACGTAAACGAGCAAAGCGTTCTTGAATTCCAGGTTTGATAATATCTTGTAATTCGATCACTCCTAAAACTTGTTCATTTTGAGAAACAACTAAAGGTGTTCCTCCATTTTGAGCAATTTCATTGGCTTTCATTTGAATTTCGTTCGGAAAAGTATTTCCAGCATTTTCAACCAAATTTTTGATAGCGTCTACAGCTCCTTTTCGAATACGGGTTTGATCAAAATCAATTCCTGAACAACGTGTTTCTGCGCTAAAATTGATGAAAATAGGATGTTGAATTGTATACTTTAATGGATCTATCTGAACTAATTCTATAATTGATTTTCCTTCTGGCGTTTCATCACTCATCGAACTAAGAACTGCTGCTTTTTCTAAAGCTTCCATTTCTATTCCAATTGCAGGATATAAAGCTGTTGCTTTACGATTCCCTATTGTAATGGTTCCTGTTTTATCCAATAATAAAACATCTATATCGCCTGCTGTTTCTACTGCTTTTCCACTTTTTGTAATGACATTTGCGCGTAAAGCTCTATCCATTCCAGCAATTCCGATTGCGGATAATAAACCTCCAATAGTAGTTGGAATTAAACATACAAATAATGAGATTAAAGCGCCAATGGTAATGGGAACATTTGCGTAATCAGCGAATGGTTTTAGGGTAACCATAACTATGACAAATACTAATGTAAAAGCAGCTAATAAAATGGTTAAAGCAATTTCGTTTGGAGATTTTTGACGATTTGCTCCTTCTACTAATGCAATCATTTTATCTAAAAAACTTTCTCCTGGTTGCGTCGTAACTTTGACTTTAATTCGATCCGAAAGAACTTTTGTTCCTCCAGTAACCGAACTTTTATCGCCTCCAGCTTCACGAATTACAGGTGCACTTTCTCCTGTAATAGCACTTTCGTCGATCGTTGCTAAACCTTCTATAATTTCTCCATCTGTTGGAATTATATCTCCAGCTTCACAGATGAAGATCATATCTTTGATCAGAGCAGAAGACGAAATAGTTTCTCCATTTTCTAATTTTGCAGGCGTTTCTTCTCGTGTTTTACGTAAACTATCAGCTTGAGCTTTTCCTCTTGCTTCGGCAATTGCTTCAGCAAAATTGGCAAATAACAATGTAAAAAGGAGTAAGATGAAAATTGAAAAATTATACCCAAAACTACCTTGAGATGTTTCACCTAAAAGAATCCAAAAGCAAACTCCTAACATAATTGCAGTTCCAATTTCTACAGCAAACATGACAGGGTTTTTATATAAAGTTGCTGGATTTAGTTTGATGAAAGCTTCTTTGAAAGCTGTTTGTACCAAAGTTTTTTCAAATAAATTGGTTTTATTTTCTCGTGTCATTTTCTAAAATTTTGGAGTTGAAAAATAATCAACAATGGGACCTAAGGTTAAAGCAGGAAAAAATGCTAAGGCTGCAACAATTAAGATGATGGCAAAAACAATACTTCCAAAAGTTGCTGTATCAGTAGCTAAAGTTCCTGAGCCTTCTGGAACAAAATGTTTTTTTGCTAATAATCCTGCGATTGCAACAGGACCAATTATAGGTAAGAATCGTCCTAAAATCAATACAAAACCAGTTGCTATATTCCAAAAAGGAGTGTTGTCTCCTAATCCTTCAAAACCAGAACCATTGTTTGCAGCAGATGAAGTAAATTCATATAACATTTCACTAAATCCATGATACGAGGAGTTGTTTAAGGTTGATAGTGTTTCACTTGGTATTCCAGCAGCCAAAGCTGTTCCTACTAAAATCAAGAAAGGATGTAAAAGGGTAATCATCATGGCGATTTTCATTTCTTTGGCTTCTATTTTTTTACCGAAAATTTCAGGTGTTCTACCAACCATCAATCCACTAATAAACACCGCTAAAATTACAAATACAAAGAAGTTTAAAATACCAACTCCCACGCCTCCATAAACACTGTTGATCATCATAGCTAACAATTCATTCATTCCAGATAATGGCATTGTACTATCGTGCATAGAATTGACTGAACCTGTTGAAATAACGGTTGTTGCGATGCTCCAAAATCCTGAAGCGGCAGAACCAATTCGAACTTCTTTACCTTCCATTGCACCTAATGAATTATCAATTCCGAGTTTTTCAATCATTGGATTTCCTTGCGATTCCATGTAAACATTCGGAATCATTAAACATAGAAAGCCTACAGTCATTACACCAAACATCATCCAAGCAAATTTTCTGCGATTTGTATAAACGCCAAAGGCAAATAACATCGCCAACGGAATCAGCATTTGTGCAATCATTTCCGTCATATTACTTATATATGTTGGATTTTCAAATGGGTGTGCAGAGTTGGTTCCAAAGAATCCGCCGCCATTTGTTCCTAAATGTTTTATGGCTATAAAAGCTGCTGCAGGTCCTCGAGAAACTTCCACTTTATTCCCTTCTAAAGTCATCATCTCCTCTTTTCCTTCAAATGTCATTGGAGTTCCTTGAAAAATCAAGATTGATGATACAATTACACATAATGGCAATAAAATACGCGTAATCGATTTGATGAAATAGGTATAAAAATTACCTAAAGTTGTCGTTGTTTTTTGTCGAAAGGCTTCAAATAATGTCACTGCGGCTGCCATACCGGTTGCTGCACTTACAAATTGTAAAAACATCAGCCATAATTGTGCTAAATAACTTACGCCTGTTTCTCCTGAATAGTGTTGTAAATTACAATTGACCACAAACGAAATAATCGTATTGAAAGCCAAATCAGGGCTCATACTTGGATTTTTATCTGGATTAAAAGGCAACAGACCTTGTGTCATTAATAGGATAAATCCAATGATAAACCATATCAAATTAATCGTTAACAATGCACTTAAATGTTGTTTCCAATTCATCTGCTCCTCTGAATCGATACCTGATATTTTGAACAACAACTTTTCTATTGGGGAAATTAATCGGTCTAAAAAAGTTGGTTTATTGAGATAAACACGTGCAATATAATTTCCTAACGGAATGGAAAGAGCGATCGCAACTAAAAATTGTACGATAACGCCAAATATTTCTGAATTCATTTTTACGAATAATTAAGTTTAAAATTTTTCGGGTTTTAATAGCACATATACCAAGTACACAAACAAAGCAATGGCGATGATTAATAAGAAAATCATGGTGAAGAATTATATATTATCAAAAAAGTCAATGGATTTGAAGAATACTCCAAAACATAAAATCCCAGCTAATAGTAATACAATTGTTATCATATTCCTGAATGATAAATTTGTTTAACGTATTCTGATTTCAAATTCATCGGAAATAAATTCAAAAATTGTTTTCGGTTTTTGAAATCCGCTTCAATCATCAAAGTAACGGGTAGTATAAATAGATTATTGATGTATGTTTTTCCCAAATCATTTGTTTTTGAAAACAATTTTCCCACACTATAACATAACTGTTTTACACGTGCTGGATTATTATCTAAAATGTTTTGCAGTACTTTACTTTTAAGTTCTTTGACTTCATCTAATGAAATCATTTGTTTCATTTTCATTTTGTAGATTTTTAAATTTCTCTACATAAGTCAATCAAAATGCCAAAACGAATATAAATGTATAAGTTAATTAAAGTCAATTGATTCTATTTTAAGTAAAAAATAATACCAATAAAAAACCCTTCCAAAATGGAAGGGTTCATTTTCATTATGATAAAGTAATTTATATTAATTCAGTTCATATTCGGCTATTTTTCGATAAAGTGTTGTTAAGCCAATACCTAATAATTCTGCCGTTTTTGTTTTGTTACCTTTTGTAAATTTTAAAACTTTCTGAATATGTTTTTTTTCCATTAAAGCTAATTCTAATGAATTTTCGTTCTGATCAATTTCGCTTGTTTGAATAAATGAAGGAAAATCATTTGTAGAAAGTTCTTCATTTTCCGACAAAATAATAGCACGTTCGATCGTATTTTTTAATTCACGAATATTTCCTGGCCACGAATATTTTTTTAGAAAAAGTAAAGTTTCTTGATTGATAGATTTTATATTTTTTTGATAATAATGATTAAAGTGTTTTATAAACTTATTCACGATTAGTTCGATATCCGAAACGCGTTCACGTAAAGAAGGTAACTCGATATGGAACACAGAAATTCGGTAAAATAAATCTTCGCGAAATGTTCCGTTTGCAATTTCCTTTTCCAAATTTCGGTTAGTGGCTGCAATAATCCGTACATCAACTTTTGTAGGTTTTGTTTCGCCGATTTTAATAAACTCACCTGATTCTAAAACTCGCAATAATTTTGCTTGTAAATCCAAGGCCATTTCGCCAATTTCATCTAAAAAAATAGTTCCTAAATGTGCTTCTTCAAACAAACCTTTTTGATCTTTCATTGCGCCTGTAAACGCACCTGCTTTATGACCAAATAATTCACTTTCTAATAAGTCTTTACTAAAAGCGGAACAGTTAATAGCAACAAAATTTTGGTCTTTACGCAAACTTGATTGATGTATAGCTGTTGCGAAAACTTCTTTTCCAGTTCCTGTTTCACCCGTTAAAAGAACGGTGGCATTCGTTGGCGCAACTTTTTGAGCTAATTGTAAAGCTTGTTCAAAAATTGGAGATTTACCCAATAATAATTTATTGTCTAATTTTGTTGATGTTGTTTCTTGAGAAACTTCATTCTCCTTATTATATTTCACTCGATCTAAAGCTCTATACAACAAAGGTAAAATACGATTATTATCATCACCTTTTGTTATATAATCAAATGCTCCATTTTTAATGGCCTGAACGCCATCAGGAATATTACCATAAGCTGTAAGCAGAATAATTTCCATCAGAGGAAATTTTTCTTTGACTTCTTTTGCAAAGTCAACACCATTTCCATCAGGTAATTTTACATCACATAAAATAACTTCAGGAGAAAGTGTTTTAATTTTCTTAAGCCCTGATTTTAAATCTTCAGCTTGATGTATTTCAAAACCTTCTAATTCGAGAATTCGAGCTAGGAGTGTTCTGATTTTTGTTTCATCGTCTATGATTAAAATTGAATGCATACTTATTACTTGTGAAAAACGAAGGTATTATTTTTAATCTTAATCTCGAAAATTAGATTAAAAAGTTAAAAAATAGTCAGATTTAATATACTGAGATTATATAGCATATTCTTTTTATAAATATTGACAATTACTACGGAAGGTATACAAAAAAAGCTGTAATTATTTTCTTACAGCTTTTTTACAACTTGATTAATCCGTACAATAAAAATATAAAATTTACATGTAAGGATGTAAAAGTGTAGTTGTTAATGTAGAATTCACCATATCCTGATTCAGTTTTGTCGCATCAACAGGCTGTCCGATTCCTATATTCACTAAGGTAGTATTTGATCCAAGCTGTCTATTTCTACATGCCGCTTGTATTTCATAACTACCTTGTTCTAATTTATCTAATGTTACATTCAAGTTAAATATCTTATAAGATCCAGGCTCACCTCTTACTACATCAGATCTTACAGCCTTTAATTTAAACCCTTCATTATTTTTTTTCATAAAGATTCCACATGCAAAACTAGCAGAATTCCCTGTTGAATTCGATGATCTATTTATTTGCACAGTTGTTTGAAAACTTAATGTTACTTTACTAGAATTCGTAGCATCTTTTACTACAAAATTATCTTTATTATTCGTCATAAAACTCCATCCAGCATCATTTGAATCTAATTCATATGAAGTTATACTACCTGTACTATTAAAAAATAATCCTACTTTATCTATAGTCGTGTTTAAATAATATAATGAAAGAATACCTGTTCCATCTGCTACTTTGTAAGTTTTCCATACATTAGTTGGATACTCATTATCCTTTACTTGTAACACTTGATTTAATGTACCTGCATCACCTAAAGAATTATCATTTCCTGCTAATCGTAACTCTTTTCTTAAATTTAAATCCCCATTAATGTCAAGAGTTTTAGTAGGGTTCTTTGTGTTAATTCCAACTTGAGAATATGTATATGAATAAGAAAAAATTACAAGTAATATATTTATATAGAGTTTCATGTTAATTGAATATTGAATTAAAATTTTCAGGTATTTCGTATACATCTACTTTTAAAGATGATTGTGCCATAAACGTATTAATATTTGTGACTGCATCTACATTTCTTCCTATAGCCAAATCCCTTGTAGACCCACTTAGTTTAGCACAAGCGATATTAATACTATGAGAACCTAAAGTTAAATTTGATGTACCACCAATCTGAGTATGAGTTAGAAATGTACTAGTAGAGCTACTTGTATAAATGGTATTGATCCTAGCACTTTTCAGTTTTCCATCTACGAAAATACCACAAGTATACTTTATGTTTTCACCATTTGTTGAAGTTGAATTATTTTGTTGAACAACAGTTTCAAACTGAAAATAAACTTTACTTGATTTGCTATTTACATTAAACGATTTTGCTAAACCAGGAATTTCATTAAAGCCTTTCAATTTTAAATCAGATAATAAAGCCCCATCTATTAATTCTGTAGAAACATTTACTGAAGAATTGTTATTACGAGCTATTTGTATTCCAATCTGATCTGAAAATGAATCATTAAAAATTAAGTAAAACTTATTCGGTTCATACTCTGGAATACGTAATGATTTCCATGTCGGAGGTAAACCTTCTCCTTGCGAAACTAAAATCTGCTCTTTTGTTCCTTTAGATTCTACACTATTATTATCTAAAAAAATTCTCTTTCTTAAACCAAAATCTCCATTTACATCAAGACTAGATTGAGGTGTTCTTGTATCAACTCCTACTTGAGCTTGTGTCAATGCACTTAATAATAATCCAGATTGTAAATCGTCAGCAAAAAGTGGACATCTAAGACCTAAAATTTAAGCTAGTGTTTTAAAAAGCATTAACTTTAATTATGGCAAATTCAAAAAAGAAAACTCCTGAAAAATTTGTAAAAGATATTCGTCAAAACACAAGACGAATATTTACAGCGGAACAAAAGATTTTAATTGTGATGGAAGCCTTACGTGCTGAGATTTCAATAGCTGAACTTTGCCGCAAATATGCTATTTCACAATCTCAATTTTATAAGTGGAATAAAGAATTTTTAGAAGCTGGTAAAAAACGATTATCTGGAGATATTACACGAGAAGCAACAAGTGATGATGTAAGTGATTTACGCAAAGAGAATCAGCGTTTAAAAGAGATTGTAGCTGATTTAGTTGTTCGCTATGATATCGTAAAAAAAACCTTGGATTCGTTGGATTAAAGACAAAATTCAAGAAATATATGCGATTATCAGCAAGTGAAAAACACGAAATCATACAGATTGTAACTCGATCAGAAATTGGGGTTAAACGAACTTTAGAGGAGTTTGGAATTGCCCGAAGCACCTTCTATAAATGGTATTCAAATTATTTAGAAAATGGTTTTGAAGGTTTAGAATCTAAACGCCATTCAATTCATCGAAAATGGAATAGTATTCCTGAATCTCAGAAAGATTTAATTGTAGAATTAGCTCTAGATTATCCAGAGTTATCTGCTAGAGAACTGGCTTTCAAAATGACTGATGAATTAGGAATTTATATTTCAGAATCGAGTGTTTATCGAATATTGAAGCAACGAGATTTAATTTCTGCTCCCAATCATATTTTAATTGTAGCAGCGAATGAATTTAAAGATAAAACCAATTTTGTTCATCAAATGTGGCAAACCGATTTTACTTATTTTAAAATTATTGGATGGGGATGGTATTATTTGAGCACAATTTTAGACGATTACAGTCGATATATTATTCATTGGGAATTGTGTAGCTCCATGAAAGCTGAAGATGTGAAAAGAACTGTAAAAACAGCAATTGAAAAAGCGAAATTAAAGACGAAACAGAAACCAAAATTATTATCGGATAATGGACCTTGTTATGTGTCAAGTGAATTAAAAGATTACTTGAAAAATACGCAAAAAATGAAGCATGTAAGAGGAAAACCACTACATCCACAAACACAAGGAAAAATCGAAAGGTATCATAGAACAATGAAAAATGTAGTGAAATTAGATCATTATTATCATCCTGATGAGCTGAAAGAAGCTCTAAATAAGTTTGTAGAAAATTATAACAATTCTAGGTATCATGAGGCTTTGAACAACCTTACACCTTCGGATGTTTATTTTGGTAGAGCAGATAAAATTTTGGAACAAAGAGCAATTATTAAACAACAAACAATTGCAAAAAGAAGGCAGTTGTATTTTCAAGAAAAAATAATAAATTTATAAACCAAACACTCTCTTAATTTTTAGAAAGAGGTGTCTAAATTATTTTGACAACGTACAATCCAGATATTAATAATTTTATTTTCATCTATTTGCTTTAAATGTAATTAATTCAGCTAAATCAATCTTTAAAAAAGATTTAAGTTGAAAGTTATTTGAATTAGTAGAAGATGTTGTATTTGTTCCTATCGATAAGGTATGACTATTTCCCTCTATTCCTCTACAAGCCATCTCAATACTGTAGGAACCTATGGGAGTATTCTCCTCTGTATAGTTTAGTGTATACATATATTGCATAGGCGAGTTAGTTGTAATGGTCGTAATTTTATCAGGTCTTAGAGCAACTAATGTATTATCCTTAAAAATTCCACACATAAATTTTACTTCCCCAACTGAAGAAGTTGTGACAGACTCTACACCTGTTTGGAATTGATAAGTAGTTTTATTCTCACTTGACTTGATTTCCATTATTGTCTTAAGTCCACTTATTTTGGTCCAAGAACTATCAAATTGATCACCTATTTTATTAAGGTAGTTAACACCTGAAATAGTGATAGACTTTATCCCAATATTATCATCTATAACATATGTATTAATCAATTTATATTGTCCGTTCTCCATAAATGGAACATTTACATATTTCCATGTTGGAGACATCCCTACTCCTTGAGATACTAAAACTTGATCTTTTAACCCTGCATTTCCTTTTGTTAAATCATTTCCTCCTACACGTAAAGAATTTCTTAAGATAATATCGCCTTCTACATCAAGTTTACTTTTAGGTAAAACAGTTCCAATCCCTACTTGAGAAAAAGCGTAATTTGACAATAATATAGCTGTAATCTTCCCCTTGTTAGGAACATTTAAAAGTATAGTTTTTATTTAATATTAACCCGTTGTGCATTTTGATTACTAAATAATAAAGTTGTTCATTTGATTGAAAATCAGTAAATTGCTTTAACTACAAAACATTTACAATGAACAACTTACTTGCAAACTACGAAAGAATATTGGAAGTTCTACGAAAAATATCAACAGATACACTTTTAATTTATCAACGTAGAAGACCTAAACTTTTTGATTTAGAACTCATAAGTCTTGTTTTAACAGCTGAATTTATGGGTATTGATAGTGAAAATCATTTATTTCGAAATCTTCCTAAAGCGCTAAGTTGTAAAATTGAGCGTAGTATTTACAATCGTAGAAAACGTAGATTATCAGAGCAAATTAATAGTATTCGACTTAAATTAGCGAAAGAATTTAATGAATTTGAAAATTGTTTTATTGTTGATAGTATGCCGTTGGAGGTGTGTAAAATAGCAAGAATTAATCGCTCTAAAATTTGCAAAGAACATCAGTATAGCGCACCAAATAGAGGTTTTTGTGCTTCTCAGCAAATGTCTTTTTATGGCTATAAACTTCATGCTGTTTGTTCTTTAAATGGTGTTTTCCAGAGTATTGATATCAGTCCCGCATCTGTTCATGATATTCATTTTTTGAAAGATATAAAATCTCAACTATCAGATTGTGTGCTACTTGGTGACAGAGGCTATTTGTCGCAAACAATCCAAATTGACTTATTTAATGAAGCTAATATTCGATTAGAAACACCGAAAAGATCCAATCAAAAAGAGTATAAACCTCAGTTTTATCCATTCAAAAAGTATCGAAAAAGAATTGAAACTTTATTTTCTCAACTATGCGATCAATTTATGATTAGACGTAATTATGCAAAGACTTTTGAGGGGTTTAAAACCAGAATTCTAGCTAAAATTACTGCACTTACTGTGGTTCAGTACATTAATAAAACATACTTTAATCGAAATATTAATAAGCTAAAAACCAAAATTATTTAAAATGCACAACGGGTTTAATATTATTGTATTATTATTTTGATTAATTTGAAATGTAGGAAAATCATTAGGATTTTTGACCTTACCATATTT
>NZ_JASCQG010000022.1 GCF_030005555.1 Empedobacter sedimenti | reverse complement strand
ACAATTCTGTAGATAGATTGAATGAAAAAGTGAAATTCTTTTCATTTTTGTCTTGATACAAAAACGAAACAAAAAAAATCAAGACCTCAATAAAAGCGCTAAAATGTTCAATCCTCCGCGAAAAGATTTAAAAACCTATCGGCTAAATCTTTTTTATCGCTCCATATTTCCCATTTATTAACGCCTTTTATTGAAAGGTCACTTTTCTTATTTAAGCAATACAAGCAGAAAAGATTCTTCGACAGGCTCAGAATGATAAAAAGTTTTTAACTTAAAACTTATTACTTAATACTTAGAACTTGAAAACACCCCTGTAATCCCCTCGAGGGGACACTTTATATATCTATATTATTTTTACTGCAAGAAATGATTAGACGTGATGGTTTGCTGTTTCAAGCTAACCAACAGCGGATACTTTGTGGTTAACTGTTCGGGAGAAATTCTACGGAGTAGAATCTATTTATAAATAAAAAAAAGCTCGAATGAATCGAGCTTCATATAATTATTAATCCAATATTATTATACAAAATCTTTCAAAATTATGTTAAATTCTTCTATACTTTTTGTTGCAACCCTCTTAATATGTATAATAGATGAATCCGTGTACGCATCTGACGGGTCTATATATATAATAGGAACATTTTGTTTTGCATAATCTTTGAGCGAAGCAGCTGGATACACTTGCATTGACGTTCCGATAATCACTAAAATATCCGCTGTTAAAACCTCATCTATGGCGTTTTCGATTTCTGGAACCATTTCGCCAAACCACACAATATGAGGACGAAGTTGATTTCCGTCTTCTGCTAAATCTCCAAACTTGATGTCTTTACTCCAATCAATAATCAGATTCTCGTCTTTTTCGCTTCTTGCTTTTCTCAACTCTCCATGTAAATGAATAACTTTTGTAGAGCCAGCTCTTTCGTGCAAATCATCTACATTTTGAGTTATAATAACTACTTCAAAATTTTGTTCTAATTCTTTCAGAAAAAAATGTGCTGCATTAGGTTCAACATCGAATAATTGTTTTCTTCGTTGATTATAGAACTCTTGAACCAATTTTGGATTTCTTTGATAACCATCAATCGAAGCCACTTCCATAATATCATGATTCTCCCACAAACCATTTGCATCCCGAAAAGTTGATATTCCACTTTCAGCACTAATTCCAGCTCCAGTTAAAACGACTAATTTCTTTTTCATTTTGAGTTTATTAATTGAAGTAAATATAACTTTATAAAACAACAAAACTCCACTTCTACAAATGGAGTTTTGGTTTTATTTAATTTTTCTTAATTCATCTAACTTAACTAGACACATAACACTAAATGTCGCAAACATGGTCAACGTAAGAATTGCTGCATTGATTATCATAAACTTTATTTTTTAAGTTGTTAATTTGAATTAAAGTTACTCCAAATCATCTCTTTCGAAAAGTATTTCATCAACAAATAAAGACTTAACTCACTTATTTTTAATGAATAAACTTTAAATTCAAGACATAAAAAAACCTCAATTGGGAACAACTGAGGCCTTTCTCTACTAAAACTTAAGTACCATGAAAACTCAACTAACTTATATAAAGACTAGTACTTACATTAGATTTATCAAACGATATACCAAATTAAATCTCAATTTGTTAAAAATAAAAAGCAGCCAAAAATTTGACTGCTTTAAATAATTTGTATTTAAAATATACTTAAAAAGTGTATTTATTTTCTTTAATTAATAAATCTGCAATTTCAGTTTTTAAGTTAACTACGTTTGGATATTCGTTGTAACGTGTAAATCTTCTTAAACCAGATAACATCATACGTTGCTCATCTCCTTCTGTGAAAGAAATAATTCCACGAGTAGCTTCTGTTTTGATAATTTCTACTGATCTGAATAATTGTAATTGAACCAATTTTTCTGCATTTTTCGCTGCATCAGCACCTTTTACATTTGCAATTTTTTCTGCACGTAACATCGCCGATTCAACCATATAAATTTCTTGCATAATACGAGAAGCAGCAATAATTAATTGTTGGTGTTGCTCTAATTCTGCACCAAATTTTTGCAAAGCAGAACCTGCAACCATAAAGAATGCTTTCTTAAGATTTGCAATGATTTCTTTTTCTTGTGCAAATAATTCTGAATAATCTGGAACATCAAAAGATGGAATAGACATTAATTCGTTCGCAACATTCATTGCAGGTGACATTAAATCTAATTTTCCTTTGAATGCACGTTTTACTAACATCGATACACATAATAATGTGTTGATTTCGTTCGTTCCTTCGTAAATTCTCGAAATACGCGCATCTCTCCAAGCAGCTTCCATTGGCATTTCTTTCGAATATCCCATTCCTCCGTAAATCTGAATTCCTTGATCCGAAGCATCTTGCGCTGCATCAGAAATCCAAACTTTTAAGATAGAAGCTTCAATTGCATATTCTTCGATACCTTTTAATTCAGCTTCGTTATGCGCCATTCCTTTTGCAACATTATCTTCAATTGCATCTTGCACATCTTTCGCTGCACGATAAGCACCAGACTCAGAAGTAAATGCTGCAACAGCCATATCAGCTAATTTCTCTTTAATCGCACCAAACGTATTAATTGAAGTATTGAACTGTTTACGCTCTGAAGAATATTGTAACGAATTATCTAAAATACGACGTTGCGCATCTAAACAAGCCGCTCCTAATTTGATACGACCAACATTCAAGGCATTCATCGCAATTTTGAATCCTCCATCTCTTTCTCCTAAAAGATTTTCAACCGGAACACGAACTTCGTTAAAGAAAACTTGACGCGTTGACGAAGAAACAATTCCTAATTTATCTTCTTCTTCTCCTAATGAGAATCCAGCACCAGCTTTATCTTTTTCTACTATGAAACCAGTGATGTTTTTATCATCTTCGATACGAGCAAAAACGATGAATAAATCTGCAAAACCTGCATTTGTAATCCACATTTTTTGTCCTGTGATGATGTATTCTTTTCCATCTTCAGATAAAACAGCTTTTGTTTTTCCTGAATTTGCATCAGAACCAGCTTCTGGCTCAGTTAAACAGTAAGATGCAAACCATTCTCCTGAAGCTAGTTTTGGTAAATATTTTTGTTTTTGTTCTTCTGTTCCATATAATGTAATTGGCATTGTACCAATTCCTGTATGCGCTCCGAAAGCAGTTGCTAACGAACCTGTAGCACCAGAAATATAGTCACACACTAACATTGTAGTAACGAATCCCATTCCCATTCCTCCATATTCTTCTGGAACAGAAATTCCTAATAATCCTAATTCACCAATTTTACGCATTAACTCTTCAATCAATGCATAATCTTTTTTCTCAATTTGGTGTTTTTTAGGCACTACTTCTTTATCGATAAACTCTTTTGCAGATTGCAAAATCATTTGTTGTTCTTCTGATAAATCTTCGTAAGTGAAAATATCATTGTAAGAGGCATCTTTAATTAAATATTGACCTCCGATTAATCTATTTGGATTTGTAGACATTCTTGTAATTGTTTTATGGTTGTTATATTATAAAAAGAAGAGCCAGATTAGAAAAATCTTTACCGACTCTCCTACCGCATTATTTTAAATATTCAAAAATTGAAGCCGCTCCCTGTCCGGTACCCACACACATTGTTACCATTCCATATTTCGCTTTACGCGCTTCCATTTCGTGTAACAATTGGACAGTTAATTTAGTTCCAGTACACCCTAGTGGATGTCCTAAAGCGATTGCACCTCCATTTACATTTAATATTTCAGGATTAAGATTTAACTCTCTTGAAATAGCAACTGATTGAGAAGCAAATGCCTCATTCAATTCTATTAAATTAATATCTTCTAGTTTCATTCCTGCCTGTTCTAACGCTTTTGGAATTGCATACAAAGGTCCCATACCCATAATACGAGGCGCTAGACCAACTGTAGAATACGCTACTAAACGTGCAACTGGCTCAAGACCTAACTCTTTCACCATATCTTCTGACATCACCATTACGAAAGCTGCTCCATCAGACATCTGAGAAGAGTTACCTGCCGTAACTGAACCTCCTTGTGCAAAAACAGGACGCAATTTTGCTAAACCTTCAACTGAAGTATCAGCACGAGGACCTTCATCCACTTTAAAATCCATTTTCTTAGTTTGAACTTTCTCGTTATCATCTAAGAAATTATACTCAACATCAATTGGAACAATTTGTGAATTAAATTTTCCCTCAGCATTTGCTTTCAACGCTTTTTGATGCGAATTAAATGCAAATAAATCTTGCTCTTCACGAGAAACTTTAAATTCATTCGCTACTTCTTCTGCTGTCAATCCCATTCCCCAATAGTAATCTGGGTGATCTTTTGCTAAAGCAGTTTCTGGAATTGGTTTATAACCTCCCATCGGAATATACGACATCGATTCTGCACCACCTGCGATAATACATTCTGCCATTCCTGTTCTAATTTTAGCAGCTGCCAAGGCAATTGCTTCAGATCCTGATGCACAGTAACGATTTACTGTAACTCCAGAAACTTTATCAGTGTTTAATCCCATTAAAGAGATAAGACGCGCCATATTTAATCCTTGTTCTGCCTCTGGCATTGCACATCCAACGATTAAATCGTCGATACGTGCTGGATCTAAAGTTGGATAATCTTGCATTAAACGCTTGATTACTGTAGCTGCCATTTCATCTGGACGAGTAAAACGCAAAGCTCCTTTTGGTGCTTTTCCTACAGCTGTTCTATATCCTGTAACTATATATGCTTGTTTCATTTTTTAAAGTATTATTAGATTGTACAATGTAAAATGTATGATGTACAAAGTATTTAATTATAGTTCTGAATTAATTTGACTAACATATTCTGTATATGTTTTAAATCTTTTAATAAATCATCCGAAATCTTTACTTGAATAAATTCTAAATCTCTTGCTAAAATAATTTGACATTCCAATTCGAAAGACGAACCTAGAGCAATGTTGAGAAAATTAATAAATTGAGCATTCGAGTTTCTACCAGCACCTTCTGCAATATTTGAAGCTATCGATACGCAAGCTCTTCTTGATTGAGAAGTCAAACCATAAATCTCACTTTTAGGATAATTTGAAGTAATTTCATAAAACCTTTTCGTAAAACTCATTGTTTTTTGCCAAACGATTAACTCTTTAAAATCATGCATAAATACTTTTTACATATTACATTTTACTTAATACAAAGATTAATTACGCAACGGTTTACCTGTTTTTAACATATGTTGAATACGCTCTAATGTTTTTCTTTCTCCACAAAGAGATAAGAATGTTTCGCGCTCTAAGTCTAACAAGTATTGTTCTGAAACATAAGTTGATTCAGACAAATTACCACCTGTCATTACATATCCTAATTTATTCGCAATTAAACGATCATGATCCGAAGCAAAACGTCCAGCAACCATAGAATCTGTTCCGACATAGAACATTCCCATCGCTTCTTTTCCTAACACTTCTACTTTACGTTGAATTGGTTGTGTATAACCTGCTTCTGCCAAAATAATTGCGTGTTTCTTCGCTTCTGCAATTTGACGTTCTGCATTTACCACTACAATATCTTGCTCACGAATAATTCCCATATTCTTCGCTTCATAAGCTGAAGTAGCCACTTTCGCAGTTGCGATATTCATGAAATTATCACGTAAATGATTTACTTTCACATCATCTTTCAAGGCGAATTCAGTTGCACGGCGCGCAAATTCTTTCGAACCTCCACCACCTGGGATTAATCCAACTCCAACCTCAACCAAACCAATGTAAGTTTCGGCAGCAGCAACAATTTTATCCGCATGCATCGACATTTCGCAACCCCCACCAAGTGTCATTCCGTGAGGAGCTACAACAACGGGAATAGATGAATAACGAACACGCATCATTGTATCCTGAAACATTTTGATCGCCATATTCAATTCCCACCAATCTTGTTCTGCAGCCATCATCATAATCATGGCTAAATTAGCTCCAACCGAGAAATTATCTCCTTGGTTACCAATTACAACTCCACGATAATCTTTTTCTGCTAACTCAATTCCTTTATTGATTCCTTGTAAAACTCCACCTCCAAGAGAATTCATTTTAGAACGGAACTCAATATTGATAATTCCATCACCTAAATCTTGAATAGATGTTTCTTGGTTTGACCAGATTTCATTCGTTTTTCTAATATTATCTAAAATAATGAATGCATCTTGACCAGGAATTAATTCAAATTGTTTTGTATTTTGATTGTAGAATAATTTCTTTCCATTTTCGATTTTATAGAAAGAATCTGCACCAGTCGCTGCTAATTCTTTTACCCAATCCGAAACCTTGAAACCTTCTGATTCTACTAATTGAATTCCGTTTTGTAATCCAACTAAATCCCATGTTTCAAATGGACCATATTTCCAAGCGTAACCTGTTTTTAAAGCGTCATCGATTGGATAAAGTACATCTGAAATTTCTGGAACACGTTGCGAAACATAAGCAAATAATGACGCAAAATGTTTACGAATTAAATCTCCTCCTTTCCCAGAGTCTTTCAATAAAACACCTAATTTATTACGCATAGAACCTGCATTTTTAGCAGTTTCTACAGCAGTAACTTTTGCGCGCTCCATTGGACGATACTCTAATGTATCTAGATTTAAGGCAAAACGATTGGTATTTCCGTCTTTATCAATTTCTTTGTAATAAAAACCTTTTTTAGCTTTATCACCTAAGAATTTATTTTCGATTAAGAAATTCAAGAATTTTGAATCTTTCAAACCTTGAATCATTTCGTCATTTGGCGCATTTTGCTGTAAACCTTTTGTTACATTATATGCAGTATCCAAACCAACTAAATCACCTAACTTAAACGTTCCTGTTTTTGGACGACCCAAAATAGAACCTGTTAGTGTATCTGCTTCTTCGATTGTTAAACCTAATTCTTGTGTCAACTCCATCACTTTCGCCATCGAGTAAACTCCTACTCTATTTCCAATGAAACCTGGCGTATCTTTACATAAAACTGGTGTTTTACCTAAGAATAGTGAGGCATAATTTTGGAAAAATTCAACAACAGATTTATCTGTTTGAGGAGTTGGAATAATTTCGAATAATTTTAAGTATCGTGGCGGATTGAAGAAATGCGTTCCACAGAAATGTTTCTGAAAATCTTCTGAACGACCTTCAGCCATCAAATGAATTGGAATACCAGAAGTGTTAGACGTTATCAATGTTCCTGGTTTACGGAAGTTATCTACACGCTCGAAAATTGATTGTTTAATATCCAATCTTTCGATCACAACCTCTATTACCCAATCCGAGTTTTTAATTTTCTCGAAATCATCATCAAAATTCCCTACAGTTATACGAGAAGCAAATGCTTTGTCATAAATTGGTGAAGGATTGCTTTTTAAAGCAGCATCTAAGTGAGTTTGAGCAGTTCTGTTACGAACTACTTTACTCTCTAAAGTAAGTCCTTTCGCTTGCTCTTGTGGTGTAAGCTCGCGAGGAACCATATCTAACATCAAGACTTCGACTCCGATATTTGCAAAATGACATGCAATACCAGAACCCATCACTCCTGATCCTAATACAGTTACGTGTTTAACGTGTCTTCTCATAATTGTTTTTAAATATTTTTTTGTCCGATATTAATTGATTAATCTTATAAATCACTTCTAAGAAAATTTGCATTTTCTCTGGTTCGATGTGACTATTTATAGCTTCGTTAAATTGCAAAACAAAATGTTTTGAAATATCACGCATTCTTAATCCTTCTTCAGTTAATGTAATCAAAACGCTTCGTCCATCTTCTGGATTTGGTTTTCTTACGATAAAACCTCTCGCTTCTAAGTTTTTTAATGTTCTTGATAAACTTGTTGGTTCTATTCCCATCTTTGGTCCTAATGATGTACTTGGCGTACCACCACGAGGATCTATTGATAATAATGTAAATGCATACACCATTGTAGAATCATAGCATCCTGCTTGCTCGTTATACATTTTCTGAACAGAAAGCCATGTTGAACGTAATAAATAGTCTATCGTTAAATCTTCTCTTAACATGTTTTAGTGTATGTATAACAAATATAATCTTTTTTTACTATGCAAGCATAATAAAGTTTAAAATTTAATATTTCTTTTACAAACTTTATCTCAAAACATTATTATTCAGTAAAATAAAACAATTAACTTACATACACAAAATAATTACTATGAATAAATAGTGAATTTTTTATTCAAAAAAGTTTAATTATGAATTAATGGTGTAGAAATACACTATAATAAAATCGAAAATAGATATTATAATGGTCTCAGATTATAAATAAATAAGATTGTTTAATCTCTTTTCTTCAACATACATTCGTAGAAATTTTAAAAACTGCTTATGGAATCAAACCATACAATGAATAAAGTAACGGCAGCCTCGCTATTAATCACCTTCGGAATTATCTATGGTGATATAGGAACCAGTCCGTTATATGTAATGAAAGCAATTATTGGTGAAAATCGTCCAATAGAAGAAAGCATTGTCTACGGAGGTGTTTCTTGTGTTTTTTGGACTTTATTTTTCCAAACTTCAATCAAATATGTATGGTTAACCCTAAAAGCAGACAATGATGGCGAAGGTGGTATTTTCTCTTTATACTCTTTAATTAAAAGAAAAGGGAAGAATTTAATTCTACCAACTATTATCGGTGCTTCGGCTCTTTTAGCTGATGGAATCATCACACCTCCTGTCTCTGTATCTTCTGCAGTTGAGGGATTAAGAATGATTAAAGGACTAGAACACATTCCTACAATACCTATTGTAATCTTTATTTTATCAATGCTTTTCTTTTTCCAACGATTTGGTACAAACAAAGTAGGTAAAATATTTGGTCCATTTATGGTAATTTGGTTTACGATGTTATTAGGTTTAGGAATATTGTATATCACTAAATTCCCTGACATCATTAGAGCATTAAACCCTTATTATGCCTATAATTTATTAGCAAATTACCCACATGGTTTCTGGATTTTAGGAGCTGTTTTCTTGTGTACAACAGGTGCAGAAGCATTATACTCGGATTTAGGTCATTGTGGTAAAAAGAACATCAGAATTAGCTGGATTTATGTAAAAATATGTTTGGTAGCAAATTATTTAGGTCAAGCAGCATGGTTATTACATCAAGACGATCCAATGTTAGATGGTCGAAATCCTTTCTATGAAATGATGCCAGACTGGTTTTTGATTCCTGGTATTTGTATTGCAACAGGAGCAGCAATCATTGCGTCTCAAGCATTAATTACTGGATCTTTTACATTAATCAACGAAGCGATCAATTTAGGTTTCTGGCCAAGAACGTTAATTATTCAGCCAAATGAGCACAAGAGCCAAGTTTACATCCCTACAATCAACTTATTTTTGTGGGCTGGTTGTGTTTTTATTGTTCTTTATTTTAGAGATTCATCTCACATGGAAGCTGCTTACGGACTTGCTATTACCGTCACCATGTTAATGACAACACTATTATTATCTTATTACCTTAATTATTACACCAAATTCAACAAATTATTTATCGTTGCAATTTTATCCGTTTTTGTTGCGATAGAAACTTCATTCTTCATTGCAAATGTTGTAAAATTTGCCGAAGGTGGATACTTAGCACTACTTATGGGATGGTTATTCTTTGTAATAATGTATTGTAGTTTTTATGGTAAAATTCTTAACTCAAGAAATCTTGAATTTGTAAAAATCAAACGTTATGCAAATGTCTTGACAGAGCTAAGTGAAGATAAAACAGTCAACAAATATTCAACGTTCTTGTTTTATTTAACAAAATCTACAAATCCTAAGAATGTAGAAAAATATAGTATTCAATCTATTTTATCAAAACGTCCAAAACGAGCAGATGTCTATTGGTTTGTGAATATTAACCGTGATAACGAACCTTATACATTAAACTATAAGATTTTACCTGTTGTAGATCAAAAAATCTATCGAATTACGTTTAATGTTGGATTTAGAGTTCAACCAAAAACTGAACAATACATCAAAAAAGTAATTAACGACATGTACGCAAATGGAGAATTAGAGCTAAAATACTTGAGTATTTGTCTGAAAAAATACAACCAAGACCCTGACATGAAGTTTGTATTAATTGAAAAATTCCCTTCAATTGAAACCAAATTAAGCATGAGAGAATTCTTTACACTGAAAGTTTATTACATCTTGAAGAAAATAGAATTTAACATTCCGAAATCATTTGGACTTGAGAAAAACGATGTAGTCGTAGAACATATTCCGTTATATGTACACAAAAATAACATTGACGATTTAACAAGAATTCAATAATTTAAATCATATTACTAAAAATGCTACATTGATAATGTGGCATTTTTTTTATCACAATAACAAAACTTTAATCAACAATTCAAGACATTTTTTGTAAATCATAAATAAAATTTCATAATTTTATATCAATCAATTATTTATAAACAATTATAAAAAACTAAAATTATGTTCGAAATTTATACAGACAAAGCGGGTGAATTTCGCTTTCGTTTAAAAGCTAAAAATGGTCAAAACATTTTAGCTAGTGAAGGATATAAACAAAAAGCAAGTTGCGAAAACGGAATTGAATCTGTTCGTAAAAACTCGCAAGACGATTCGAAATTTGAATTAAAAGAAGGAGCTTCTGGAAAATGGAGTTTCAATTTAAAAGCTTCAAATGGACAAGTAATTGGAACAAGCCAGTCGTACGAAACAGAATCTGGTGCAAAAAATGGAATTGCTTCTGTTAAAACAAATGCTTTAGAAGCTACTGTAAAAGAAGTTGAAGGTTAATTACAAAAACCTCTATAAAAAGCTGAAGCCTTGGATTACTCCAAGGCTCAACCTAATTAACACTAATATGAATTAACACTAAAAACTTATGAAGTAAAATAATGTTCACTTTATTTAAGATGCGATCTAAGCATCCAAGCAGTTTTTTGATGTTGTTCCATCAATCCAACTAAAAAATCAGAAGTTGAAATATCCTGAAACTCTTCAATTTCTACTACAGATTTCGCCAAAAAGTCAATAATAACTTCGTGATCATGTAGTAAATCTGCGATAAAACTAAGACTATCTTTTTTGTCTGATTTTCTCGCTTCCGATAAATGAGCTAACTGCAAATACTCAGTCATCGTTGCAGGTGCATAAACGTCTTTTTGACGAATTTTCTCTGCTACATCATCTATAACAATTTGCAATTCGTTATATAATGATTCAAAATACACATGTATCGTTTGGAAATCTGGTCCCTCTACATTCCAGTGTGCATTTCTTGTTTTTAAATATAAAATATGTTCGTCTGCTAATAATTTAATTAATGTATCAGCTATTTTCTGTTTCATTTCTGGCGATAATAATTTCATCTTTTTTTGAATTTATATTGTACTTATTTGATTAACTTTACTAACACAAAGGTACAATCTGAAACTGACCTTATTATAAGTTTTATAGATTATAAATCTATTACTTTATAATAAAAAACTATAGAACGACATTTTTCATTTACATCTCTACTTAAAGATTTCAAAGACTTTAAGAGAAAATGATAAGGCAAATTTATAGTGGATTTTTTAATTGTAGCCACTTTAAAACGTTAAAAATTAATTAAATTTATATGAAAAAGTTTCTTTTATTTATCATTTCTTTAACCCTATCTAACGCAACCTTTGCACAAGATTATCAAAACCAAACTATTAATAACAATTGGCGTTTTGGTGGTGGTTTAGGCTTATCTTTTGGAAACAACGGTTACTTTGGTTTCAATGTTTCGCCAAGTGTTGGATATATGGTTGCAAATAATTTAGAATTGGGTGCTACAGCAGGTTACCAATACGCAAAAGATGATTATTCAAAACTGAATTTATTTAATGTTGGTCCTTATATCAATTTTTTTCCTATCGAAAATATTTTCTTGAGAGCAAATTATATGTACTATACAGGGAAACAAAAATTTGACGATCGTACACCATATTATAATAGTGTATATGAAGCTAATCTGGACGAATCTGCGTTATGGTTGGGAGCTGGATACCAATCAAATGGACCGGTTAGATTTCAAGCTGGTGTAATGTATAATGTTTTATACAAAGAAAACGAAAGTATATTTTCCTCAGGATTGCAACCATTTATGGGCGTTTCAATCGGATTATAAATGATAAAAAATCCATCTAAAAATTTTAGATGGATTTTTTATCATTTATTTCAATTCGTCTTTCAAGAATTTCCCTGTCACACTTTTCGGATTCTTAATAATTTCTTCTGGCGTTCCTTCTGCCACAATTTTCCCTCCTTTGCTTCCTCCATCTGGACCAATATCTATCACATAATCGGCTAATTTTATTACATCCAAATTATGTTCAATAATGATAACTGTATTTCCGAATTCAACGATTTTATTAATTACTTTCATCAATACATTTACATCTTCAAAATGTAATCCCGTAGTTGGTTCATCTAATATATAAATTGTTTTGCCTGTTTGTTTTTTTGCTAATTCTGTGGCTAATTTCACACGTTGGGCTTCTCCACCGCTCAATGTTGTAGACTGCTGACCAAGCGTGATATACCCTAAACCAACGTCTTGTAGCATTTTTACATAACGATAAATTTTCGGAATTGCTTCAAAGAATTCTACCGCTTCATTTACCGTCATTTCTAGCACATCCGAAATTGACTTCCCTTTGTAACGAACTTCCAACGTTTCACGATTAAAACGTTTACCATTACACGTTTCACATTCTACATGAATATCTGGTAAAAAATTCATTTCAATCACTCGCAAACCTCCACCTTGACATGTTTCGCAACGTCCTCCTTTTACATTAAAAGAAAAACGCCCAGGTTTGTAACCTCTAATTTTTGCTTCAGGTAAATTTGTAAATAACGTACGAATATCAGAAAAAATACCTGTATACGTTGCAGGATTAGAACGAGGCGTACGACCAATTGGCGATTGATCCACTTCGATTACTTTATCTAAATGTTCTAAACCATCTAATCTTTTATAAGGCATTGGATCTTTTTCTGCTCTAAAAAAATGTTGATTCAGAATTCTGTACAACGTTTCATTAATCAACGTTGATTTTCCTGAACCAGAAACTCCAGATACAACAGTTAATGTACCTAAAGGAATTGTTAGATTAACATTTTTTAGATTATTTCCTGATGCACCAAAAAGTTTTAATTCGTTTCCGTTACCTTTTCGTCGCTCTTTTGGAATTTCAATTTGTAATTGATTATTCAAATATTTTGATGTCAATGTATCCGTTTTCAACATTTGCTCAGGAACACCTTCCCAAACAATTTGTCCACCATTTTTTCCAGCTTTTGGTCCTACATCGATTACAAAATCAGATTCTAAAATCATATCTTTATCGTGCTCTACAACTAGAACTGAATTTCCGATATCACGCAATTTTTTCAACGAATCAATCAATCTCACATTATCGCGTTGATGCAATCCAATACTTGGTTCATCTAAAATATACAACACATTTACCAACTGCGAGCCAATTTGCGTTGCTAAACGAATTCGCTGCGCTTCGCCTCCAGATAGTGTTTTCGAAGAACGATTAAGACTCAAATAATCTAGACCAACATCTAACAAAAACGTTAAACGTGTATAGATTTCTTTTAGAATTTCGTGAGCAATCTGTTGCTGATTTGCAGTCATTGAGATTGGCGCATTCTCAATCCATTGTTGCAAAGACTTAAGATCCATTTCAGCAACTTCGCCAATATTTTTGTTATCAATGCGGAAATAAAGCGATTCTTTATTAAGACGTTTTCCTTCGCAAGTTGGACAAACGACTTTTTTTCCGAATTTTTTACCAATCGAAGTTGAAGAAGGATTGTTTTTATCTTCCATTATTTCTGAAAGAAATTCATTCAAACCTTCAAAATCGATTTTATATGTTTTTTTTACTGAAGCAAATTTAAGATCAACATTCAATGTTTCTTTCAAACCATTCATCACATCGTCAATCAACTCTTGCGGAAGTTTCTTAAATGCTGTTTTTGGATCAACATTGTATTTTACAAAAATTGCATCAAGTTGTTTTTCTATTCGAGAAGATGATTTTAATGCTTCAAACAATTCTTCAAGATTATCAAACATTGATTTTGTCGGATCTTGAAATAATTTTTCAGTGTTCACTACTTTCAATTCTCCCAAACCTGTACAAGTTAGACAAGCTCCTTTTGGCGAATTAAACGAAAAGGTATTTGGTTCTGGTAAAGCATAAGACATACCTGAGGTTGCACACATTAATGATCTAGAAAAGAAACGCGTTTCATTCGTCTCATAATCCAAAATCATTGTAATTCCGTCTCCTTGTTGCATTGCATGATCGATACTTGATCGTAAGCGTTGATCAGTAACTTTATCATTCAAGATAATTTTGTCTACCAACAATTCAATATCATGTGTTTTGTAACGATCTAACATCATTCCTGGTGCAATATCTTTCAATTCACCATCAATTCGCATTTGTAAGAAACCTTTTTTAGAATAGGTTACAAAAACTTCGCGATAATGACCTTTACGAGAACGTACAATCGGCGATAAAATCGCAATCTTTTTACCTTCATATTGATCACGAACTAATTCAATAATTTGATCATCTGTGTAAGCAACCATTTTTTCGTTTGTTTCTACAGAATACGCTGTAGATGCACGTGCAAAAAGCAAACGGAGAAAATCATAGATTTCTGTAATTGTACCAACTGTAGAACGCGGATTTTTATTAGTCGTTTTTTGCTCGATCGCAATAACGGGTGATAAACCATCAATTTTATCAACATCTGGACGCTCTAAACCGCCTAAAAATTGACGCGCATAAGAAGAAAACGTTTCGATGTAACGACGCTGACCTTCTGCATAAATGGTATCAAAAGCCAACGAAGATTTTCCACTTCCACTTAAACCTGTGATAACAACAAGCTCGTTTCGCGGAATCTTTACATCAATATTTTTCAGGTTATGTTCCCTTGCTCCGTAAACTTCAATAAAATCTTTGTTCATGTTCATTTGTAAGAAGTTGCAAAAATACAAAAAAAGCCACATTTCTGTGGCTAAGTCTATTTTAAATATTGTTAATTGTTCCTAAATTATTTTTTGAGAATCGGAATATATATACGCGACATCAATTTTAGACTATCTGTTTCTTTTGGATCGTTTAACATGACTTCTAATTGTTTTGAATCTAAATTCAATTTCTTTGATTTTGCGTAATTATTCATTTTATTAATTGTCTGCATACGCTTTGATCGCGGACCAATATGTAATGTTAGCAAATACTCGCCACCAGGAACAACCACTTTTTGCATTCCTTTTTGTAATGGTAAATCTTCAATCAATTGAATGCCTGGAAAAAATGTAGCACGATCTTTTTCTTTATTAAATTCTGTAAAATACACATACGGAAATCCTAAATCGAAATCAAATCCTCCTTCCTCTTTATTGATTAATGCTTTATAAATCGTTTCGAAAGAAGCATCTATTTTACTCATCACATCAGACTCGGCTAATTTGGATTGTTTTTTAATGGCTAATAAATTTGTTTTTCCTAATTCAACAATTCTAAATTCACCAAAATTTAATTTTCCTTCTTTTTTATCTTTATCTAATCGAATTTTTACTTGTTTATTTAAATTTTCCATTGATTCTTCAAACTTCGATTTCGGACTCTTAAAAAATGCAAAATAACGATAGAAATATGGAATCTCTTGACTCAAATAATTCAGTTTTGCTAATGTTTTTCCGTTCTCTTCTTGTTCAAATTTAACATTCAAACTATCTTTTTTCTCCCATCCATCATACTTTATTGTATAATTTACAAATCGATTTACTGAAAAACTTTCAACTGTAATTTTTCCTGAAGAAATTGAAGCATTATCCGAATCCCAGCGCGCAAAACTCTTCTCATCATCCTGAGGATTAGAAAACTCTTTCTTTGTTAACGAATCTGCTTTTGTAAACTGTTCCCATTTAGAGAATTGTCTCAAATTATAGAATTCATCATAAACTAAACCTACAGGAGCTTCAAATTCATAATCAAAATTCTCATCAAAACGGCTTGGTAAAACAATTGGTACTAAAGCCAATAATGCAATTATGATAACTAAAAAAAGATTTATTTGTTTCATGGAAAAAATTGTGAATACAAAAATAGAAATACTTTGTTGCTCTGCTTATATTTTTAATAATTATCTCTAAAAAAGATTATATTTGATTAATAATATTATAAACTTATGGATTTTACAAACTTAATTCAAGGAGCTATTGGTCAGCAAATTATCGGATCTGCTGCAAATCAATTAGGAATCAACGAGTCTCAGGCTCAAAGTGCAGTTTCTGCTGCTGTTCCATTTTTATTATCAGCATTAAATAAAAATGCACAAAACGGAGGAGCTGAAGGAATTTCTGCAGCTTTAGATAATCATAACGGAAGTATTTTAGACAACTTATCTGGTTTCTTAGGTCAAGGAGGAAATCAACAAGATGGTTTAGGAATTTTAGGTCATGTATTAGGAAATAATCAACAAAATGTAGAATCTGCAATTTCTAAACAATCAGGTTTAAACATGGGACAGGTAACGCAAATATTAGCATTAGTTGCTCCTATTGTAATGGGATATTTAGGACGACAAAAACAATCTGAAGGTCTAGATTCAAACGGAATAGCTGGTTTGTTAGGTGGATTAGTTGGAGGTTCTAACACAACATCTAATCAAGGTGGAATTAACTTAGGTGGTTTCGAAAAATTATTAGATCAAGATGGAGATGGACAATTAGGTCTTGGTGATGCAATGGGATTATTAGGTGGTTTCTTAAAGAAATAAAACTCTTATACAATAAAAAAGCAGGAAGTCATTTTCCTGCTTTTTTATATCCAAAAATTGACAACTTTAAAATAATGTCTTCTTTTTTTTCAAAAAAAATAATTATATAATTATAATTAATAAGTAATTAAAAATCAATTATAAACGAATAAAACAATACCTCTTATAAATAAATACAACTAATTATATACTAAACAATTAACAACAATTAGGCATAATTTTTGGTTTTTGCAGAAAATAATTTATAATATACTATTTATTTAAAAATGAAAAACTATTTACTACTATCGTTCATATTGATAAGCTTTAATTTATTAGCCCAAGTTGGGATTAACACAAACTCACCAGATCCAAGTTCTATTTTAGACATAAAATCAACAAACAAAGGAGTACTAATTCCACGTGTAACTTTGAAAGGAACTAACGATGTTACAACAATTGCTAATCCTGTTTTAGGATTAATGGTATTTAATACAACAGCTTCTGACAACGGAACACCTACTGATACATCGGACGATGTAATTGCAAAGGCATTTTACTATTGGGATAGTGCAAAATGGCAACAATTTGTTAGTTATGATAGCTTTGTTCAGAAACTAAATGAATCTGCTGTTCCTCAAGTTGAAGCTATTATTACGTATGCCCCAAGAAACTCTGGTACAATTACTCCTTTTTTGAGTGCAGATAAGAATAATGGAGGAAACATTAGACAGATTATGTTTGATGATACGCAATTTGACCCTAATGGAACTTATGATAAAACAAATTCAATTTTTACTGCTCCTCGTGATGGTGTTTATTCGTTTGATGTAAATATGTTAATGAGAGCATATAGTAATAATGTTACTGGTCAATTTATTCAAATTTCAGTTTCAAAACCATTTACAAACTATAATTTACCACCAAACAAATTGGACGGAACTAATGATGGAAGTAATATTTGGAATAATTCTTCCTTTGCTTTCCTTAATAGATCCACTTCTACTGCAACTGCAACTCCTGGAACTTATCCTACAAATATTACTTTAAAAGGTGTACAGGCAATGAAAAAGGGAGAAAAAGTAATTTTTCTGACAAGATTTATTACTCCAGGAACCTCTACATCTGCACTTGATAATTATACAAATGATATAGAATCAATAAATTATCTTAGAAATAAAACATGTAATGTTGTTATTACATATTATCCTGTAAAATAAAAAAACCGAAGCTAGCTTCGGTTTTTTTTTTATAAACAACGAATCTAATTATTTTTCTATCTAGATTGGATTCGTAGTTTATTTTTTTTTTAAAAAATGAGAATAAAAATTCTTTTTTCTATTTTTTCTATTTTATTCATGATAATTAAAAACAATTCTTAACTTAGTTTTAACATACAACTAAAACAATGTCAAAAACACAACTTTTATCATTTTTTATCATTTTTTCATCTTTAACTTTTATAAATTGTCAAAATAAATCGATTAAAAGTAATGAAATTGAAAAACCGATGCAACATGTAAAATTAACAGAAAATGATTTTATTAATCAAAAACCTTTGATTATTACCACAAGCAAAGGAAAAGAAGAGGCTTATTCTGTAATTATATACACAGATAATCCAAAATCGCTAAGAGATAAAGGAATTCTTATACAAAGTGAATCAAAAAGCTTTGTAACGGCTTTGATCAAAAAAAGTGATATCAAAACTATTAATAATTTATCAACAATTAAAAGTGTAGAGTTTCCTATTATGGATCACCCTACAAAAAACTAACACTTAAGAATTAATATTAAAACAAGTTACATATGATTAAAAATTTACACAAGCTAAGCGACTTAACATGTACACAATTTAAATCATCTATCTTATTAAGCTCTACTTTACTATTATTAGGAGGGTATGCGGCGGCTCAAAATAAAGTAGATCCACGATTTGAACAATTAATTAAGCAAAAAAAGAGTAATAAACTATCTAAAGCAAATAGTGAAGCTTTTAACGCAGAAAATCAACTATCAACTTCTACAATTGTTTTACCTAATGGTCAAACAGAAGAATTGTATCATGCAATTATTTTTACAAAATCTCCTGAAGAACTAAAAGCTAAAGGAGTATTGGTTCAAGCTATTTCAAAAGATTTTGTTACAGCATTAGTAAGTATTGATCAACTTAATGATTTTCATTACGATAATAATGTTATTAGTGTAGAAACACCTAAAGTAGATGTCTTACACAATCAAATAGCGAGAAATGAAAGTGGTGCCGAATTATTACATAATGGAGCCTTAAATAATATCAATTACACTGGTAAAGATGTATTAGTTGGTATTTTTGACACTGGAATTGATTTTACTCATCCAGATTTTAGAGATGCACAAGACCAATCTAAATCTAGAATCTTAAAAATTTGGGATCAAACTCTTACTGCAGGTGCTGGTGAAACGACTCCACAAGGATTTAATTATGGAGTTGAGTATACACAAACTCAACTAAATGACGAATTGGATGGGTCTCCAGCTAATCTGGTAAGACAAAAAGATCTTAATACCCATGGAACTCATGTTGCTGGAACTGCAGCTGGAAATGGAATGGGAATGCCTTCTAAAATATACAAAGGTATGGCTCCTGAAGCTAATATTGTTATTGTAAAAGGAAGTGATACATCATTTACACAAACCAATCAAATTAATGCTTTAGAATATTTCAAAACATTATCTAACACTCTTGGAAAACCAATTGTTGTTAATATGAGTATCGGAGGACAATACTCTACACATGATGGTACTGCTGTAAATGAGGTTAAAATTAATGAATTCACAAATTCAGGACCAGGTAAAGTAGTTGTTATTTCAGCTGGAAATGACGGTTTTGGAAATATCCATCAAAGGATTGACTTAGAACCAAACGAAAAGAAAACAATTATAGTAAGAGTAAGTGAAGCTGCTGCAACTTCTACAGTTAAAAATTTATTCTCTTTTGTTACATATAATAAAGGATTACAAAATAACGAACCAATTACAGCTCGATTAAAAGGACCTGATGGTGTTGTTTACACTCAGATACCAGGTTCAACAGGAAATTACACAATCCCAAATGCAGATAATTCTGGATCAATTAGTATGACTCTGTATAATTATTGGTCAACTTCAAACCAAAAAAGATACTTAGACTTATCTGTAAATAGAACTGGAAGCAACGTAAAAACTGCGGGAGATTATGAATTAGAAATTGAAAATAATTCTACCACAAAACAAACGATTGATGCTTGGTTCTATAATAAAGAAATCCCTTCTACTTTTGTAAATGGAGACAACTACTATACTGTTTCTACTCCTGGCGGGGCTGACAACGCAATTACAGTAGGAAATTATGTTGGTAGAAGTCTCATACCAAACAGATCTGCTGGTTATTCATATTATTACAGTTTACCAACTGGACAACTAAACTCAAGTAGTTCTAAAGGTCCAAGAGCAGATGAAGTTCAAAAACCAGATATCACAACTGACGGAACAAATGTACTTTCAGCAAGACCTTTCAACAGTACAACAGCCTCTACAGTTGATAAAAATCAATACTATTCTTCAAAAACCGGAACTAGTATGTCATCTCCTGGTGTAGCTGGCGCAGTAGCTTTATTGTTACAAGCAAATAAAAACTTAACCTTTAAAGAGGTTAAAGCGTTATTAATAAAAAATGCTAATAAAGATGAGTACACTACAGCAAATATTACAAGAGAATATGGTCACGGAAAATTAAACATTTACAATGCAGTACAAGAAGCAGTAAATAATTTGAATGGAAACACAAGTTGTCCTGTTAGTAACTTCAAAATGTTAGGATATGACAACACATCAGAAGTTTATTCTCCAACCGAACTACCTTCTGCAGGATATTATAATATAGGAAGTACAACACCTCAAAGCTTTGGAAGACTAGCTGTTAAATATACTCCAGATATATCAGGCAAATTACAAAGTGTATATATTTTAACAGGAAGTTCAACTGTAGATGCAACCAAAAAAATTCCTTTTACAATTGAATTAAGAAAACCTAATGAAGATGGTACTGTTGGTGATTTAATTGGATCAAAAACTATTGAAGACATTCAAACCCTTGGTCATTTTGAATGGACTAACTTTGACGTCTCTGACTTAAATTATAAAACAACTTTAGGGAAAGATTTTTACGTCGTTGTATATTCAGATCAATTTGCATATAGATTATTCTTTGACAAAACAAACGTTGATAAAAGAACATATTTTTCATCAGACGATGGTAAAACATTTAAAGTTTCTTCGAGTTTAGATGCAAAAATTCGTGCTATAGTATATGAAAATGAACCTGGCGTTAAACAGTTAGCTAAAACTTCTAAAACGGCAACACAAGGTGTTAATTTAGGATACAATTATTTTGTAAATGGATGCGAACTTATCACAAGAGTTGAAGCATCTGGTGCAGCTCCTATCACTGGCTCAACAACTGCAAAAGCTTGGATTGATTCTACTTTAAAAGATTTCGTACAAAGAAGAATCGAGGTTAATGCAGCTGCTAACAATTCAACTTCTACTGGAAAAGTTACTTTATTTTATTCACAAGCAGATTTTGATGCATTTAACAAAAATGCAACCGTAAAATTACCTACTTCTCCAACTGACGTTGATAACAAAAAGAATGTTGTAGTACATTTCTATGCTGGTACAAGTAGCGACAACACTGGCGCACCAAGTACTTATACAAGTAAAGTTGTTAACACAGTTGTTCCTGCAGAAAATATTGTTTGGAATGATACATACAAATATTGGGAAGTTACTGTAGATGCAATTGGTTTCGGAGGATACTTAATGTCAACAAATAGCACATTAGCTATCAAAGACAACTCATTAAATGAACTATCAATTTATCCTAACCCAGTTGTTAATGAACTAACAATTAATTTACCTTCAAACATCAAAAATGCTGATGTGAGAATTGTAGATGTAACTGGAAGAACGATTTCTAACAATAATGTTACGATTAACAACAATAAACTTGATGTTTCGCACTTAGCACAAGGAGTTTATATTGTAGAAATCAAAACAGAAAAAGGAACGACTTCAAAAAAATTAATTAAAAAGTAATTCACTTTTAGTCATAATAAAAAAAATCCGAAGCTAGCTTCGGATTTTTTTATAACTCTATTTTAAAACCAATTCCACGAACTGATTCAAATTTTATCGTTTCATCATACTGAAAATATTTACGCAAACGCGTCATAAAAACATCTAAACTTCGCCCCATAAAATAATCGTTTTCACCCCAAATTTTTTCTAAAATCTCTTTACGACTCACTAATTGATGATTATTCTGAATCAAGAAACTTAACAACTCAGCTTCTTTTTCTGTCAACTGAAATTTCTCTTCATTGTAAATTAACTGCAATTGATTTCGATTAAAAATATAAGTTCCAATTTTAATAGATTCTTCTAAAACAGGTTGATTCCTCTTCAAAATATTTTTTATTCTCAACACCAATTCTTCAGGATCACAAGGTTTTGTAATGTAATCATCTGCTCCTAATTTCAGACCTAAAACACGATCAAAACTTTGCGCCTTAGCAGTCAAAAACAAATAGGGAATTGTAATGGTTTTGTAATCTTCCCTAAAAACCGGACCGTTTAAAAATATAGTTTATTAACTTAGGGATAATTATGAAACAGAGCAATT
>NZ_JASCQG010000021.1 GCF_030005555.1 Empedobacter sedimenti | reverse complement strand
AAATATGGTAAGGTCAAAAATCCTAATGATTTTCCTACATTTCAAATTAATCAAAATAATAATACAATAATATTAAATAAAAACTATACTTTTAAATGTTCCTAACAAGGGGAAGATTACAATATCTTCAGGTTTTTTTAATTTTGTAAACCATTTATATAATTGAAAATATTTTTTCACATAATCTAATTGTTCTATTTCATTCATTAGCGCTAATTTTCTTTTTGTTAGTTTTAATGAAAATTCCTTATTTAAATCTTTTATGGCTACTGGGGTGAATTGTATCAAACCTACAGCTCCTGTAAAATTTTCATCTAATTGTAATATTTCATCTTTAGTTAATCCCCTATAATCTTTTTTAGCTTTTCCATCTTTTCTATATTCTCCTGTTGGTTTTAACTCTATTTTTGATGCTGAAAAAGTACTAGATGTTTCTACATAAATTACAGCCATTAATCCATTAGCCATTTCAATTTTTCGACTTTCGCCCCATAATTCTGCACATATTTCCACCACTTTCTTCCTAAACTCACAAGAAACTTTATTACCCCAAATCAAATCATACTGCTTACATACACAAGTAGTATTTTCTTCCTTCTTCTTATCCTGCTTCCCTATAGTAGAAACAGCAATTGTTTGTTCTGGTGGAGTGATTTTTGCGTTTAAACTAACTTCTATAATTGCTGATTTGGTAACTTGAGTTAACAGCTCTACTTCTGCAAAAACTTCTTGATAATTACCTGTCCAATATTCTCCTTTATCAGGATTTTTAGGATCATTGCCTAATTCTCCAATTTTTCTAAATTCATCAGTTAATGTAACCTTTACTTCTTGATAAGTATTGGTAGAAAATATATGTTCACCTTTGTATAATAAATCATTTTCTCCGAAGTCATCATCTTCCCAAATTTTAAGTGTATATTTCTTTTTATCAAGATTATTCCCTTTAATTTGTACATAAATTGTATCTTCAAACGTCGCTTTGGTTATTGGTGTTTTTTTTGCGTTAAGTAATTTAACAGAACTTACATCTCCTTTTTTATCAGGTTGATTGTTCTTTGAATTGGAATTCGATGAACCTTTTGCTGAATCAGGTTTTGGTTTCTGTGTTTTATTGTTATCAGGATTTTTTACATCTACATTAACTTGGCTCGCACCTTTTATATCTCCCAAATAACTCGCCGTTACATAATATTCGTGATTAGCACCTTCTGTTTTGTCTCCTGCCATCAGATATCTATTGGCAATCTTCTGTAAAAGTTTAGGGTCGCTTGATAAGGGAATTTTTGCTTCTGCAATTCCTTTTCGGTTAACAGTTGCTTTAAAAATAAATTTAGAGTCTGTATTATTCTTGTTTACCGTTGCATCATGTCCTTTTCCTTTAGCATCATCTTCCCATAACTGAAATTCAATTTCTTTATCAACCATACCAATACAATAAGCTCTTGCCACTAATGTATCTGTATAGCTTGCTTTGTTGACATCCTTAGCACCTTTATTAAAAAGAATAACTTTCTCTATTTTAGTTTCTGTACTTGTAGTCGGAAAGATATGGAATTCAGCTATTTTCTCAAATTTATAATCAGTACTCAGTAATTTCTTTGTAGCTCTATTAACTACTAAAATATACTCTTTGTTAATTGCTTTTTCTGAAAATGAATAAGGTACTTCAGAGCCAATTTTACCACCGTCTTTGGTAATATCAACTATTTTTCCATTTTTTAATTTTACGTAAATGTGCCAGATATACGTAGATACTTCGTTAGTAATTGTCAAATTAACATCTAACATATCAGTTATAAAATAGTTGTATTCTTTGCCTATTGTAGGATTTTGTTCTCCGCCGATTGAATTATTCATAATCAAATAAATTATCTCCGTTAATTTCTTCTTTCAACTCATCAAAATCTACAACAGGATTGTAGACTTGTTGTTCTTGTGTATTGGCATTGTTTACATTAGTTTTACCAATTTCAGATTGCTGTCCATGTTTCAGAATTGTGATCTTTCCGCCTGCAGAGCACAACAATTCAGAGATTTCGGTTAAACAACTTTTATCCAAAACTTTTACTTTTTCATACGTTTTTTGCCATTTTCCAGATGGAGCGTAAACGCAAGGTAAATATCCACCTGAAGTCGGACGAAGCTTACAATTTCCGAAAGGCATAGTAGGAGGTTCAAAAGTCAAATCATCTTCTGTTACAGCAAGATAATCTGCTTGAGCTTCAGCAGCATTCCAATAATGTTTTTGATGAGAGGTTACTTTAAATTTTGGAAATTTGAATCCTTTATCACATTGACACATTCCTTTTTGAATGATAAAATGTTTGCCTTCATGTTCAGAATCACCAGAATCATTATTCTTCTCTTCTGCTTGATTTTCTTCCTCGTTTTCCTCTTGATTATTTGCAGAAGAGTCATTTGTTGTATCAGATTCAATTTCATTCATTGTATCTGTACCTTCGTCGATTTCTTCCGTTTCTTCAATTAAAAATTCTGGATCATCAGGAATCAAAATTTCTTTTCCAACAATCAATTCGCCTCGAACAATATCTTCTTCAGGACAATGTAGATTATGGAAAAGTCTCAAATGTTCGTTGCTTTTAATTTCATAATTTTGAATGAGTGAAGCGAATGTTTCTCCTGATTGTACGGTATGTTTTTTCATAGAGAATTGGGTTTAGGTATAATTTTTAGGTTGTGTTGAATATTCTGTGAATTAATATTGGCAGAAATCTCAAGGATTTTTTTAGTATGTTTTTCAGTTTTATATGCAATGGCTAACTCTTTATTTTCATCAGATTTTCCTTTAATTATTGTGTTCAAAAGGATTCTATCATCATGAAAATATTCTGCAGTTAGTTCGAAATTATTTTCTTCAATAAATAATTTTTCTGTCCAAGAAGCAGTTTTGTAAAACCATTCTAGTTTTGGGAATAATAGCTGAAAAAGTGGTGTATTCTTGATTTGATTCAGAAAATAAGTTTCATTTTTTAAACTGATTTCAAAAGTGTCTAAATAGTTTTTCGCAATTTCACCAGTATGATATTCTTCAATATTGTTTCTATTATCTTGAAAATTTTTGACAATACTTTTATGGTCTACGAACGAAATAATTTCTCCTTCACTAGAAATTTTCACAGAAAATGGAGAAATACTTTTAGTACAAGCCAAAGCTAACAAGCTGATTTTATCATCAGGAGCTTCATCATTTTTCTTGAAATCATAAAGTTGAACCGATATATGGTTTTCTTCGTTGAATTTTAACTCAACCGAATAGCTTATTGTAAATTCCTCTTGACTATAAAAATTAAATGTTTCTTCTACAATATAGGTTGAGTCATAAAATTGTGGATTAAAATTTTTGAAAGGTCTTTCAGAATACTTTTCCTTTAATAATTCTTGATTAGAAAGCTGATAAAAAGGAATGTAGATGAAATTATAGTAAGATAAATCGTCAAAATAAATTCGTTCTTCTTGAGAACAAAGTCTATTATGAAAGGTTTTTAAATCAATAGAATTTACTCCAACTCGTTTAGCAACAAGAGTTAACGTATCTTCTTTTTGAATTTTATATCGCAAAAATTCAGTGGTATTCATAGGTGGTAGGTTGTAATAGATTGATTATAAATATATAAATTAAATTAGAAGTTGATGTTAAATTAAATGTTTAAAAGTATTCTATAAAGAAAGTCTGTCCAAAATCATTTATGTAGAATAATTCTAAATAACTATTTTTAGAAAAATTTTATACATGAAAAAATTACTGCTTTTATTTTGTTTGATTTTCTCACAAATCGGTTTTTCGCAAGAAAAGTTATCAATCGCTGATATTCAAAAAATAAATTCTAAAATCTTAAATACTGAACGAGAAATTTGGGTGAATCTTCCCGAATCGTATCACAATTCTAAACTTCAAAAAGTAAATTATCCTGTGATTTATGTGTTAGATGCCGAATCTAATTTTACATTTTTAGCTGGTGTTGTTTCCAAGTTTCAATCGGGTTTTTATCCAGAAGTGCCTGAATCAATCATTGTCGGAATTACGAATAAAAATGGTGATAGAACAAAAGATTTTACGCATATAAATGATGTTAATTTTCTCAATTTTATTCAAACTGAATTGTTTTCTTTTATGCAGAAAAATTTTCGTGTGAATGATTTTCGTTTGTTAATTGGACATTCTTTGGGCGGATATTTTGCGTTGAAAACCTTGTACAATCATCCCAAAACTTTCAATGGTTATGTTGCGCATGATCCGAGTATTTGGTTTAACGATAAAGAATTATTGAATCTGTATCAAAATCTAGAAAATCATCATTTCGAGAATCGATTCTTGATGATTACACAAGTTGGTGAAAGTCAAAATTCAGATCATTTACGCGATCATTATCAAAGTATAAAAAAGGTGGACGAACGTTTGAAGTCATCAAAGAATAAATCGTTGAATTATCATTACAAACAATATGTAGATGAAGAACATGGTTCGGTTCCGATGATTGGCTCGATTGATTATTTGCGTTGGCAGTTTGACGGTTATCGTGTGAATATTAAAGAGATTCCGAATCAACCAAATTCGATGAAAGATTCGTTTGAAATGATCTCAAAAAAATTAAATTATGCATTTCAACCAACTGAAACGTATATCAACAATGTTGCAAATTATTTGGTTAAACAAAAGAAAAATGATTTAGCAAAACAGTTTTTTGAACAAAACGTGAAAAATTTTCCTGAAAGTTCACAAGCGAAAGAAGAATTGAAAAAATTCTTGGACTCGAGTAAAAATTAGTAATTTGGTAAAAACATTTTGATGAAAAAATTACTCTATTTAACAATTTTATTGACGACGACTGCTTTTGCGCAAGAATTACAGTTAGATCAAGCTAAAAAAATATTTGAATTACCAACACACTGTATCAAGGTCGAATATCCAAATAAATTGCAACAAGCCTTGGGTAGTGATGCAGATTTGAAGCCACCTCGCAAGTTAAGACCAATTTTTTATGGTTGTTACGATTGGCATTCGTCTGTACATGGATTTTGGTCGATTGTGAAATTGATGAAAGATTTTCCTGAATTGGATCAAAATAAATTGGTTAGAAATGATTTAAATCAGATGATTACGCCAGAAAATGTTGCAGTTGAAATGGCTTTTTTCAATGATAAGAATAACAAGAATTTTGAGCGTACCTATGGTTGGGCTTGGCTGTTACAACTACAAATGGAGTTGAACAATTGGCAAGATAAAGATGCACAAGTTTGGGCAAAAAATCTGAAACCTTTGACTGATTTAATCATTACAAAATATAAAGAATATTTACCAAAATTAGTTTATCCAATTCGTACAGGTACGCATGATAACACAGCCTTTGGTTTGAGTTTGGCGATAGATTACGCACGTTCTGTGAATGATAAAGCTTTCGAAAATGTAATTATTACTAATGCAAATCGTCTTTACCAACAAGATAAAGGTTGCAATATTGGTTTCGAGCCAAGTGGATCAGATTTTCTTTCGGCTTGTTTGGAAGAAGCTTTGTTGATGTCTAAAATTCATCCACATGATGAATATAAAAAATGGTTGAAATCATTTTTACCACAATTATTTGATAAGAAACACGAACTAAAACCTGGTATTGTTTCAGATCGTACGGATGGACAATTGGTGCATTTGGATGGTTTAAATTTTAGTCGAGCAACAGCTCTATATCAAATTGCTGCAAAATTACCAGAGTTGAAATATTTGAATGATTGGGCAAATCATCATTTTAATTATTCGTTCAATAATATCTCAAACGATGATTATATGGGTAGTCATTGGTTGGGAACTTTTGCACTTTACGCCTTGAAAACTAAACACGAAACTAAAAATTAGCCAATAATAGGGATTTTATAACCATAGAATTGAATTTAAATTTGTTTCAAACAAAATGATTAAGAAACATTAAAAGATAATTCTATGAAAAAATATTTTTATGTAGTCATTGCCATTTTAGGCGTTGCTGCTTTTGGGTATAGTCAATATTCTAAAGGAAAATTAGAAGATCAACTAGCCAAAACAGGTAAATGCGTAGAGGGAGTTGTGGTAGAAACTGGTGGAACTTTAAAGCGCCCGAGTGCTACAATACAATATCCTGTAAATGATGAAGTTTATACGGTTACTTTGCGATCGAGAGCGGATGTGGATGAAATTGTCAGAATAAAATATGATACGTTAAATCCAGAAGAAGTGTTGATTGTAGATAATTGTAATTAATTATATAGTCTCAAAGTTTGTAAAAAAAAATCCATCAGATTTTCTGATGGATTTTTTGATTTTATATTTCTTCTAATGTTGGAATAAAATCTTGTTCAATTTCTGTGAAAGTTAGTAACAAATCTTCTAAAGAATCCTGCGTTACTAACTTTGTACGATAAGGTTTGAAATTTGGAATTCCTTTGAAATAATTGGTATAGTGCATACGTGTTTCCATGATTCCGGTACGTTCACCTTTCCATTCAATCGCCCAATTTAAGTGATTTTTTGCAGCTTCCATTCTTTCAAAAATTGTAGGTTCTGCTAACAACTCACCCGTTTCACGATAATGTTTGATTTGCTCGAAAATCCAAGGGTAACCAATTGCAGCGCGACCAATCATAATTCCATCAACACCATATTTTTCTTTGTATTCCACTGCTTTTTGAGGTGAATCAATATCTCCATTTCCAAAAATAGGGATCTCAATATTAGGATTAGCTTTTACACGTGCAATATGTGACCAATCCGAATGACCTTTATACATCTGCGCTCGTGTACGTCCGTGTATAGCTAGAGCTTTGATACCTGTATCTTGTAATCGTTGTGCTACTTCATCAATATTAATAGAATCATGATCCCAACCCAAACGAGTTTTCACCGTTACAGGTAAATGTGTACTATCAACAACAGATTTTGTCAATTTCACCATCAAATCTATATCTTTCAAAACTCCTGCTCCAGCACCTTTACAAACTACTTTTTTGACAGGACAACCAAAGTTGATGTCTACAATATCTGGCTGAACAGTTTCGACAATTTTAGCTGACATTGCCATCGCTTCTTCGTCTCCACCAAAAATCTGAATACCAATTGGACGTTCGTAATCAAAAATATCTAACTTTTGACGACTTTTTATTGCATCACGAATCAAACCTTCTGAAGAGATAAACTCTGTATACATCAAGTCTGCGCCGTGCATTTTACATAAACGACGGAAGGGAGGGTCGCTCACATCTTCCATAGGTGCAAGCAATAAAGGGAAGTCTGGTAACTCTATGTTTCCTATCTTTACCACGAGAAAATTTTTTGCAAAATTACGTAAAACTTATGAAAGAAGAACGAAAGACCGAAGGTGTAAATCAATATTTAAAGTTTTCTGGTATGGGAATGCAGATGGCAATTACGATTGCTTTATTTACATGGTTAGGAACTTTTTTGGATAAAAAATTTGAAACTGATAAGCCTTTATGGACAGCTGGCTTATCTTTGCTGGGTGTTTTTGCAGGATTATATCTGATGTTGAAACAATTACCAAAAAAATAATTTTAATGATTAAGAAATTTATTCTTTTAGCAGTCGTATTTATCTTAATGATTTCCGTTTTTTGTGGAATTCATTACGCAATTGTTGCGCATTATAATTTGAGCGAAAATCCGCTTATTGTACCAAAAATGTATTTAATAATTGGTTTAATTACCTTATTTATTTTTCAGGCTGGATGTTTTGTGAAGATAAAGTTTCCTGAATACGTTGGTTTTGCCTTTATGGGAGGGATGATTGCGAAGATGGCAGTTGTATTGGCATTGGTTGTTGTGAATGAACAAATTAAATCAAATGTTGTGCAATTATTTATAAGTTATTTTGTAATTTTGCTAGCCGAAGTTTTAGTCTTTATTCGCTTAATTAATTTAAAGTTAAAAAAAGTTTAATGATTTTTAGCATTTGACTTTGGTAAGTGGTTAATTTACTATAATTTTGCACGCAATTTAGAAACAAAGGAATTATACATGAAATTTTCAGCGTTATTAGCGTTTTTATTACTTTTCAATTTCGGATTCGCCTCTACAGCGGTTCCGCACGAAGGTCTTCCAAAAACGTTTGAGGAGTTAATTAAAAGTGAGCAAGTAAAAAGTCAAGAGGAAGCTGCTAAAGTGAAATCTGGCGAATCTACATTTAACCCAGTGCCAGGTATCATGCACCACATTGCAGATGCGCACGATTGGCATTTATGGGGAGAAGGAGAAAAAAGTGTAGGAGTTGCATTACCTGTTATTTTATGGGATAATGGTTTACAGGTTTTTATGTCTTCTAAATTTCACCACAACGAAGCGGTTGTTGAGAGTAACGGAAACTACTACATCAACTACCACGAAAAAATCTACAAAACAGATGCGCAAGGTACAATCAAACCTCACGTAGACGAAAAAGGAGCTATTCATTTAGAAAATGAAAAACCATTAGATTTTTCTATTACGAAAAACGTAACATCAATGTTAATCTCTTTCGTGATTTTAATCTTAGTTTTCTCTGCAGTTGCATCTAACTACAAAAAAGGAAATATGGTACCAAAAGGTATCGCAGGATTCATCGAACCAATTATTGTTTTTGTTCGTGATGAAGTAGCGATTCCAAATATTGGTGAGAAAAAATACGCGAAATTTATGCCTTATTTATTAACGTTATTTTTCTTCATTTGGATCAACAATTTATTAGGATTGTTACCAGGTGCAGCAAACGTTACAGGTAATATCGCAGTTACATTTGTATTAGCATTAATCGCATTAATCGTAATTAATTTTTCAGGAAACAAAGGTTACTGGGGACATATGTTATGGATGCCAGGTGTACCGGTTCCAGTAAAATTAATCTTAGCTCCAATTGAGTTAATCGGGATTATTACAAAACCTTTCGCCTTAATGATTCGTTTATTTGCGAACATTACAGCAGGTCACATCATCATTATGTCGTTAATTTCGTTAATCTTTATTTTCCAAACAGAAGCTATGGCAGGTGGATCTATTCCATTAGCGTTATTTATCTACTGTTTAGAGTTATTAGTAGCGGCATTACAAGCGTTCGTATTCACAATGTTAGTTTCATTATTTATCGGAACAGCAGTAGCAGAACACGATCATCATTAAGAATAGAATATAAAAAAACAATAAAATAATTTTTTAATAATTAAATACAATTATCATGACAGGAAGTATTGCAGCAATCGGAGCTGGTTTAGCAGTTTTAGGAGTTGGTCTAGGTATCGGTAAAATCGGTGGATCAGCTATGGAAGGAATCGCTAGACAACCAGAAGCGGCTTCAAAAATTCAAACAGCTATGATTATCGCAGCAGCCTTAATCGAGGGTGCAGGTTTATTTGGTATCGTAGTTGCGTTATTAGGTAACGGATAATATTTGAATTAGAAATTAGCTTCAATAACGGTTGGTTGTTGAAGCTAATTCATTAAAAAATTAATTAGTAAAAAATAAAATTTAATACATACACACAATGGATTTAATTACACCTTCAGTTGGTCTTATTTTTTGGACTGCGGTAGTATTTATCATCTTATTAGTATTGTTAAGATCATTAGCTTGGAAACCAATTTTATCTGCAGTTAAAGAAAGAGAACAATCTATCGAGGATGCATTAAACGCAGCTAAAAAAGCGAAAGAAGAGATGGCTTTATTAAACGCTCAAAACGAGAAAATCATGAAAGAAGCTCGTGCTGAACGTGATGCTATCTTGAAAGAAGCGCGTGAAATGAAAGAAAATATCATCAACGAGGCGAAAAATTCTGCAACTGTAGAAGCAAACAAATTAATTGAAAACGCTAAGTCAGCTATCCAAAATGAAAAAGCATCGGCAATGGCTGATATTAAAAATCAAGTTGGACAGTTGTCAATTGAAATTGCTGAAAAAATCTTAACTAAAGAATTGTCAGACAAATCTGCACAAGAAGCTTTAGTAAATGATGTTATTGATCAAGTTAAATTCAATTAATCATGGCAGGATTCAGAGCAGCACATAGATATGCTAAAGGTTTGATGGAGTTTGCGAATGAAGCAAACCAAACAGACGTAGTGTATGCTGAAATGAATGATGTTCGCAAAGTCATTAAAGAGAATGATGATTTAAGAGTTTTCTTAAATTCTCCGGTGATTGATGCAAAGAAAAAAGAAGCTGTTTTGAGTGAGATTTTTAAATCTTTATCAAAAACTTCTCAAACATTCATTTCATTAGTCGTAAGACATGGTAGAGAAAATATTTTGTCTAAAATTGCAGATCAGTTTATTTCATTATACGATTTAGCAAATAATATTGTTACAGCAGAAATTACTTCGGCAGTACAATTAGATCAAAATACAATTGATAATATTGTAGCAAAAGCAAAACAAACTTTAGCTGCAAATAGTCAAGTAAAAGTAGAGAACAAAGTAGATGCATCTTTAATTGGTGGTTTCGTTTTAAAAATCGGAAACAACCAAGTAGATTCATCAATCAAAACAAAGTTAGCTACATTAAAAAAAGATTTTTCGAAAAACGAATACATTCCTAAATTTTAAATATTTCAGAAATGCCAGAAATAAATCCAGCTGAAGTTTCAGCTATATTAAAACAACAACTTACAAGCTTTGATTCAGCAGTTGAATTAGCAGAAGTAGGAACCGTTCTAACTGTTGGGGATGGTATTGCTCGTGTTTACGGGTTAGACAATGCTCAATACGGAGAATTAGTAGAATTCTCAAACGGGTTAGAAGGAATGGTACAAAACCTTGAAGAAGACAACGTAGGTATTGTACTTTTCGGACCTTCAAAAGGTATTAAAGAAGGTGACACAGTAAAACGTACAAACAAAATTGCATCTATTAACGTAGGTGAAGGAATGTTAGGACGTGTTGTAGATATGTTAGGAAATCCTATCGATGGTAAAGGACCAATCGAAGGACAATTATATGAAATGCCTATCGAGCGTAAAGCTCCTGGGGTTATCTACCGTCAACCAGTAAACGAACCATTACAAACAGGTATCGTTTCTATTGACTCGATGATTCCAATTGGACGTGGACAACGTGAGTTAATCATTGGTGACCGTCAAACAGGTAAAACGTCTGTTGCTTTAGATGCAATCTTAAATCAAAAAGAGTTTTACGATAGAGGTGAAACAGTTTTCTGTATTTATGTTGCAGTAGGACAAAAAGGTTCTACAGTAGCAGGAATCATGAAAACATTACAAGACCACGGTGCAGATAAATATACAGTAGTAGTAGCTGCTAATGCATCTGATCCAGCTCCAATGCAAGTATATGCTCCAATGGCAGGTGCTGCAATCGGTGAGTTTTTCCGTGACTCTGGTCGTCCGGCGTTAATTGTTTATGATGATTTATCTAAACAAGCCGTTGCATACCGTGAGGTGTCTTTATTATTACGTCGCCCACCAGGACGTGAAGCATATCCTGGAGACGTTTTCTACTTACACTCTCGTTTATTAGAGCGTGCTGCAAAAGTAATCAAAGATGATGCAATTGCATCTCAAATGAATGATTTACCAGAATCTATGAAAAGTATCGTAAAAGGTGGTGGTTCTTTAACTGCTTTACCAATTATCGAAACTCAAGCTGGTGACGTTTCTGCATATATCCCAACTAACGTAATTTCGATTACAGATGGACAGATTTTCTTAGAGTCTGATTTATTCAACTCTGGTGTACGTCCAGCGATTAACGTAGGTATCTCTGTATCTCGTGTTGGTGGTTCTGCACAAACAAAACCAATGAAAAAAGTATCTGGTACATTAAAATTAGACCAAGCACAATATCGTGAGTTAGAAGCTTTCGCTAAATTTGGTTCTGATTTAGATGCAGCTACAATGAACGTAATTGGTAAAGGTGAGCGTAACGTTGAGTTATTGAAACAAGGTGTTAACTCTCCAATTCCAGTAGAAGAGCAAGTAGCAGTTATTTATGCGGGTACTAACGGTATGTTGAAAAACGTTCCAGTTAACCAAGTGAAAGAGTGGCAAGCTGATTTTGTTGAGTTAATGCGCAACAAATATGCAGACACTTTAACATCTATCCGTTTAGGTAAATGGACTGATGAAATTATGGATGTATTGAAGAAAGTTATTACAGAAACTACTTCTAAGTACTAAGAAATATATAAATGAAGCTTAAAGGTTTTTGGATCTTTAAGTTTCTTTTAATCCTTCATCTCAAATAGAATTATGCCAAATTTAAAAGATATACGTAACCGAATTACTTCTGTAGGTTCTACAATGCAGATCACAAGTGCTATGAAATTAGTATCTGCTGCAAAACTAAAACGTGCTACAGATTCAATCGTTCAGTTACGTCCTTATGCAGATAAATTACGTGAACTTTTACAAAATGTAAGTTCTACTTTAGAAGCTGAAGTAGGAGGTGCATTAACAGAAGAGCGCGAAGTTAATAAAGTACTTTTAGTCGTTATTAACTCAAATAGAGGTTTATGTGGAGGATACAACTCAAGCATCATCAAAAAAGTAAATGCTTTATTAGCTGAGGAATTAGCTGGTAAACAAGTAGAGCTTTTAACTATTGGTAAAAAAGCAAACGATACTTTTAGTAAAACACAAACTATCTATAAAAATGCATCAAGCATTTGGGATAATGTAAATTTTGCAGATGTAGCTGAAATTGCAGACGATTTAGTTGAGAAATTTACTGCAGGTGACTTTGATCAAATCAGAATTATCTACAATCAATTTCAAAATGCAGCTGTTCAAATTGTACAAGACGAACAATTTTTACCAGTCGTTTTAGAGAAAACTGAAGAAGAAGCAAACAATTCAGCAGAGTTAGATTATATCTTCAACCCTTCGAAAGAAGAGATTTTAAGAGATTTAATCCCTCAAACGTTGAAAACGCAATTATTCAAAGCCGTATTAGATGCTAACGCTTCTGAGCACGGAGCACGTATGACTGCAATGCATAAAGCAACAGACAACGCAAGCGAGTTACAAAAAGGATTGAAAATTCAATACAACAAAGCTCGTCAAGCTGCTATTACAAACGAGATCTTAGAGATCGTTGGTGGTGCAGAAGCATTGAATGCGTAATAACAAAGACTTATCTTATTTTAAATAGAAAAGCAACTTCATCTCGAAGTTGCTTTTTTTATGATGTTTACTTTAGATTATAAACAAATCATAAAATTTTTAATAGATTCTAACAATTATATTTATCATTCAGAATAAAATAATAAAAAGTATTATTTAATAGTCATTCAATAAATATTGATTACAGATATTTCGGCTTCCTTATCTCTTTATTCAGTATAACAATTTATATAATTACTTATCTAATTAGAATTCTTATTCATTCAATCATATTATAAGTTCGAATAAAGTAAATTATTTCCTCAAGACATTTCAATAAAAACGTCAAGTGATTTTAAAGAAAACGTCAATACATTTTGATCAAAATGTATTGACGTTTTAGACTAAACAAAAAGTCCTAAGCAATGCTCAGGACTTTTCTATTGTTATAATCGAAACTAAGTTTCTACTTACTTCATTTGAAATAATGGACGAGAAGACATGAAATCGTTTACACGATCTGCTACAGCATCAATAATAGTTTCGTTATCTATGTTCATTAATACTTCGTCAATCAAGTCAGCAACAGTTTGCATATCTGCCTCAACCAACCCACGAGTTGTTATAGCCGCAGTACCTAAACGAATCCCCGATGTAACGAAAGGAGATTTATCATCAAAAGGAACCATGTTTTTGTTACAAGTGATTTCTGCTAAAACTAAAGCGTTCTCTGCTTGTTTACCAGAGATACCTTTGTTACGTAAGTCGATTAACATACAGTGATTATCTGTACCTCCAGATACAATATCATAATTTTTTGCAACTAATGCAGCAGCCAAAGCCTTCGCATTCTTCACAACTTGTACAATATAGTCCATATAACCGTCAGATAAAGCCTCTTCAAAAGCAACAGCTTTAGACGCGATTACATGCTCCAAAGGTCCACCTTGTGTACCAGGGAATACTGCTCCGTTCAAGATTTGAGACATCATTTTCACTTCTCCTTTAGGTGTTTTTGCTCCCCAAGGGTTCTCAAAATCTTTCCCCATCATAATTACTCCACCACGAGGACCACGTAAAGTCTTGTGAGTTGTCGTAGTTACGATATGACAATGAGGCATAGGATCATTTAAGATTCCGCGAGCAATTAACCCTGCAGGATGCGAGATATCAGCTAACAATAAAGCACCAACTTCATCAGCTACCTCACGAAATTTAGCATAATCTATATCTCTTGAGTAAGCCGAAGCACCACAAATTATCATTTGAGGCTTCTCTTTACGAGCAGTTTCTGCCATAGCTTCGTAGTCAATTCTTCCTGTTTCTTTATCCACTCCATAGAAAGAAGTTTGGTAAGTTAATCCAGAAAAGTTAACAGGAGAACCATGTGTTAAGTGACCTCCATGCGATAAATCGAATCCTAAGATCTTGTCTCCAGGTTTCAAACACGCCAAGTAAACAGCCGCATTCGCCTGAGAACCTGAGTGAGGTTGAACGTTTGCATACTCTGCATTAAACAACGCTTTCAAACGCTCAATTGCAATTGTTTCCACTTCGTCCACAACTTCGCAACCACCATAATAGCGTTTTCCAGGGTAACCTTCTGCATATTTATTTGTTAAAACAGAACCCATTGCGCGCATTACGTTGTCTGAAACAAAGTTTTCTGAAGCGATTAATTCAATTCCGTTTAATTGTCTTTCTTTTTCTTCTTCAATCAAATCGAAGATTACATCTTGTGCCATGTTTTGTTTGTATTTATTATATTTCAAATATAAGCTTTTATCATCAGAATTTCTAACTGATATGTTCGCAATAACCTAAGATTTATCAAAACAATTTTTCTTATCATTTAGGCGTTCCCTTCGGGCGGGCTATCCGTTGCAATCTTTGCTTTGCAACTCCGCTATCGCTTCATTCCTCGCAAAGGATTTCCTCTACTATCCCTAACGCATCTTTAGTTATGAGTAATAAGTAATAAGTTTTGAGTAATAATATTTATACTTTTTTTCAGAATCATACCTTATTAATAATTGAAAACCAATTTACTTATTCAAAGGAATTTCAAATGACCTTTCAATAAATAAGGCGTCAAAAAATGAAGAAATTCGAAGCGATAAAAAGATTTAACCGATAGGTTTTTAAATCTTTTCGCGTAGAATGAATCATTTTCAGCCGATTTATTGAGGTCTTGATTTTTTTGTTTCGTTTTTTCATCAAGGAAAAAATGAAAGATAGTTTCTTAGTTTTTTAAAATTTCTAATTTCTAAACCTATAAACTATCAATTTCTCTCATTAAATTTACAGCATGAAAAACCCTACTTTTTGCATTGGTTTGATGTCTGGAACTTCGTTAGATGGATTGGATATTTGCTATGTTCGTTTTGATGATAACCAGCGTTTCGAAATTTTATATGCTGAAACAATCGATTATTCATCCGATTGGCGAACAAAACTAGCAGAAGCTTTTCAATATTCAGCTATGGATTTATGTCAATTGGATGTAGAGTTTGGTTATTTTCTTGGAGAACAAGTAAAAGAATTTATTCATAAAAATAAGATAGAAAAAGTAGATTTTGTTGCATCTCACGGGCAAACTATTTTTCATCAACCGCAGAAATCATTCACTTTGCAAATAGGAAACGGTGCAGCAATTGCGTCGCGTTGTCAACAAAAAGTGGTGTGTGATTTCAGGACACAAGACGTTATTTTAGGAGGACAGGGAGCACCTTTGGTTCCGATTGGGGACGAATTATTATTTTCTAACTACGATGCGTGTCTAAATCTTGGAGGTTTTTCTAATATTTCGATGAATAGAAATGGAAAACGTATTGCTTTTGATATCTGCCCGATTAATATTGTCTTGAATCATTATGCAAAACAACTCGGTTTTGAATTTGATAAAAATGGAAAATTAGCAGAACAAGGAAATATTAATACTGCATTAGTAGAAGAGTTAAACCTTTTGAACTATTACCATCAACCTTTTCCAAAATCATTAGGTTTTGAATGGGTAACTGATGAGTTTTTAACAATTGTTGATAAGTACGATATTTCTACCGAAGATAAGCTGAGAAGTTGTCTAGAGCATTTTGCATTTCAGGTTCAAAATATCTTTGCTTTATACGATATCAACAATGTGTTGATAACTGGAGGTGGAGTTCGAAATTTGTTTTTTATCAATCGTTTACGAGAATTATCGAATGTTGAAATCATTATTCCAACTGATCATTTAATCGATTTCAAGGAAGCTTTAATTTTTGCTTTTCTTGGCTATCGTCGTGTTAATAACGAAATAAATTGTTTAGCTTCTGTAACTGGAGCTAAAAAAGATCATTCTTCTGGAGTTATTTTCGAAGTTTTATAATAATATCAATTGTATTTCAATAAATCATAAAATTAACCCGATTCTTTAGAGATAATTAGGCGGTTAAAAACGAGTTCATTATTTTTACGATTCTAAAAAAAATATAATGATCGTTTCTAAACTTTTTAACAAATTTTTTCATAGCCAAACCTCAGGAGGAATTTTATTGATTTTCTGTACTGCTTTATCTTTATTATTAGCCAATTCTCCATTTGCAGAATCGTATGATTCTATTTGGCATATAGACATGTTTGGACATTCTTTTGCTCATTGGATTAACGATGGTTTAATGGCTATTTTCTTTTTCTTGATAGGTTTAGAATTAAAAAGAGAAGTCTTTGTCGGTGAATTATCAGATACGAAGAAAGCAATTTTACCTGTATTTGCAGCATTAGGGGGAATGTTAGTTCCAGCATTTATTTTCTTTTTAACAAACAAAGGAACTGATACAATACATGGTTTTGGAATACCAATGGCAACAGATATTGCATTTGCTGTTGCTATTATAACAATGCTAGGGAAACGTGTACCAATGTCTCTTAAAGTATTTTTGACAGCTTTAGCGGTAATAGACGATTTAGGTGCAATTGTCGTGATTGCATTGTTTTATCCAAATCCAGAATTGCCTCTAGATTTTACACAATTCGGAATTGCAATCGCTATTTTGTTAGGTCTTTTCGCTTTGAATAAATTAAAAGTAAAATCGATGATTCCTTATATTATAGGAGGAATTGCCGTTTGGTGGTTTATGCTACATTCGGGTATTCATGCTACAATTGCTGGAGTTTTGGTCGCATTTACAATTCCATTTGATAAGGATGATTCTAAATCACTTTCAGCTAAAATGGAACATGCATTACACCTTCCTGTTGCATTTATTATTTTACCATTATTTGCACTAGCCAATACAGCAATTACGATTGATGGTGGAGGATTAGCGCATTTTAGTATTCCGTTAGCTTCGGGTATTTTCTTAGGATTAGTTATAGGAAAACCAGTCGGAATTACATTATTTACATGGATTGCGGTTAAATTTGGTTTGTGTGAATTGCCTACAGCTGTCAATTTCAAACGAGTTTTTGGTGTCGGAATTTTAGGAGGAATTGGATTTACAATGTCAATATTTGTTTCAATGTTAGCCTTCAAAGACCCAAGCTATATAAATGAAGCAAAACTGATGATTTTAGTCGCTTCACTAACTGCTGCTATCGTTGGGTTTATTGTTTTAAAAATATTATTAACAACAAAACAAGATTATTCAGATTAATTAAATCATTTGAAATAATATAAAATTGAATCGAATTTTTCTTCGGAAGAATTCGATTTTTTTATTTTTAGGCGTTGTATATTCGTATAAATTTTTGAATAAATGAGAACGTATCAAGAAACAATCGATTGGTTGTTTACAAATTTACCAATGTTTCAACGTGTTGGAGCATCAGCACTGAAAGCAGATTTAACTAATATTTCGGCTTTGTGCGAATATTTGGGAAATCCTCAAACTAAATTTAAAACTGTTCATATTGCAGGAACAAATGGTAAAGGAAGTACGTCTCATATGTTAGCTTCTATTTTTCAGGAAGCGGGCTACAAAACAGGTTTAACAACTTCTCCGCATCTCAAAGATTTTCGCGAACGAATTCGTGTAAATGGAGCAATGGCTGATGAAAAATTTGTGATTGACTTTGTGAATAAGAATGAGCAAAAAATCATCGATCAAAAAGCATCTTTTTTCGAAATTGCAATTGCGATGGCTTTTGAATATTTTGCACAGCAAAAAGTAGATATTGCGATTATAGAAACTGGTTTGGGCGGACGATTAGATTCCACGAATATTATTTTACCAGAACTTTCTGTTATTACGAATATAGGTTTAGATCATACACAATTTTTGGGTGACACATTGGATAAAATTGCATTTGAAAAAGCTGGTATCATCAAACCAAATACAGCGGTTGTAATTGGAGAAACAACTGCAGAAACAAAACCAGTTTTTGAACAAGTCGCGAAAGATAGAAATGCTGAAATCATTTTTGTTGAAGAAAAACATTTTCAAGATTTACCTTCAGATTTGAAAGGATCTTATCAAATCAAAAATAAACGTGCCGTTTTAACCGCTATTGAACAATTACAAAAACAAGGTTGGACAATCTCTCCCGAGAATATTACGAATGGCTTATTGAATGTTGTAAAAAATACAAATTTGCGTGGACGTTGGGATATTTTAGGACAGCATCCATTAATTGTAGCTGATACAGCGCATAATCCACATGGTTTAGCTGAAGTTTCGAAGCAAATAAATGAGCAAGCATATAATCAATTACATTTGGTTTTAGGTTTTGTGAATGATAAAGATGTTTTATCAATCTTAAATTTCTTTCCAAAAAAAGCGACCTATTATTTCTGTCAACCAGATGTTCCTCGTAAATATGATATTGATGAATTGTATAAAATCATTCCACAAGATATCAAAGACAAACACTTTTTTGATACAGTTGATAAAGCTTTGAATGCTGCAAAATCGAATGCTTCTACAAATGATATGATATATATAGGTGGTAGTACATTCGTTGTAGCTGAAATTGTTTAGAGTTATTCTAAAAGAAAGAGTGATTATTTATATACCTTATTGATTTTTATAAGCTTAAACAAGTCGGTTTTCTTATAGTATTTATTGTTTTTTTGTTAAAATATAGATTTTGAGTCGTTTAATAGATTAATATCAATATTTTTGTATTGGTTTAGTTTATTATATTTATGAAAAAAGTTATACTTAGTATTACTTTAGCGTTGACATATTCTGTTGTGAACGCTCAAGTAGGGATTGGTACTAATGATCCAAAAGCGACCTTAGATGTTAAGGCGATTAATCCGGTAGGGAGTTCAACAAATGCAGAAGGAATCATCATTCCAAGGGTAAACAGAGAACGTGCTCAATCTATGGTTGGTGTAGAGAAATCTACTATGATTTTTGTGAATGAGGTTGTTTCTGGTACTCAAACAGGGACGGCTGTTAATATTGATTCTGAAGGATTTTACTATTTTGATGGTCTTGTTTGGATTAAATTACCAGACGCTCCTCAAACTTTGAAAGAAACATATTGGAAAGCACAAGCGCCATCTACTTCTCCTAAAACTGAAAAAGCAGCTTCAAATAATGGTACTGCAATAGATTTAGTTGATGTTGATATTTATCAAAAAGGTAAAGTAGGAAATTGGTTATGATAGTGGAAATTCAATTGATTTTGAAGCTAATCCTGCTCAGAAACAATTAGAAGTAGGAGGGGATTTTAGAGCTTTTTACACACACAAAGATATTTCGGGTATTTCGGATCGATTTTTAGGAATCGAAACAAACAGTTCATTAATGCCAGATGGTTGGGGTGAAAACGGAAATATTATTTATTCTGCGAAGTACAAGGATATTTCGAAATTAATGAAGTTTGATGAGGAGTTTGAAGGTAATGCTTTTTTGCAAGATAATTATTCTTTAGGATTAACAAGTCGTAAAGGTGCAAATGCAAATTTTGAAATGAATGCTCTTAATATAGGTAACAATGGATTTCAGTTTGAGTATGCTAAAGGATTTAATGGAGTTTCTGATCCGACTAATATATTTAGAGAATATGTATTGATGAATCTGAATACAGATATGTTTACATTATCAAAAAATTTTAAAGGGGATAATGGTTTTGGATACAATTTTTTATTTAATAAATTTTACATAGGAGGATTTGGAACTAATCATTATACATTCCCTACTTCAAAACCCTTAATTGATCCTAATAAAACGATTAACAACGGAATTAATATTGTAACTGATAATTCTTTAGAAAATACAAAGGATAATCAAATATTGATTTATAAAAAAGATAAATTAGGATTAGAATGGACGGATTTTTCATCTACTCCAAAGTTTTTCTATATGCCTTCTGTTGTTTTGCCAACTGTAGCAACTGATGCAAGAATATTAGATACGTCTAATTTATCTTACAATTACGATTCAGCTACATCTACTTATAGTGTAAAAATTTATGATTTATTCAATACTCAATTTAATTCACCAATAGCAGCAAGTTCTACAACTTCTAAGTTAACAGAATTTGTATTAACAGCTGATAAATATGACTATTTTGTAACATTTGCAGACTCTTCTGTGTTTACAGATATCAAAGTAAGTGCTTTAGGTGAATTGACATATAAAGTAAATACAAGTGCGATAATAAGAACGGGTTCTTTTATGAATATAGTATTGAAAGTTAAGTAATGAATAGCTTAAGAATAGCAATGTTGTTTAACTTGAAAAATAGTATATCATGAGTTTAAATAAATTAAAATTTTTACTTTCTGCTCAATTTTTTATTCTATGTGTAGCATTGTCTGCACAATTTATTATTGACGAAAGTTTTAAAAATTCAAGTGTAGGTTCTAACGTTATTACTGGTGATAATGCCTTACTAACATCTGGTAAAGGTGACGCAGTTGGTGATGGATGGTTACGTTTGACTGCAAATACAGGGAATCAAAAAGGATTTGCCTATATTAATGAGACCTTTCCTTCGGAACAAGGTGTAACGATAGAGTTTGACTATAAAACGTGGGGAGGAAGTGGTGCAGATGGATTTACAGTTTTCTTATTTGATGGAAATTATGGTCCAACTGGAGCAAACATTTTTAAGACAGGTGCTTTTGGTGGTGCTTTAGGATATTCAAAAAGTAATTCAGGAGCAGGTATGACCGGAGGTTATATAGGTATTGGATTTGATGAATATGGAAACTATGCATCAACTGCCGAAGGTAAAAATGGTGGAGCTGGAGCTAGTTTGTACAAAAACTATGTATCGATCAGAGGAATAGCGCCAGATTATAAATATCTGTTTGGTAAAGCTTATAGTAGCGGAATAGCGTATACAAAATCTGGTTCTACACGTCCTACGGATGCTAATTTTTATAGAAGAGTAAAAATTGAAATCACTCCAGAAAATGGTAGTTATAGAATTAAAACTTTTCTTAAAAGCAGTATAACAGGAGCCTTTGTTGAACATTTTTCTACTGTTTCTGCAGAAAAACCGTATAAAACATTGAAAGTTGGGTTCGCCGGTTCTACTGGTGGAAGTACAAATTATCACGAAATTAGAAATGTTACGGTAAAAACACCAGGAGGAATTAGTGTAAAAAAATCTGCAAACAAAACGCATTTGGCAGAAGCTAGCACACCAAATCCTGATGCAAATAGAATTACTTATACGATAGAGGTTAGTAACTTTCAAAGTGCAACAGTTTCGGATATAGAGTTTATAGATATTATTCAGGATGCAAATGGTATTCAGTTAAATACAAATCAGTTTGTTGTAGAATCTATTCAGCTTTCTGGTTTTGTGAATAATACAACTTCATTATTACAAAATGTAAACAATAAAATTTCAGGTATTCTTGGTTTAGAAAAATTTACTGAAGGTACAGTTACAGTTGTCGGACGATATGTAGGAGCTATTAATGGAAATAGAATAAAAAATAGTGTCTCGGTGAATTCGGTTCTTTTCGAAGATGATAATCTGGAGAATAATAAAACATTTGTACTAACGGATATTCTTAAAGCAAACGATGATATTTTTAGATGGGGTTCTGCAGGAATGTATTTAGGTACAAATGATAAATTGGACGGTTTAAATACAGTATTAATTTTTGATGGAACAAGCAAAAACTCTTCAATATCTACTATAGGTACATGGCCTACAGGTATAACGCTAGATACAAAAACAGGAAAAGTAAACGTAACAGCGGGTACTACAATGCCAACTACACCTTTGCAATACCAAATTTGTAATCTAACTGGGACTTGTTCTATTGCGAAAGTAATTTTTTATGATAAAGAAAATGATTTATCAATAACAAGTAGTGTAGATAATCAATGTGGATACAACGGGGAAACAAATAATTATACGTTAACAATCAAGAATAATTCTCCTTTTCCTATTGTAACATCTGCAAGTGATAAGGTAAATGTGAAATTTAATGTTAATAATTATCTTGCTTATGATAAACTTGAAACTTTCAATGCTCAGCTAGGAGATAATAGCAAATGGAATATGGATGAAAGTTACAATGCCAATATTTCAAACGATTATACTTTTACATTAAAAGATAACACAACGATACCTGCGAATGGAGAGATTACTTTGCAATTCGCAAAAAATTGGAATACAGATATTTTTAATGCAGGTGAAAGAGATATAAACTCACTTAATATCTCTCTAAATTATTTAAACGCATCTAACACAAATATTGATGGAGATTTATCGAATAATACGAATTTTGTTTCTGTTTTTTGGAGTAAAACCATTAAAGTTCCTTCTGTGTCAACACAAAAAGTTAATCAACATGATAAAATAACAGTTGGTGAAATGGCTGGTTTAGGACCTAATACAAATGGTTATAAATTTTATTTAGAAGATGAAGTAACAGAGATTCCGTCCAATTATTTAGTTCCTACAGCAACAAGTCAATCTTTTTCATTTATGTATAAAAGTGCTTGTGATAATAATCAAATGTTAGTTAAAGTAGATGTAGGTTTTCCAGATCCAGGAAAAATTACTCTAACAAGTGGATCAGAAGTTAACGAAAAAATTGTTTGTTATGGAGGAGAAATCGCAGTATTAGAACTTCAAAAAGCAACTTCATCTCAAACAACTCGTTTTATCTATACTTGGGAAATCAGCTTTGATGATGGTGTTACATGGAACAAAAGTGCAGATGTAACGAATGATGATGGAAATGTTGAGGTTGCAGGGCAACAGTCAATTACATTAACTAACATAACACGTAAAACGAAAGTAAGACGTGTTGCTAAAATGAATAAGATTTTAGGTGGAAGTGATAATGTTTCGGCAACATCAAACGAAGTGACGATTAATGTTCAGGAAGAAAATCAAATTATTTTACCTGGAGGAGTTAATTCGTTTGCAATAAAAGAGGGAGATGTATTTACGTTTCCTACAATTTCAGGGAAACTGCCATCAACAATTAAAATATTTGATTCTCAAGGAACAGTTGTTGGAAGTTCAGTTTCCGGACTTCAGAAAGGTGATTATACATTTACAGTAGAGGCGACAACTACTTCTGCTGCAGCTAAAGAAGGTTGTGTTAGTTATGCAACAATCCGATTAATCGTTTACGATTTAAATGACTGTAATACTGTAACCAAAAAAGTATTTGCAACAAAAGCTGTGAGTTGGACTTCTGGAGCAAGTGGTGTAGCAAATAAAGATAATGCGGTAAATGGTAACAGAGCAGATTATGCAACGATTACAGGTGGAGTTGTAATTTTAGGAATCGGAACTGTTGGTATCGATTTATACTTCACAAAACCTAATGGAACGCTATATACTCCTGCTGAATTAAAAGGTAAAAAAGTTACTGTGAAATTAGGAGAACAATACTCAGGCGTAAAATTAGCTGGTGCTGTAACAATTGTAGGTCGTAAGACGGATAATGGAGTTACTGCGGGTAATGTAGGTTTACTTAATGCTTCAAATGTTGGAGATTATACTCCTGTAAAAGGAGGATTATTAGATTTGTTAAAAGGAGATAACGTATTCCACTTCTCTTTTGCACCATCTAGCAAAGGAGTTCCTATTGAGTATAACGGAATCCGTATTCAATTAGGCTCGCTATTAGGTGTTGCAGATTTAGCAACAGTTTTCCATGCTTATATAGAAGAGGAAGAAAATATTAATGCGCCAGGTTATACACCACAAGGTGATATTGTTGTAAATCCTCCAGCTTCGCTTTTATATCCTACAGAACAAAGAGATGTAGACGGAGATAAATTACTTGGCATTAGTAATACAAACATTAAACTAAATAGTTTTGTGCATGATGTTACGTGGGGAAATCGTTCAGAGGTTTTAAATGTAGCAAGTGGATTAGCATCTGTTGTTCATCCTTATTATTCTGTTGATGATAATTACGATAGTTATACATTATTTAATGCTACAGCCGGAGTTTTAAATAAACAATTTCTTCGTACACATCTAAGACAACCAGCTCGCCCAGGAGATCAAGTTCAAATTACCTTAGCTTATCCTAATATAAACGTGCTTAACCTTAGTTTGTTACAATTAGGAAACTTCAAAATCGTCTATTATTTAGGAGATACTAAAGTAGGAGAAGAGAAAATGGAGAAATTTAGAATGCTTGATATAGGTTTATTTAATTTTAAAGATAAACGAAGAGCAGTTATCTCAAAACCAATTACAATTCCATTTGATAGTTTTGAGATTGAACAATTTAATACAGTAAATGTAAATTTAGGAGATGGACTTCATGTGCACGATATTCGCATCGCTCCAATGATGTTATTTGAAGGGCAAGAAGATCCAAAAGAAGTTGCGACAATTTGTGCAGCAGATTTATTAGCAATCCAAAGTCCAGATTATTGTACAGATTATGAAATATCATTTGCTAAAATTTTAGAATTTGGTGAACCATACCTTAAAGAAGACGGAACCGAGTTAGTAGATAAAGAAGGAAACCCTATCAAAACAATCACTAAAGTAGAAGATATTCCTAATTCTAAACTAAGATTTAGCCATCTTAACTCTGGTCTGAAATATTATCATATAGATAGATTATATCCAGAGTTCGAAAACGAAGGACTTATTTTGATAAAAGTTCAAACCAAGCGTCAAGGGCTAGATTACGGTAATCCACAATATTTAAGAGTAAAACTTAATAATTGTAACGAAGCGATAGTAAATCCAGTAATTAAATTTGGCGCAAACTAATCTAACGCTTAAAACTATTTTTAGAGTGATCATATTATATGGTCACTCTTTTTATTTCGTAGCATTCAATTGCATAGATTAAAGATTTATATTTTTATTTATAAATAGATTCTACTCCGTAGAATTTTCCCGAGTTGTTAACTCAAAAGTATCCGCTGTTGCTTTGCTAGAAACAGCAAACCATCACCGTCTAATCATTCCTCGCAGTAAAACTGATGTAATTTAAGAAAATTGTCCCCTCGAGGGGACTACAGGGGTGTTCACAAGTTCTAAGTATTAAGTTTTAATTTAAAAAATTCTTCATTCACCCATATCTGCTGAACTTGTTTCGGTATCACAACTTAAGAATATACATAAAATGTCATTGCAGAAAAGTCGAGAGTCAAATCGGCGTAATGAGCGTTAAAAATGATTTACTGTTCGCATTTTATATGCGAATGATCTAAATTATTTAGCGAACAGCCGTTTTTGACCGACTTGTAAGCATAGACTTGATTTTTTTTGTTTCGTTTTTTCATCAAGGAAAAAATGAAAGTAAATTACTAAATGTCTCCATTTTTTCATATAAAATACTCTTCCATTAATAATGTTATAAAAAACTTTCAAAAATATTTCCCAACGTACCAGTAACTTAAGGAAATAATGTAAAATAAATGTAAAGTAAGTTTGGAAAAACGAATAATGCAGCCGTATATTTGCAATCCCAATACGAAAGACGAGTAGTATTGAAGTTGACATAAGGACTTAAAAATGCTGACAAAATTATTTAAAAATAAATTTGCGAGTTTATAAATAAGTTTTACCTTTGCAAACCAATTCCGAGAGGAATTAGGGAGTGAAGTTAAAATTGACTTATTAAAATAAAACTTTCAAATTTTTCAAAATAAAATTTGGTAGTTAAAAAATAAGTTTTACCTTTGCAACCGCTTACAGAAACAGAGAAACGCAGTAAGTTTGAAACTGAGAAGTTC
>NZ_JASCQG010000020.1 GCF_030005555.1 Empedobacter sedimenti | reverse complement strand
TATTCAATCTCAGAAAAAACATTTACAACACCCTCTTTGCGTGTAGCACCAATCAAATCGAGTACATCGATGGATGTGGATGCTTCGCAAAAAGGAACGGCTGGTAGTAAAGCTGTTGATGTTTTTGTAACATCGGGCTCTACCACTATTCCATTCCTTTATCCAGGCTGTGTGGCGGATATTGAAATGCGTCAAACAGATACCAATAAAACATCCTATTTTACCAAATTAATGATGACCGAAGTTACCCACGAAGTGGATGCAAGAGGTTATTATACGGGATATTTTGAAGCTATTGCAGCAGATACAGGCTTTTTACCACGTCCAGAATTTGAGATGCCACGAGCAGAAATTCAAGTCGCAAAAGTGACTTCAAACACAGATAAACAAAACCAAGGACGTGTTCAAGTGCAATTTGATTGGCAAAATGGAGCGGACAAAACAGAGTTTATTCGTGTGATGACACCTGATGCTGGAGGAAGTGATAAAGTGAAAACAAACCGTGGCTTTATGGCAATACCAGAAGTTGGGGATCAGGTAATGGTAGCTTTTCAACATCATCATCCTGATCGTCCATTTGTAATGGGTGGTATGTTCCATGGAAAAGTCGGCGGCGGTGGCGGTCAAGGAAATAATGTAAAAAGTTTGAGTAGCCGAAGTGGTAATAAACTTGAATTAAACGACGGAGCTGGTTCTGTTTACCTTACCGATAAAGGAGGTGCGAACATGAAATTTGATGGTGGTGGAAACGCTACAACCAACGCAAATGCAAATCATACGGTGAATGCAGGGTCTAATAATACAATCAATGCAGGAAGTACAAATGTGATTAATGTTGGAGGAAAAGAAGGTGGTGGTGCAAACTCTATGCTTTCTATGGATGCTGGTGGAAATATTACTCTTGAATGTGATACTAATATTACAATTAAAACAGGAAGTAGTTGTATAACATTAACTACAGGAGGTGATATTACTATTGAAGGATTAAATGTAAAAGTTATAGGTAAAACCACTACAGAAGTTGGAAAAGCTAATGCTAATCCTGGTATTAAAATAGATGCTGATATCAATATAAAGGCTGCAAAAATCAATTCTTCTTCTTCTGGCCCTACAAATATAAAAGGTGCTGATGTAGAAATAAATAAAGGTTAAGTATGAATTTATTAGAAAACGAAGGGGAATATCGTCATTATACTTTTTTAAGAGAAGAACGTTATCAGTTTCAAGGATTAAGAAATGAAAATTATATTGAAGCTGAATTAAAAGTAACACTTTTAAAAGTGAAGGAAGATCAATCAATTTTCAGAGTAGAAATGCCTTTATACAAGCAATCTAATTCAGAAGGTGCTTATCAATGGGTAGGAGATCTACACGAGTTGAGAGAACGCATTATTTGTACACTTAATGAAAATGGGCAATTGGGTGAAATTTTAAATTTAGATGAAATTCAAGAAAAATGGACAGAAATAAAACCCAATGTTATTAAAGTACATAAAGACGAAAAATACAAAGCTATCTTTATAAAAGGTATAGATGAATTATTACAAAACGGAGAACAACTAGCACATGCTTTACGTTACGCCATGCCGTATCAATTACTATTTCCAGGAATACATACCAAAGATTTTAAAAAAAATGAAGCTGTAAAAGGTTACAGAGAAATACCCAACTTTATAGCAACTAAAAACATTCCTGTCATTACAAATGAATCGATTATAGATTTAGAAAATGGACGCTATCAAATTGATGTAAAAGGAACAATTGATGAAGACAAGTTTGAACAAGATAAAGTAACCAATATGATTCGTCTACTGAAAAACAGACCACGTGTACCAACACTTGTGGAATTGAATTATATCGAGCGTTATCTTTTAGAAGAATGGCCTTGGTCTGAACAAAGTATGTGTATGAGTTTAGTCCAAATACCTGGAACATTGTATCGAGAAGAAAAAAATATTTTAAAAACTATTCCGCATGACCTTTCAGTTAATTGATTTAGTTTTTCAAAATGATCGTTATTATTTACTTTTTAATGAGTTGGATGCGATTCAAATTGCTGAATCTAATCAAACTTGGCAAATAATAGCGGATGATATTTTAGTACAAGAAATTAATGATTGTAAACAGACTGAAATCATAAAAGTGACGGACAAAATTATTTTGGAATCAAAAGCTAATTTAAGTCAACTCGAAAATCATTTCAGAAAAAAAAGAAAAGTTGTTTTAACTGATCAATCTTAACCACCAAAAACTACTACTATGCCTAAAAAATATGTACCAGAAGGCGCTTATCTCGCCTGTAACAAAGGTACAAGTCCTTGTACATTAAGAGTAAGTAATAACCAACGGACTACGATTTATAATGTCCCAATGGCTTCTGAGTTAGATTTTATCCCATTCTTTAATATCAAACCAATGGGTTTTTGTACTTGTCTAGCTAAAATTGCAGCATCTGGAGTATCATGTATACCAGGCGTTGTTACTCCATGGCAAAACCCAAAAGATGGAATAAAAATTAATGGAAGTCGTTTAATCTTAGAAGATTCACACAACAATTGTATATTTGGTGGAGAGATTAAAATTTTCTTTGATCGACCATCTGCTGTTGCTTTTGGAGTTGGTGAAGGAAAAATGCCTACTGAATATATAAAAGAAGGTTTTGATTGGCTAGAGGAAAAAGTAAATGATGGTAGAAAAGTAAGAGACGAGTTTTTACCAGATTGGATGAAACCTGTGACAGGGCTTGCAGATTGGTATGTTGATATGGGAACTGGCCTTGTTGAAGGTGCTGTAAATGGTGTTGTGGGATTAGGCGAAACCATCTATCAAGTTGCTCAAGATCCCGTAGGAACTACTGAAGCTTTGGTAGGTATGGCGGTTAAAGCAGATAAATGGGTAAAGCAAAAAGAAGCTGAAGCTATTATTTGGGCAAGTAAAGGTGAAAATTGGGAAAATGCCGCTAATGGTGCTTGGGATTGGGCAAGTGATGGTGAAAACTGGAAAAAAGCAGGTGAAACTGCTGTGAAAGGAACCAAAGATGCGGCAGATTGGGTAACCAAAAATCCACGAAAAATAGGAAATACAGTTGGTGAATTTATTCCTGATGCTGTTGCAGCAGTTTATTCTGGAGGTGCTTCTACTGCTCTATCAGCAGGAAAAGTTGCTGTAAAAGAGGTTGCCGAAGTTGCTGTAGAAAAAGCTGTAAAAGAAACGATAGAAGAAGGAGTTGAAAAAGCAGGTAAAGAAGCCTTGGAAGCTGGTGTAAAAAAAGCAGGTAAAGAGTTAATAGAATCTTTGGCTGATGACGCAGCTGATATTGCGAGGGTGGTAACAAGGAATACTAGTAAACCGAATCCTCCTTTTAAAATTAGTAGTAAACATGCGGGCGATGTAAACTTAGAAGCGGAATTTAAGCGACAATTGAAAGATCAACAAGACGCAATAAATAATATGAAAGCTAAAGATTGGCTCCAAAATAGAGATGATTTTGCTAATAGAAATAAAAAAGATTATTCTAAAAAAGCTAAAGAGGCAAGGGATAATTACAGACAACAAGAATTAGCTAAAAGAACAAATGAATTTATGAATCCTCCTCATAATAAATCTCTTTCAGAAGCAAAAGAAGCTGCTAAAAAATCTATGGACGGTCAAGCAGCATTACATAATCCAGATGGTGTAGCTGGAGGTAAGGTTGATCAGATAACAGGAATGGGAGATGGTAGAGTGAATTCATCAATTGGAAGTCAATGGGATAAAGGAAGAGCAAAATCAATTGAGGATCAATTAAAAAAAGAATATGGGATTCCTCCTAAAAAGATTAGTGATATTCCTGATGATGAAATGATGAACGTTGATTTATTTTAAAAATTAAAATTTATATAAAATGTCTAATAAAACCTTTGAAGAAAGAAACTTAAATAGTTATACAAAATATAGCGATGTTTCATTAGAAATAATAAATAAGTATAAAAATGTTTTACCAGAATACTTAATAAAAATATGGGAAACAATGGGGTTTGGAATCTATGAAGATGGATTTCTTCAGTTAGTAAATCCAGAAGAATATGAGTTTGTATTTGACTATATTGATAAACTTTTAGAACCTTCTATTGTATTTGGAGTGACAGCACTTGGAGATATATTACTATGGGAAGGTAATGAAAATTGGACAATTTCGCCAGATGAAGGCGATAGAGTAAAACAAATTGATGTAAGAAAATGTAAAAGTCGTGTAATAGGTGAAATAGATTTTGTTTTAAATAGACTTTTAGGAGATGAGTATGGTATTGTTGACAAAGATTTTTTTGATTCTAAACCTTTTATAGATATTCAAAATAAATTACCTCAACTAGAATATGGTCAATGTTATGGTTATGTACCCGCATTATCTTTAGGTGGTAAAGCATCAAATAAAAATCTACAAATAGTAGATACAAAAGCGTATATAGAAATAATTGGACAATCGGTAGGAAAGATTATTGACTTAGAATAGATATTCAACCGCCAATTGGCGGTTTTTTTTTATTTAAAAGATTTAAAAGTTAAACTACAAAAAAACTGAAAAATATGGATATGTAATTAGAGGTAAAAAAGGAAATTGGCCTTAATAAATAATATAAAAATATAATAATGAGAACAAATATTAAAGATATTGAATATTTCAAAAACTACATTGAATTAAACAAAGATGACATTAAATTCTATGTAGAAGGTTTAGAAGATGGAACTACTCCAAAAGATAGAATTTGGGCAGTTAAAAGACAAATTTTTACAACAAGTTTACATACTGTATTGCAATGTATTCTAGTGGATGTTTGATAGATGAAATACAAAATGAATTTAACAATACTATTAAATATCTGGCAGGTGGCTGGGAAAATTCAAATTCAAACATTTCTTTTGATGACTACATACTAATGCTTTGGATGCTATCTTTAGCAATATTACTAGATATTGATGACGAAAATTTCGAAAAAATAGTGAAAGTCTTGGACACTAATAAGCAGGAAGATTATATTTTTGATATCTTGATAGCACATAAATTTAAAAGTAGAAAAATTAATCAAAATGAACTCTACCCGAAAGCTTTTGAGTTTTTAAAGGAATTATTTGCAACTAAAGACATTCAAAGTTTAAAAGAATATTTGGATAAAAGTTGGTACAAAAAATTCACTTCTACATATTGGTATGATAATGATAAAAACAAAAATGAAATCTTTTTTGGTTACTGGAGTTTTGAAAGCGGAGCATTTGTAAAAATACTTGGTTTGGAAGATACAATATTAAAAGCCCAACAATACTATCCTTACGATTTAGTACATTGGAAAGGTTAAACTATATGGAAAAATATATTGAAATTATCAATTTAGCTGTGAATAAAAATGGAGACAGACCTTTATTAATTAAACAGTTAGAAGAAGTGAGAGAAAATCCACTAAAGTATACAGAAAATAGTGATAGACTATTAGATTTGTCAGATGATTATATGTGGCTAGGATTAGAGATTTATTAATTTCTTATGGTTATGCATTTGAAATTGATTGGAAAGATGATTATAGTACAGCAAAAGATGGAATAAATAAATTATTATCAAACTGGCAATTAAAAGATGAAATGAATGATGATGATTTATATGATGAAGATGCACAAGATTTTTTTTAATCGTAAATTCTTTGCTTAGTGATACCAATTATCAGTTATTTAATATGGATATTGACAGCGACAGTTATGTTACTATAATGGTAAATATTGCTAATGAAAAAAAACTATTAGATTTAGATAATCGAATTTCTAAATATTAAACATGTCTAATAAAACCTTTGAAGAAAGAAACTTAAATAGTTATACAAAATATAGCGATGTTTCATTAGAAATAATAAATAAGTATAAAAATGTTTTACCAGAATACTTAATAAAAATATGGGAAACAATTGGGTTTGGAATCTATGAAGAAGGATTTCTACAGTTAGTAAACCCAGAAGAATATGAGTTTGTGTTTGACTATATTGATAAACTTTTAGAACCTTCTATTGTATTTGGAGTGACAGCATTTGGAGATATATTACTATGGGAAGGTAATGAAAATTGGACAATCTCACCAGATGAAGGAAATAGGGTAAAAATAATAAATATAAGAAAATGTTATAGTCGTGCTTTAAATTCATTAATTGGAACACTTAATGTTTTTTTTGATGATTATTTCAAAACTCATAAAGATTATTTTGACTCAAAACCTTACTTAGAAATAAAAGATATTTTACCAAAATTACAATATGGTCAATGTTATGGTTATGTACCCGCATTATCTTTAGGTGGTAAAGCATCAAATAAAAATCTACAAATAGTAGATACAAAAGCGTATATAGAAATAATTGGACAATCGGTAGGAAAGATTATTGACTTAGAATAGATATTCAACCGCCAATTGGCGGTTTTTTTATTTAAAATTTAAAGGTTAACTGCAAAAAAACTGAAAAATATGGATATGTAATTAGAGATAAAAAAGGAAATTGGTCTTAATAAATAATATAAAGATGAGAACAAATATTAGAGATATTGAATATTTCAAAAACTACATTGAATTAAACAAAGATGACATTAAATTATATGAGAAAATTTAGAAGATGGAACTACTCCAAAAGATAGAATTTGGGCAGTTAAAAGACAAATTCTTACAACAAAGAAACATTTTATGATTAATAACGAAAAATAAGTATAAATCTCTTTTAACTTTTTTATTCATATTTTTCTAAATCCTCACTTTAACCCTATTTTTGCAAAAACATTTTTGAATTGAGTAATCACATAAATTGGATAAGCTGTAAAGATTGTAATGGAATGGGGCAAAAAAGCCAAGGAGTTTCTAAAAAAAAACTCTTTCGCTATGAATCTGCGCTTGCTCAATTTCTAAAAAACGAAAGTATTGGCCATCCTCCTATCAAGCCAAAAAACTCAATGCAAATTTGTAAATCTTGTTCAGGAACAGGTTTAATTGAGACAAATGAACAACCTTCAGCAAATAATAAATATCCTCATGTTGCAATTATCGGAGCTGGAATTGGAGGTATTGCACTAGCAATCGCTTGTTTGCAACGCCAAATTCCATTTACTCTTTTCGAAAGAGATAAAACATTTAACGACCGCTCCCAAGGATACGGATTAACTCTACAGCAAGCAAGTAAGGAAATGAAAAAGTTTGGAATTCTTACCCTAAGCGAAGGCATTATTTCTACTCTACATTTAGCTCATACAACAGATGGGAATGTAATTGGAGAATGGGGTTTAAGAAAATTAATCAATAAAGAAACCATTCAAACTAAAAACAAAAATAAACATACCAATATTCATATTGCTAGACAATCTCTACGTTTGGCTTTGTTAAATCAGTTAGGAGGTGATGATCAAATTAGTTGGAATCATCAATTAATCGATTATAAAGCTAATCATAAAATAGAATTAACTTTTGATGTGAATGGTATTCAGAAACAATTCAAAGCAGATTTACTTATTGGCGCAGATGGAATTCGCAGTTCAGTTCGTCGATTATTAATCGATGAAAAAGTAAGTCCATTACGCTACTTAGGTTGTATCGTAATTCTAGGAATCTGTAAAATGAAACTTTTAAACGATCTAGAAAGTCCTTTACTAGACGGAGCCACCGTTTTTCAAACCGCAAATGGAACAGAACGTATGTACATGATGCCTTACGATAAAGATTCAATCATGTGGCAATTTAGTTTTCCTATTTCTGAAGATGAAGCAATAACTCTGAGTAAAAATGGTGCAGAAACTTTAAAGAAAGAAGTGCTCAAAAGAACAGAATGGCACTCTCCTATTCCACAAATAATAACCGCTACTGAAATTGAAAAAATTACTGGATATCCTGTTTACGACAGAGATTTGTTAACACAAGATTTATTTAAAAATGTCGGACCAATAACTCTAATTGGGGATGCTGCTCATCCTATGAGTCCTTTTAAAGGTCAAGGAGCAAATCAAGCATTATTAGATGCCTTGTTACTGGCTCAAAAAATCACATCAGCTTATAATCAACCTAACGTTAATCCTAATTTACGAGAAGATATTTTACAACCTTTTGAGAAAGAAATGATTAATCGCAGTAGTATTAAAGTAAAACAATCTGCAGATGCTGCTAAGTTTCTTCATTCTGATATTGTACTTCAAGAAGGAAATGTAACATTTGGTTCTAAATGGTCTTCTAAAATCTAATTTGAAATATTCTCAAAACATACCCATCAACACAAAAAGTCAGCTACCAAATAGCTGACTTTTTGCTTGTAACTCTAGATTTCTCATTTTTAAAACGATACCTTTCCATAAGTAGCCATGGTCCATTCATCACGTGTCATACGACTAATATGCTCTACTTGAGTCCCCACTACATATACACTCTCACTTGCTTCTTCAATATGATGGTGGCGAAAACCACATTTCTCTTGTGCTATTTTAGAATTAGCATTTCCATCATAATAACCGCTCCATATATTTACCAGTCTTAGGTTTTCAAATCCATAACGTACTATTTCTTTAATAGCTTCTGGCATGATGCCTTTACCCCAAAATGGAACTCCCAGCCAATACGATATTTCGGCTTCTGCCTCTGTAATAGGAAAATTACTTTTTGCCCCAACAATCAAACTAATCATTCCTATAACTTTGTCAGTATTTTTTAATGTAACGGCAAAAACACCCTTCTGGTTAAAAATCGTTTGGATGATTTCTTTGCTTTGTTCAACACTTATATGAGGCGGCCAACCTGCTGCTGGTCCTACTCTATCGTCTTTAGCATATTCGTATACTGCTGCTGCATCTGTTTCTTTAAATGGACGCAAAATCAATCTTTCAGTTTCTAAAATCATAACGTTATTTTGTATTAAATTATATTGCAAAACTACCTTCTTCTTAAAAACAACTTATTGTCATTTTTTAAGTACTTTGGGTACTTTTAACAACAAAGAGAGTTAATAACACATAAATTGATTAATTTTACTACAAAAACAGAAAGTAAATGAAAAAAGGTGTACCTAATTTTACAAAAGAAAAAGAACTCCTAACTATTGGAGAAAGTTCCTTTCATAGTAGCATTGGACATCCTTTACAACTTGCCTATACATCGCTTATCATTTGTACAAAAGGAAACGCTGTGGTTAGTGTTAACTTTAAAAACTATTTACTTAAAGCTAATGATGTATTAGTTTTAGCAGAAGATTACCTAACCATAATACAGCGTGTATCTAATGACTTTAATGCATTTTATTGCCTTGTAGATAAAACTTTAGCTGCCGAAATTGCTTACGATTTACCCAATCAACTTTTTTTGTATCTTAATAAATATCCATTTGCTAGACCTAGAGATTTAGAAATTTCTTTACTTTATGGATGGATAGATACGTTAAAGAATATAAAAAATAGTGGTACTCCACATCAAAATATCATGTATAGAAATCATATACAGAATTTTTTCCTAAAAATAGCCGCAACCGTTTCCTTTGAAAATCTAAATCTAGAAAAACAATACAGTAGAAAAGAAATGTTGTCCTGGAATTTTTGGGAATTAATTGGTAAGTACAGTAACAAAGAAAGAAATGTTGCATTTTATGCAGACAAACTACATATTACTCCTTACTATCTGTCTCAAATAACGAAAGATTTTCTGAATGATTCCCCCAAAGGTTTAATTGACAGACAAGTTGTTCTAGAGATTAAAACCTTACTGCGTACCACTGAAAAATCGATCAAAGAAATAGCAGAGATTCTTAATTTTAAAGATACCTCTTATTTAGCTCGCTATTTTAAACGTCAAACAGGAATCACATTAACAGCCTATAAAAAATAAGTTATGCATCAAAAAATGATTATCCGTAGATTAAATAACGACGACACTTCCATTTTACTAAAAACTATCAATACTGCATTTTCCGATTATATCGTGCCATTTCAGCTTAGTGAAGAGCAATTGCAAGCTAAAATTGCTTCCGAAAATATTCACTTAGACTGGTCAATTGGCATTTTCGAGGACGATAAAATGATCGCGTTTATCATGCACGGTGTTCGAAATGAAAATGGCCAAACCAAAGTATACAACGCCGGAACGGGAGTCCTTCCCGATCATCGCGGAAATGCTTTGGTTGGCAAAATGTATGATTTTATTCAAGATTTTTTAATTGAAAATAACTCCAATCTACTTGTTTTAGAAGTAATTGAAGGAAATGATTCAGCTATCAGAGCTTACGAGAAAAATGGCTTTAAAATAAATCGAAAGCTACAATGTTTTAGTGGGATTTTGGATGTAAAAATACATTCTAATTTCGCAGAAATCAAAGTTCTAAATGATGTAAATTGGAATGAGTTGCAAGAGTTTTGGGACATTTCACCAAGTTGGCAAAGCGCTAATGAGAGCATGAATAATGCAAAAACAACCGAATTGGGTGCTTTTGTTAAGAATAAATTGGTGGGCTATGCTTTATTTAATTCCACAAATAAGCGTATTTATCAAATTGCTGTTGCGAAAGATTTCCGTCGAAAAGGTATCGGAAAACAGCTTTTGGCAGAAGTTCAAAATCAAATTGCTGGTGAAAAAATACAAATCAATAATGTTGATGAAGCTGGTGAAAGTTTAAAACTATTTTTTGAAAATCAAGGTTTGAAAAACGACATCAATCAATTTGAAATGATCAAAAATTTATGAAAATTATTCCTGCATCAAAAAATTAATCAATGAATTTAACTATACGAATCGCACAAGTATCTGATTTGGATGTGATTTTAAAACTTTTTTCGGATACGATTTCTTCGGTTTGCAAGGATGATTACAATCAACGTGAATTGGAAGTTTGGAAATCTTCTGCCAATAATGTTGAACATTGGCAAAATCTCATTCTTCAACAATACTTTCTTGTTGGAGAAATGAATGATGAAATCGTGGGTTTTGCTTCATTGGATCATGGGAACTATGTTGATGTATTGTATGTTCATCGAGATTTTCAGAAACAAGGAATTGCTCAAAATCTTTATTCCGAATTAGAAACTGAAGCAATTCGGCTACAATCTAATACTTTAACTGCCGATGTTAGTAAAACAGCAAAGTCTTTTTTTGAGCGTAATGGCTTTACGGTTGTTGCAGAACAAATTCAAATCAGACAAAATGTTGAGATTATCAATTTTAAGATGAAAAAAAGTCTAAATCAATATTCGATTTAGGCTAAAATAAAAAACAAAAAGTCAGCTACCAAATAGCTGACTTTTTGCTTGTAATTTTACATTTCTAACAAGTTCATTTTATCCTTTTCTCGAATAATGAACCTGCAAGATATTTGGAGCCAAAATATGATGTTGCTTAATTTCAAATTGAGTGCTTAATGTTTCAGAATGTCCTAAAATTCCTCCATCGCCCACTACAATAGGAATGTAATTGAAATACATATCCGTAACCAATTCTTGTTCTAAGAATAAATTATAAATCCCAGCGCCGCCACCGACAATGATTTCTTGATGACCTTTTGATTTTAAATAGTCCATCGCTTCGTTTGCTGTCGTCACGAATTTCACGTCGTTGCTTTCCAATTTTGATTGAGAAATCACCACGACATCTGCTTGTGGAAACACTCTTTTTGTACTCCCTGGAACGCGTTCCAAAACTTCATAAGTTTTTCTACCAAGAATGATGTTTTTGCTGTTGTTTGCGTAGGTGATAATAAAGCGTAAAGCCTCCATTGGTTCGTGGTAATGCGGGTTTTCCGTTACTAATACTTTGCCATTTGCCGAAACATTGGCTAATAATGTTACTTTCATTTTTTAATTATTTTTAATCTAAAATCCTCTCCAAATATTTCTTATAATCATCAAAATAAGTATCAGGAGTTGGATTTTTCACCACATCAAAACTGTTGAATCCTTGCAGGATTTCTGCACCGCAAAATGCGTAATTGCTTGTGATGTTTAGTAAAAGATCGTCTGTGGTTTTGCCTTTCATCAAGTTTTGTTTAGCATCACCAAACGCTTCTGCTGGTGCATTCCACGTTGCGGAAACCATAAATTTTTTGTTGGACAATTTTCCGCCCGATCCGTATTGTTTGCTTTTGTCTTCTCGTGTACGTCCGTCGCCATCGAGAAATTCTCTATTGACGTAACCCGCCTCGAAAAGTTCGTCGGTATATTTTTTATAAATCCAAGGCGCTCCAAACCAATTAATCGGCGTTTGCAGAATGATAAGGTCGGCTTGCAAATGTTTGGCTACTTCTTCCTCTACATCGTAACCGTCCTCAACTTTGGTTTCCAAAACTTGAAATCCTTTCGCCGTGAAAAAATCCTTTGCTACATCCTGAACGGAAGCATTCAATCGACCTTCCGATCTGTTGGGATAGGTTAAATGCGTGTTGATGAGTAAAACCGTTTTCTTGTCCATTTTATTTAGAATTGATTTCTAATAAAAATTAGGCTTATCACCATAAACGCCAGGTTTGTTAACACCAACACTCGCTTTAGAATCTTTTGTCGGATTTTTGATAACTTCTGTAATGTAGGCTGCAACTGCTTTTCTGGAAACTTCGGTTCCAACGAAAGGTTCACCTTTTTGAGTAGTTTCAAAATCAACTTCATTATTATTGGTTAACCAAGATGGACGAACAACGGTATAATCTAATTTTGAATCTTCAATAATTTTGGTTGCTTTTCCGTATCGAACTAACTCAGAACCAATCATTCTATTGTTCCACTCGCCAAATTTCCCTGGAACTTCGTTGTACACGCCTAAAGCCGTTACAAAAATTAATCGTTGAACTCCGTTTTGCGTCATTGCGTTGGAGATTAAAGTCGCCAATTTATCAACGTCACCCGAAAGGTTTGCATAAACGATGTCTTGACCTTTGATAGCATCATTTAACAATTCTGGATTTGCGATATCGCCTTCAATTATTTTCGCTGTTGACGCATATTGACTTAGCTGATTGGCGTGTCTTGCGAAAAGTGTTAATTCTATATTGTTGTCGTTGTGTAAAAATTCTACGACGTGCTGTGCGATGGCTCCTGCTGCGCCTAATACTAAAACTTTTGTTTTCATTTTGAATATATTTTTTGTTGATGCCAAAGGGGTTTTGCAAGATTTTTAATTATTTTGTGATGCAAAGTTTTGGCTAATTTTTTTAATTTTAAAAAAGTTGAATTCGAAAAAGTATTTTGAAACGCAAGGTTAGACAAGGTTGAATCTAAAGGTTTAATTGAAGTTAAGGTAAACAAAGGCGTCAAACTTATCAAAGAAAAACAATTTGGTGTTTCTTAAAAATAAGCGAAGCGTCTTTGTTTAACATATTCATCACTTTCCAATGACAATAGCTTTGTTTTTCTTCGCGTTTAAAAATGATCGAAATTAAATTCAAACTCGTTGTTTAAAAAAAGATGCATTGCCCTTGAACAATGCATCTATGGATTTTTTGATTAAAGATTTTCTTGATAGAAAGGAATCAATTTAGCCAAAGCTTGTTTTACTGGTTCTGGTTTGTCATACAAATCGTAGTGAGACCAACCTTCGATTACGACTAATTCTTTTTTAGTGGAAGCCGCACGACGCACGATTTCAAAACCATCTCTGTAAGCCCCAAATCCTCCAGGAATTCCACCAACGATTACCAATAATGGTTGCGTTAATAGTTTTTCTGCCAAGTTGTAAGCATCCCAAGTAAGTGCTGTTGCGTTGTGTGAGAAAATTGTTTTGTTCACTCCGTTTGCGCTTTCGCCACGAGAAGTACGGTAATATTTTGTAGCTTCCAAGAAGTCGATGTTTGCGTTATCCGCTTCTGCAGCTTCAACTGTTGGGTATAAACCTTGGTCAACTCTCATTGCAGCACCTCTTGCTTCCGCAGTTCTTTGTTCTGCAATCGCTTCAAGATTTGCAATTGGATCACCAAATTCACGCATTACTCGTCCGTAATTTGCTCCTGTAATCGTTGCAACCGCTTTAATACGGCGTTCTTTCATTGTTGCATTGATAGAATAACCACCGGCACCGCAGATTCCTAACACACCGATACGTTTTTCGTCAACGAAAGGAAGGGTTACCAAATAATCGATTGCGTAGCTGTAATCTTCCACTCGGAAAGATGGATCTTCCAAATGTCTTGGCTCGCCACCGCTCTCTCCTTGGAAAGATGCATCGGGTACTAAAACCACGAAACCTTCCTCTGCAAACGCTTTTCCGTACACGTTACCCGAAGTTTGCTCTTTACAACTTCCGATTGGGTGTGTGCTGATGATTACTGGATACTTCTTGTTTTCGTCGAAGTTTGGTGGGAATAATAAATCTGCTGCGATATCCCAATACAATGCTTTGAATGTTACTGACTTTTTCATTTTTTTAAAATTTTGTTTGTTATTATTTAGTTTAGAAATTGTTTTTAAATTATTGCAAAGGCTCTATTTTATTAGCTTTTTTAAGCCTTTACGTTTTTGTTTTTTTGAATTAAATTATAATGCGTTATTGAAAAATGTTGTTGCTTTTTCTACAGCTTGATTTACATATTCTGGAATGTCATACAAATCGAAATGATTAGCACCTTTCACCACAAAAAGCTCTTTGTTTTCGCTTGCTGCGTTGTTGTAAAGGTTTTCGCTGTTCCAAAAAGAAAGTGCTTGGTCGCCTGCAATCACCAATAAAGGCTGTGTTAAAAGGCTATCGATACGATCAAAAGCTCTGAAAGCAATTAATGCGCTAAGGTCTGTTAACAAATATTCTCCAGTTGCGTTCGGATGTTGCGCACGAGGCGTTCTGTAATAATCGTAACCATCGGTTGCTTCTTTTCCGTAATCCTCGTTTCGCTCGCCAACCCAATTTAGATAAACAGGTTCTGCGCCGTTGGCTTCTGCAGTTCTTTGTTTTGCAACACTGTCCAGAGTTTCGATAATATTTACCGTTCCACCTTTTCCGTTCCAACCTTTGTGGTACATTTCGCCGATATCAACGCCGCTCACCGTTACCAAAGCTTTGATTCTGTGATCTTGTTTTGTAGCAGCAGTTAGGTAGCCACCACTTGCACAAATTCCGATTGCGCCGATTTTTTCAGCATCAATAAATGTTTGAGTTTGTAAAAAATCGATGGCTGCTAAAAAATCCTGAACTCTATAATATGGATTTTCCTGATGTCTCGGCGTTCCTGTGCTTTCCCCTTGAAAACTTGCATCAAAAGCCAAAGCTACATAACCTTGCTCCGCCATTTTCTCCGCATAGATTCCTGCGGTTTGTTCTTTCACGCCACCTGCTGGGTGACCCACTACAATCGCTGCTTATTTTTTGTATTCGCTAAAATCTTTTGGTAAAAAAAGATTGGCAGAAATGCTACAATCTTCGTTCTTGTATTGTACTTTTTTTGTTGCCATAATTTGTCTCGTTTTTGTTATTCAATTTTGATAGGACAAAGGTATGGCGAGACTTAGGCAGGTTTTGAAGACGTTTTACTCTAAAAAAGATACATTTTACTGATTCCTAAAAACTTTGGGGGATAAACCCGTTTTTTTGGTAAAAAACCGACTAAAATAGTTCGGATATTCGAAACCTAAACTATAAGCGATTTCGTTAACCGAATCTTTTGTGTTGAGTAACATTTTCTTCGCGACTTGGATAATATTCTCATGAATCAATTCTAAAGGCGATTGCCCTGTATAATGCTTGATCACGTCACCAAAATAGTTGGTGGAAAGATTGGCTTTGTCCGCAAAATGCGCAACAGTGGGCAAAACTTCCTTGTGATTATCATCATTATAGTACTGGTCGAGTTGCTTGTAAAAATCTGCAACTACTTTATTATATACCTTACTTCTATCTTGAAATTGTCTTTCGTAAAAGTTTTTAGTGTAGGAAAGAATTAAGGTAGCATAGGAAATCAAAACATCGTTTGAAGCGTTTTCACTTTTAAACTCATCAAAAGCTTTAATAAACAAATCGAACAGGATTTTGTTTTCTCTTTCCGTTAAATACAAGGCTTCGTGGCGTGTATATCCCGAAAATGAATAGTCTTTTGCAAACTTATCCAACAACTTAGAATTGATGAAAATCGCATATCCCGAGAAAGGTTTATCCAGTTGCCATTCCAAAATATTTCCGGGTTTGTCCAAAAACATATACGCGCTGGACATTTCTTCAATCGGTGGCGCTACATCAATATTATCCTTTAACGCCATCAAATAAAAATCGAGCTGAACAGGATCAGATTCCAACAACAAATTGGGATGTTCGTCGTAATGAATCACCTGAATTTGATTATTATCTGACGCATCGATGTTCAAATATTTTAGGAAAGACGGTATGTTGAAGGTTTTAGCCATAATGAAAATATAGTATTTGAAAGGTACAAAATTATAAAACCAGTTCCTCTAATTTCGATACAAAATACTTGCAAAAAGATACATTTTACGGATTGAGAAAGCGTAGGAATTTATACATTTGGGTTTTTGATTCAATAGCTACCGGAAGAGATTTGTTGGTGAAGCAGAATAAAAAGATGATTAAAATGAAAAAATCCGACATTAAAGAGCTCCATAACGAGCAGGATTTCAAAGACTTTTATTTGAATGATGCGCCAACAAGTTTTTGTGAGGAATGTAGTGCGATTTCGTACGAGCATGGAAATGGATTTTTGGAAATCGCAACGCTTGAAGACCTCAAAAAACAGCAAAAAGACACTGCAGGAAAGCAAACACGCCGAAAGTTTTATAGTATTGTTTTGTTGACGGGAGGACAAATTAAGGAAAGTATTGGGCATCGAAAATACCAATTCGGACCACAAACCATGTATTTCGTGGGTGAAAATCAAATTCATGCTGTGGAACGTTGGAGCGACGATGTGGAGGGCATTTATTGTCTATTCGATGCAGATTATTTTCTACTTTGTATTAAACATCAAATCAAATTAAATCAGTTTCCGTTTTTTGATTTGGATAAAGAACCTTTCATCGAACTTTCTGAGCGCGAAACAGGTATGATGACACATCTTTTTTGGAAATTAAATAACGAAAAATGTCAGAAATCAACATTCAACGATGATTTGTTAACTCGAATGTTTTTGAATGTTATTTTGCTGGAAGCCGAACGGATTTATAACAAAAAAGCAGCTCAAGAAAATTTTTCTTTATCCCGAAAAGACCAGTTGACATCACGGTTTCAGTTATTGGTAAATCAACATTTTATTGAAAAAAGACAAGTGAGCGATTACGCCGATTTGTTGCATGTGCATCCCAATTATCTCAACGATTTGGTGAAGGAGGTTTCGGGTTTGCCCGCTAGTCATTTTATCCAAAAACAGGTTTTGCAAGAAGCGAAATCTCGTTTATTACAGACCAATGACACGGTTTCGATGATTGCTTCTGAACTGAATTTTACAGACGATTCCTATTTTAATCGATTCTTCAAAAAGCAAACAGGATTAACGCCTTTACAGTTTCGAAAAAACCATAAGCATTGATGAAAAATTGCTTAGTCAAAATTTATAAACTCATATGCAAAATTGGATAGGCTTTTCCTTGTCCATCGAGCTCAGAACTATTAACAACCTGAAATCCCATGTGGTCATAAAATCCAACAGCTTGTGTATTTTGCTCGTTAACATCCACTTTTTTAACATTGCAATTCGCAATTCCATAGTTTAATAATCGCTTACCAATTCCTTTTCCACGAGCGTCATTATGAATGAAAAGCATTTCAAGGTTTTCTTCTGCAATGCCCATAAAAGCAATTAATTTTCCGTTTTCTTCAAAGCCAAATAAATCCACATGTTCAAAATACATCGGGATTTGTTCCTTATAAAAGTTGAAATCTTCTTCCTTCAAAAAATCGTGCGTATTTCGGACCGCACTTTCCCAAATCGGTATTAAATCTTGATAATCTTTGGCTTCAATCTTCCTAATCATGTTTTATTTTTTAAACATTGTACAAGCAACTAAATCTGTGAAATTTAACATTTATTTTCCCATGAACAAAACAGACCTCAATTTTATTAAAAAAATGAACAAACAAAACCGACAATTTACATCAGAATCCAATCAATTTTTTGTCCTGACTGGTGGACCAAGCGTTGGTAAAACAAGTTTGATAGAAGCTTTGAGCCATCATGGTTTCAAAACTGTTCCTGAAGATGCCCGACGCATTATTAAAGAACAAATGCAAGTTGACGGTGACGCTTTGCCTTGGCAAAATAAACAAAAATATACCGACCTGATGTTGGAAGCTGCTTTGAAAAGTTATTCTGAACAGAAAAAACTTGATGTAAAAAGTCCAGTTTTCTTTGATAGAGGTCATCTTGATAGCATTTGTTATATGAAAATGGAACAGTTAAAGATTGATGAAAACAGTTTGAAACTAATTCGGGAAAATCCTTATCAAAATGTATTTATTCTCCCACCGTGGAAAGAAATTTACACAACAGATTCGGAACGAAAACAAAGTTGGGAGGAGGTTTTGTACACGCACGAAATGATGAAACAAACCTATTTAGAGTTTGGTTATTCGCCGATTGAAGTGCCAAAAATGAGTATTAATGATCGACTTGATTTCGTTCTTAAATTTTTAAAGTATCAAAATCTTTGATTTGTGCAACTTTTCCAAGGATTTGTGTCGGGAATATTCCCTTGCCTCAGAATAGATTTGCAGTATTAAATTTTTTGTTTTGTAAGATTATGGAAAATATATTTAAAATACTGATGTATTCAGTCATCATCGGAGTTGGCGCAACAATTTTTATGGATTTGTATGCAGTTTTTATTAAGCGATTTTTCAATATTCCATCTTTGGATTATGCGATTGTTGGTCGATGGGTTGGACATTTTAAAAATGGAATTTTCACGCATCAAAATATTCTTCAATCTGAAAAAATAAAGGGAGAACGAGCAATTGGATGGATTTCTCATTATCTTATCGGAATTTCGTTTGCGTTTTTACTGCTTTTAATCTGTGGAATAAATTGGCTTAAAAATCCAACATTTTTGCCATCTATTTTAATTGGACTTGCGACAACGATTGCGCCTTGGTTTTTGATGCAACCCGCTTTTGGATTTGGTTTCGCTGCTTCCAAAACTCCAAATCCAAATCTTTCACGACTAAGAAGTTTACAAGCACATTTTATTTATGGATTGGGATTGTATTTGGCGGCTTTAGGATTGAGTTTTGTAATGTATTAATCGTATTGTTTTTAGTCGATAATTTCTTTAGATTTTTTAAATTTGAGTAAATAAAATTCGAAAGATTATGGCAAAAAATCAATTTAATGAGATTGTTGACAAAATGGTGGATAACGATTTGATGGACAAATCGCTGAATTTATCCAACGCCGAACTCGAATTTTTACAGAAAAACCCCAGACTTCTTGCAAAACTTTCGGACTCTAGTTTTATTAAGAAAAAGTACATTTTTCGTTTGGCGGGAATCAGTGTTTTGATGATTTTTATTTCAAAAATCGTTGAATACACCGAAGTTCTATCCAATTATAAGATTGCGAATGATATTTTGACCAACGTCCAATTTTCAGTTGCTATGGAAATGCTTGGCGCAAGTATTATCGCTTATTTTCTGGAAATTACATTGGAAAAACGTGTTCAACAAAATCAAAAATTGGTGGAGCAAATTTTGGAACGAATTAATAAAGAACAAGTTTAAATTCAAAAAGCATAAAAAAAGCTGATCTACCCTCGTAAATCAGCTTTTATATTATTGAAAAATTTTTATTTAAACAAAGCTTTCTTTAAGCCAAGCGCTGCCAATTCTGATGAGAAATGTACTGCATCAACGTGGTCTAAAGGATTTAATAATCCGTAATCGTGGATAAACCCGTTGAAAGTTTGAATAGTTGTTGGAACACCAGCTTCGTCCAATCTGCGTGCATAAGCCAAACCTTCATCCGCCAAGATATCGTTTTCAGCAACCATAACCAATGCTGGTGGTAGACCTTTTAGCTTTTCTGCAGGCGCATTGAAAGGCGTTGCGTAATATTCTTTACGTTTTTCAAGATCTGGAAGATAATTGTCCCACATCCACTTCATCAACGGCGCCGTAAGGAATCTGCCATCAGCATATTTCGACCAAGATTCTCTTGTGAAATCTGCGTCTGTAACTGGCCATAACAACAACTGGAATTTAATTTCTGGTCCGCCTTTGTCTTTTGCCATCAAACAAAGTACCGCCGTCATGTTTCCGCCAACGCTATTTCCTGCTGCAGCCATATTTTTACCATCAACACCAATTTCGTCACCGTTTTCAGAAACCCATTTTGTTGCTGCATAAATTTGATTAATAGCTACTGGATATTGTGCTTCTGGAGAAGGCGTATAATCTGTGAAAACCGCTGCTGCACCGCTATTCACTACCAAATCTCTCACCAATCTTCGGTGTGTAGGATAATCTCCCAAAATCCAACCACCGCCGTGTGTAAAGATAAAAACAGGCAATTTTTCATTGGCTTTATTAGCAGGTTTTACAATGTGGATGTTCACCGTGATTCCGTCTTGCGTGATTTCTCTTTCGGTTTCTACAATGTCCGAATAATCAAACTGAACCGAATTCTGCGCATCTACAAGCACTTGTCTCGCCGCTTGTGGAGTCATCGTTTCCAATGGATCGCCACCGCTGTTGTTTAATACATTTAAAAATTCTCTAATTCCTTTTAGGATTTGTGGATCGTTTTCCGCTTTTACATTTTGTGACATAATTTCTGTTTTTTAAAATGATTAGTAAATATTGTTTTAAACTCTAAAATTTGTGTCTTGTGATCTTTCGTTTGTTTTTGTTTGATCATTTTGACATTGCAAAGATATAACCACCACTTAGTCAAGAAAATGGCAAAAAAGTCCAATTTATTGTACTTTTTTCCTTTGATGTAAAATTTTAAACCATTACAGATAATTCTTTCGGAAAACAGCTGGCGAAACTTTAATTTTCTGGGCAAATAATCGGTTGAAGTACGCTGGATCTTCGTAACCCAAATTGTAGGAAATTTGTTTCACGCTTAAATCAGTGTAAATCAACAGACGTTTGGCTTCTAAAAGAATTCGGTTTTTGATGTATTCGTTGGGATTTTCAAAATTCAGTTTATTAAATTTATTAGACAAAGTTTTGGGCGAAATTCCTATTAAATCTGCATAATCGGCAACGCTGTGTTTTTCTCGGAAATGAATTTCTACCATTCGACCAAAATTTCGGAATAATTCTGCTTCCGCATTCGCATCATGCTCTTTATTTGAGGCTAAATTTTGTTCTTTCCAAAGTCTTGTTGCATGAATAATGAGTTCCTTTAAACGAATTCTTACCATTTCTTCGGAATGATCGTCACCAAAATTCAATTCAGTTCCAATCGTATCAAAAATATTTTGGACATTTTCAATTTGAATTTTCGACAATTCGGTTTTAGGAATCTGAAAAATATTATTGAATAAAAGTCCATCGCAAGCCACTTCGGCATCATGAATCTGAACGCAATAAAAATCTCGATTATAAAAAAGCAAATGTGCTGACTTGCTTCCACATTCCAAAATATTCAAATATTGATTGGAATTGATGAAAAACAAAGTCGGAGAAGTCGTTTCGTAGGTTTTAAAATCAATTGATAAAGAATAGCCTTTGGGAATAAATAAAACCCGAATGTAAGACCGAAGCGTTAAACCATTGGCTAATTCGACGTTTTCAGAGTTTAGTTGTTGATAACCAAATTTTTTATAATTAGATTCAAACTGAAACATAAATTTTGCTTTTATTAAAGTTTCAAAATAGATTTAATTAAATGATTGTCGGAATTCCAAAGGCGAAACCGCCGTTCTGTTTTTGAATAATCGATTAAAAGATTGCGGATGCTCGAAACCCAATTCATAAGCAATTTCCGAAACCGATTTATCCGTCGTTGAAAGCAATTCTTTGGCTTTGTCAATCAATCGATTCTGAATGTGCTGCTGCGTCGTTTGTCCCGTATGAACGCGGAGCATGTCGCTTAGGTAATTTGGACTTAAATTCAATTCGTTTGCTATAAATTGTACTGTTGGAATGCCATGCAAAAGCAATTGTTCTTGTTGAAAATAGGTATCCAAAAGCATTTCCAACCTTGAAAGTAAATCGTTGTTGACTTTTTTTCGCGTGATAAACTGACGATTATAAAAGCGGTCGCAATATTTTAGCAATAATTCGAGGTTTGACACCAATAAATCTTGTGTAAATCCATCGATATTGGTATCGATTTCCTGTTTCATATTTTCAACAATATCCATCAAAGATTTTTCCTCTTTGTCAGAAAAAAACAAAGCTTCATTGCTTGTGTACGAGAAATAGCCGTAGTTTTTGATTTCGGAAGCCAACGGATAGCCTTGGAAGAAATCGGGATGTACCACCAAAACAAAGCCTTTAAGACTCGCCAAAACTATTTCATTAAACTGCAAAACCTGATGCGGCGCAAAAAAGTACATCATTCCTTCCTCAAAATCATAGTGACTTTGCCCGTATTTTTGAATTCCGCCTGCACAATCTTTTTTAAGAGCAATAAAATAAAGATCTGATGTAAATGGAGCGGTAATTTTGTCTGGCTCCAAAGAAATTTTATCCAAATCGAAAACACTAATCAACGGATTAGAAGGCTTCTTCAAGTTCAAAAGACTATGAAGCGTAGAAATAGAATTGATCTTAAATGGAGTTTTCATCAGTTTTTTTGAATATTTAAAATTACAATTTATTGATTAAAAAGATTGTTGAAAATGAATTGTTTAACACTATTTTAATACTTGATTTTTAATTTCTGCCATTCCTTCTCGATAACTTGTTACTTTAAAACCAGGAAAACGTTTTCTAAATTTTGAATCATTAAAAATATTGTCATGTGCATATCGAGGCAACAATTCTAACAATTCTTTTGCCTGTTTATTGAACAAAGCTCCCATTCTAAAAACAAACTTTGGAATCACTGAATACTTTAAGTCTTTTCCAAAAACCTGCGAAGCCAACGCAATGAATTCTTTATAAGTTGGGCGACTTTCATCAATAGGTAAATGCCAAGTTTGACCAAAAGTATCAGGCGTATTTCCAATCAAGGCCGTTGCTCGACTTGCATCGGGAGTCCAAATAAGACTTCTCTTTTTCGAATCACTTAAAGGAACTTTTAGTTTTTTCCCAGCTTTTATTTTGTCGAAAATTAAAGTATTGGTAATGCTCTGTGTTTTTGCAGGTCCATAAAATTCGGGAGCACGACAAATAACTGCTTCTACACCGCCTGATTTCATTTCATTCAAAACCATTTCAGCCATTTCTTTTCGAACCTTGGCTTTTCGACCATAAGGTTTAAAAGGCGTTTCTTCGGTTAAAATTGTTCCGTCCTGCGGATACATATAGGTATTATCAAAGAAAACCAATTTGGTTCCGTGGATTTTGCAGGCTTCAATTACGTTTTTTAAAATAACAGGAAACTGTTTTTCCCACATTTCTGAATTTATAGGAAGCCCAAGTGTGAAATAGGCAATTTCGCTGCCTTTTACCGCTTCAATTGCTTGTTCACGATCTGATAAATCAGCAGCAAAAACTTCATCAGTATCATTGACTTTTTTCGGTTTTCGACTGACAATTCGAATCTCCGAAGTATAATTTCGTTTTAATTCTCTTGCGAGTTCTTCTCCGATTTGTCCGTTTGCGCCTAATATTGTTTGCATTTTTCTGAGTTTATAAATTAAGATTTTGATTTTTCTTCTTCATTTCAAGCTCTTTAATAACCACTTTTGCCATTTCTTTGGAGCTAAACGGATTTTGACCGGTAATCAAATTTCCATCAACCACAACTTTCGATGTCATTGGAATAAAAGCGTTTTCATAGTTTGCACCACGTTCTTTTAAAGCAGCTTCTAAATTGAAAGGAACTTCATTTTTTCTGCGAGCCAAACCTTCTTCAAACCAGTCGTAACCTGTTAAATTTTTATTTTTTATTAAATAATCTCCGTTAGATAATTTCACATTTAACAAACCACCAACACCGTGACAAATAGCGGCAACTATTTTATTGCTTTCATATTGTTTTGAAATGATATTTTGGATTTCTGTATTGTCAGGAAAATCATACATCGTTCCGTGTCCACCTGCTAAATAAATGACATCAAAATTTTCATTTTTAATTGATTCTAAGCTTTTGGAGTTCTTCAAAATCTCTTTAAATTTAGAATCATTCCAATACTTTTTCGATAATTTATCTAGAGTGAAAAACTTTAAAGATTCTGGATCTATAGGAACTTCACCACCATTTGGACTTGCGATAGTTAGCTCATAACCATTTACTACAGCCACATGGTAAATATGTGTTAACTCGCTTAACCATAAACCTGTTGGATAATTTCCACTTGCGTAGATATTGACGTTGGTTACGACTATTAATATTTTAATTAGTGACATTGTACTGCTTTTTGTTGATACAAATTTCCAACAAAATTGATGCTAAATAGTAACTGGATTTACGAAATGAGTAACAGAATCTCGGTAAATTGGAAAATCTACTTTTGTCAGTAAAAAATCTTTTTGACCTTTTTTCCAGTAATTTTGAGAAACGCGTTTTCAAAGTCAAAAATTGGTGGAGGAGATTTTGGAGCGAGTAATAAAAAATAAGTTTTAATTCAAAAAAACATAAAAAAGCTGATTTACTTGAGTAAATCAGCTTTTTAATTATCTATTTTTTCATATTCAATTTATCCAACATTTCATCTGTAATTTCCTCACTATATATTCCATAAGAATTGATTAAAACTCCTTTCAAATTATACTTTTCTGATGAAATCGCATACAAAATTGATTGATCAGCTGGATCACTATCATTATCAAATCGAAAATATTCGTCTACTTCAAACTCATTATGAAAAATACGATATTCTCCATTTCTGCATTCAATACAATTCTGTTTTAAGTTAAAATCTTCTGTATATCCTTTTTTCTTTAAGGTATTTAAGACATCTATTAAAGTTTCATTTTCTGCCATTTTTCTATATTTTTTTAAGGTATTTTATTGTTCAGGAGCAATTGTTAATTGCAAACCATTTAATATTTCTGTTAGCGATAATTGACAAGATAAACGGCTATTACTTTTTACATGATAAGCATCGTCTAGTAACATGTCTTCTTCCATACTTTTTTCTGGAAGTTCTATATCTTCAGAATCCATGTAACATTGACATGTTGCACAAAGAAGCATACCTCCGCAAACTCCGAAAGTTCCTTCTTTTACAAGTTCATATGCGCGAATTATTTCCATTACACTCATTGCCATGTCTGTTGGAGCGGATATTTCGTGAAATACTCCTTCTCTATCCGTAATTTTAAGTATTATATCTTTCATCTTTTTGCTATACTAATTTTATTTTTGACTTTATGTACTTATGATACAAATACACCATTGTAAAACAAACAACTGAGACAGCTAAACTAGCTATAGGTAAACCCGAAACTTTTTCGGGAGGAAAAACAAAAATCAAAAATGGGAATGCATAAACTGCAGGAATTTTCATTCTAAAAAGTTTCAATAATAAATTCATCATCAATAGAAACAGAATTGATAAAATCAACCAATTTTCAATATAATTTGATAATAAAACAGCAAATGTTATTGAAATTGTAAGAATAGCGACTTGTTTAATTGCTATTTTTAAGCTATACATTTTCATATTAATTGATTCATAAATCACAACTGTAATAGGCGGAATTAAAGCCATTTGTTCTATTTTGAACGCCCAAGCAATAGACATCCAAATTGTAGTAATTGTAAAATAAATAAAAAGTCCTTTTCGATTGAATTCGACTTCTCGTTTGATATCTTTATTCAACTTAAAAACAAGTACGCCCAACATCAATATAAAAGTAGTAATCAGAATCGCTATCATAAAAGACCATTCGTACGCGTTTGTAACAATGGGTAAAAAACCTGTTGCCAATGCAGGAGGAAAACTATATTTAAATAAAATCATTACAACCAACATAGCGATTAATACAAGCATTAATTTACTGAGATATGGTATGTGTAACATGTTTATAGCAAATCCGATTGCGGCGGTACAAGAAGGTAAAATAAATATTTTATCTGGTTGACGAAGCCATGCTTCATCCTGCCAAACCCAAAGAGCAATAGCCATTGCAGCTATTTCGGGGAGAACAATTTCTCTATCTTTTGCGAAATATGCTACAGCTACCATTGCCAATATAAAAACATACGTTACAATGTATTTTGGCAATATATTATTAGTGTTTAAACTATACATTTTTGCTTTTTAAATTCAATTCAATAAAAGTATAACTTATTTAAAGTTAATTATTAAACATCATTAATTAACTTACAAAGTTGAATTTTCTTCTAAAAATAATTGATAATTTTCTTTACTTTCAAAATAAGCAACCTCATCATTATTTCCTATTACGACAATATAGGCATCGGCTTTGCTTATCTTTTTCAAAGAGTGAGGATCAGTTGCGTAACGAACGTTTGCTTCTTTCGGGATTTTTTCTTTACAATTATCACAACAACCATAATACATTTTGCTTTCGTAAGGAACTTCTATTTGTTGTTTTCCCATGTAAGCATCATTTACCATACAAACCATATTATTCGGGACATTTTTTCCTTTTTTGGAAAGATTTAATAAGCCATTATTGACTGATTTTTCCTTTGTCTGCTCAGTTTTATTTTCCGAACATCCTATAAAAATTACCGTAGCAAATACTACGGTAATTACGATTCTAAGAAATAACTTCATTATAAAATTACTTTTTAGCAAGTTTTGTTTTAGATGAAGTTGGAACTTTTGTTCCTTCTACGATTTCTTCAGAAGCCATTTTCAGAATCTTACTTCCTTCTATCAGTTCTCCAAAAACCTCAATTTTATCATCCATCGTACGTCCTTTACTAACTGCAATATTTCTAGTTTTACCATTTTCTACAGCAATTACATAAACTCCCGTACCACTTTCTACAATGGACATTTTTGGTACAAAAAAAGTCGGTAATGCATTCTGTAAAGAAATATTTGCTTCTGCTACCATATATGGTTTTAGCATATTATTCTGATTGATAAAATCTGCTTCAATTTTTTCTGAACGAAGCTTTACATCCAAACTTCCAGACTTTCTACTCACAAGAGCCATATGTTTTACTTGCGGTTGCGAACGTACATAAAAACGGATAGTATCTCCTAACTTTACATAAGGCGTGCTCGCTTCTGGAATAGAAAGATTTAGCCTCAACTTTTGATTATTTTCAATCACCAAAAGTGGCTCTTTATTCATTGGACCAACATAGGCACCCAAATCAATTGTTCTATTGGTAATTGTGCCACTAAATGGTGCTCTAATCACCAAATAATCATTAATATTTCTGATTTCATTATAGGCTGAACGTGCAGCTGCTAATTGAGATTCGTCCGATAATTTTCTGGCTTTTATCTGATCTATTGCATCTTTTGCTACAGCTCCTTTTGTCTCATCAGCCTTTAACATTCGATCATAAGTTGCTTTTGTTGCTAAATAAATAGCTTCTTGCGCTTGAACTTTAGCTTTCGCGTTTGCTATTTGTGAAACAATTTCTGGTGCTTCTAATACAACCAAAATTTGTCCTCGAGTTACTTTATCACCAATATCTACACGAATTTGTCTGACATAACTATTTACTTTTGCAAACAAATCTGTCTGTTCATATGGTTTTAACTCACCTGCTAATTTTAAAGGAACCAATGGATTCGATTTCGAAATTTCAATCGTTTCCATCATATTCATCATTTCCATTCCTTTTGCTTCAGGTTTGGCTTCTTTATTTTCGTTTTTGTTACAAGCTGATAAAAGAATCAAAGCAGCAACTGGTATTATATGTTTGAATTGCATTTTTTTATTGATTTGATTGTACAAAATGGATACTATTTTCGTCTTCAGGGTCTAAAGAAGGAGAGATTATACTTGCTTTTTTCTGCATCCATCCAAATACTAATGGAAGAATAATTAGAACAGAAAAAGTTGAAAACAACAAACCTCCAATAACGGCTCTACCTAATGGTGCAATTTGATCTCCTCCTTCACCAAAACCAATTGCCATAGGTAACATACCAGCAATCATGGCTAAAGTTGTCATTATAATTGGACGAATACGAAGCTTTGCTGCTTCAATTCCTGATAAAATAGAATCATTATTTAGTTTTCTTAACGTTTCAGCATTACTGATTAACAATACTGCGTTTGCAATAGAAACACCAACCGACATAATTAATCCCATATACGATTGAAGATTTAATGTAGATCCAGTTATTTTTAACATTAATAACGCTCCAACAACTACAAACGGAACCGTTGATAATATGACGATAGAGACTCTAAACGACTGAAATGTTGCTGAAAGCATCAAGAAAATTACAATTACAGCGATTAATAATCCAGTGGCTAAACTAGACAGCGTTTCTTCTAAAACTGGTGTCATTCCTGCTACTTCAATATTAACTCCTTTCGGAAGTTCTCCTAACGAAGCGATAGCAGCATTAACATCTTGTGAAGCTTGTTCTAAATCTGTTTTATACAAGTTTGCTGTAACAGTTGTATAACCCATTGTTCCTAAATTGTAGCTTTCTCCCAATTCTTTTGTAGGCGTAATCGTTGCAACATCACCCAAAACAGGTCGATCTGAGTTTTTAGTCAAAGGTAAATTCGCTAGCTCTTCTTTACTATTCAAAATATTTTGTGGTGTTTGAACCTGAACGTCGTAAGCGATTCCCATCATACCTCCTACCCAAAAGTTTTTGTTTGTATAACGAGTAGAAGCAGTTGCAGCAACTAATGATTTCGCAATATCTTGTGCATCTAATCCTAATTGTGCAGCCCTTGTACGGTCTATATTAATCTGCATAGCAGGATAATCCATTGATTGAGGAATTTGTTGATCGCGTAGATAATCAATCTCTTTTAATTTTGCTAAAAGTTTATTTGCATACATACGATTCATCTTCTTCATCATTCCAGAAACACGAATTTCAATCGGCGTATTTGTTCCTTGACTTAAAATTTTCTCTGTTAACTCAATTGGTTCAAATGAAATAGATAATTCAGGCATTTTTTCTTTGAAATAGACTCTTAATTCATCTTTCAATTCATCTGAATTTCCTTTAAATTCTTTCAAAGCAACTTGCATCAAGGCTTCGTGTGGCCCTGCATTATATAAATACACGGGACTTACAGCAAATGTAGATGGATGTTGACCAATAAATACCGAAGAAATTGCGATGTTATCTTCTCCTACATTATTTTTAAGATGAGTTAAAAATTGCTTCACTTTTGCTTCTGTAACCTCTATTCTAGTTCCTTCTGTAGCTTTTATGCGAACTTGAAATTGTCTTGAATTAGATGTTGGTAACACATCTTTTCCTGTAATTTGATACAATGCGAAACCACCAACCAAAACCAATAATAAACTTATACTGACAATGATTTTTTTCTGTTTTGTTAGTTGAGTTAAAAAGTTTACAAAACGATTTCTAAATTTAGAAAACCAATCCTCTTTATGAGCTGGATTTTCGCAATGATCCTTTTTGTGTTTCATCATCCAGTTTGCCATAACTGGTACAAAAGTTTGTGATAATAAAAAGGAAACAATCATCGAGAAACCAATCGCTAAGGCAAGTGGCATAAACAGCGATCCTGGAATTCCAGTCATCATAAATGCGGGTGCAAAAACCGCCAAAATACACAACATAATTAATAATTTTGGGAAAGCTATCTCCTTACACGCATCCCAAATAGCTTGGGCTTTTGATTTTCCCATTGCAAAATGTTGATGAATATTTTCGATTGTAACCGTACTTTCATCAACTAAAATACCAATTGCCAAGGCTAAACCTGAAAGCGACATAATGTTAATTGTTTGTCCAAATAATTTCAAAAACAATACGCCAGAAATAATGGAAATCGGAATCGTCATAATTACAATCAATGCAGCACGACGATCATTTAAGAATAACATTACCATCAACCCAGTTAACAATGCACCTAAGACTCCTTCTATAACTAAACTTTTCAACGCATTAGTAATATAAATAGATTGATCAAATTCATAAGAGATCTGAACATCATCTGGCATATTTCGTTGAATGTTAGGTAATTCTTTTTTCAACGTATTGACAACATCTAATGTAGAAGCATTACCTGCTTTTGCTATATTGATATAAACAGAACGTTTACCATCAATCAGCGCATAACCAGTCGCTATATCAGCACCATCTTTTATCGTTGCTACATCTCGGATATAAACATTATCTACTGATCCTTTGAAAATTGGAATATCTCCTAATTCTTCTACTTCTTTAACCGTATTATTAGTTGGAGTTAAATAGTTTTTATCTCCAATATATATGTTCCCAGAAGGAGATGTTATATTATTTCGGCTTATTGCTTCTACAATTTGCTCAGGTGAAATATTATGTGAACGCAATTTATAAGGATCAATATTTACCTCTATTGTACGTGGGCTTCCTCCGAAAGGTGGTGCAGTCATTAAACCTGGAATTTTAATCAAGAAAGGACGTGCATTAAAATTGGCAATATCTTGTAATTGATTATTCGTTTTTGTATTGCTGCGAAATACCAATTGTCCCACTGGCTGAGATGATGCATCAAATCGAATAATAAATGGAGGTGGCGCGCCGGGAGGTAAAAATACTTGAGAACGATTAGACAAAGCATTTATTGTAGCTATAGCTTCTCCCATTTCTGTACCTTCATAAAAGGTAACTTTCATTAAAGTTAACCCTTGCGTATTTTTAGATTCAATACTTTTTACTCCATTTGTAAAAAGCATCATGTTAACATACATTTTGGTAAAATAACCTTCCATTTGTTGTGGCGTATAACCATTAAATGAATGTGCAATGTAAACTACAGGTAAATCCATTTCTGGAAGAATATCCACTTTAATTTCTTTGGTTGCTTTAATACCAAAGAATAATAACCCCAACACCAAAACCATAATTGCTATAGGTTTTCGAAGTGCAATTTTTATTATATTCATATCTAAATTTCTTGATAAATTATGGCGTAATAACCTTTATATCACCTTCAGCAGATGCTAACAACAACAAGGCTTGCCAAACGTTATTTTGAGCTATTTCATAATCAATCTCTGCTCTATTCAAACTATATAAAGCTTGAGTAAAATCGACTAAAGTTGTTAAACCATTCTGATACAAAGCTGTTTGCTGTTTATATGCCATTTCAGCTGCTTGTAATTGAACTTTTGTTTCTTCGAAATTATCGTATGCATTATCCAATTGTGCATTTGCTTGATGAAACAAGATTTTCAATTCTTTTTGTTGTGAATCAAATACATATTGCAATGAGTGTGAAATGTATTTTTGTTCTTTTACTTTGGTATTGTATTTAAAAAAATTAGTGATATTCCAAGTAAGTGAGAAACCTAACAGATAATTACCACGGTCTATTCCAACACCTTTAAAATAACTTGTAGAATAAGCTGAATTATCTTGAGCATAATTAGCATCAAATCCTGATCCTCTACCTTGAATAATGCCAAATGCTGATAGATTGGGCATCTTATTTGATTTCAGTAATTCGATATGTTGCTCATTTTCATCAATTTTACTTTGTTGAAATTGTAAATAAGGATGTACTTTCAAATTTTCTTCCGTAGATTTCTCTAATTTTTTTGGTAAAGATGTACTATACAAACTATCTAATTCATACACTTTAAAATCATCATTCATCAAAACAGCCAAATGCTTTGACCATTCTAATTCTTTGTCAAATGCCTTTATTTGCAATGATTTTGCATTAGACCATTCCGCTTTAGCTAATTGCGAATCAACTTCTGGAATTAAGCCACTTTTTGCGCGTGCATTCGTCATTTCATAAAAAACTTGAGCACGCTCAGCATTTTTTTCTTGAACAAATTTTATTCGCTGGCTAGCTAATAAATTAAGATAAACAGCTCCAACTTTTATTTGCTGTTGAAAAATTTCTTGTTGTAAATCTGCTTTAGCTGTAGACTCTTTTTTTATTCCTAATTCGACCTGATTTTTATTTCGACCGAAAGTGAATAAATTCCAATTAACATTGGCAAAATAAAGAGATCCGAAAGCAGCATTCCAGTTTTGATCTGCTAACGGCATAGAAGTTGCCGCAGAAGCTAAACCACCATAAGCATACATTGGTCCATGTTGTACGTTAATCGTTCCAAAATTTTGTTGGGCAGAGACAGTAAAATCTGGTAAATAATGTTGTTTCTGAAAAGCTGTATTTTGTTGAGCAGCATCAATCAATAATTGTTTTGATTTAATTTTATCGTACTGATTTTCTGTTCGAAAAAGAGCTTCTTGTAAGGTTAAAACTTGTCCGTAACTACTAATACTACAAACAAATGTAAAACTTACTAAGGCAATGAATTTTAGTTTCATTGTACTATATAATTTAAAAATTAGACATAAAAATGTGTAGCAGTATCAGAAAAAACTGAAGCTGCTAAATAGATTTTAGTCTAAAATCAAATTCTATAAACGCAATGTAAAATGTGTAAAGGTTTTCCTTTGAAAGGAATTTTGGAAGAAGTAAATGTATTGTTGTTCTTATTTGCTAAAGCTAAAATTTCAGCATCATAAACAGTTCCTAATGTTTTATTAGAAAGAGTGAATTCTAAAAATTTTACAGAAAAATCAAAACTATTTTGTTTTTTTACACTGTCATCAACCTTTACAATCTTAGTATCATATTGACAACAATTCTTTTTTTGGTCTTTTAAACCTTTTTCTTTAGTAGAACAAATTGGACAAGGTTTATCTTGTTGTTTTGTGTTTTTTAAGCTAGATACAGTAATTGCTGATTCTTTGCACCAATGTGTGTATTGAGTAAAGCCCGAAGCCATTACCAAATAAAATAGTGAAAAGAATATAACTAAAAACTTTCTCATTGTGATTAAAAACGCTACAAAAGTAGATCGTAAACAATAAAAAGATTTATACTATTTTATCTAAGTTTTGTATAATTTCTTTTTGGAGAAAATTTTTAAAATTCTTGAATCCACTTATAAAAATCAATATTTGAAGCTAAATTTAATTTCTTACGCAATCTGTTTTTTCTGACTTGTATTGCTCTACTTGTAACAAAAGTATATTCTGCAATTTCTTTTGTAGAAAAATCCAAATAGATGTAAGAACAAAAGATAAGGTCTTTTAACGTTAAATCAGGAAATTGATTGGTCAAATTTTGAATAAAATTTGGATAAAGTTGCTTGAAGTGTACATAGAAATTAGGATCGTTGGTTTTGGCTAGGTTTAATACAAATGAAATATCATCTTGCGAAGCATTATCTATTGTTTGTAAATGTTCTTCTTCTTTTGAATATTTAAAAAATCGTATGAAAAGAATTGTAATTAAAACAAATACAATAATATAAATAATGTAATAATAATTACTCTCTGATTTTTTTGCAGCAATCGGTATTTCTTTGTTTTTAGTATCTTTATTATACCTTGCTGTTTTGAACATAGATAAATATTTTCTACCATTTTCTTCATCATTCAAAATAAAATAAATTGTACTTAACTTTTTATACAACACTACTCTATCACTATCACCATTCGCATTTACTTGGTTAGAATAGTTAATCGCCGTTTTATAATTATCTATTGCTAGTTTATAGTTTTGTAAACCAAAATAATAATCTCCTTTGATCTTGTAAACACTATAAACATAAGGATCATTATTATTTTTAAGAAAACGTTCTTCAGCTTTGTTAATATAATATAACTGTAATCTTCCCTAAAAACCGGACCGTTTAAAAATATAGTTTATTAACTTAGGGATAATTATGAAACAGAGCAATTT
>NZ_JASCQG010000002.1 GCF_030005555.1 Empedobacter sedimenti | reverse complement strand
GAACTTCTCAGTTTCAAACTTACTGCGTTTCTCTGTTTCTGTAAGCGGTTGCAAAGGTAAAACTTATTTTTTAACTACCAAATTTTATTTTAAAAAATTTGAAAATTTTATTTTAATAAGTCAATTTTAACTTCACTCCTAAACTCCTCTCGGAATCGGTTTGCAAAGGTAAAACTTAATTCTAAACTCGCAAATTTATTTTTAAATAATTTTGGCGGTATTTTAAGTCCTTATGTCAACTTCAATACTACTCGTCTTTCGTATTGGGATTGCAAATATACAACCCATTTTTCCGTTTTTCCAAACCAACTTTACATTTATTTTACATTATTTCCTTAAGTGATTGGTAACATGGGAAATATTTGTGGAATAAAGTTGAGACCTTGTGAGGTTAGTGTCCTTTTAAGGGCATATAATTGTGTATTTATAAAAAAAAGAGAACACAATTCTGTAGATAGATTGAATGAAAAAGTGAAATTCTTTTCATTTTTGTCTTGATACAAAAACGAAACAAAAAAATCAAGTCTATGCTTACAAGTCGGTCAAAAACGGCTGTTCGCTAAATGATTTAGATCATTCGCATATAAAATGCGAACAATAAATCATTTTTAACGCTCATTACGCCGATTTGACTCTCGACTTTTCTGCAATGACATTTTATGATATTCTTGAGTTGTAATACCGAAACAAGTTCAGCAAATATGGGTGAATGAAGAATTTTTTAAATTAAAATTTATTACTTAATACGTAAACTTCTAAACACCCCTATAGTCCCCTCGAGGGGACAGTTTTCTTAAATTACATCAGTTTTACTGCGAGGAATGATTAGACGGTGATGGTTTGCTGTTTCAAGCTAACCAACAGCGGATACTTTGTGGTTAACAGCTCGGAAAAATTGTAGCGAAGCGAAAGGGACTTGAGAAAACATTATTGAAAACAAAAAAAGAGAGCGAATTGCTCTCCTTCTATATATTAATAAAGTATATTATTCTTCTGTCTCTTCAATTTCTTCATTCATACTATTTTCTAATTCAGAAAGTGCAGTATTTAATGATATTTCGGCGCAATACGGAGAACCTAAATCGATTCCTTTTTGTAAGGATTGTTCAGCTTTTTCTTTTTCTCCTGTAAAATAATAATATGTATAAAACAATCCATAACCATCTGGGTTACCTAGGTCAATTACGCGTTGTGCTAATTGTTGTAATTCTTTATTTGGTTTGATTGTGATATTTTCAGCATTTGTCAATGTTTCGAAAACACCACCAGATTGTTCAGCAAATTTATAAGCAAATACAATTTTACAACTTTCATCAAAACCTTCTTTACAAAGCTTTTCGTTCGCTTGTTCATTTTCTTTCAGTTTTTTATTCAGACTATTTTCGTCTAAATCAAACAAAAAAGTTGCATTATTTTTAAAATTGATATCATAATTCTGAGCCATCCAACTTGCACGTTGTGCTAATTTAGCATCAGTTTGCGGTTTATTTTCGAAATATTTCAAATTTGATTTATACACTTTTTTATCTACCCAATCTGAAATTCCCTTTAATTGATTCTTTTCTTTTTTGAAAACAAATACAGTTTTATCAACAAAGATTATAACCGAATCGTTACGTTCAAAAAACTCATAACCATCTTCTCCAAACTCGTTTATGGTAACTTTCCCTTTTCCATCAAACTTTAACGGGTTATATAATTCGTCTTTTACTTTTGTAGTAAAAACACCTTCTAGCGTATTAGTGACTTGTTGTGCTGATAGTGTTATAGCAATAAAAATTGTGGCTAAAAAAAGAATTTTCTTCATTATATGTATCTTTAAAATCTGCTCAAAAATAGTGGTTTTATTCGTTTTAAAACTCACTAGAAATAGTTAAAAATAAAAAAGGTCGCACGATAACATGCGACCTTTCATTATTAAAAATATCTAAAAACAGAAGATTACTCTTCCCACTCTTCTTTTATTTGTCTTGCTTCATAATCTGCAACCATTTCTGCTTCATAATCTGTTTTTTCACCTTTAAATAGACGATTCATTAAACTATCTAATAAAGAATAAACCACAGGAACAATAATTAAGGTTAGGAATAATGATGATACTAATCCACCAATAATTACCCACGCCAAACCGTTGTTCATCTCCGCTCCTGCTCCTTTTGCTAAGGCGATCGGAATCATACCGAAAACCATCGCAATTGTCGTCATTAAGATAGGACGAAGACGTGCATGATTGGCTTGTACTAATGCATTATACGTTGTTTCACCAGCTTCTTTACGATGATTTGTAAAATCGACCAATAAAATGGCATTTTTACACACTAATCCAATTAACATAATCATACCAAGGATGGTAAAAACATTTAATGAATTATTTGTTAAAGCTAAAGTTACAAATACTCCGATTAATGATAATGGAATAGAGAATAATACAACAAATGGATGTATAAAAGAATCATACAATGCAACCATTACTAAATATACTAAAATAATTGCTGCAATTAATGCATAACCTAATGTTCCAAACCCTTCGGATTGATTTTCTTCGTCACCACTCCATACATAAGAAACACCAGTAGCTTTTTTATTTTCGATTGTTTTCAATCTTTCTTTAAACTCTGCTACAACATCACCAGAAGTTCTACCAACAGCTTGTGCTTGTACTGTTACCGAAGGTGTTTTATCGCGTCGCTCTAAAAAACTTGGTCCTGAACTTTGTGTGACTGATGCAAACTGATCCAATCTAATTTGTTGTCCTTTATCATTCACGAAAATTAATCCACGAACATCGTCAATATTTGAACGATTAAAATCGTTGTATTGAATATTAATATCATATTCGTATTCACCTGCACGGAACTTTCCATCTGTATTTCCAGAAAAAGCAGTTTGCATTGTAAGACCAACCGTTTGAAGATTTAATCCTAAAGTAGCCATTTTATCACGATCAACTTGTACATTAATCTCTGGATTTCCTGCTTCTGTTGTTAATTTCACCTCCGAAGAACCACTAATTTGCTCTAACTCATGTTTCGCCAATTCTGCAAATTTCATTGCACTTTCTAAATTAGATCCAGTTACAACTAAAGCAATCGGCGCTTGCTCAGCTCCAATTAAACCAACAGGAACCGTTTTTACTTTTACGCCTACTAACTCTTTTTGCAATTCATTTTTAATTTTTGCTGCATAAATGAATGAATTATCTGTACGTTCTGATTTATCATTCAAAATAACATCAATTTCAGATTTATAAGCTGTTGCTTGTGCTGCTCCAAATCCTTCCGAACTTTGACCAACTGTTGTAATCATATCAACAACTTCTTTTTTACCACGTAAAAACTTTTCTGCTTTTTGAGTTACAAAATTAGCTTCTTCAATCGTAGCATCTTTCGGCAGTTCCATCTGAACCAAAAATTCTCCTTTATCTGTTTTAGGGAAAAATTCTCCTCCAATGTATCCACCTCCCATTAGGACAACTGTTGTTCCTATTAAGACAGCAAATATTCCAAAAAACACTCCTACTCTACGCAAAGTCGATTTTAAACACCACTCTAATAAATTAGAAATAAAATGAGTAAACTTTGTTAATTGTTTTTCGAACCAAAGAATAAATTTCTCAAAAAGATTTTTTCCTGTAATATGTTCTAACTTTCCGAAACGAGATGATAACCAAGGTACAATTGTAAACGATGACAACAACGAGAACAGAGTTGCGATAACTACAGTAACACAAAATTGGGCAATTACATCAGAAACTAAACCTGTACTCATCGCAATTGGTAAAAATACCACCACAATAACTAATGTAATTGCGGTTACTGTAAATCCAATTTCTTTCGCTCCGTCATACGATGCTCTAACCTTTGATTTTCCCATCTCCATGTGACGGTAAATATTCTCTAATACTACAATCGCGTCATCCACCAAAATACCAACAACAAGGGATAATCCAAGTAAAGACATTAAATTTAGCGTATACCCCATTAAATACATACCAATAAATGTAGCAATTAACGAAGCCGGAATAGAAACCATTACAATAAAGGCATTACGGATACTGTGTAAGAATAACAACATTACAACTGCTACTAAAATAACAGCTAAAACTAAATCGAAAATAACGTGATCTGCGGCAGCTAACGTAAAGTCTGAAGTATCATTTACAATTTGAATATTTAAACCTTCTTTCTTATAATCATTTTCAACTTTTGCGATTGTTTCTTTCATCAATTCAGAAACAGCAACAGCATTTGCATCTGATTGTTTTACAATCTGAACAATAATTGCTGAGCTCTGATTAACACGGGCTATTTTTTCAACTTCTTTTTGAGAATCTTGCACAAAAGCAACTTCTGATAAACGAACTTGAATTCCATTTTTTGAAGAAATTACTAAACTATTTAATTCATCAACTGATTTATATTTCCCAGAAAGACGAATAATTGTCGAATTTTCGCGCGTTTTTACACTTCCTGTAGGGAAATCTAAGTTAGAAGACAAGATTGCCTGCTGAACTTGTGGTACAGATAATCCGTAACCTTTTAATTTCACAGGATCTAAACTTACTTGAATTTCACGTTCTTGTCCACCAATCAAATTTACTTGTGCAACACCAGTTACACGAGATAAAACGGGTTCAACTTTCTTGTCTAATAAATCGTACAAATCTTTTTCTGTCAATTTATCAGACGTTACACCCGCTGTAATAATTGGTAAATCACTCAACGAGAATTTTGTTAACGAAGGCGGGTCTACATCATCTGGCAAATCTTTTTCGATAGCATTTATTTTACGTTGCGCATCATTTAACGCTAAATCTGCATTTGCACCAGCATTTAGCGTCACCATAACAACAGATAAACTTTCGTATGATTTAGACTCTACTTTTTTTACATTTTCTAATGCAGCAACAGCATCTTCTATCTTTTTTGTTACAGAATTCTCCACCTCATTTGGCGAAGCTCCTGGATAAACAGTAGAAATTGTAACAACATTGGTTTCAAATTTCGGGATCAATTCGTATCCCATTTGCGTATAACTAAACAATCCTCCCAAAATAAGTATCGTGAAAAGCACGATAATCATCGATGGACGTTTAATTGATATTTCTGCTAATTTCATTGAAGAATTTCTTACTTAACCACTTTAACTTTAGTTCCGTTTTTCAGATTGATTTGACCACTTGTCACAATCTCAGTTCCATCTTTTATTCCGTTAACAATTTCAACGTTTGTTCCAACAGTTTTACCAACTACAACTTTTGTCAATTTTGCCACATTATTATCTACCACGAAAACTTGACCAGAACTAATTCCGTTTACAAAAGCATTTGCTGGAACAATCAAAACATTTTTCCCTGCATTTACATCATCTTTTGTTGAGAAAACGGCTGTTCCGTACATTCCAGCCTTAAGACCAGAATTATTAGAAACTTCAATTTCGATAGGGAAATTTAACGATTCGTCTGCTTTAGGCGCAATAAACGAAATACGACCTACAAACTCTTGATCAGGAAAAACACTTGCTAAAACTTTAACCGAATTTCCTACACGTAAATTCACTACTTCGCTCTCTGTAACCGTTACTTTCAACTTTAATTTAGAAACATTTACAATATCAAACATGGATGTTCCTGGTGCAACAACAGATCCTGGCTCTATATGACGTTTATTTATTATTCCAGAAATAGTAGCTCTTACGTTCGTATCACTTACGCGAATACCTTGCGCATTAACAGCAGCACGAGCATTCTTAAGTTGTAAACGTGAATGATCTAATTGTTGCTTTGTAACACCTCCCGATTTGAAAGCATTTTCGTAACGTTGATTATCAATAATTGCATTTTGCAGATTATTTTGCGCTTGTGTCATATCAACTTCAATTGCATCTTTTTTGATTGTTGCTACAGTTTGTCCAACTTTCACATAACTCCCTTCATCAACCAAAACACGAACAATTCTTCCAGAAATTTCTGAAGGAAAACTTAATTCTTGTGACGGTGCAAAAGTTCCGTTAGAAGAATAATCTGAGTTTAAACTCTCATATTTTGCTTTCACAGTATTTACTACAACTTCGTTGTTTGTTTCGTTTACAATTGCAACTTCTTCTTGTTGTTTTGCTTTATTATTTTTGATGATGTAAACTGCACCACCGATTAATCCGGCTGCAATTAATATATAAAGTAAAGTTTTTACTGATTTCATATAAAATCGGTTCTATTATTGAATTAATGTTTTTAAATCTCCTTTCGCTTTTATCAAAGCAACTTCAGCAATTTTGTATTCTAACAAAGCATTAGAATAGTTGTTTCTTGCATCTGTTAATGCATTTTCAGCATCTAAAATTTCCGTCAAATTTGCTAAACCTTGTTGATAGTTATTTTGTGTATTTCCTAAAACTTTTTCGGCTAAAGAAACATTCTCTTTCTGTATATCTACGCTTTTCAACGTATTTTCTATTTGAGCTTTCGCATTTTGATATTCTAAATCTAATCCAAGCTTAGTATCATTTATTTGTTCTTCAATATCTAATAAATCTATCTCTGCTTGATTTATTTTCGCTTTAGTAGATCCTCCAGAAAAAATCGGAACTTTAACACTCAATCCTATTGAAGCTAAATCTGACCAAGTGTAACTTTTTGACGTTATAAACTTTTCTCCAAAACCTTGTACTCCATAATTACCAGATAAACCCACTGTAGGATACAAATTTGCTCGTTCTGCTTCTTTTGCAAAACCAAGTAATTCTCTTTGTTTAGATAAAACTTTATACTCTGTTCTGTTTTCTACATCAACCTGATCTTCAATTAACAAACTATTTGGCTCGATTGAATTCTCTTCTAAATTAATTTCTTGACCAATAGGATAACCCATGTAAAATTTTAGCGCGTTCTTACTAATCTGAACCGCATTGATTAATTGTTGACGTGACGAAGAAATATTATTTAATTGAACGATGATTCTATCTAAATCAATAGGTTTTGCCAAACCATTATCAACCAAACTTTTGATTACTTTCTGAACTTTGTTTGTGTTTTCGAAACTTTTTTCTATCGTATTAAGTTTCTCTTCTTGTACAAAAACTTGATAATATGCAGTCGCAACACGTTCTATTATTTGTTCGTCCGTTAAATCTGCATTTACTTGATAAAACTCGCGTGTTGTTTTTGCTGCTTTAAGTCCTGTAAATACTCGTTGATCAAATAAATTTTGATAAACATTAACACCCAAACTAGAGTTCCATGGTTGTCCCATTTTAATTACAGTTGTCTGACCTCCCATTGTTAAAGCCATTTCCTGAACAATTGGATTATACTGCAAACCTGCATTTGCACTAACTTGTGGTAAAGCTCCTGCTCTAGCTTCATCAATCTTGTATTCAGCTTTTTTGATTGCTAAATCCGCTCTTTTCGCATCAGATTTGTTCTCTAACGCAAAATTGACTGCTTCTTTTAATGAAATAATCTCTTGTGCATTGGTAACACTCATTAATGCTACAGTTGCTAGAGAAAAAAATTGTTTAAACCTCTTCATCGATTTATTTATTATTAAAAAGTGTATTGAGAATAATTTCTTTTCGATCTGAAAGAATACGTTTGAAATCTGCATCACTCAATTTCAAATCCAATTGCAGAAGTGGGCGAATCGTGAATGGATAATTAATCAACGAAATCATATTCAATAGAAACTGAATTGGTTCCATTTTTTTAATAGTTCCTTTCTCCATCTCTTCTTCTAAACGTTCATAAAAAACAACAATAAGCTCATCTAAATCGTCTTTCATTAATTTAGAACAAACTAAGTTGTTCTTATTCATTTCTGTTACAATATAAGTTTCCAAGTATGGATATTTGATAGAAGTTGCAATAGAATCTTCGATAAACTCACCAATCATTTCTCTTATATCACGGTTTCTATCAAAAATTGAACGAGATTTTTCATTACTTACACGAGTTGCCTCTTCATAAATAATACTAATTAAATTGTTTCTGGATCTGAAATAATAATTAATCAACGTTCTATTCACTTTCGCTTCATCAGCTATTTCCTGTGTCGTTGCATGAAATCTACCTTCAGCAAAAAACATTCTTTTTGCTGTTTCTTTTATTAATTCTTCCGTATCATCTTTCATTATTATTCGGCTTTTTACTTTTTGACAAAATTGTCAAACAAAATTATTAATATTTTTTGTTAATCCAAATAGTTAAACATTTATTTTATTAAAATTTGAAAAAAATCATAAATATTACGAATTGATTATCCGTAAATTTGCATCATGAAAGAACAATATGATTTGATTATTGTTGGCGCTGGACCAATCGGTTTGGCTTGTGCAATAGAAGCGAAAAGAAACAATCTTTCTTACATTATTATAGAAAAAGGAGCTTTGACAAACAGTTTGTACAACTATCCTTTATATATGACTTTTTTTTCGACACCAGAGCGTTTAGAAATCGGAGAAATCCCTTTTAATTGTATTGCGCCAAAACCTGGTCGACAAGAGGCGTTAGAATATTATCGAAACATTCATAAATATTTTAAATTCAATCTCAATCTTTACGAAGAAGTTGAAGCAATTAATAAAGTAGAAGCAAATCATTTTGAGATTAAAACCTCAAAAAATAATTATTCAGCTAAAAATGTAGTCCTTGCAACTGGTTTTTATGATATTCCAAATTTGATGAATATCGAAGGAGAAGATTTACAAAAAGTTCATCATTATTACAAAGAAGCACATCCCTACTCTTTTCAGAATGTGGTAGTTGTTGGAGCGAATAATTCTTCTGTTGACGCAGCTTTAGAATGTTATCGAAAAGGTGCAAATGTAACAATGGTAATTCGCGGAGAAGGATTTACACACCGACTAAAATATTGGGTTCGTCCAGATATCGAAAATCGAATTGCAGAAGGAAGTATCAAGGCTTATTTCAACTCAAATATTACTTCGATTGATGACAAACAAGTTCACATCAAAACGCCAGAAGGTGATTTGTCAATTGAAAATGATACCGTTTTAGCCTTAACTGGTTATCATCCAAATTTCAAGTTTTTGGAGAATTGTAGAATAACTTTCAGCGATGATGAATTAAAAACGCCAACTTACAATCCTGAAACAATGGAAACAAATGTAGATGGTTTATATTTGGCAGGCGTTGTTTGTGGCGGAATGTTGACGAATATTTGGTTCATCGAAAATTCGCGCGTACATGCACAACAAATTGTTGAGGCAATTTTAGCAAAAAATAATAAATAAAAGTTTCTGTATCAATCAGAACATAAAAATAAAAATAACATGAAAGACCTTTTCGGACAGGCAATTTTAGATTATCAAACCAATCATTCGCCCGAAGATCTCTATACAGAAACATCTATTTCAGAGTTAGATGTAATGCCAATCGATTATCTTTTTCGAGAGTATGATGATATGCCAACTTTGGAACAAAAAGCATTGGATTTATCAAAAGGAAAAATATTGGACGTTGGTTGTGGAGCGGGTTCTCATTCACTTTATTTACAAAATAAAGGGTTGAATGTTTTAGCAATTGATATTTCTCCAAAAGCAATTGAAACTTGTTTGTTGAGAGGAATTAACAATGCAAAAGTTCAGAATTTCCTTGAAATCAATGATACTGAGAAATATGATACGATTCTATTTTTGATGAACGGAACCGGAATTTTTCAGAATTTAGTTTTAATCAATGTTTTCTTAGATAAAATCAAAAATTTATTAGCCGAAAATGGTCAAGTTTTGATTGATGGAACCGACATTATTTATATGTTTGATGAAGACGAAGACGGTGGAAAATGGATTCCGAGCAATGGAAATTATTATGGTGAATTAGATTTTACGGTTCATTATAAAGGCGAGCAAGAAGAACCTATTCAATGGTTGTATTTGGATTTTGATACGTTAAAAAATGCGTGCGAATATCATCAATTAAAATGTACAAAAATAAAAACCGAAGGAGATTCTTATTTAGCTAAAATCACTTTATAAAATATCCTTTCGATAATAAAATATAAACTCATTAGTTCATCAGAATTAGTGAGTTTTTTTGTTATAAAACAGTCTAACTTTAGCAAAACTTTAATCTTTGCAAAAGGTTATTTTTATTAATTTTAGAAAACTCATACTAACACAAACTTATATGAAAACTATTCACGTCAATGTGAAACAATTAGGTAAAAAACACCCAATTCTAGCTGAACAGCCGATAAATATTGATACACAAAAAGATACAATTTCTATTCAAGAGCTTCTTGATTTTATCGTTCAACAACAAGTTGAAAATTACAATCAAAAACCGATAGAAAAAGAAGACGAAGATGTGCAAAAACTTCCAAAAGAAAACTATTTACCACTATTAATTGAATCAGGTAAAGTAGGTTTTTCAAGTATTTATAACGAGAACAAAGCTGATTTATCCAAAGCACAAGAAACCGCACGACAAGCTTTTGAAGACGGTATGTTTGCTATATTTTTAGGTGATCAACAATTTGAAGATTTAGCAGAAGAAGTTTCATTAACATCAAATCAATCTTTTACATTTATACGACTTACTTTCCTTGCTGGAAGTTATTGGTAAAACAAACTAAACTTAAAAAAATATGCCTACACTTATTGAAATTTTGACTCCATTTGAGACAAAAAACAAATCAAAAGAGCTAGAAAAAAAATTAAAAAAATCCACAGAACTTTCTCTTTTACCAAAATCAATCAAAAAAGAAGTTGCCGAATTAGGATTGTTAATTCTAAAAGGTAACACGGATTATTACTCAGAAATTGATTACGGTACTAAGCCGTTTTTCAAATTAAAAGAATTAATTTCTGACAATATCTGGGAAGATAAAAAATACTATAAATTATTAGAACTTTTTTATGGTGAAGAATTGGCTCCTTATGTAAAAAATAGTTGGAATAAAATGTCTGAACGAATTTATCAATCGGGATATTACAGACGTTCTTTCCGCGCACCAAATCAAAAAGATTACATTCTTGTCAAACAAATCAATTTTCTACGAAATTTATTGACAAAACCTTCTCAATACACTTCCGAAGGCTATAAATACTATGATTTACCAATTGTTGAGCAAATTAGATATTCTTCTGACATCGGTATTAATGATAGTTACACATTGATTTGGTCTGAAATGATAGATGAAGGAAATCAACAGATTTATCAATTAATGGAAGATATTATTTATGGAAAAGATCCTATAGGAAAAGTTTCACGAAATATTATCAAAGCATTATTAAATTCTCATAAACCTGAAGCGTGGGAATTGGTTGAAAAACTTTTACTTTCTGCACAGCGACAAGAAGGTTTGCGACAAACAATTCTCGAAACCTTAGACGAAACAAGTGTTGGCGCATTACAATCTTTGATAAAAGTTATTATTAATGAAAAGTTAGCTCGTTTTTCTTCTGTTGTTCGCGCTGTAGATACTTGGACAGGATTGGGTTGGGAAGCTGAAAAAGAAACAACAATTCGTAATATCTTAGCTTTTTCTGATCAATTTTTGACTCATCCTGAAACGATTGAAAAAGGAATAGAAAGCAAAAATAACAACGAAGTTTATATGGCACTTTGGTCGCAAGGTGTTACAGATATTGATGCTTCATTAAATTATGTAGAAAAATTACTTGACAAAGGAACAATTGAAAAGAAATGTTTAGCATTAAAATTTGCAAGCGAAACTTCTATTTACGAAAAAGAAATAAGGCTTTATAATAAAGCTTTAGACGAAGTTAATTTACAAATTTTCTCTTTCTTTTTACCGCGAATGATTTCTGTAACTTCATCATTCAAATTTCCTAACGATGATACTCTAATTGGTCTTTTTGATAAAGTTTTACATCTTGCAGAAACAATTCAAGAAAAGGAAAAAACATTCGAAGGAAAAGTATTTTCTTGGTTAAATACAAAATTCTCGAAAGACGATTTATATTCAGTTGCAATTAATTTGATTGGAGAAGATCAAACAAAACTTGAACGAATTTTAGCTCAATTTGATCAATTAAGTCTTTCGTTACGCGAATCTTTATCGCGTTTGGTATTAAAAGATTTTTACAGTTATTCGTATTATTATATGGATCAGAAAAAATCGACAACTAAAGTATCTGATTTTCAACGAGAATTTGCCTTAAAAACGATTAAAGATCGTGGCGAAAGTATTGTTGCTTCTGCTTTAAATACGTTGAAACATACAGAATTAAATCAACAAGAAATTGAATCGATTCAAGATTTATTTAAACGAAAAGGTGCCAATCTTCGCAAACATTTGATTCAATTAATTCTTCTTCAAAATGATGAAAACATTTCATCATTTACTCAAAATTTAATTGAAAAAGGTGATGCTGAACAGCGTTTGGCGGGATTAGATATTTTATTACAATTAAACAAAGAGAAACGTGCTACTGATTTTATAAAACAAACTGTCAATTCTTTTAACGAGCGCAAAAAAATCACTGAAAAAGAAACTATTCTTTTAAAACAATTAGATCCAAAAAGTTCTAACGATATTTTATCTATAGAAAATGGTTTTGGAATTTACAATCCAGCTAATATTACGCCGTTCGAATTACCTAAATTGGATAAAAATTCGGTTTATTTGAATCATACAAAGAAAAATAAATACGGTTTTTCTAAATCTGAAAACGAAATTGTTAAAAATTTAGAACAATTGAAAGATCTTTATCTTCAAAATAAAGATTACGAATATGAGTATGAAGATTGGAACAATAGCGTAATTACAGATTTGCTGGGAAATAGTTTTAATCCTTTGAAACGAAATACTCAAAACTTAACTACTGACGAAAAATTTGCAAATTATCCGCTACACGAAACGTGGGAAAAATGGTATTTAGACAGCAAGTTAACACCTATCGATCTTTATTTATTGACGATGGAAGAAGAATGTGATCGAAAAGTTTGGCGAACTATTTTAGAAAATTATGTGTTCTATAACAAAGGAAAAATTCCAAATCCTTTAAAAACTGATTATTATTGGAACAATCCTTTAAAATCAATTTTGTTTATTCTACAAGAAAAATTCCCGTTTGAAGATGCAAATAATTTCGTGATTGATGGGACAATTCAATTGTTTTCTGCCTTACCAAAAGACGTTATTAATTATCAAAGTAAAAGAGATAAAAACAATTATTATTACAACGAAGAATTTGGAAATGGTTGGCAAAACGAACGCTTTTTTGATGTTTTCCTGAACAAAATAAACCTTATTAATCTAGAAAAAGATGATGTCCAAAAAGTTTGGAATATCTACAGATGGCGTCAATACTATGGTTTAGAAGAAAATATAAAATTTAATAAACCGCCGCTTTATATTTATTGTTTGGCTTACCAAAATAAATTCATCACAAAAGATGAAATGTACGAAGGAATTCTAGATCCTGATCGTATCAATGAAATCACAAGTGATCGAAAAAATTATCGCTACCAAGGAAGTAAAACCATGCAAGAAGATTTTCCTTTCTTAACTGAAATGATTGAAAATATTCGAGAAAAATTTCTAGATGTTGAGCTAAAACGTGGAGATTCCAATACAAATGTCACTCAATTTGTTCAAAGTTTTGAGCATATTTACGGAATAAATCGTTTTGTTGAAATTTTAGATAAACTCGGAAAAGCTAAACTTTTCAAAGGATACATTTATTCTTGGCATTATACAGATGTTACAAAACAAAAGTTATTTAGTTTCTTAATTAAACGATGTTTACCGCTAGAAACTGATACGCAAGAAGAATTCAATCAATTAGTAAAGAAAGCTAAAATTTCAGAAAGTCGTTTAATCGAAGCCTCTGTTTATGCTCCTCAATGGCAAAAATTAGTTAGTAATTATTTAGATTGGAAAGGTTTAGACGCCGCGATTTGGTGGATGCATGCGCATACAAAAACATCTGGATATCAAGCTGAAAATGCTGAATTAGAAAGTGAAGTTGCAAAATATTCTTCAATTGATATTCAAGATTTCAAAGATGGAGCTGTTGACAAAGATTGGTTTACAAAAGCATATAAAGAATTAGGAAAATCGCGTTGGGAGATTTTGTACGAAGCTGCGAAATATATTTCTGACGGAAATGGACATCGTAGAGCAAGACTTTATGCAGATACTTTGACAGGAGATTTAAAAATTAGAGAAGTTACAGCCAAAGTAAAAGATAAACGAGATCAAGATTATTTGCGTGTTTACGGTTTGGTTCCATTGAGCAAAACAAATGCAGAAAAAGATGTTTTATCTCGCTATGAATATTTACAACAATTCAAAAAAGAAAGTAGAGAGTTCGGATCGATGAAGCAAACAAGCGAAGCTTTAGCTTTGCGAGTTGCACTAGAAAACTTAGCAAGAAATGCAGGTTATCCAGATCCTATTCGTTTAACTTGGGCAATGGAATCGCAACAAGTTCAGCAAATTTTATCAAAAGATACACAAGTCGAAATTGATGGTACAACAATAGGTTTGATTATTGATGAAGACGGAAAAGCAGATTTGGTAACTTTTAAAGGTGATAAACAATTAAAATCGATTCCTCCAAAACTAAAAAAAGACAAAGCAGTTGTCGAGCTAACCAATTATCGTAAAACATTGCGAGAACAATTTACTCGTTCGAGAAAAGGATTAGAAGAAGCGATGATTCGTGGAGATGAATTTTTATTTTCAGAAATTGAAAATCTATTTTCGCATCCAATCATTTCAAAACATTTAGAGAAATTAGTTTTTATTTCAAGCAAAAATACAATTGGTTTTTATGTAAACGGACAATTAAAGGACGCAAAAGGGAATTTACAATCTATTGATTCTACAGAAACTTTCAGAATTGCACATTGTTATGATTTACATCAAAATTCTGTTTGGAGTGATTACCAACATTATTGTTTTGATCAAAAATTAAAGCAACCTTTTAAACAAATTTTCAGAGAATTATATATTCCTACGGCAGATGAACTGAAGGAGAAATCTATTTCTCGTCGCTATGCAGGACATCAAGTACAACCAAAGCAAACATTAGCTTTATTGAAAACTCGAGGCTGGAAAGTTGATTACGAAGAAGGTTTGCAAAAGGTTTTTCACAAAGAAGGTTATCAAGTTAAGTTATATGCTTTGGCAGATTGGTTTTCTCCAGCTGATGTTGAAAGTCCAACTTTAGAAACTATCGAATTTCATTCATTAAAAACACATAAAAATATTCCTTTCGAAGAAATTAATCCTCGAATTTTCTCGGAAGTAATGCGTGACATTGATTTGGTCGTTAGTGTAGCTCATGTTGGCAGTGTTGATCCTGAAGCAAGTCATTCTACAATTGAAATGCGAACAGTTTTATTAAATGAAACGACTCGATTATTCAAACTGAAAAATGTCGAAACAAAAGGAAGTCATGCTTACATAAAAGGAGAAATGGCAGAATATAGTGTACATTTAGGAAGCGCTGTTGTGCATCAAGTACCAGGTTTGTATTTATCTATTTTACCTGTGCAATCGCAACATAGAGGTCGAATATTTTTACCTTTTGCTGATGATGATCCTAAATCTGCAGAAGTCATCTCAAAAGTTTTATTATTAGCAAAAGATAATGAAATAAAAGATCCAACTATTTTAAGTCAAATAAAAAGAGAGATCAACTAAATAGAAAAAGCGAAGAGATAGAAACTCTTCGCTTTTCTTTTTTACAAAAAATTGATAATGATATAAAGTTAATCAATAGTTGAACAATTAATTATCTTTTAAAAAATTCTTAAATTAGTAGAGATTAAACGCTATTTATGGAAGAACACTTGCCAAAACTCATTACCGATCTTGGATTAATCCTTTGTGTAGGTGCAGTCACAACACTTATTTTCAAACGAATTAATCAACCTTTAGTTTTAGGTTATATTATTGCAGGTTTTTTAGTCGGACCACATTTCGAGTATATTCCGTCCGTTGCGGAAGAACACAATGTGGAGATTTGGGCAAAAATTGGTGTTATTTTTCTGCTTTTTAGTTTAGGATTAGAGTTTAGTTTCAAAAAATTACTCAATGTAGGCGGCTCTGCCTCCATTACTGCAATTGTAGAAATTGTCTGCATTGTAACCGTGGGTTATTTTGTTGGTCGATTTATGAATTGGTCTACTATGGATAGTATTTTTCTCGGCGGTTTATTAGCAAGTTCATCAACAACCATTATTATCAGGGCATTTGATGAATTAGGATTGAAACGAAAGAAGTTCGCGAATGTTGTTTTCGGAATTTTAATTGTAGAAGATATTGTAGTCATTTTATTAATGGTCATGCTTTCTACAATGGCGGTTAGCCAACACTTTAATGGTACAGAAATGTTTGCTTCATTCTTAAAACTAGGTTTTTTTCTAGCTATTTGGTTTATTGGAGGAATCTTTATCATTCCAACTTTTTTACGATCAATAAAGAAATATCTCGATGCAGAAACTTTACTCATTATTTCAATAGGATTGTGTTTGGCAATGGTTTATATAGCGGACAGCGTAGGTTTTTCTATCGAATTAGGCGCTTTTGTTATGGGATCTATTTTGGCAGAAACTGTTTATGCAGAAAAAATAGAACATAATTTTCAATCTGTAAAAAATCTATTCGCAACAATTTTCTTTATTTCTATCGGAATGATGATTGACCCCGTTTCGATGTACGAACATAAATGGGCTATTTTAATAGTCACGTTGTTGACAATTTTCGGAAAATTAATTTTCACAACATTAGGTGCAATAATTTCGGGGCAACCCTTAAAACAATCTGTTCAAGTAGGAATGAGCATGGCACAAATTGGCGAATTTGCTTTTATTGTTGCTGGTTTAGGACTTTCTCTTGGCGTTACAAGCGATTTCTTATTCCCTGTTGCAGTCGGTGTTTCAGCAATTACAACATTTACTACTCCCTATTTAATCAAATCTTCGGACAAAGTTTATTCACTACTAGAAAAAATTCTTCCTCAAAAATTTATACAAGGAATCGAAAAATACTCATCAGATACTCAACATATTCAAGATGAAAATAAATGGAAACAAATTATCAAACAAACAGTTTCTACAATTTTTATAAACGGAATCATCATTGTTGCAATAACAATTATTATCCGTAGTTATGTGTTGTTTTTACTAACGGATTGGTTTTCCTATTTTGGAGCAAGTTTAGTTTGTCTTATTCTTACATTTGTCTTATGTATTCCATTTATTTGGGCAATTATTGGAAATCGACCTAAAAGAGAAATAATTAGAGAATTTTGGGACGAATCTATCTACAATCGTGCGCCAATTATAGCCATTATATCTATTCGTCTTACATTAGTTGTAGTTGCTGTTATTTTTATTTACAACCAGTTCTTTTCGAGTACAATTGCATCTATTATTTTATCAATAGGACTTTTGATATTGATGCTTTTACTTTCTAAATATTTCAATAAATTCTATGATTACATCCAGAAAAAGTTCATTTATAATTTAAATGAGCGAGAAATTCTACATACAAAAGCTGAAGAAGCAAAAAGAACAGAACGTTTCCAATATACTTGGGATAACACACATATATCAGATATGATTATCCCGCAAAATGCCAATTTTATTGGTGTTCCTTTGGGTGAATTGGATTGGCGAACAAAATTTCAAATTAACATCGCTTATATCAAGCGTGGAGATCGTATTATTCAGACTCCTAATTCAGAATCAATTTTATATCCTTTCGACAAAATTGGAATCATTGGTACTGATGAACATATACAACGTTTTGAGAAATATTTACAAATTATTGGTGATACACCACCAGAAAATAACGAAATCAAAGACACCAACAATTTTACATTAGATAAAGTTGTTATTCCTAATAATTTTTGTATTCTAGAAAACAAAACAATTGGCTGGATAAAAGACTCTTCAAGGGGAATTGTTGTTTCTATTGAAAGAGATGGAGAAATCATCAATAATCCTGATCGAAATACTGCAATAGAATTAGGAGATTATTTAACAATAGTAGCTGATAAGAAAAACTTAAAAAAGTTTATTCAGGAATATAATCTGAAATAAAGCCTGTATTTTTGTGCAATGCTCCGAAAAATAATTCATATCGATATGGATGCTTTTTTTGCCTCTGTTGAACAACGAGATTTTCCTGAATTAAGAGGAAAAGCAATTGCTGTTGGTGGAGATGAAAAACGTGGAATATTAGCAACAGCAAGCTACGAAGCAAGAAAATATGGGGTCGGATCTGCAATGTCATCTGTTGTAGCAAAACGAAAATGTCCACATCTTATCTTTGTAAAACCTCGTTTTCATGTATACAAAGAAGTTTCAGATCAAATACGTGAAATTTTCCTTGAATATACAGATTTAGTTGAACCATTATCATTAGATGAAGCATTTCTAGATGTAACAAACAATCTCAAAAACATAGAAACTGCTACTGAAATTGCACTCGAAATAAAGGCTAAAATAAAAGAGCGAACTAATCTAACAGCTTCTGCTGGTGTTTCGTACAATAAATTTTTAGCCAAAATTGCTTCAGATTACAATAAACCAGACGGAATTTATGTCATCACTCCAAAAATGGCAGAACGTTTTATTGAAAAACTACCAATCAAAAAATTTCATGGTATAGGAAAAGTTACTGCTGAACGAATGCAGAGAATGGGAATACATACAGGAGAAGACCTTAAATCAATGGATTTAACCAAATTAGTTAGAGAGTTTGGAAAGTCTGGTAAATATTATTACAATATTGTAAGAGGAATAGATTTTAGAGAGGTAAATCCTACTAGAGTAAGAAAATCGTCTGGTTCTGAAACTACATTTCTCGAAGATTTAGGCTCTATTAATGAAATGGAGATTGCTTTAACTCCACTAATAGAAGATGTTTGGAACTGGTCTTTGAAAACAACTATTTATGGAAGAACTATTACAATTAAAATTAAATACAACGATTTTACTTTAAGTACGAAAAGTAAATCAGCTTCATTTTCTATCAAAAGTAAACCTCTTTTTGATCAAATTTGTTATGATTTATTGAGCGAAGGTTATACTACAGACAAGCCTGTTCGGTTATTAGGAGTTTCAATTTCTAATTTAGACAACGAAGATTCTTACGGAAAACAGTTAGAAATTCCGTTTTCGGATTTTTAGATCTAAATTTATTTTATGATTAATTTTCCGAAATTTTAAAATATAACACATTAATATTAAATAATATAATTAATTTTTCAACACTTAATGTAGTCACTTTGTGTTCTTCATTTTTTTAGTTGTAGACATTTAGAGTCTCGAAAAATTTTCTATAAACATCAAAAGTTATGACATTTGTCTCAACAAACAGAGAAGAAGAAATTCATAACATATTACATTAGAAAAATAAATACATTCGATTCATTACTAACCTACCGAATACAAGAATACCTAAACAACAAAAGATAAACTAAACCATTATCTTTCTCAAACCAACCAAACCGTAAATATTTTTCAAAACAAAAGCTAGTTGAAAATTTCATCAACTAGCTTTTTTGTATTTATTATTATACGGAATTTAAAGAGTATTAAATCAATTTTGGTTCTTGTTGACTTAAACAATGGAATGATCCTAATCCCCAAATAATATCTGTAGAATCAATTCCTACAACTTTACGATCTGGAAAACATTTCTGAATAATATCTAAAGCAATCGCATCTTTTGCACAACGATAAGTCGGTACAATTACCGATTTATTTGCAATATAAAAATTAGCATAAGAAGCAGGTAAACGCTCACCTTCGCAATAAACTGCATCTGGCATAGGTAATTCGATAATATTTAAAGATCGTCCATCTTCTAATTTCATCTCTTGCAGTTGACGAAGATTTACTTGTAACAATTCGTAATTATCGTCTGTTTCATCAGTTTCAACAACTGTCAAAACGGTATCTTCATTTACAAAACGAATTGTATCATCAATGTGTCCATCTGTATCATCACCAACAATTCCGTCTTCTACCCAAAGAATTTGCGAAACGCCGTAATAATTTCTTAAAAACTCTTCGATTTGTTCTTGTGAATAATCTGGATTACGATTTTCATTCAATAAACAAGATTTTGACGTCATCAACGTATCTTTTCCATTAAATTCTACCGAACCTCCTTCCATAATAATTCCAGGATGAAAAACAGGCAAATTAAATTCTGCACCAATTCTTGTTGGCACAACATCATCATTTTCAAAAGGTGGATATTTTCCTCCCCACGCATTGAATCCCCAATCAATAATAATTTTTGGGTTATCGGGATTGTTTTTATTTAACAAAAATGCAGGACCATGATCACGACACCACGCATCATTTGTTTCGTTAAAATAAAACTCAACTTGTGATAAATCTGCATCTGTTTTTTCGATAAAAGACAAAGCAAACGCTTTCATTTCCTCGTCTTTTACATTAATGCGAACTTTTTCACCTTTTGATAATTCAGCAATAAATTCAGCGTAAGCTGGATAAATTAACTGAATACGATCTGGCCAAGATTCTTCTTTGTGTGGCCAAGACAACCATGTTGCTTCGTGTTCTTCCCATTCGGCAGGAAATCTATATCCTAAATCTTTTGGGAATTTTGATGTATCTATAGTGTTCAATTTTATTTATTTTCTAAAAGTTTAAACGTATTTTCGATATGTCCAGTAGCTTTCCAATTATCATGACCTGGAATAACTTGTTTAATTTTTGGATGTTTTACAACTAATTTCTGTACTGTTTTTGGCCATTCAGCAACATTAGCTTCTCCTGTGTAACCCAAGTTTATTGCGTCAGCACCTTTTATCAAACAACCTCCATTCAACACTTTGTACTTCGGAAACCAAATCACAACATTATCAGAAGTATGTCCTTCTCCAAAATATTCAACAACAAATTTTTCATTACCAAATTTGTATGTTTTACCTAATTCAATCTCAAATTTTGAAGTTGCTTTTCCTTCTTTCTTCAATTTAGAATTAGTTAAAGATGTTGCATAAGTAGGAATATTTAAGTTATTATAAAAGCTTAAGTCCCCTGCTCTGTCTTCGTGCGAATGTGTAACAAAAACAGCGACAATAGGTAAATGATATTTTTGTTGCAACATATCATTTAACTCTTGATATTGAGGTCTTTGCCAAGGAACATCAAACAAAACGATTCCCTTACTTGTTACCAGATACAATGAATTTGCATTATATTCAACATCATTCACTGTGTTATATGTCTGATAAACAAATAGATTATCATTAATTGGATCAATCTGAATTGGTTTTATTTGACCAAATGCAAAACTTCCTATCAATGCAATAAGTGAAAATAATTTCTTCATTAATCCTCGTCTATAAAACGTTTTGTAATTGGTTGATAAGAATCGATACGACGATCTCTTAAAAAAGGCCAATGTTTACGGAAGAAATCAGATTCGTTCAAATCTAATTCAACCACTTCAGTCTCCTCTTTATCGTGCGTTGCCAAATACAACAATTTTCCTTGCGCATTTGTAGCAAAAGAACCTCCCCAGAATTTCATCGCGCCATCTTGCTCAAAACCAACACGGTTCACAGAAACAACAGGAACTCCATTCGCAACCGCATGCGAACGCTGAATTGTTTGCCAAGCATTGTATTGATCTTGATTTGTTTCTTCATCTTGCGTTGTATCCCAACCAATTGCAGTTGGGTAAAATAAAATTTCTGCACCCATCAATGCTGTGATTCGTGAAGCTTCCGGATACCATTGATCCCAACAAATTAAAATACCAATTTTACCAAATTTAGTATCAAAAACTTTGTAACCTAAATCTCCAGGTGTAAAATAAAATTTTTCATAAAACGCAGGATCATCAGGAATATGCATTTTTCGGTACTTTCCTAAATATTGTCCATCAGCATCTAAAATTGCTGTTGTATTGTGGTATAAACCTTGAGCGCGTTTCTCGAATAATGAAGCGATAATCACAACACCTAATTCTTTTGCTACCGCTGATAACGCATCTGTTGATGGTCCAGGAATTGCTTCTGCTAAATCGAAATTGTCATAATCTTCGACGTCACAGAAATATAATGATGTAAACAATTCTTGCAAGCATACAATTTGAGCACCTTTTGCAGCTGCTACTTTTACTTGCTCTATTGCTTTGTCTAAATTCTCTTGTTTGTTATTAGTACAAGTCATTTGTACCATTCCAACTTTAACTTTTGCCATTTGATAAATAGTCTAAAAATAAAAATGAATAATAAGTACAAAAATACGGAATTTAGTAGGATAAAAAACTTCTGTTTTAGGTTTTAAGAATTATTTATAAATTGTGATAATTATTAATTATCCAATTTTTTCCAACCTACAGATTTACAACCATAAAAGCTATCCTCTACAAAAATAATTTTCCCTAAATTACTTGCATTACATACACTTGAAGCTAATGTAGGATTCTCTGAAGCTACTTTTATTGATCCATTTACTTGTACTATAGCATCACTAGTTGTCGTTTCGAAATTACTAATTCCAACTCCTAGTTTTCCATTTCTTAATAATGTTAAAGCATCAGCTTTAATAGATGGTGTTCCATTACCTATTGTTAAAAGCCTATCTGTATTCTTTGGGACAATCATACCATTTAAAGTATTGTTTGTCGTAACATCTAACGCGGTATAACTTGTATTATCATATCCAAAAACCACTTCTAATGGAGCATTTGCAACTGTACTATAACCGAAAGCTGTAGAAATATTACCTTCTGATGTCGTTCTCCATCCCCAAGCTGTCGATGAATTACCTTTTGCTTTATTACTACTCAAACTAGAACTTGAACCATTCCAAGACATAGAATTGTTACCTGAAGATTCATTAAGACCACCAAAAACGGCTGATCTATTACCGCTTGCTAAATTCTGAATTCCTGTAGCAAAACTATAATCTCCTTTAGCTCCATAACCTGCAAGATTTCCTGTATAAGCATAACTAAAATCTACAGAACTTCTTCCTAGAGGAGCGTAATACCCCGAATATGTCGAGTTTTTAACATGTTTAACAAGTCTTATTCCTGTATCATAATCATTATTTGAAGAAATTGGATTATTATTTGTAATAAAAACAGGAGAATTTAAAGGTTCCCATATCAAATTATCTAAATAATAAAACCCAGGATAATAAACATTTTTCATTCTAGGAACTTTATTATCACCAATAATATCTTTGATATAAACTATCATACTATTCTGTTCAGCAGAAATAGTCATTGTAGAGGCTACATTGAATGTAATATTCGGGATAATAATTCCTTTTATCGGACTACTATCATTCTCTGATACATGAAGTGTTGACTTTGGATTATTAGTACCAATCCCAACTTGAGCGTAATTGTTTATAAAAAATAACCCAATGACTAAAGAAAGTAAGTTTTTTATCATTTTAATGTGTTTTTTCAATATATCAAATATAACGTATATACTTTATTATAAATTAAATGAATTTTTTTTTTTTAGATTTTTTAAGTAAAACTAAAAACTCAAAAACAAGTATAATTATTTAATCATGACACGATGAGAATAATTTTAAGAAAACTTTAAATAAAATTTACCTAAATATTATACTTTTTAACAACTCTTCATTAAGTCATTACGTTTAATTTTGCCACGTAATTATATAAGAATGAAAAAATTAATTGTTCTTTCTTGTCTTTTCTGCGGAATATTTGCTTCAGCACAAAGTCAAGAAAGTTATTTTTTAGCGGAGAATTCGGCATCATCTTCAATTACAATTGCAACAAAAAAAGTAACTTATGATGACCATTTAATGGCTGCAGAATCTTTTAATGTTCCTATTGTAAAAAGTTTTGACGATATTGAAGGCTTAGTTATCATGAAAAAATTGGTCGCAATTCCGGAAGAAGGAAATGGATACAATATTGAAAAATTAACACATAGTAAAGCATTTTTAAATAACAGAGCTAAAACTGTTTTAGAAAAAATTGCATCAAAATTTTTTGAAGAAAATAATGTAACGATGACTGTTACTTCACTTACAAGATCGGAAGAGAGTCAAGCTAGTTTACGACGTGTAAATAGTAATGCTGCTAAAGGCGAAAGTTCTCATAACTATGGCGCTTCTTTTGATTTGTCTTACACAAAATTCAATAACAAATATACATATAGTAAAACGCATCGTGATAATTTAGAAGCTATTCTAAAACAATTGCAAGATGACGGAAAAATCTATTACATAAAAGAATATAGACAGCATTGTTTTCATGTTACTGTAAGAAATCCTGATCAATTTAGATCAACAACTATGTAAAATTAGAATGTTCTTTTCTATTTTTGCTTAGATTTGTTGTTATAATGAAAAATTTTTTTTTAGTATTATTTACATTTTATTGGTCTAGCATTGGTTTTGCACAAACTAAACGAGTGGTTATTGAACCTTCAAAAGAGTATGTGCAGCATCTTAATGCAGCAAAATCGCATAAGGTAGATTTAATAAAAAATGATAAACTGCTTAATAAATATATCAATCAAGGAAAATTAGTTAAGGTAAAACAACGTGGTTATGGATGGCGTGTAGGCGATTTATCTCATAGTCATTCGTATTTAGTTCCCAAAGGACGAGATGTATTAAATGATATTGCCAGAGAGTTTGTTAATGTAACCGGACAAAATTTCTTTGTTGTTACATCACTTACTCGTACTTTACATGATCAAGATCGTTTGCGTGGAGTAAATAGCAATGCTTCGTCAAATGACAGTTCGCATAATTTTGGAGCTGCTTTTGATATTTCTTATGTAAGATTTAATCATAAAATTAGACCAGATTCTAAATTAGAAAAACATTTAGAGGATGTTTTGAAGAAATTTGCCAAAACTGGAAAAATCTATTTTGTAAAAGAAGTCAAAATGAGATGTTATCATATAATCGTTCGAAATTATTAATTCGAACGATTTTTTTTCGTGTAACATTATCTTTCATCAGCTATAAAAACGTTTTTAAATATTTACTTTTATTTAAACTTTACTTATTATTGTGTTAATCCAAAACGAAAGTAAAATATAGAATTTTGTGCGTCTACAAAAACAAAAAGATTCACACAATGAAAAAAATCGTTTTATCGCTGGTATTTTTAGGAGGATTAATAACTTCTGTTCACGCACAACAAGTTGCAAAAGGAATTGTCTACGAGGACAAAAATTTAAACAACAAGTTTGATAAATCTGAAAAACGCTTAGCCAATGTACAAGTAAGTAACGGAAAACAAGTTGTTTCTACAAACCAAAAAGGTGAATATCAATTAGATGTTGATAATGAAACCATATTATTTGTCGTAAAACCATCGAACTACAAGGTTCCGACAAACGAAAACAATCAACCAATTTACTATTACATCAATAAACCGAATGGTTCTCCGAAATTAGAATATACAGGTTCTGAGCCAACTGGGCAAACGCCAAAAAGTATAGATTTTGGTTTAATTTCTACAAAAGAGAACGAGAAATTTTCTGCCTTAATCTTTGGAGATCCACAGGCTTATACAGAAGAAGAAATGGAATTTTTCTCTAAAGGTATTATTGATGATGTAAAAGGAATCAAAGGAATGGAGTTTGGACTTTCTTTAGGAGATTTGGTTGGTGACGATTTAAATTTACATCCGTCTTACATCAAAACTGTAGGTAAAGTTGGTTTGCCTTGGTACAATGTAATGGGAAATCATGATATGAATTATGATGCAAAAGAAGATCAATATTCGGACGAAACATTTGAGAAAAACTTTGGTCCAAATAACTATTCTTATAACATTGGTAAAGCACATTTTATAGTTTTAGATGATATTTTGTATCCAGATCCTCGCGATGGAAAAGGATATTGGGGAGGTTTTCGTCCTGATCAATTAGAGTTTATCAAAAATGATTTAAAATTTGTTCCAAAAGATCATTTAATTGTTTTAGCATTTCATATTCCGTTGCGTGACACGCGTCCAGAAGATCGCAATCAATTATTTGAATTGTTAAAAGATTATCCAAATACAGTTTCGATGTCTGCGCATACACATTTCCAAGAACAGATTTTCTATGCAAATCAAGATGGATGGCAGCAACAAAAACCTCATCACGAATATAATGTAGGTACAACTTCTGGTGATTGGTATTCGGGTCCAAAAGATGCAAAAGGAGTTCCTGCTTCTACTATGCGAGATGGTACACCAAAAGGTTATGCTTTTTTACATGTAGATGGTAATCAATATAAATTTGATTACAAAGTGGCAAATGCACCAAAAGAAAGACAAATTGATTTGTACCATACTAAAAAAGTGAAAGAAGGTAAACGCAATCAAGCCTTTTTGTTTGCTAATTTCTTCATGGGACATCAGGCAAATAAAGTTGAATATCGTATTGCAAATGGTGAATGGAAAGCGATGGAATGGAACCCTTCTGTTGATTACAATTACATGAATACATTGATTAAAATTGATAATGCAGAAATTACATCAATAGGAAGAAGACCTTCTGCTCCAGAAATTTCTCAGCATTTATGGTCGGTTCGTTTACCAAATAAACTAAAAGTTGGAAATTATGCAATAGAAGTTCGTGCAACCGATTTATACGGAAACACGTTTACTGAAAAATCTTCTTTTGAAGTGATCAAATAATTAAATCATTCATCCTAAATAGTTAAAGCCATCTCAAAAAGATGGCTTTTTTAAATAAATAAAATAACAATTTTTAAAAGTTAATTTAAAATCAATAAACCATTACTCGTTTGTAAAATTAATATCAATACCTCTATTTTAGTAATGTTTAGTTAAGTTTAACTTAATCCCTACTTAAAACAATTAAACTGCAGAAGCTCTAGTTTTGTTAAAATTTTAACACAATCAAAATTTAAAGCAAACAAGATGAAAAAATTAAAACTACCACTACTTTTATTAGGTGGATTTTTAAGTTTACACGCCAATGCTGAAACCTATAAGCCAGATTATAATTACACAATCAGTAATCCGCAAAATCCCATCAAAGGTCAAGTTGTTGATCAAAATGGATTTGGAATTGCGGATGCAGAAGTCATAATTAAAGGTACTTCTATCAAAACTTTTACTGATGCTGATGGATATTTTGAAATCATTACAACACAAGAAATCAAAAATCCTACTTTAATTATTTCTTCATCAAATCATCAAATTATTGAGGTTAAACCTTCTGATCTACAAAATGTGAAGGTGACAATACATGAAGAAACTAATCAACTTAACGAAGTAGTTGTAACGGCTTTGGGAATAAAGCGTGAGCAAAAAAAGCTTGGTTTTGCACAACAAAATGTCAATTCGGACGAACTTGCAACAGCAGAAGCAAATAACTGGTCTTCTGGTCTGAAAGGTAAAGTAGCTGGTCTTAATATTATTTCGGGAGGAAATGGTCCTATTAATTCGCAACAAATTATTTTGCGTGGAGCAAATTCTATCAATGCAGGGAAAAACTCTGCTTTAATCGTTATTGATGGAGTCCCGATGAGTAATGAAATGTCTTCGTCTGGAAATAATACGGCTTATATGGGTGATGATTCTCCTGTAGATTTCGGAAATGGAATGTCAGATATTAATCAAGCAGATATCGAAAGTGTAACAGTACTGAAAGGTCCTGCTGCAGCCGCTCTTTATGGAAATAAAGCTGCAAATGGAGCTTTAATTATTACTACAAAGTCCGGAAAAAAAGGGAAAAAACTTGGATTAGAATATAAATCGACTGTTGCAATAGATGTTGTAAACAATTGGCCTGATTTTCAGTACGAATATGGACAAGGAACAGGAAAAAACATCGATAAAAACGGAAATCCATATTATTCATACGGATCATCTGCTGACGGACCAAGTACATCGAGTACATCATCTGCTTTTGGTCCTAAGTTTAATGGACAATCATTTTTTCAATATTCACCAACTGTCGAAGGACAAGGTTTAGAAAGAACGCCTTGGCGTGCTTATAAAGACAATCGTAAAGGTTATTGGCAAACTGGTTTTACATTTAGCAATGCTGTGACATTATCTGGAGGAAATGAACACGGAACAATTCGTGCTTCGTTAGGACATCAAAAAAATAGTTGGATCATGCCAAATACAGGTTACGAAAACTATACGGCTTCTATTAATGGAAATTACAATGTTTCGGATCGTATTAAAGTCTCTACGGCGATTAATTACACGAAAAAAACAAGTGATAATTTACCAGGAACTGGATACAACAATGGTTCTATCGCTTATTTTATGATTTTCCAAAATCCTAACGTAGATTTAGCTTGGTACAAACCAATGTGGAAAAAAGGTTTTGAAGGAGTAAAAATGATTCGTCCATATAGTTCGTACATGGATAATCCTTATACAATTGCTTATGAAGCTGTAAATCCATTAAATAGTAATCAACTTGTCGGAAATGTAAAAGTAGATTTCAAATTGAGTAATAAACTTAATTTAATGATACGTCCTGCAATTAATACCTACACTCAATTACGTGAGCAGAAACGTCCTTTTGATATGAATCGTACTCCAACAGGATACTATAAACGTCAAGATATTTCGAAAACAGAAACCAATGTAGATTTCTTGTTAACATATAACGACCAATGGGGAGATTTTAACTTTACTGGAAACGTTGGAGGAAACAGAAAAAACTACGAATACAGAAATTTAACTGCTTATGTAAATGGCTTGGCTTCTCCAGGTGTGTATAAATTATCAAATGGATTAACGTCTCCTTTTGTGCGTACTGATGATAGTAATGAAAAAGAAAACTCGATGTACGGAATGTTCTCTTTTGGTTGGAAAGACATGATTTTTGTGGATGTTACTGCTCGTAATGACTGGAACTCTACAGTTGCATTAAAATACAGTTCGTTCTTCTACCCTTCTGTTTCGTCAAGTTTTATTTTATCAGATTTATTCAAAATAAAAGGACCTGTTAATTACTTAAAATATAGATTCTCTTTTGCAAAAGTAGGAAATGGAGGAACGACTGGTTGGACAAATCGTTACTATGAACAAAGTGAATTTTCATCTTCAGCAACAGTTTCAAAAACATTGTTCAATCCAGATATAAAGCCAGAATCTACTACTTCTTGGGAAACTGGTTTCGAAGCTTTATTATTCAAGAAAAGATTAAGCTTAGATTTTACTGTTTATCAACAAAGTACAAAAAATCAAATTTTCGAAGTTCCGACAAACATCACTACTGGTTATTCTAAAAAAGTGGTTAATGGAGGAGAAATTGAAAACCGAGGAATAGAAATTTCGGCAAGTTATTCTCCGATCAAGAATGAGAACTTTCAATGGAAAATGACTGGAACTTGGACGAAAAATGAGAACAAAGTTAAATCTTTAGTAGAAGGTGTAGAAGGTGACCAAATGATTATTGGACAATCTGGTACAGCTTACCAAATTGCAAAAATTGGTGGTCCACTTACAGCTTTATACGGAGAAAACTTTTCTCGTAACGAAAACGGTCAAATCATTTATGATGCAAAAACTGGCTTACCAGTAAAAAGCGGAAAGTTAGAGTATATTGGAAATGCAACACCAGATTGGAGAGCAGGTTTCACAAACGAATTTAAATACAAAAGTTTCAGATTTAGCTTTACGTTAGATGGTCAATATGGTGGAATTGTTTATTCGCAAACGCATCATAAAATGATGGAACAAGGAAAATTAGCGGGTACTTTACCAGGTCGCGATGTAGGTTACATTATTGGCGACGGAGTTGTAAAAAACGCTGACGGAACTTATACTCCGAACACAACAAAAGTTGATGTTGCAACATATTATGGTGATTATTACAGAAGAGCAAACCTAGAATCAAATTCATTTGAAGCTTCTTATATCAAATTACGCGATGTTAGTTTCACATTCGATTTTCCAAAGAAATTAATTAACAAAACAGGATTAGATGCTTTATCATTAACACTTTACGGACGTGATTTATTTACCATAAGTGATTTCCCTTTATATGATCCTGAAACAGCTTCGTTAAATGGAAACGTATACGTACCGGGTGTAGAAATGGGACAAATGCCATCTACAGCATCTTTCGGATTAACGCTTAAAGCAGCTTTGTAATCGTTCAAATTATTTAAAATGAAAAAAATAGCAATCAAAATATTCTTCGCCTTAGCAATCATCACATCTGTTTCGTCTTGTACAAACGATTTTGAAGAAACAAACGAAGATCCAAATAAAATTACCGAAATTAATTCTGCTTCGGTTCTTAATCCAGTTATTTACAATTTGGCTGAAAATAATGTCTTAAAAAACTATGATATTACAGCCCAATTAATGCAAGTTCATTTTCCTTATCCAAGTAACGCATTAGGTTTACATCGTTACGAGGTTACGAACGGAACAGGAAATTCGAGCTGGAATAGTGCTTACGAAAACTTAGTCAACTTAGAAGAAATGTTAGCTGTTTCTACAAAAGCAGGAGATGTTAATTACCAAGCAATTGCACTAACTATGCGTGCTTTGGTTATTTCAAATTTGACAGATATGTTTGGTGATGTTCCTTTTACAGAAGCTGCAAAAGCTGAGCAAGGAATTAACAAGCCAAAATTTGATAGACAACAAGATATTTATACACAATTAATCAATGATTTAGAAAAAGCAAACTCTTTGTATGCTACTAAATTAGGATTGAAATATGGAAGTGAAATCTTATTTAATGGAGATGTAAAAAAATGGCAAAAATTCACGAATTCGCTTCGTTTACGTCTATTACTAAGAACTACTAACAGAAATGCGAGTGCTTTTACTGAAATTAAGCGAATTACAGATAATCCAACATTATATCCTGTTTTTACAAGTAATGCGGAATCAGCAATTTTACCAATCACAGGTTTAGCACCAAGTTTATCGCCTTGGCCAAGAGAGCAAGATTACCGAGATAGCCGAGTTTTTACGACATTTTTTATTGATAAAATGAGCGGAACTAACGATCCTCGTTTACCAATATTTGTAAATAAAGCATCAAATTTAGATGGAACATCGTTAGGATATAAAGGAATTCCTGCTGCATACGAAGGAAATAGTTCTGATTTCAAATTCAATCCTTCTTCTCCAAATAATGCAATTGTAGTGGCTCCGATGAAAATTCCATTATTGACTTATTCTGAAGTAGAGTTTATAAAAGCAGAAGCAGCCTTAAAAGGTTTTGGATCTGATGCCGAATTACATTACAATAATGGGGTAAAATCTGCTATTAATTTATGGACAACTTTAGATCCAAGTGCAGAATTTATGGCAAAAGAAAGTGTGAAATACAATGGTACTTTAGAACGTATCATTGATCAAAAATATTTTGCTCTTTTCTTTACAGATTATCAGCAGTGGTACGAATATCGTAGAACAGGTTTCCCTAAATTACCAACAACTTCTACAATGGCAAACAACAAAGAAATGCCTCGTCGTTTATTGTTCCCAACAACTGTAAGAAACTACAATCCTGAAGGATATCAACAAGCCTTACAACAAATGGGCGCAGACGATATTAATACGCGTGTTTGGTGGGATGTGAAATAATTGCTTTCGCACTCCTATTTTATAGAAAACGGCTGATCAATGATCAGCCGTTTTCGTTTTATTTGTATCTTCACTCAAAATCATGTTATGCACATAGAAGAGTTAAGAGATTATTGTTTGAGTTTACCTTTGGTCGAAGAAAAATTTCCGTTTGATCAATCGACTTTAGTATTTTACATCGCAGGCAAAATGTTTTGCCTTGCTAATATTGACTCTTTTGAGTCTGTAAATGTAAAATGTGATCCAGATCAAGCATTAGAATTACGTGCTACTTACGAAGCTGTTAATCCTGGTTATCACATGAACAAAAAACATTGGAATACAGTAAAAGTGAATCAAGATGCGAAAGATTCGCAAATAAAAGATTGGATCAAGGATTCTTATAATCTTGTTATTCTTACTCTACCTAAGTCAAAGCGACCAGATTTACTTGAATAATTTAAAACTGATAACCAAAACCAAAATTGCCATAAATATTATACATTTTGAACGATATTGCGTCAAAATCGTGTTTAAATAATTGATTTGCATTCCAATTTAATTCGGCAAATAATCTTAAATGTGATTTCATTTTATATTCAGCACCTAAATCAAATCCCCATTGCATTCTTCTCATTTCATCTGAAAAATCGTATTCTCCTTTTGCAGAACCTTCAAATACAACTGGAGTTCCTGTTGGTAGTCCTTCTCGTAAAACACCATCATAAACATATCCAGTAAATTTTTGTTCGATAGTTGCAGAAAGATAAACTCCTCCATAAAAATTCCAACGAGGATAAGCATTGTAAACGATTAAAACTGGTAATGTTGTATATGTATTACTCACTGTTGTATTAACATTTCCAGTAAAATAACCATTTGTTTGTTTACCACCTTCACCATCAATTTGAGTATAATAATTTTTAACTCGAGCATCTGTTTTCATTCCTTTCTGCTCAATACGCAAACCTCCTCTAATTCCAATTTTTGGATTATTCTTCAACCATTTTGTACTATTTACTTCTACTCCCAATTGTAGAGATGGATTATATCTATTCAACTCTCTTATCTCTACAGGAATACCAAGTGGAGTACTTCCTCCTATACTAAATTGACCTCTTATTTGATAATCTAAATCATTGAAAAAACCAGACTTTATTTCGTTATCCTCTATTGTAGATTGCGAAAAAACGATGTTACTTAACAAGAAAAAGAATCCTATTTTTGGTAATATTTTACTCATAAACAACATTTTAATCTAACAATAATTCGATTTCGTCTACAACTAAAGTACTACCAACTGCACCTTCAAATTCATCTCCATTAATACTAGATGACATTACAATAGTAAGCATGTATTCTTTTGTTGGATCAAATGTTTTTCCTTTTACTAGTTCGAAAGGAGTTTCAAATGTTGTCCATTTTGTAGTTTCTTTACGTTGTTCAGGTTGTATTTTTGCAATTGCTACATTTCTGCTATCCATAAACTTATGTGTACCATCTAAATAATTATCTTTTGCTCTACTTTCAAATAAAATGGCATAAATAATAAAATCATCTTTTTTTCCTGGTATAGGTTTATAATTTTTATCTGTAACAACATCTCCAGCTTTATACGTATAAACACCACGCAATTTTTTTGGTAAACCACCATCAAATGGTAACCCAAAACGAGTAGACTTAAGAGGATTGAAAATATTTAGTTTAAAAGTTCCAATAAATAAATTTCCTGCTGCAATAGGATTTCCCATACTCTCTCCCATTTTATCTGTATATACTGTAACCATCTTTACAGCTTTTCCTCCTTTTCTACCTTGCGTTACAGATGTAGGATAATTTTCTGGTGGCGTACTTCCTGCAATTGTAGCGTATCCTTGATTACCACTATCCCATTCATAAATTTTATTTCCATTTGCCCCAACTTCATAAAAACGATAATAGCGGTCTCTATCTGTTAGTTCTGCTTGATTGAAATTATAATAATGGTTAAGATCATCTACTGTAAAATTAACCGAGTATACTTTTGACCAACGCATATCTTCTGCTGTTACAGTAACATATTGTGTTTTACTATAATCCCTTTCCGTTCCATTTACAGGAGAAATTGTTGCATTAGGAGAAATAATAAATATTGGTGATTGTTTTGTCAAATCTATAGTCGATTTTACTTTAAATTCTACAGAAGTATTCGTTATAATCGGCTCTGTTTTTAAATATTCTGAAGGAATCTGAGCTTCTAAAATATCAGCATCAGTATCCGCTGCCTCATCTTTTATACAAGAAGTAAACAAAAGAGATTGAGCTAATAATGTTGATACGAACAATTTCGTATTAAAATACATAAAAATAATTTTTCTTACTTCAAGATTATTAAAACAATTGATCATTGAAGTTATTCTTAAATACTCTAAAAATAATAAAATATAATGTATAAAATCAATATGTTATTTAATTTTTAATTAATTAAAATCAAATATCTATTTATACCAACTACTATACATCAAATAATTATTAGCAATACGTTCTATCTCACCTTCTTTTAGACTCTGAGGAACATCTTTTATTTTCTTTGCCGGAATTCCTGCCCATAATTCACCTTCTTTTACGTGCGTTCCTTTTGTTAAAATTGCACCTGCAGCTATTAACGAGTTAGATTCTACAACACAATCATCCATCACAATTGCGCCCATACCTACCAAAACATTATCGTGTATTGTACAACCATGTACAATCGCATTATGCCCTATCGAAACATTGTTCCCAATAACTGTGGGTGATTTTTGATACGTTGCATGGATTGTTGCATTATCTTGAATATTCACTTTATTTCCCATTTTAATAAAATGTACATCTCCACGAACAACAGCAGAAAACCAAATAGAGCAATCATCTCCCATTTCTACTTCTCCTACAATCACTGCGTTATCCGCTAAAAAGCAGTTATTACCGAACTTCGGTGCATGCCCATTTAATTCTTTAATTATCGCCATAACAAAATCTATAATTCTGATGCTAAAGATACATTTTTATAGTGTATTTTTGTACTATTATGAGAGTACAAGAAGAAATTACACCCAATAATAATGTGATGAAGTTCGTTTGCGACGAGACTTTAACACAAGGTGGTGTAGAATTTGACAAAGATTCTACAGCTGCCGAATCTCCTTTAGCACAAGTTTTATTAACGATACCATTCATCAACAAAATTTTTATCACAGCAAATTTTGTTGCAATCGAAAAAATTGACGGTATTGAATGGGCTGATGTTGTAGAGGATTTGAAAGAGATTATTAACGATCATTTAGAAGAAAACGCAATTTTAGCTCCGATGAAAAAAGCGCCAGTTTCTATTTATGCAGAAATGACGCCAAATCCTGCTGCGATGAAATTTGTTTCGAATACAATGTTAGCGCCAGAGATTATCGAAATAAAATCGAAAGAAAAAGCTGCTGGAGTTCCTTTAGCTGTTGCACTTTACCAAGAATATCCTTTTATCGAAGAGGTTTTTATTGTTGATAATTATGTTTCGGTTACAAAAAACGAATCAGAAGATTGGTCACTTTGGATGATGGATGTTCGATCATTTATTACCAACTATTTACAAGCTGGTGGTCCAGTTTTTGAAGAGTTTTATGAATTTACAACTGAAGCTCCTGAGCATGTTGTTGTAAAATCTGCCGAAGAATTTTCTTCTGTAGAACAACAAATCAAAGCTATTTTAGACGAATACGTTCAACCAGCTGTTGCAAATGATGGTGGAAATATCGAGTTAATCGAATTTGATGAAGAAACTCGCACTGCAAAAATGTTATTACAAGGTGCTTGTTCTGGTTGTCCTTCTTCTACAGCAACATTAAAAAATGGTATTGAAGGAATTTTGAAACAAATGATGCCTGATGTTGTTGACAATGTAGAAGCTGTAAATGGATAAAATTGAAATAATTTTAATCAAAAAAATAAAAGCCTTTCAAAAGAAAGGCTTTTATTTTTTATCATATTACTCATCAAAAAAATCGATAGTATAATCGGCAAAACGAAAAATACATTTTTTCAAAACAAGTTTAATGTATAAATCGCAAAACTTTTTACAAAATTAAAGCCGTTTAAAATAGATTTAAACGGCTTTAATGTTATCCATGTTGAAAGAGTTTATCAGGTAGTTGCTTCTCTACTCAGACGTGTGGTTACGTGCGGATGTCAATACGATAACTTATATATCAATTCCATTTCAACTCTACAAATATAATCAAATAAATCATATAAAGAAGAAACGTAAAAGGCTATTAAACGCAGTCTAATAGCCTTTTCATTAGAATATAGCTGAAGTTTTGGATGTAGGGATTTTCATGTTTGCAACCACGCAGCTTTTAACCCGTTTACTTATACTCAATCACCTTACAAAAATACTCAAAAAATATCACTTTTTTACACTTATTTATTTGGTCAAATCACTATTAATCACTAACTTTATATAGTAATTGGGATGTTATGTTTACAATTCGCTAATAAGGGCTTGAAGTCTTAATTTTAGAAGTGATAAATTCCTTTTCCATTCGATAGGTTCTTGACCTTTCTCATATATTGGATAGGGTTCTTGTTTAAATCTAAATGTTACTTTTTTATCCAATGGATAGATATATCGGTATGTTTTTACACGGAATACTTCCCAATCTTCCAATAAAAAGCCAATATTACCACGTATAAAACGCTTTTTAGATGTGCTATTTGTGAAATTCTGTTCGTGCGAAATTTCACCTGTTATTTTATGTTTTAGAAACCTTGTAAAATGATAGCCATAATACTTAAAGTTTGACGCTTTATATATAGTTCCACAGCCTAACCGTCCATCTGCAAATGATTGAATAGCTACGACATTTTTATCTAATTGTTTTATCATTTTGATGGAATGAGCAATTAAAAGACTCTCTGCATTATGACCTAAACTATCATCTATCCACATTCTATTTAATTCAATCATCCAAGCATCAGGGTTTGGATGAGAAAACAATTTAGCTTTTAAATTCTTCATATATCCATATACAGCACAACCAAGGCATTTTTCAGGATTTTCAAAATCAAAAATCCCAATATTAAAAACTCCAAAACCGCCATCATTCCACTTATGAGAATAATGATTTTTAATAATTAATTCTTTAGCTATTTGTTTTTCAATTGGTTTAATAATTAATTTCCCTAAATTCTTTGTTTCTATTATTTTCTCCATTTTTTTATTAAATTTGTATTCTCACTTTTCAATTATAAAAACCCCTACAAAGAAGGTTTATGTCCTCCGCTGTAGGGGTTTTTATACGCTAAAAATTGAAAGGTGAGATATTTAATTTTTGCGGAGGACTTTTATTTCACTCCAAAAGCGATTACTTTATTTATATAGTTTTTAATTAATATTGTTATCCAAATAAGAAAAATAACCAAACAGAGGACACAACCAATAATCACGTAAATCCAAATTGATATATCTGTTTTATCCTTTTCGGTATTTGATTTAAAATGATCTAAAAACAATTGATCTCGTTGCATTTTATTTTGAGCTAACTCAAATTTTCTGAGACTATCATAAATCAATAAAAATTCTGACTTTGTTAAATTATACGTTTTTTCGGATTGCTCATTATAGTTCGCTTTACCTTTACCTGAAACATTTAACTCAGTACCGTTTTCTGTTCGATTTAAGATAACTTTCAAATCATTACCTTGTTCGCCATCATATTGAACATTAAGAGCTTTTAGAACGCTTTCAAACTCGTTAAAAGTTTGATTCGTTTCAAGTTTAGAAACTTTTGATTTCAATTGGAAAACAGAATCGTTATTTATAAGATTTTCTGTCTTGATTTCCGTTTTCTCGACCTCCTTTGTTTTTCGCTTCGTTGCACACGCAAGAAGTAAAAACACTACACTAAGAAAAATACAAAGCTGCTTCATCTTTTCTACGTTTTACAAGTCCATTAAATTTTTTACCACCAGCATTCACCCATTGCATAAATTCATTTGCAATAGTTGGATCATTTGGATTTTTATTGACTTTTTTTAATAAAGTAGATTTACTCAGATTAGTCGCTCCGAGATTGTATGTAAAACTTACCAACGCATCAAATTGATTTTGATTGATTGGTTTTGTTACCAATAATGCAACTTGGTTCTCATACACTTTCAACATCTGAACTAATAAGTCAGATGCTTCTTTTTCTGTCAACGGCTTATCCTTCATTGTTACTTTTACTTTGTTTGGATAATAAGTCGCACCGTACCCAATGGTTGGGATTCCAATAGGGTCTAAGTAAGGTTTTGCAAAAAAACCTTCGTATTTCTTGATTAGTTCAAGTCCTTTTTTTCCTGTATTCATACCTTAAAATTTTAAATTAGTTATCCTGCTCGTGTAAAACTACACGTGCTTTAAATTGATTTTAAATACTGTTTTAATGTTTATTTTTCTGTGAAGTTGAATGATGAAGCGCCGAAAATTCTCACTCCTAAATAGTAGAGTTGACAAAGGAATAAGAACCAAATTCTACTGAATGTTTTACGGTTATGAAAATATTCATTAACTGCGATTCTCATATTTTTTAATAAAATCAAATCTGCTATTTTTCTATCGATTCTTATTCCTCCAAGATTATACGCTTCATCATGTTGATTGCATTGTACTTTAAAGAATTGGTGATGCGGTGGCTTGAACCAACTCCAAAAGCCATTGCAAGCCCCGCAACCGTTTATGCCGTTAAGTCCCATTTACCATCGTTATCGTTTTCCAAAATATACGCTTTCAACACATCATAGGAAATAGCATTCATACTGTCGAAAACACCCATGATGTAATCAAAAGCAGGTAATAAAATAAAATTACCTTCATCATCCAATACAGGTTCGAAATTCTCATCTCGTTGTTGGATCATTTCGCTATTATTGATGTACCAATCGTATGATGTTTGGTTTTTAAACAAATGCGAAACATCTACACCATCACGAGTGTATGAGATAAAATAATTGACATAAAATTGCTCGTAATTCCCGCCATCTATATGCGCTTGCATTACATTAACCGTACGCTCTATATCTTCAAATCCTACTTCCTTCAGATTTGAAATTTGCTGTTTTAAAAGTATTCTTCCTTTCACGTTATCCATTGGTAGTTTTTTATTAATTAAAATGTTTGATAGGTATTTGTAAATAATAATTCTTGTACAGTTCCATTGATTTGAATTGCACTATCCGCATTACTACCTATGAATGTAGAGTAGAAATACATTTTCTTATTTAATTGTTCAAAAGAGAACGTATTAGTTAGAATCTTACCATCTGCTTTACTATTTACAATTACAGTAGCTAAACCATTTTTAACTACTATATCAATATCATAAACAGTTGGTGCATTTATTATTGGAATATTTAAAGTTTTAGTCCCTACAGTTATAACTCCTCTAAAGAATGATACTAATATTTCAGGAACAATAGTTCCATTAACAGGTTTATCATAACCTAAACCAAAATTAATTGCCGAACGCCAAGTAACATTACCTAATTCAGAGCCAGCAGGTGTAAGTTTATATGTGAAATTTATTCGAAAACCATTGATAACATCTTCCTCTAAAATTATAAAGTGTTTAACTTGTTGTTCCAAAATATTACCTCTGTTAGTTGTATAAGTTTTCTTAATTGAAGTAGGACTAACAATTAAACTTGAAGCATCATAAGGTGTATAAACCTCCCAATTATCTAATACAATAGGTTTTGTTGTTACTTGCGTAGTAACTAAAATGTCAGAAGTACCGATATTTTCAAAACCATTGTGCACTACTTTTACTTTATAATAACCTGTCGGAAATAAACTATAATCAATACCAAATGAAAGAATACTTTGATTTGTTTGATAAACTTGATAGTTATCAATAATATGTGTTTCTTCAGGTATTAATTGATTATTAATATCTTTATATCTAATTATACTAACTGATGCTGTTGAAGGGTTTGAATTATTAACAAATAAATTAAGACCCACTAACGTTACATATTGAATATAATCTTTGGTATTATCAATTACAGGTGGTAATATAGTATCAACACGTGGTTGACCTGTACTATAAGTTTCACCACTTTTTCTACTTGCAATTCTAAAAGCATCTTTCTGTGCATCTGTTGATTTTACCATCGCATTAGTAACAGCGTTTAAACCAACTTTAGCTACATAACCATTGCTATCTACGCCTAATAATTGATTATATGTTGCATCTGCTGATTTATCTAATATTCCTGAATATCGAATACTTGAATTTGCAAAATTCCACGGAATACCTGAAATATCAACACGCCCATTTTCATTGGCTTTTACACCATTAACATACGTAACTGGATATACTTTTTCCTCTACATTTTTTACCAATCTTTTAGGGAATAGAATTTCTTGAAATTTATATGCAGCATCAGGAACCAAGTTATCAACATAAATACTTGTAGTTCCAAAAGTAGCTGTAATACCACCTTTAAAAACTTTAACTCCATTCACATCAACACCAATTGAAGCACCATCAACTTGATGTAAATCAAAACCAGCCTCAACCTCGTTACTTTCAGATTTTCGAACCGCACCTAATTTTACATCTTTATTTTCTTCGGGTTCGATGCCGTCAATCGTATCTACTTTACCAAAATCAGTTGCGTTTCGTCGTGCTGATTTACCTTCGTTATCTATTACAACAACATACGGATGACTATTTTCAGTAGCATCTTCTGTTGGAATTACTACATAATCTAAATCGTTTATTCCTAATTTATTTTGCCATTGTGTAATATTTTGCGCCGTTAACGATGTAGCATCATTTTTTGCGTATTCTGAGTGTGTATGTTCTGTCTCAGCTTTACCATCAATCAAATCACCAAGCCCCGAAATAGAACTAATTGGCAAACTTTCTGACTTATGCCAATAGCTATCAAACCATTCCCAAAATTGCGCTTGTTTTGGTTTATCTAAACGCTTAAACCAATTTTTAAGTGTGGTTTTATCTGTGTAAACTAATTGTGTGTTATTATCTAATGCCATAGTTATTGTATTGGTTTAATGAAGATGACAATGCGGTAAGGATTCATTACATCCAACTCAACACCATTACCAAGATTATCAGTTGTTGCATTTCTATAGAATAATCTGTTATTATCATTATCAGATTTATTCGAACCGAACTTATTTTCACCAACGTAAATAGTTCCATCCAATCCTCCATTTGTTGCATTTTCGATGTAATACGCATCTTTATAGGCGACACCTTCAGCAGGTAAATTGCTTTTATAAATTGCTTTTGTTTTTGAGCCTCCTAAGAAGTTTTCTAAAACTGATGATAAATTTGCATCGTCAGGATTTTGTCCAATTGGCATTCGACCACGTAAGTCTGTTACCTCTTCCCAACCTTCAGGAATTTCATTCGCAGGACGCAGAAATAAAACCGCTCCAAAACCACTCGAAAACGGACGTGCAAAAACTTCGAGCTTTTTTACACGTGTTACAATATTATCTAAAGTTGCTTTTTCAGCTTTTTCGGCTTCTAATTGTTGTAATGTTTTTGGTCGATGAAAGTCAGACCAAGGATAATTCGTTGTTTGTACACTTGATCCAAATGTTGCATAACGTGTACGATAAACTAATTTGTTTTCGCCATTCTCAAAGTTTTTGTTTTGCGTTTCTTCTCGAATAATAACTGTTGCGCCCGCTTGTCCACCACGAAATTCTACTATTTCACCATTGATATATACCACACCATTTGCAACGCTATTTCCTAAAATTTCGCAACCTTTAATAATGGCTAATGGAGCAATGATATTTCCTAATGAATTAAAGATATCATAGGTATTTTGCATTGCATTTAGCGTGTCTGTTTCAAGTGGAAAACCTCCTGTTTGCTGTATATTTATTCTATTCATCTATCCTAAATTTATTACGTTAAATCGTGTCCCTTCTAACTTGTAAAATTTTACCTGTGCTTCTATATCATATATATTCGCACTTACGCCATTCATATCGACGCTAAAATCAAAACTATCATCTCCATAATTAGAACTTGGGCGGATGTAAATTGTACCTAAATATTTAGGCTTCTTTTCGCCTTCTGTATAAATGTATTTTCTTTGGTATTTATCGCATTCGATAATCTTGATTCGTCTTTCCGAAATATCAAATTTATCGTTCAATACAGCTTCTAAATAGCAAACTTGCCAATTATGATCTAACTTATAATGATCATCCAAACGTCGTTGTAAAAATTCGTAATGAATATTAATAACTGGGGCAATTGCCGAACGTAAATAAGCGACGATTTTGGGTTGACGCATAAAAGTCGGCAACAGCAGAACCACGAGCTTATTAAAGTCTATATTATACTTCATAGCTTATTCCGTTATAGTTTTCAATCGTGAAATAGCCACTTTCGGGAATCCTCCGAACATCGATCGTTGTCCAATCGCCGTAATCGTTATTATCAGCATCTATCCAACATGATTGTGCTAAATCAACCGAAACCAAATTAACCCCTGTAATCGCTTCCAACTTATTTGCTAAATCTTGAATCCTTAACTCTCCATTAAATGGAAGCTCTTTCATAAATTCTTGTAACGCTTCTTGTACAGGATATTTAGCTGAAGTAATATCCATTCCATTAGCGTTAATCACCAAAGGATCACGAAATACACGAATATTCAATCTCAAACGATCAGGCAAATAATTGATGATTATGTACGGAACACCTCCTCCTTTTACACGCTTTGTATACTCGTAAATCGCTTCTATTTTATCAGCTTCCAACGGCGATAAAACATTATCTTTTTCAGTAGCTATTTTAATGATGATTTCACGCTCAGTTGAACTTTCGTTGACTGCACAATATTTAATAATTTTTGAAGCTTCGATTTCTTCATCGGTTGCACCAGTATTATCAAACAAATCTTTTTCTTTGATTAATTCAAAACCATATTGAAAATTCAAATACAAACTTTGAATCCACGGCAAACGATGTGTTTTTTGTGTTGATATTTTGACATCAGTTTCGGAGCGATGCAAAGCAAATAATTGTGCAATTTGTTCAACAGAATACGCCATGATGTACAACATCATTCGCCAAATAGACGTTTTGGATGTAGAAGTCAAACCTTCTAAACTTTTATTGGCTTCTTTTGCCAAAATCATTTCTCTTTGATAATTTTCTACACTCATAATTTATTGTACTACAAAATCTACCTCAATCGCCCAGTAATCAATACCGCTTGGCGTTTCTATTTCTTTCTCAATTGTTGTGATGCCTGTTGCAGGTTTCAATCCTTTATTTTGGAAATATTCTGCGATTAATCTTTGTTCAAAATCACTATTTACAGGAACGTTTAATATTTGTCCGACCTCCAAATCGTCCGTTAAACTGATGTCATTCGCAATTGCCAAAGACATTGCTCCAATGGCAGTTCCAAATAGATAAATTGAAATATCTAAAAGCGTTTGATTATGTAGGACTTTGATTTGCATGTTTCGTTTGTTTTTCAAGTTCTGCAATACGTTTTCGCAACTCGATATTTTCAGTTTTTAGCATTTTGATTTTTCGATTTAACATTGAAATTTCTTCTTTCAAAATCTTCTCTTTTGATTGCATCAATGCTTCATATTCTTGATACCTATCTTCATATCGTTGTTTCAAATCGTCTAAGATGTCTTTATAATGATTGGATAGTTTTACGTCATTATCAATTTTAGAAGCTTGTACACTTTCTAAAACTGCTGATACTTCAGCATTAAATTTTCTTCGTTCTAAAAACCAAAAAACTAAACCTCCCGCACCCAATAAGTATCCTAAAATCGTTACGAATATTTGTGTCCAATCCATTAAATTGTAATTTGTGTATTTTCAATACCGTTTGTTGTGTCAATAGTAGGATTCGAGTAATTGTCGTATTCTAATTGTATTCTTAAATCTCTTTCAAATTTGTAAGGAGAAATAGTAGTTTTTAAATAATTTATTGCACCAAATCCAAGCTGTGGAAACTCTTTAAATTCTCCTTTCTGAGCGATGAAAATATCTTCGATATGTTGTTGATCACTTTCATCAATCACAAAGTCACCATTTATGATTTCTAAGTCTTGTTCATCTGTGCGTTTAAAATCTTTCATTATTCTATTTTTCCTTGTCCTGTAAAAGCTCCTTGGTTTGATGTTCCCGTAATTTGAATGACTGATGACATTAAATAATTTTTGATTGCTAGCATCAACTTTTCAGCATACATACGTTTACTTTCTTCGTAATTTTCTGACTGAATCATTTCGTCTTGAATCGAAATAATATCCTGTACTAATTGTTCGTCATTTAAAGCCATTAGAATAAAAGTTTATCAATTTGTTGATTTAAAGATTTGAATTTTTGTTTATTCAAATCAATGAATTTACCAGCTCCACTTGGCGTCTGAATTATTGCATTTTCGAGAGTAGAAAACAAATCGTTTAAAACAGTTTTAAGATTGGTTTCAGCATTTAATATTCTGAATTTTCCATCTTTCATTTCAAAGATTTGTTTATCCATTTTGATAACAATTCGGTCTATTTCTGAGTATTTCAATACAAATAAATCATCCGTATCATTCAATCGTCCATAAATGATTTTAGAACCTATCTTTGGATAAATAGCAATTTTAGAATCTAATTCTGTATCAATTGCGTTTAATCGAATATCATCAACACCATCAGAAGTTGTACAGGTTGTTTCAGTAACCTCTGTAACTGTTTCTGTCATCAATGGGAACCGTTTAACACCTTTTTTATTTGCTTTTTTTACAGCAGATTCAAAGATTTCTCCTAATTCCATAACTACAATTTGTAACTGATTTTTAAACTTCTTTTGATCCCAAATGATTCGTCAATATTGATTGTAACACTTTCAACAAAGTATCGTCCGTCTTGATGTTTATCTTCATAAAAAGGACGCACTAAATCTGCAGCATCACCTTCTTTGATTAATGGATAACACCACGTATCAATCGTTCCTTCAAATCCGTCAAAACTTTTTGATTGATAGTATTTTTTAATAAAATCATTCAGTTCAGTTTTTGAAAGCCCGGGCATTTGAATTGTCATTTCATTTTCGCCTTTTTCTCCAAGAGATTTTTCGATTGTTGAACCATCTTTTTGTAATGATTTAACCGACAAGTAAAGCGATTTACTTTCTTTTCTTTCAAACTTAATATCAGAACCACGGCGTATATTTTCAGAAAAATTTAATTGATGAACTCTTCGAGGTTTAAAATCAACCAACATTCCAACGTTTAATTTTCCATCATAACCAAACCATGCTCTAATCGATGCTTTTTCTTTCAGTTCTTGTAATACTTCATAAGGTGTGGCATCTTCAATTTTCCATTTTCCGATAAAATAATCAGCATCATAAATGACATCATATTTCGCTGGAATAACTGCTTTTAAAATATCTTTTACGCTTCCTGTTTTAAAATATCCTGAATAACGTTTAGCAGATTTAAGCATAAACATTTCATCTTGACATTCAATCTCTAAAGGAGCATCTGCACCTATTTTAGTAATATAACCGACAAATTCTTTAGAGAAATGCCCATCATAACCGAATGAAATTTCGACTTTATCTTTTCGTTTAATGAAATCTAAAATCGATTTTCCATGTAAATCAACTGCGTTTCCGTTTTCATCAATCGCATTTCGATATTCACGAGGTAAAATGATTTTAGCTGTATTTATCAAAGTCTGAACGCTTCTTTCTATTTGGATAGATTGACAACGATAAAACTCAACTCGTTTACCGATTTTGATTTTCAGGTTGATATTGTAATACAAATAATTCATAATCAAAAAACTGTTCCGTCTTCTTGAGATACTTCTACTGATCCGAAATCAAATTTCACATCTGGTTTACCAAGTGTAAAAGAAACTGATTTTATACTATTTGCCTGTGCACTAAATTGTATAGTATCTTGAAATCCTTCTAATGGTGTAAACTCAATACTTTTGAAATAAATAGCATCAATTTGGCGTTCTTCAAATTGTAATCCTGACACTACAATTATTGTATTTTTCGACCAAAATGTATTTAATCTTTTAATTTCATCACTTGGATAAATGCGATTATCCAAATCAATCAACAATCCTTTTATTTCAATATTCCAAGGTTTAGTACCCCAACGTTCAATTACAACTGCATCATCATCGTTAACCTCTGTTTCAATTAATGATTTATCTTGAGAAAAATTAATCATCAATGGAGGTGCGAAAATATTACCTTGTTCACCTTTTAATACAGAAGAAAACTCAAGCTTTTCATCATAACGTTTCCCGTCTTTTTCAGTTAAATTAATTTCGAAACTTACTTTTTCAAAATCTGAACTACGTTCCTGATAATAATCTACGTCATACATTTTTTTTGGTTTCAATTCTTTTTTGACAACGTCAACCAAAGAAGCTACTCCAAAAGCAGCTGCATAACGAGCGGAAAGGTTTATTTGAGTTTTCTTCATTTCTATTCTATTTCTTTTTTACTCAAAGACAAAATGCCTTTATCTGCTAACCATTTCACTTGTGCCCATTTTATCGCCCAAGTATCATCATCCAATTGTTCAGGAAATGGTATGTGTAGAAAATGAGAGATATAAGCATTGATTTTAAAAATTTGATCATACCCATCATCTTCTATCAGTCCTGTACAATCGGTTAATACTTTTCCACTTTAGCAGTTCCCAATGGCATGATCTCAGCAATACCAGCTACAGCAGATAAAAACAATAAATCATCTGATTTAACCAAATCTTTATCTGTAAGCAAGGATTGATTAATCAAGATTTCTTGTGCTTTAGTTGGATTAACATTAGCAAATTTTAAATATTCACCAATGGTTGTTCTACTTGGAACTTTTGCAATTACTTGAACTTCGTTATCATTAGAATCTACTAATGTTAATCGACGTAAATTATTTTCTCCACCTGCTTTTTCAATTTGTTCAGGTGTTAATTCTTTTTGATTTTTTGACATTTTAAAATGTATTTAAAAAGGGTTTAAAACTATGCTTTCATGTTAAGGTCTACTTTCAAAGCAAATAATGGATAATCCATTTTAAGCCCCATTTCGCCTGTAACTTCTCGACCTTCTTTTGTAAATTTTACCAAAAGACGATCTACTACAAGTAAATTGTATTCGTTTGTAAAAGAGACAATCAAATAAAATGGTTTGATGTCTAAAATACTTCTACCAATCATTGCAGTTTCTAATGGTGTAATATCGTGCATCATTACTCCCATAGAAGCGTTAGGCGTTCTTTTACCTGTACTCCAAGAGGTTGCTTCTGATGAACCAAGCGTCCAATTTAATTGATGTTCTTGCTCATTTCCGTATGTTAATGATGTTACTTCAATATCAACACCGTTGATGTTACACTTTACATCAACACTATCGTATGACTTTCCGTTTCGTGTAATTTTTGCCATTATAAACTATTTTTAATGTTAATAGTTCCTGTAATTTCTCCAAGTGTTCCCATTGGTACAATCTTGTAACTTACAAGCAATTCTTTTTTTACGAGTAAATCACTATCAGGGTCAATTGTTGTTTTTCCAAGTGAAAGCTCATTTGCATTTTGCATTTCATCAAAAACATCATCGCCAATTTGTTCTAAAGAAACTAAAGCACGAGTTAATAATTTACCTTCTTCATCAACTGGATAAGTCTTTTTGATTTTAGGTAAAAAAACTGATCGTAATTGTCGAATTGCATCATCCATTACACGTCCATAAGCAATTGTATGCTCATTCATATTACCTTCTTGGTCAACAATAATTGGAGCGCAAACATGATCGTTATTTATACGAATACCTGCTAAACCAGCATAAGACAATCCGAAAATATATCCTTTATCTTCAAAGGTTTGAAGCTGTGAATAGATTTCTGTATTCTTTTTATGATTAGATAATCCTGCAATCATCCAAGCATCTTTTGTTGAGTCGTTCAAATCAAATGCTTCATTGTCGCCAATGTTTTGAGCAATGTTAGCAGATGAACAAACACCTAAAACAGTTCCGACATCAGCAAAATTTTGTGCTAAACCTGTTTTAGAATCTGCATATTTCCAATCTTGACCAATTACTACAGAAACCTTTGTCGCTTCTACATTTTCAATTGCTCGTAAATCCTCCACAACATTTGAATTTCCATCTAATCCGTAACCTTCTAAAAAGATTTGACAAGGCATATTTTGCTCAAATGCCCAAACTGCTAATGCTTGTGCCAATGGAATTGCTTCAATAACATCGGTTGGCATTCCGTCAACAACTGCTGGTGCTTCTGTAGGATTAAGAGCAAATGCAATTTGACGAATTTCATAATCTGCATAAGCCAATAATGTTTTTACGCTTTCAGATTGAACTAACGTTTTAAGGTTTGATGATTGCTCAACTAACATAAAATGTAATTCAGTACCTGCGCCAGCCATTCTGTAGAACTCCGAAATATGACGGTAAACATTAACATTATTTGTTTTGTCAAAATCTGCATCTAAACCATATTGGTCTAAATCTTCAACATTGTAAATGGTTACAGGTGTATTGAACCCTAAACCTGCCAATACAACCGATGCAATAACTAATCCTGAAACAGCACGTTCGTTATTGGTACGATTTGCACCAACTTTTCCTTTTTTAGTAGTAACTCCATTAAGATTGCTCATTTGCTTTATCTTTTGAATCTTCCTTTACTTCTTGTTTTTCAGACGCTTTATCATCACGTTTGAATGAAGTCAATTTTTGACCTTTATTTAAACTCAGTTCAGCAAGATTTTTTGAACTGAAGAACTCTCCTGATGGGTTTGCCCAAAGCTCATCATGTGAGCTTTGAGAAAATATTTTTTTGGCTTGATCTTGTAATTTCATAGTTAAGCTTTTGTAGTTACTAATGCAGCCATTGCACGGTCTTTTTTAGGTGCTACTAAATAATAGTGTCTAAAATTGACTGCTGATGATTGAGTTTGTGTATCAGGTTCATCGAAGTACATTTTCGTTTTACCTTCTGCTCTGAACATATCAGGTGCATAAAATGCAATAGACGCTTTACTGTGAGTAGCATCGTCATAAACAGCTCCGTAACTTGCTTTTGTAGTTCCTGCATAAAAAGGATTGTTTCCGTACGAATACACTTTGAAACCATATAACAACGGCAATAATTGACCAGTAGCTACATTGACATAATTTTTATACAGGTTTGTATCTTCTTTCAGAATATCAAATAAATGCGAATCGTCTAAAACTAAAATTCGTTTACCATCATTTGGTACACCTGCATCAGTCATTGCTTTTGCCAAATCAATAATATCTTTCAAAGTCGCAACTTTTTTTCCAGCTTCTGTTGCACCAGACGTTCCAATTACAGGTGTATCGATTGATTTCGATTTTGGTGCAATTGCATGAATAGCTTTACCAAATTTCTTTGTTAGAATTGCCAAACGATGTTTCTCGTTTACTTTTGCAATTTTATCGTAAGTAATAGCATACAACTCATCATCTGTCACTTTTGTAGCTACTGTTTGATACTTATCTAAATTGAATGCGATGTCGCCATCTTCTAATTCAGAGTAACCGATTGGATAAGCAGTATTGTTAATTAATACCTCAGGATCAGCACCAATATCAACTAAATGAATTACCTCATTTTCTCCATTTCTTGAACTTGTAACAAATTCAGAATAGTCAGTAATGTTGATTAAAAATGATGCGTCAACAAAAGGTCTAAACCCTTCGACTAATTCGCCTGTCCAAATTTCTCTATATACTCCAGCCATTATTTTGTGTATTTAGCGTTAAACAATGTTTTAAATTTTTCAGGATCTGATTTTGCCAAAGCTTCAAAACCTCGTGGGTCTTCTGTTTGCCATTTATCAAAATCCCAACTTGCTCTGTCTAAATTAGCGTCTGTTCCACCGTTAATTTGACCAGCAATAGGTTTACGAGTGTTCATATTTGCAAAAACTGTTTGCAAAGCTTCTATTCCTGATGTTTTACCAATAGCCTCATAAGTTGGCTCATCTTCTTTTTTGATTTTACCAGCTTTTACAGCTTCAGCAATAATAGATGCAACAGCTCCATTTGATTGTTCGTCAAGTTTTGCTTGTAAATCAGCAAGTTCTTTTTTATAATCTTCATCTTTCTTTTCTAAAGCTGAATATCTCGTTACGAGTGCCTGAATTACTGCTGTATCTGAACTGTTTTCGTTCACGCCTTGTAAATTCATAGCTTCAATGACTTCTTTTTTCATTTCGTCTGTTTCAATTTTATTATTAGTAATATTTGGAATATACAAGGCTGCATAACGTGCATAAACCTCGTTTTCGTTTTCTATTTCTGATGGGTCAAATCGGTCAACCTCTGTTTCATTTTCAATAATCCCATCAATTAAGTTTTCTTTCAATGCCTGTTCCGCAGAAAACCAATGATCAGAACCATCTAACCAATTTTCTTGAATCCATTTTGTAGTTTTTCCAGTAGTTGCACTCAAATCATTACAAAAGTTTTTCTCCATTTGTTCCAATAGATTTACCGTTGCTTTTAAATCTTTTGCAGTACCGTTAGCATAGCCCGATGGAGGATGAATCATCATAAATCCATTTCTAACCATATAAACATTTTTGCGAGATTGACTGATTATCGCTCCCATCGATGCAGCTATACCAATAATTTCAAGTCGTTCAATTTTTGTAGATGCATTACATACATTATAAATCAAGTTTCCATCGAAAACACTACCTCCGAAAGTGTGGAGTTTGATAACTATATTATTGTGTAATCGTTCAACTTCATTAAGTACACGTGTGAAGTAAACACCGTCACCTTCCCAAATAATACCTATTGCTCTAATTACATTATCATCTACTGCTAAAATCACTTTTTTGAAATTTTATTGAGCAAATATTTAAAGGTTTTCGGGTCTTTCCTAAATCTTCGGCAAGGCTTTAGGGTTTATTAGATTATCACTTGATTATCAAAGAATTTTGTTAATAAAAGCCAATAAAATGGAGGTAATTAAAGGAGGTGGAAATATCAATAACAAAGCAAAAAAAGAGCTTGCAGAAAAACTATTTATAGAAGATGGACTAACTGCAAAAGAAATATCTCCATTGGTTGGAGTTTCTGAACAAACGCTTTCACGTTGGCGCAAAGAAGGGAACTGGGATAATAAACGAAATGAATTTTTAGCAGCTCCTCATAAGATTAAAGAAGTCTTGATGAAAGAGCTAAAAAGTATTGCAAGTGGAGAAAACTCTACTATTGACGCAGATGCTTTGGCAAAAGTTAGTAAAGTAATTGAAACCCTTTCATCTCGTACCTCTGTACAAGTCATTTTTTCGGTTTTCAAAGAGTTTGATAATTGGATGGCAGACCAAGAACCACGCTTAGCAATTGAATTTACAGAATGGCATAAACGCTTTTTACAATACCGAATTAATCAAGAGGAATAATGACAAAAAGTTTTGAAAAAATACTTAAACAGTATGAGGAACATTGTCGGAAAATTGAGCAATCGGCAACTGTCAACATCAATGAAACGCCAAAAGAAAAAATCAAACGAATCAATGAACTTGAAAAGGATTATGTCGCTTGGTTTGAATATCATTTTCAAATGTATGCTAAATCAAAATGTGCTTGGTTTCATAAGAAGTTAGCCAAGTTAATTATTGATAATCCTGAAGGCTCATTATTAGGTGAAATCTATCGATCAGGTGCTAAATCCGTGCATTTGGATATGGGAATTCCTTTGTATTTGTATTTAGTGAAAAAGGATTTGTTTTTCATGTTATTGATTGGTGAAACCGTTGATAAGGCAAAAAAACTGATTTCAGATATTCAAGCTCAATTACAGCATAATCCAAGATTAATCAATGATTACGGTAAACGCTTTAAGTATGGAGATTGGGCTGAGGGAGATTTTTCTACCATTGACGGTGTTCGTTTTGTTTCTCGTGGTTTTCGTCAGTCGGTTCGTGGACTTCGTGAAGGTGCACAACGTCCAGATTATATTGTGGTTGATGATGTTGACACGAAGAAACTATGTAACAACGAGAAATTATCTCGTAGAGCTTATGAGTGGGTTTGGGAAGATTTACAAGGTACTTTTGATGAAGGTGCGAAAAGAAAACGCTTTGTTGTAGCAAATAACAATTTCCACAAAAACACAATTATCAACCAGCTTAAACAAGAATTTAACCGTATCAACGAAAAAGCAAAACAAGCTGGTCGAAAGGTTAAACATTTTATATTAACAGTTGCAGCTGTAAAATCATTAGTAACATTTGAACCGAATTGGAAAGAAAAAACATCAGCAGAATATTGGCGACAAAAGTATGATAATACACCGTACCGCTCATTTATGCGTGAGTATATGCACAAACATATACAAGATGGTGAAATTTTTAAACCTGAATTTATCCAATACAAAAAACGTTTACGGTTCGATCAGTATGATGCGCTTTGTTTTTATGGCGATTTATCCTACAAAGACGCAGGAGATTACAAAGGAATGGGATTAATTGGGCGAAAAGACAAAGAGTATCATTTAATATTCTGTTTTCTTAGACAATCTACTCGTAAAGCAGTTGCAGAATGGCTTTATGATTTATATGAGAAACATAATCTTTCAAAATACAACATCAAATATTTGATTGAAGGACTTTTCGCAATGGATGAGTTTGTTAACGATTTTGACTTAGTTGGAGAGGAACGAGGTTACTACATTCCTGTAGTTGCTGATAAGAAATCAAAGATTAATAAATATGACCGTATCGAATCGATGGCTGGTTTCTTCGAAAGACTAAATGTATTCTTTAACGAAGAATTTAAAGAGTCCAACGATTACGCTACAATGGAAGATCAATTGTACGCATTCGAAAAAGGTAGTACAGCAAATGATGACGGACCCGATTTTTTACAATCAGGAATGGCAGAAGTTAATAAAGCATCATTTATTGAAAAATTCAAGGCTCGTACTGTTTCAAGAAAAAAGATAAACCAACGCAAAAAAAACAAATTTTAAAATGAGTTTTATTAATGAAGATGATTACAGCGTTTTAATTCGCAAAGAAATCAAAGGAATATTAGTTGAAAATTATTCTGATACAAAATTAGCTGGTGCAGAACAAATGGCGATTGATCAAATCAAAAATTACATCAATGGTTTTTATGATACTGTAAAAATCTTTTCAGCGCAAGGAACAGAAAGAAATTCATTTATTGTAATGATAACGATTGATTGTGCTTTGTATCATTTGTACACAAGTTTAGCTCCTAATAAAATTCCTCAACATCGTTCAGACCGTTATGCTGATGCATTGGAATGGTTAAAATCTATATCAAAAGGAGAAGCAAGTGCAGATTTACCAAAAATTGTTGATGAAGATACAGGCAAGGCTAAATCAAGCATTCGTATTGTGAGCAGATACAAACAACAAAATCATAAGTATTAATAATTGTTTAAACTGTGTTTAAACTCGCTTTTAAGCTATTCTAAAAATTTTAACGATGAAATTATTTAATAATTTATTTAACGCGTCAAAAACGCCTAAAAACATAGCTTCAACTATTCCACGAAAAAGAAGTGGAAAAAACCAAAATATTGATCGTGTAATCGACCAAATTGCAAAATCATTCAAAGATATATCTCGAAAAGATATTGATAAATGGAGACAGTCTTTAATGCTTGTAAGTTTACACGAGCATCCGAGATTTAATACTTACGCCGATTTGATTGATGATTTAGGTATTGATGCAACATTGAAAGCACAAGAACAATTGCGTTATTCTGCAACTTTAAGTACAGGTTATCAAATAAGAAATAAACGAACAGGCGAAATAAACGAACAAGCGACTGAATTATTTCAACAAAAATGGTTTTTTGATTATCTGACTTTATACACAACCGCAATAGTAAGAGGTGCAAAAGTTATCGAATTTCAGAATTTTGATGGACATAAAATTGAATTTAGAGAAATTCCAAAACGAAATACAGCAACTAATTATAAACGTATTTATCCCGATTTAAATTCTCAAACATTTATTGACTACACAGACCCAATGCATAAAAATTGGGTTTTACAATTGGGTGATGATGATTTAGGATTGATTAATAATATAATTCCGAACATCATTTGGAAAAGAAATGTTGCGCAATCATGGGCAGAGTTTTGCGAAAAATTTGGAATGCCATTAGTTTCTGCAACAACTAATCGAAGTGATAACGAGCATTTAGATAAAGTTGAAGAACAATTATTGGCATTAGCAGAAGCAAGTATCGGAGTTTTTCCAGAAGGTACAACCATCAAATTTGATGAAGCCAATAGAACCGATGCTTACAATGTTTATTCAAAATTCATTGAACAAAACAGTAATGAGATTTCTGCTGTAATTGTTGGATCAAATACATTAACAGCAAATGCAGCGAATCGTTCGCAAACAGAAGTACACGAAAGATCGTTAGATTTCAAAATATCACAAGCAGATAGACGTGATATATCTTTCAATGTAAATGATGAGTTAATTCCATTATTAATTGCACAGGGATATTCTGAATTATCTAACGATGATGTTTTAGAATGGATAGAATCGAAAGAGGAAATCGACTTGCAACAATATTGGAATATCGTTCAAGGAATTTTACAAGATCATGAAGTAGACCCTGAATGGCTATCTACAACTTTCAATGTGCCAATTACAGGTAAAAAACAACGCCAAATCATCACTAATCAAAATAATCAACAAGATGAAGAAAACAACAATCCCAAGCAAAAGAATACAGGTAAAACTGTTGCAAGTTGGAAACGTCCCGACTATTCATAATTGTTGTGGAACTCATCCTGTAGCGAATGGCGATGAACCTTCGTTTTTGGATAGACTGAACGAAGAGCTTGCAAAACAAACTTATAACGATGAGGATAGTTTAGGCACACAAGGGCGATTGATTGCAAAAGAAGCCTTGCATTTAGTAGAAGGTTTAAAACAAGGTTACGGCGTTACTTCGGGTTGGAACACTCCCGATACTTTGGCGTATCAAATGATGGAGTTCAATTTGTTTGAATTTGCTGAAAGTAAAACCGAGGCTCGTTTAGCTGCAATGACAGATTTACTCATTGATAAAGAGAAGTTGCAAATCAGGTCATTTGAGGATTTCAAAAAATTAGCTTTAAAAGAAACATCCGAATTTAACGAAGAATGGTTATTAGCTGAATATAATCTGTCTATTTCGGTAGGACAAAACGCAGCTGCATATAATAAATTTATGTCAGAAATAGATGATTTTCCTTTTGTACAATATCAGACTGTTGGAGATTCAAGAGTTAGAAGTCAACATCAAAAATTAGAAGGGTTAGTTTTTAATTTAAGTGATAAAAAAGCAATGAAACTTTTTCCACCGAATGGTTACGGTTGTCGTTGTGAAATGATTCAATTGCCAAGTAAACCAGATCATGTGACATCAGGAAATGAAGCTGTAGAAAAAATGATGCGTTCAGATGGTAAATGGAAGGATTCTCAATTCGCTATAAATAGAGGTGATCTAAGAAAAGTATTTACAACTGAACAATTTTATGCTGATATAAAAGGAATGTCAAAAAAAATCAATGATATGTCTTTTGATAAATATCACTTAGAAGCTTATGATAAGTTTAAAAAAGATTTAAAACCAATTAAACTGGACAAATCAATTACAGAAGATAATGTAAGTGAATTATTCAAAGTAACAGGAAAAACTAAAGGAAATAAAAATTTCATGGGGTTTGAAGATTATTTTGAACGAAAATTAATTCTTCCTGAAGAAGTGTTTAAAAGACATACTAAAGGACATTATATCAAAGAAGAACGTCATCAATTAGTTCCTCATATTAAAAATATAATTTCTAAACCTGATGAAGTTTGGTTAAGTAGAGAAAATAACAAAAAAAATCAAACCTTAAGATACATTAAGTTTTATAAGAATAAAACAATTGTTGTTTTATGTGAAATGAATAATACAAATCTTGAAATAAAAACATGGTTTGAAATGAAAGAGGAAAAAACTACAAGAAGCGGATTATTAATAAAAGAAAAAGGTTAAACCCCAACGGTGAAGACTTTGCAAGCAGTGAGCCTATCGGGTTTAACCTTTTCTTGATACAAATATACAAAATAAATTAATATGGCAGGTAGAAGTAAATTAGAAATATTATTAGAACTATCTGATAGACTGTTTAATAATGCGCTGAGTAGAGCACAAAACAGAATTAATTCTACAGTTAATTCGGCACAACAAAGATTAAACTCGTTACGATTACCAAATATTGATACATCACAAATTGAAAATTTAAACAATAGTTTCAATTTTGGCTTAGGTGCTGGTATAGGTATGGAAGTTATGTCGATGGCTGTTAACGGAATTAAAGAATTGAGTGGCGAAGCTATTGATGCAGTAGATTCATTAACCAAGTTTGAACAAACTATGCAATTTGGTGGGTTCAATTCATCTGCTATTGCAAAAGCTCGTGGCGAAGTAAAAAAGTATGCGGATGATACGGTGTACGATCTGCAAACAATTGCCAATACAACAGCACAATTAGCTGCAAATGGTGTACAAAATTATTCAGCTCTTACACAGGCAGCAGGAAATCTGAATGCGGTTGCTGGAGGAAATGCTGACACCTATAAGTCGGTTGCATTAGTTTTAACCCAAGCCAATGGAGCGGGTAAATTGGTTACTCAAGATTGGAATCAGTTAGCAAATGCTATTCCAGGAGCGAGTGGAAAAATACAAGAAGCTTTACGGAAAAATGGTGCATTTACTGGTAATTTTAGGCAAGCAATGGAAGAAGGTCAAATATCAGCAATCGAATTTAATAAGGCTTTGTTAGATTTAGGAACTGATCCAATTGCTGTAGAGGCTGCTAAATCTACTAAAACATTTGAGGGAGCTCTTGGACAATTAAAAGCAGGTATAGTTGATAGTTTTTCTAATCTTATTCAAGCAATCGGAATGGATAATATAACAGCATCTATAATGTTTTTAGCAGATGTTACAACAGGGATGATACAACCGTTTATTTGGTTTTTTACTGAAATTAGAAATGGAAATCCCTATGTCTCTATTTTAGCAACATTAATTTTAGGTTTGGCTACAGGTATTGGAACTTATAATGCTGTAATGGGAATAGCTACGTTATTAACAAAAGGCTGGGCTACAGCTCAAACTTTACTTAATGTTGCAATGTATGCTAACCCAGTTGGATTGATTATAGCTGCAATTGTTGCTTTAGTTGCTTTGATAGCAATAGCAATTTACAAATATGACGAATGGGGAGCAGCATTGTTACAATTTCTCGGTCCGATTGGTTGGGTTGTAAATGGATTTATGGCTATAAAGAACAATTGGGATAGTATTGTAAATGCTTTTAAAACTGATGGAATAATTGGAGGTTTAAAACGTATAGGTGTTGTTTTAATGGACACATTCTTAAAACCATTGCAACAGATTTTTGAAATGATTTCTGAATTTGATCCAACAGGAATTGCAGATTCAGCTTTGAATAAAATCAAATCGATTAGAGATAATAACAATCTTGTAACAATTGATGAAAAGACGGGAAAAACTAAACCTATGTTGGCAAAAATACTCGAAGATCAACAAAATAGTGCAGGATTTAAAGCATTAGCAGAAAAAGCAAGTTTATATCAACCAAAACCTTTGGGAGGTTCTACTGATGCAAATGGCAAAAAATTAGGTAAAGGTTCTAAGAAAACAAAAGACGATATTAACAAAGTTGCTGGTTCTGCTAATCAAGTGAAGAAAATAGACATCAAAATTGATGCATTTAGCAAAGGTGATGTTCATATTAAAAATGAGAGTGGCAAAGGAATGACAAAAGACCAATTTGAAGCTTGGATGAAGGAAATGTTTATGCGATTGATTATTGATGCTGAAAACGCCTAATTATGTCGGATTATCTAAGAAAATTAAAAGCCTTAGGGAAACTTTACGAGAAGTTTCCCAACATGGTAGCTATCGAAGCGGTTAACTTTTCTAAAGAACGATTTGTACAGAAAAACTGGGTTGACCGCTCTCGTGTAGCATGGAAAAAACGAGAGCGAAAAGACAGAGGTTCGTTAATGACAAAATCAGGACGTTTAAAACGATCTATTCGTAAACTAAGTTATACTCGTAATTCTGTAACCATTGGTACAGATGTCCCGTATGCACAAATACACAATGACGGTGGTACGATTAATAAAACTGTACGAGTTAAATCTCATACACGAAAAGTAACCAAACGTGCAAGAAGCGAACGTACAGGACGTGTACTGAAAAAACGAGTTTCTAATGGGACGACAACTGTTAAGGCACACACTCGTAAAATGAATACGACTTATCCTCAACGTCAATTTTTAGGAGAGTCTGCTTTATTAATGCGAAGAATTGAACGTTTAACACAACGTGAAATCGACAAAATTCTAAATAGTTAAACAATGTTTAAACACCATTTAAAATGAAAGATTTTTATAATAAAATAACTGCAAAATTCGAATCTGAATCAGTTTTAGATGAATTTATAAAAGAAGGTGTTTCGCCACCAAAATACATTGATATTTATGCAGGTCAAGATTTGGACGAAGATAATTTTGATTTGTTTGGAGATAATTCTCTTTTCGTTGATTGGGATATTGATCATACCACAGAACCTCCAACAGCTACTGTAACTTTTCGTTTGGCTTATGAGCAATTACGAGATACATCAAACATTTCTCTTAACCGAGAATTAGGTTTAAAATTCTTGAATTACATCAACCAAGTACATACTGTTTTAGATGGTTTTGAGAGCGAACATACAGGAAAATTAGAATTGACAAAAGAGGGATTTAATAAAATGGATTCGATTGTCGACATCTATATTTTAGAATACGAATGCTCGTATATGGGACGAAAAAACCCTCAAAGAAATATCCATGAGGGTTTGTATGACAAAGTGCGACTTTCAGGTAATTTGGTTGAAAGAATTGATTATGACGTTTAACGTTTATTCAATTTTATTTCATAAGTTTTTTCATCTTTAATTGTAATTGTCTTAACATAAACTGCAAAATTTCCATTTTTATCCTGTTTTGCTTTTTCTACAATTAACTTTTTTAAAACTTCATCAGTAGGTTCTTCTGTAAATTTTATGATAGAACCTACTTTTTTATAAAAAAACATTCCAACGGATTCTTTAGGCATAGATGCTTTAATTTCTATATCTCTAATTGAATCTTGTTTTCTTTTTTCAATTTTATTTTTATAGTACTCTTCGTAATCCTTTTTCTGTTGTATCAGAGCCAATTCATATTCCTTTTTTTCCTTTTCTAATTCTGAATCATAAGCTAATTTATCAACTTTATACTTGTTTTTTCTTATTTCAAAATCATTTTTAAAATCAGATATAGTTTTAAATAAATCATTTTTAATAACAATTTTATTATCATTTAAATTCAAAACTGCACGATCTTGTGCAAAATCTTTACTAAAAGTTTTAGATGTCAATTTGTGTAAATCAACATTATATAAATAAGCAAATAAACTTATTAATGAAGCTTGACTTCCTGTAATTTCAATTGAACTGACTACATATTTACCATAATAAGTAAAAATATTATATTTTACAGATAATTTATCAATTGTACGTCCAGATAATGATTTATATACATCCGTTGATGAACTTTCTTTTAAAATTTGTTCATCATTATTAAATCTTAATTTTAAACGTTTTTCAATCAATCTACGTAAATTATTTGCTACCCAATTCAATTCATAATATGTATTTTGAGTAACTAAATATTTTTCAGTAAACACAGGTAATGTTTGAGGAAAAAAAGCACTAATTGGTTGGTTATAATCGTAATTCCAGTCAGGTTTTTCTTGAGCAAAACTATTTACTGATAAAAAGGCAATTAATATGAGTAGTATTTTTTTCATTTTCAAATTTTTATAAAATTAGATATTATTTTAATTAATTTTCTTACTGTTTCCCGTAAAAACAAAAAACACTCAAATTAATGAGTGTTTTTACATTTAATAAGCTATTCTAAAAACGTCTTTAGATAAACTAGCTTTATTAAATTCTTTAGTATCAGTATTAAACCAAACTACTTCAAGCTCATTTCCTATAATATCGGAAACTACAAATTGAGGGTGATAACCACTTAATGTTGATTTTAATTCTACAACATTTCCAATCTTAAACTCTACATCTGCCATATTAAGTACATTTAAATTTTAATAAAGTTACATTTTTTTTCATAAACTACTTGTTGTATAACAATTGTTGATATACTTTACTGCAATATTTTATTTGGTGCATACAATCAAATAACGGATTGTGTTTTGTACCTACAAAAGGTTCATTTTCTTTGATTGTAGGAATTAAATCTGAAAGTGTACGTACATCTCGCTCGTTGTAAAATTCCCACGGTAATTTCAATTTACAAGCTTTGTAAGCACTTCGTAAAATAACCAAATCAAAGGTTGCTCCATTGCTCCAAACTTTGTCCGTTTCTAAAATAAAATTGGATAAATCTTTTAAAGCATCTTTAATGTTTTTTCTATTTACAGTAGATAAAAACTCTTGTCGTGCTTTATCTTCTTGTTGCATCCACCAATCTACTGTTTCAGGATTCATTTTTAGATTAAAATCAATACAACTTTGTTTATCAACTTTGGTGTAAAAATTATCTTCATCTTTTATTCCTGTACTTATATCAAAACGGACAGCTGCAATGGATAAGATTACAGCGTCAAATTCTGTTGAAAGCGTTTCGATGTCTATCATTATGTTATTCATAATCTAATATTTTATTCGTGTCCAATGAATAATAAAACCCTCATATGATCCGTTTATCATTTTTTGTTTAAAATAGGTTTTAAAGGCTTCTAAACTTTCAAAACCATCGTTAATTGCCAATTGCTCTATTAAAGCATCATTTCGGATAATTCCGTCAATATTTACCGTAAATCCAAAGCCTTCTGGTTCGTCTATCATCCAAATTTGCTGGATTGAATGGACATAAAGTGTCGGCGAAAAAGTAAATTCCTTTGGAGTTCCTTTGTTGATGACTAATTCGAGTTCGCAATCTTCTGTCAACAATCCTGTTTTAGAACGTATTGTATGAAATTTAGGACAACTCAATAAATTATCCTCATCCATATTATCCCATTCTTTGCCAAATTGTAACTGATAACCGTCTAAAAATTGATTGTAATAATAGTCGCATCTTGCAATATTATTACGGAAAAAGCCTTCCCAAATTTTATAAATAAAATAGGAAGGCTTTTCGTTTAATGTTTCTGTGAAATCTATTTTTTGCATATTAAAAATTACATATACAGTTGTCTTCAATAGTTTCAAAATCCATCTCTAAAGTTTGAGGATATTGAGATAATCGAACTAAATCATTTATAGATTTTCGTTCACGAAATGAAGTATTATGATACATTAATTCATGAGTTTTAAACCAATCAATAAATCTTGTCCCATATTTTATTGCTTCAATTAAGTTTTTATCAGATTTTTTCCAACACAACTCACAATTTCCTAGCTTACTATGTAACTCTAATTTGAATGGTTGGAGGTCAAAATAATTATTTAAATCTCTTTGAGAAATCGGCGCATAAAAATCTGTGATTAATGGAAAAATACGTTTTTTATCTTCTAATATTTCAGCCCAACTAATCCTTTTTGGCATATCCTCTTTCCTAAATCCAATTGCTTTAATATAATTGTTTACTCCAAAAATATCATCGCATAGTTTTTTTGATGGAATAGTTTTCATCATATCACTACAATATGGTGCTTCTGAGTTTGGTAAACCTTCATATTTACCTTTGTTTTTATGTTTAATAGCTTCTGAAAATGGCGTAGCATTCATATTTAAATCATTCCATTCGACAATTCTATAACCAACGCCTTTTCCCATTTCTTGAGAATAAATACCTTCTATTTTTATTAAAGGTATTTTCCAAATTGATTCTATTTTTTTTAAGAAATCAATTGTTTCTGGACGCTCCATACCTGTGTTACAAAAAACAAAAATCTTTTCAAAATTTTTATACTTTTCAGAAGTTTGAATATGACGAGCCATCATTGCTGAACTTCGTCCACCTGAAATGGTTACCATTAAATTTTTCATCTTATTTGTAAATTTTGAGTTAAAAACTGATCTAATTCTGCATAGAAATTGAGCACTTTAAGACTTGTATAATTGGAGACTTCCAAAGTGTGCGAAATTTTACCGATTTCATCATGTAATAAATACGCTTCGTGGTATTTTAAAGTCAAATTTTTAAGATTTAAAGCCACCGATTTTTTCGATAACATAACAAATAGATCAGCTTTAACTGATTGTTTAAATTTTTCTTCCTGATTGTCAATGAACGGCGCATTTAGACCGTTAATAGTAATGTTGAGTAACGCTCTTAGGACGTCATAATCAACTTTTAACTTTATTTTTCTCATTCAAACAGCGTTATTTGGTTTGTGTTTTCAATTTCTTCAAACTCTCGGAGCTGTTTTTTAGCATTAACGCCTAAATAATTTTCATAAGTTCTTTGGCAGATATTAAATTGACTTTCAATGTGTAAATGAAATATCTCTTTAAAATATAACCCTTGGGCACGATGCTCAAGGGTTATTTTCTGAACCTTGAGAACTCTTTTTAAATAGTTTTTGCGATTATATGCCATTGTATGAGACGTTTTTTAAAATATCTTTGCCGTGGTCAATGGGGCTTGGGATATGTTGCGTCTCAAGTCTTTTTTAATTCTGACTTAATGGTTGGAACTTATTTTTGTGCATCCACGCTTTTGTTCCTGTTTTATTCGCTGACTTGCGATAATTGGCTTCTAAACCTCTGAATTGTTTGATAAGCTTATCTAATTCGTCTGAATTGTATTTGTGAAGCTCTTTTTTTAGCACACTACTATTCAACATCCAATTATTAAACTTAATCCAACAATCAGCATCTTTGATACCTGTTCTTGTCGCAATCGTCAAAACAATACTCCGTTTGTCTCTCAAATTCATTTGATATTCATAAGTGTTAAACATAATTATATGGTTTTTGGTTTGATTGTTCCTGCCGAGGACTCGAACCTCGGAGTTTGCCGATCAGGATTTGATGATTCTTGTTTTTTTAGAGAACCATTTTTGATTTTGACGCTCGTTTAAACTCGGTTTAAACTCAGTTTTAATACTATTTCTAAGTTTTGATGATACAAATATTCGAGGTTTGAAATTTTCATTAGTTGTAATATAAAAACGTCTGTATGCTCTATTTTTACGTGATTTGTTACGGTAAAGGATTTTCATATCAACTTCAATATTTAACACTTTACTAATGAAAATTGCAACCTCTTTCATCGATTCAAATTTTAGCTTTTCGTTTGTCAAGTCATCAATTACGTATATTTCGGTTAATGTTAATGGCATGAACTTTATTCTTTTCGTTGAACAAATCAGCGTTTAAACGCTGTTTAAATGCGGTTTCTTCCTTTGCATTTAGTTTTTCAATTTGTGGTTTCCATTTAAAATTTTCCAACAACATTGATTTTCCATTTACGATGTACATTTCGCTTGATACTTTTGTAATTTCAACACTCATATTTTGTCATTTGCTTTGTTAGAAAAATAAACCACTACACCAAGGATTGACAGCATTCCTAATGCAAACAATCCGAATAAAATATTTACGATCATAGACTTGAAAAATTTAGCGTTATATCATTCCATTTCTTAGTTTCAGCGTCTTTTGTATATACTCGGATATATTTAGCAGAACCAACCACTTTTTGACAATCTGTTAGTTTATCAAATTCAGAAATCAACTCTTCGTCTCCGATTTCTTTCACTTGTCTGCGTGCTTTTGTCAACAATTTTGGATCATATTCTCCTTTTGAATTTTTCATCAGAATACCATCTAATAAATTGTAAAAAGCTTTGTTTCTTCCTTCAAACTTTTTACGGAAAATATCACGAATTGAGTTGATGTGAACGATTGCTTCATCTGTGAATGAGAACAATTCTTTTTCCTCAACCATTAATCGAACAGTTTCATTTTCTAATTTGAACGATTTAGCGTCTTTTACTGCCTTGTTTTCAATTTCGTACATTAAACGATTGAAGTTTTCGGCGTGTGTAATCGCTTCTTTTTTCAAACTTTTCAAAATGTCTTGTACTTCTTGATATTTAGCTACAACATCGTTCAGAAAGTTGTTTTTATCTGCGAAATAAGCGTCTTTACGCTGTTTTGCTTGTTTCAATTCAGCTTCTTGCTTTTGGTTTGCCAATGCCAATAATTCGTCTACTGACATTTCACTTGCTGGCTTGTTCATTATTGATGCTTCCATACTGTTATTTTATTGTTTTTTACCACCAAAAGCGGGTTTTATCCCGCTTATTTTATTCTATTGTTATTTTTCTACATTTACAGGCTCTTCGCCAATCATATCAAAAGCAAATTGTCCTGTGTAAACTTTTGTTATTCTGCCGTTTTCGTTGCGATAAACAAGCATCATTTTAGATAAATAAAGTGTTCCCATTAGTTTGCAAATAATTCGTTTAACATTTCCGTTGTAATTGGTTCCTCGCTTTTTTCGTGCTCGATTAATACAGCAGTTATGATATTTTCTAATGAACCAAAATCACGAACACGAGCTTTTAACCAGTTCACAACTGTTTTGCGTTCTATACCTACTAATTCGCAAATATTTTCGATGTCCTCTGTAATATCTTGGTTAAAAAATGTCCAACCGAAAGACCAACGACGATTAACCTGTATGAAACCTTGTTTCTCTTTTTTAGCTGCATTAGAAAGCATTTTTTCAACATCAATACCCAACACTACGATTGGAACAACACCTTCTAATTCATCTGCCAAATACTTGATTACAGGGATAATTCCTTTTTTAGAGTTCTCAAACTCATCAATCATCAAAAACGCTTCATCTTTCGACTTTAATTTCTCAACAACTGCTTTCAAAATTTTGTGTTTTGTTCCGAAAGTTGGTACTTCTAATTGTTCTGCAATTGAGATAACAAACTCTTTTGTATTAGCAATTTCATCACATTTTACTAAGGTTACAATTGCTGGATATTTCTTTTTGAAAGCAGTTGCAGCGTACGTTTTTCCAAGACCTGTATTACCATCAATACCTCGACGTTCTTTGTTTTTACGAGCGTTTTCAAACGTTAAAATTGCTTGTTTAAAATTGAACGTATTAAAGTGTTGCCAATAGGCTTTTTCTAACTTCAACCCAATTGCATTCGCAATTTGTTTATAGTATTTATCAGAAATACGAGTATTTCCGTTGAATTCAATACCACGAGAAATTAAATTAACTGTGGCTTTGTTTACACCTGATAATTTTACGATTTCAGGCTGTTTTACACCTCTTTCGTCCAAAAAGCGTTGCATTGCTTGTGGAATGTCGGTTGTTCTCTGAATTTGTGTTAAATTTGTCATACTTATTAAAGATTTAACTAAGACCATTCGCTTTCGTTGAAGTCGCGGTCAACTCGCTGTTTGGTTTTAGTTTGTTTATTATTGATTTTTTTCGTTTCTGTTTCGATTTGAGAGCCGTTGTAACTTTCTTTATTTCCACCAAATGCCATTGATTGGCTATAGCCTAACTCTTGAAAAGCATCATTTAAAGCCATTTCAAACTCATCTATTGCTTTTGTTTGTGATTTTTTTCGTCCTAATTGATGATCTAAACCATTTGCAAATTCATCTGTTAATTCTGCATGAGATTGAACTGATTTCATCGCTGGTAAACAAGTCATAATGTATTTACCATCCAACGTGTATAAATCGGCTTCATTTTCGTCCCAAATCACTTTTACTTTTGCATTATTTGTATAACCTAATGCTTTTGCTATTTGCTCAGTACCATCAGCACCATAATTTGGAATTTCGAACTGATACACTTTAGATTCGTTGTAGCCTTTTGTTTTGTAAACATTTACAAATCCTCTCATGTAACGCAAATCAACTTCAGTACGATTTGCAAATAAGTATCTTAATACTGTATCGCTAATAGGTTGACAATTTGGGTGAATGCTGTGCGCATATCTTTCATTTGGTGTCACCTGATCTCGTAATTTTGTTTCATTCCAACGTTTTATAAGGTTATGCATCATAATACAAGCATCCTCATAGCTTGGTAAATCATCAATTTTGATATAATCTGCATTGGCTTGACCTTCAATTCCTGCATTCCAAGAAGTAGAAATAAAAGATTGTATGTCTTTTAAACTACGTTTAAACAATCTAAACTGCGTTTCTGCTGGATTAGCTTGTGAGTTACCAGCTTCTATGGTTCTAACTCGGTTAAATACCATATTCAAGAAACTTTTACTTTCAGCAGATGTAAATGCTCCGTGATTATCCGAAATGAATTCAAACATCGTTTGTTGCCCTGTATTTTCAATCGCCATTTTCACAGCTTCAATTGTCATTTGTGGCGTTTCTTTGTGTGAACCTTTTATAGATGGAGCCCAACCCACAATTTTTTTACTTGCAACATCTGTAATTAAGATGACGTATAATTTCATCGTGTTTTGTTTTCCTTTTTTATCTACATAAGAGTAGTTAATAGTTCCTGAACCATCGGCACAAAATAAAGAGTGTGAATATTTCAGCTTTTCAGCAGTTACATAGGTTTGAACATTCTTTTTATAATGTTCTACACCGTGTCGTTCTCTTGCTGTTTTTATTTCGTTATTAAAGCGCGATAAGTGGTGGCAAAATGTACGATAAGCAACAGGTTGCATTCCAAATTCTACAATGTCATTGCAATATTTATCCTCCCAAAGAGAGTGTAAATATTCTTTTGATGCAGAACCAGGATTCATGTATAAATTAAACATGATTGCTTGATGGATGTCAAACTGGAATATTTCGCCTGTTTCTTCGCTAAATATTGGATATTTACCAACTACTAAAGCATTTTGATTTCCGTATTTATCCGAAATAAAGAAGTTTAATTGTTCTAAAATATTCTCTTTAGGAAATTTGTACAAAACAGTATTACGTAAGTATTCTGCTGAACTAATTTTGAAACCTTCAAGATTTAAAGGCGATAAAATCTCTGTACAAATAGTAAAGAAATCTTGTTTTTTCGTTATGCCAAGTAATTTGAAATTATCATTTTCCATTTGTTTAGTCATCCAAATACACCAAGCCTTAGCTGTAGCCATTTGTTCTGCCTGTTTACGTGTGAACGTTACAGGAGAATCGTACATATAGTAAAGAACATCATTATTATTAACTGATAATGCTACTTGTCCTATAATACTATTCGTAACTAAATCTTGTTTATTACTTTTATTAGCACTTAGCAGAGCTTCATACGCTTGTAAAAGCTCATGCTTTGTGCCTAATTTACTTCTATAGTGTGTAGGTTTACGATCTGCAATTCTATCATAATCATAATAAAATTGACCTTTTACTTTTGCCCAACGCCACGCTTTGCCTGTGTCAGGTAAAAAATCACCGTATTTGTAACCTTTAGCAATTGAATCTTTAAATAAAGTTCTATTTCTTCTAAAATGTCCTTCTGATATTTGACAAACTTGCATTACAAAACGTTGAGAAACCCAAAGGCTCTCCTCGTCTTTATATTTGCGTATGATTATGTCGTTATTCAGTAAATTCATTTCTATAAGTTTGATTTAAACTTTGTTCCTGCCAAGGACTCGAACCTTGGAGTTTGCCAATCAGGATGATTATTTTTCGTTGTTAATTTCCTTTACTAATTCTTTGAAGAAATCTTTTAATACTAATTCTATATTTAATTGTTGCATGGTTCAAGTATTTCTGCTATTTCATTAAATTTTTTAAGAATCATTTTTGCTCCTTTTGATTTTTTTTCTCGATCTCCAGTTACTACTTTTTTGCAGTAAGAAGAACTAAATCCTGTCGCCTTATGTAATTGATACCAAATCTTATTACTTCGTGCATTTTTTATTATACTGCTCATATTTAATTATTTTGCTTACTTTTGTGATGTTCTAACAGGACAAATATACGCAAAATGCGTAATAAAACAACAAAACGAGTAAATATTTACGCAAAATGAGTAAAGATATTGATAAACGATTCATTTTAAACACTATAAAAGAACTGTATAGCTTTAGTACAGATACTGAGTTTGCTAAATTCTTAGGAATTAAGCCACAAACTTTGTCTTCTTGGTATAGTAGAAATACGTTTGATATAGATTTGCTTTACGCAAAATGCGTATTAGTTTCAGGAGAATTTTTATTAACTGGAGATAAAAACTTTTTAAAACGAAATGTGCAAAATTTGTTACATAACAATAGTGTAACAAATAGTGTAACATTTTCAGAAGAAACGAAAAGTGCAAAAAATGTTACTCTTTCAAAAGAACCAAAAAAAAACTACTTTCATGCTCCAAAAGTTGTAACTGTAGATAAACAAGGAAAGGACAATGTTGTTTTAGTACCCAATAAAGCAGCTGCTGGTTATCTTGGAGGTTACGGGGACGCTGCATTTATAAAGACTTTACCTACTTATAATTTACCTAATATAAGTAATGGTACATTTCGTATGTTTCAAGTTGCAGGAGACTCAATGGAGCCAACAATACAGAATCAATCTTATGTTGTAGGCGAGTGGAAAGAAAATTGGAACGAGGATATAAAAGATGGTAGAGTTTACATTTTTGTTATACAATCGTTTGAATATGAAGGTATTTTAGTAAAAAGAGCATTGAATCGTATTGACAAATACGGAAATGTCCTTTTGAAATCTGATAACAGAATTTATGGAACTAAGACTTTCACGCCTAAAGAAATAAAAGAGGTCTGGGAAGTTAAACTTTATTTATCGTTCAATATTCCAGACCCAGCGACCATTTATGATCGTATGAATGATTTAGAAGCTCGTTTAATTGAATTGGAACAGCCAAAGAAGCGCAAAAATTAAACTTATAAACTTCACAGGTTTAATTTTTGTTAATTTCAATTCAAACCAAATCACGCAAAATTCAATTTATTTTTAATTAAAGCCTTTATTTTAGGTATACTTTTCATTTAGCCCCTCATAATAGAACGTCTGTAATTATATAAAATCAATCTGCGACGAGCTTCCAAATCATTTACTCTAATTGAAGAAACATCATCAATCTTAAAGTATAATGATCCTTCATCCGTACCTTCTGCTCCAACACATTTTAACTCAAAATCTTCTTCTGTTAAATTACGTATAAAACCTGAAAAACGGCTATCATTATTGAGCTGTAATCTCGAAACATATTCTGTTTGATCAGCAATCTGCTTCAAAAATTGATTCATCCAATTTTCCTCAGCTGTTGTAGTAAAAGAAATTGTATTTTCTTTATTTAGTTCTTCTTGATGCTCTTTCAAGTAATTAAGACACTTACAATAATCATCAACATCAATTCGGTTTATCGTAAAAAATGGTTCAATTAAGATTCCATCTTTATGTCCAAATTTTGAAATATGTTGCATTGTAAAAAATTCGTCATTGAAATCAAGAATATAACCTGCCCAAAAATTATTGCTTCCAACATCGTTATAAATTGCAATGATGGATTGATTCTCTTTAGAATGTTGTAGTATTTTATAAAAGTTAGTGTTCATTTTTTGTAGTTAAAAGATTGAAATTACAATTCTTTTGGGATAAAAAAAAGGTTCTTCATTTTCTGAGAACCTTCTTTTAATTTTAATTATTTTTTTTGATCAAAATTGCTTCGTAATTCAATGATTTCCAATCACCTTTTTGTAAATTATCTAATTTTAGTTTCTTTAAAATATTTTCTTCTCCTGCAATAGACATTGTAAATTGAGAACGATCCATTATATTTTTCTCAGACAAAACATAACTAATATCAAATTTTTTCTTTGTTACTTTCTCAATCATCGGACGTAAATATGCATCGATAGCTTCTGGGCTTTTGAATTGCTCATTCTTAGGAAATTGCACATCAAAATAACCTTCATAAGTAAAATCTGGCTCAGTAATAATCAAATTGTAAGGATCTGCAAATAACGCTTGACGTTGCTTTTGATATTCTTTTTCAGATTTAAACGATTTAATTTCCTCCTTATAAATTAACGGATGTTTTTCTGCAAGTGTAGACAACTGATCTGCATTATACGAAAACGCTGCTCCATCATGAAAAACATTGTAAAATGCTGGATTTACCAACCATTGATCTACAATTTTTTTATCTTTTACTATGTAAATCATCAATCCGTTGTCTTGCGCTTGTACATTCGTTACCTGATAACCATACTCTAATAATGGCTTGGCTTGCTGAATTGCAGATGGATTTTCTAATATAAAATTATATTTATCGTAGGTTTTATTTGTATCTGTTAAAGGTGCCATTCCGTAAACTTTTGTGCTTTGATCAACATTTTTATCGTTGATCATAGAAGTTACCTGAGCAGACACTAAAGTTGATAAAGTAATAGTTGCAGTAAGTAAAACTTGTTTTATCATGATATTATTTTCTATTTTTTTAAAATTATAAAGATTTCAAATTTATTGATAAATTTCGATAAATATCTTACCAGATTGTGTAATACTTCCGCGATACATTCCAGCCGTATTAAAAGGGAAACTTGCTTGACCATTTTTATCTAAGACAATCATTCCGCCGTCTCCGCCCATTTCGCCTATCTTTTTGATGACTTCTTTCCCAGCTTCTTGAGAAGAAACTTGTTTATATTTCATTAATGCTGCAACATCATAAGCCGCAATTGCCTTAATAAAATATTCGCCCCAACCTGTGCAAGAAACTCCAACTTCGTTGTTCGCGTAAGTTCCCGCACCAATAATTGGTGAATCTCCTATTCTACCATATCGTTTATTGGTCATTCCACCAGTTGATGTTCCTGCTGTGATATTACCTTTTGCATCTAAAGCTACTGCACCAACTGTTCCAAATTTTTCATCAACAAAATTGAAAGGTACATAGGCTTGCGTCTTTGTATCGTGGTCTAATTCCATTTTTTCTTTGTCTTTTTCAAGCACTTTTTGCAAAGAATTCCAACGATCTTCTGTTCTAAAATAACTAGGATCTACAATTTCTAAACCTTGTTTTATGGCAAATTCTTCTGCTCCTTTGCCAGCCATCATTACATGAGCAGAATTATTCATCACAGCTTTAGCTGCCAAAATAGGATTTTTGATTGTTGTTACACCAGCTACAGCACCGGCTTGCATTGTTTTACCTTTCATGATCGAAGCATCCATTTCATTTTTTCCTTCATGTGTAAAAACAGCGCCTTTACCTGCATTAAACAAAGGCGAGTTCTCCATTACTTTAATTGCTTCTATAACTGCATCTTCACTTTCTCCTCCATTTTTGATGACTTTATAACCATTTTGCAATGCTTCTTGTAGCACTAAACGATACGCTTTCTCTTTTTCTGGAGACATATTTTCTTTTAAGATTGTTCCAGCTCCTCCGTGTATCACCAAAACAACCTTTTCATTCGATTTCTGAGCATTCGCTAACATTGCTAAAAAAATGAAAGCTAAGCCAATTACTTTTCTCATGTGTAAAATTTTAACAACATTAAAAGTAATAAAGAAAGTTGATTAAAAAATATTTTGCAAAAAGTTTAAATAAAATCATAAAATTCACGATTTTTAGCATTGATTTTGATACAAACATAACAATCAATATACGTTATTAATAAACCTAAATAAACAATATGAATAATCATAAACATTACATCTCCAATAATGTCCTATTACAACTTGCTTTTATTGCAATTATTTTGATTGTTTTTGGACTTATCACTAAAAATCTATTAGGTTTTTTCCCTGGCTTTCTTGGTGCAATATGCCTTTACGTTTTGTTACTAAACCCTTTGCAGTGGATGGTAAAAACAAAAAAATGGAACAAACTAGGGAGCGTCATCGGGCTTATGATTGGTAGTGCTATCCTAATTATAGGACCTCTTTATCTATTAATCCAAATGTTGACTAACAAAGTTTTGGTTCTATTAAACGATACTGAACAAATAAAAACGGATGTCAATAAAATTATAGAAATGTTGCAAACAAAGTTTCATATTGACATTTTTAGCGCGACTAACATCGAAAAAATAACACAAGTTGGTGGAAAATTAATTGAAAAAACGTTGAACGCCTCAATGGATATGACGGTACAATTAGGTGTTGCTTTTTTAATTCTTTACTTTATGTTGATGAATCATTACAAATTAGAAAATTGGTTCTACAAAACAATTCCTTTAAGAACAAGTAATCTAAAAAAGATGAATACAGACCTAAAAGATCTTGTCATATCAAACGCAGTGGGTATGCCTTTAACAGCTTTTATACAAGCAATAATTGCCTACATTGGTTATCTTATTTTTGGTGTTGACGATGCATTTACTTGGTTTATATTAACCATATTTGCAGCTATGTTACCTGTAGTTGGAGCAGCACTAATCTACGTTCCTTTAGGCCTATTTTTATTGGCAAAAGGCGAAACTGGACATGCTGTTGGTTTATTAATTTATTGTTTTGTAGTTGTCGGACTTTCTGATAATATTATTCGTTTAGTTTTACAGAAAAAAATGGCTGATGTTCATCCATTAATTACTATTTTTGGTGTAATCGTTGGTCTTAACTTATTCGGATTCATTGGAATTATTTTTGGACCAATCTTATTTTCAGTTTTCTTTTGGTTAGTAAAATTGTATAAATACGAATTTATTGACCCAAATCCTGAGGATCAATCATCAATATAAAAACTATAAAATATGAGCTTAGATAAATTTAAATTCTTCAAAACCTTGGAACCTCGTTGGAGTGATTTTGATCCAATTGGACATGTAAACAATGTCTTTTATTTTGAATATTTTCAGATCGGACGCGCTTATTATATGATGGCTTCTAGCAAAAAATGGCAATGGACAAGACATATGTTTGTTATAGCGCACATAGAGGCTGATTATCAAAAAGAATTACGTCCTAATGCAAACGAGCCTCGCATCGGTGTTCGTGTTTCTAAAATTGGCACAAAAAGTTTTGATTTTGAATACATTGTAACAAGCAAATCAGACGAAGGCGAAGATATTATCCATTGTACAGGAAAAAGTACACAGGTAATGTATGATATGATTGATAAAAAATCGATGGAATTGCCAGATTGGGTAAAAAATGACTTTACGAATTACGAAAAGTCAATTTAATACAATTTAGATTAATCTATAATAGGAGAATTTACCTATTTCGTTTCAATAAAAATTTATCAGTAGTTAAATAAATCAATTCATTTTGATTAAATTTAACTACTGTTTCTTTTTAATTCAGTTAGTATGAAAAATCTATTTTTAATGCGTCATGCAAAAAGTCGTTGGGACGAAAATGTTTCGGATCAATATCGTTCAATTACCGAAAATGGAATTCATAAAACTGAAAAAGTAGCACATTTTCTGAAAAATAATTTACATATTAAGTGCGACAAAATCTATACAAGTAAGGCAACAAGAGCAAAAGAAACTTCACATATTGTTCAGAAAATTGCTTTTCCAAATCATGAAATAGAAATTGTAGATGAGCTTTATACCTTTTCGCATTTTTTATTAGATAATTGGATTCAAAAATTAGATAATCAATTACAAAATGTTCTTATTTTTGGACACAATCCTGCTTTTACTGAAGTTGCAAATGAATTTGGAAACGAATTGATCTACAATCTTCCAACATCTGGTTTTATTTGGATTCAATTCAAATCTGATCATTGGAAAGAGATAAAAAAAGGAGAAACAGTAAAAATTATTTTACCAAAAGAAATCAAATGAAAAAATATATCAACCGAGAAATCAGCTGGTTATCATTTAATGCAAGAGTTTTACAAGAAGCTTCTGATGAAACGGTTCCGCTAATTGATCGTATTCGTTTTTTAGGCATTTATTCTAACAACTTAGACGAATTTTATTCTGTAAGATATTCTACAATTTTACGTTCTATACAGTTGAAAGATGTCGAAAAAGTTTACAATAATATCGATCCCAACCAAACGGACGAAGATTTGATTGACGAAATCAATGAAATTGTACGTCAGCAGCGTGTGCATTACGATGAATTACATAATCAACTATTCAAAGAACTTGAGTTATACAAAATATTCGTAGTTGATGACACTTCTATTCCTGAAAGCTATTTGGAATATATCTCGGAGTATTTTTACAATGAATTTATTCATACTGTTGGTGTTTTTATTTTAGATGATATCAAAAAAGCACCGCCATTGCGAGATGGATCGTTTTATTTGGCTGTAAAAATGCAACTAAAAGACAAAGTGCAATATGCTTTGTTAATTGTACCTACACACTTATTTCAGCGTTTTATTGTTCTACCAAAACGAGACGAAAATACATATGTCATGTATTTAGAAGATATTATTCGATATCATTTGAAAGACATTTTCAAAATGTTTGATTTTGAATCAATTGAAGCTCATTCAATTAAAATTACGCGTGATAGCGAATTAGATTTTGATAATGATCTAGAACATAGTTTATTAGAAAAACTTATTCATAGTCTAGAAGGAAGAAAAAAAGGAGTTCCTGTTCGTTTAGTATACGATGCTGAAATTGCACCTGACACCTTGAAATTCTTTTTAAAGAAATTACGCTTAGACGAATATGATAGTATAAATCCTGGTGGTAAATATCATAATAAACGAGATTTGATGAGTTTTCCTAATTTCGATATTCCAGGTTTAACCTATGAAAAGATAAAACCAATTATACTTAAAACACCATTTAAGTATAAAAGTTATTTTCAGGCATTTACAGAGAATGAAGAAATTATGATGGCACCATATCATGATTATTCTTTATTACTTAAATTTTTACGTGAAGCTGCGATAGATCCTAAAGTAACTAAAATTAAAATTACTATTTATCGCGTTGCAAAAGATTCTCAAATAATGCATTCGTTAATTAATGCTGCAATGAATGGGAAAGAAGTAACAGCAGTTTTAGAACTTCGTGCTCGTTTCGATGAATCGAACAACGCAATGTGGTCAAAAAAATTACAAGAAGCTGGTGTAAATGTAATATTTGGTGTTCCGGGACTTAAAGTGCATTCAAAAATAGGCTATATCGAGCGTAAGCCTGAAGGTAATTTAGCCGAAAAATATGTTTTTGTCAGTACGGGTAATTTTCATGCTGGTACCGCAAAAATATATACAGATTATACTTATTTTACGACTAATCCTGGAATTACTAAAGAAGTTGAACAAATTTTTAAATTTTTCGGAGCCAATTATCTTAACCAAAGTTATAGTCATTTATTGGTTTCACCTTACGGAACGCGCCGTAAAATTGTAAAAATGATTAAACGAGAAATTAAAAATCACCAAGCTGGATTACCTGCTGAAATTAATTTCAAATTAAATAGTTTAAGCGACAAACAAATCATTGATTTGTTGTACAAGGCTTCGCAGAAAGGAGTTAAAGTTCGCTTGGTTATCAGAGGAATTAACTCATTGATACCTGGTGTTAAAGGTCTTTCCGAAAATATTGAATGTGTAAGTGTGATTGATAAATTTCTTGAACATCCACGAATCTATTGGTTCAAAAATGCAGGAGATGACAAAGTTTACATTTCTTCTGCTGATTTGATGGAACGAAATTTAGATAGTCGTGTAGAAGTTGCTTGTCCTATTTACGATCATAAATTACGCAAAATTGTCATGGATACATTTGATATTAGCTTTAATGATAATGTAAAAGGACGCCAAATTACAGCTCAATCTGCCCTAGAATATAAAAGAAATAATGAACCTCCAAATAGATCGCAATACACTACTTACGACTATTTTAAAGAATTAAACGACGAAGAAAATGAAGATTAGAAAACTGGGAGCAATAGACATAGGATCTAACGCTATGCGCTTATTGATAAACTATGTATACGAAGAAGAAGGTAAAGCACCAATTTTTAACAAAACCAGTATTGTGCGTATGCCTATTCGTTTAGGTCATGATGTTTTTATTGATGGAGAAATCTCTGAGAAAAATATTGATCGTATCTGTGATGCTATGTTGTCGTATGCATTAATGATGAAAGTTTATGATGTAGAAATCTATAAAGCTTATGCAACTTCTGCAATGCGCGAAGCAATTAATGGGAAAGAAGTTGTCAAAAAAGTAAAGAAAAAAGCTGGAATTAATATCGAAATTATTGATGGTAAAATGGAAGCCGAATTGCTTTTCAATACCGAGTTAGGCGATTTTATTAAAGATCAAAAAACATATTTATATGTAGACGTTGGTGGTGGTAGTACCGAATTAACATTACTAAAAGATAGTAAAGTTTTTACTTCGAAATCATTTGAGGTAGGAACTGTACGATTATTAGAAAATAAAGTTGAACCGCATACATTTGAAAACATGAAAAAATGGATTCAAGAAAACATTGGTCATGATGAGGTCGAATTAATTGGTTCGGGTGGAAATATTAACCATGTCTACAAATATTCAGGTGTAAAACTTGGTTTACCACTTGGCAGTTTATATGTAAAAAAACATTATCAAATTTTACAAACCATGACTGCAGAAGAACGTATGCAAATATTTAACATGAAGCCTGACAGAGCAGACGTTGTAGTTTATGCGTTAGAGATTTATAGCAATGTGCTAAAATGGTCTCATGCAAAAAAAATCCACGTACCTAAAATAGGTTTATCTGACGGTATTATACGAAAAGTATACGCAGACCTCAATAAATAATATATTTTGTAATTTTGTAGTTAATATTGCTTTAAAATGTTAGGATTAAAATTATTAACAGACCCTCGTTGGGCTGATATTGCGGAAAGAAATTTAGAAGAAATATTAACCGATCATGCTTGGTGCGAGCAAAAAGCGGCAACCAATGCCATTACAATGATTGCGTACAACTCTGAACACGATGAGTTTGTACAAGAAATGTCTGACATTGCGATAGAAGAAATGCAACATTTCAAAATGGTGGTCGAAATTATTCAAAAACGTGGTTATGTTTTAGGACGCGAACGCAAAGATGATTATGTAGGACAACTAATGAAATTCTGTAAAAAAGATGGTTCTCGTAATATGGCTTTCGTAGATCGTTTACTATTTGCTGCAATGATTGAAGCAAGAAGTTGTGAACGATTCAGAACACTTTCTCAAAATATCAATGACGAAGAATTAGCTAAATTTTATTACGATTTGATGGTTTCTGAAGCCAATCATTATACAACTTTCTTAAATTTTGCCCGTAAACTTTCAACTGATGTTGATGTTGACAAACGTTGGAAAGAATGGTTAGATTTCGAAGGGAATCTAATTCAATCATACGGAAATAAAGAAGCTATACACGGCTAAAATGCCTTAAATAATACAAAAGGGTTAATTCGGTTAAATTTGAATTAACTCTTTTTCTTTCATAACCTATGTCAATCCAAATCTAAAATTGTCTTCGTAAATTTGAGTAAATCTAAAATATTATGGAATTAGGAATAGGAATGTTTGGCGATCTACATATTGATCCTAAAACAGGGTATAAACAGACGCCTCAACAACGAATGACAGAAATTATTGAGGAAGTAAAACTGATGGACGAGGTTGGGTTGGATTTCTTTGGAATTGGAGAACACCATCGTCCTGATTATGCCGTTTCTTCTCCAGAAATTGTTCTCGCTGCTTTATCTTCAGTTACCAAAAACATTAAGTTAGGAAGCGCCGTTTCAGTTATCAGTTCTACAGATCCAGTAAAATTATATCAAGATTTTTCTACTGTAGATAATATCTCAAATGGTCGTGCAGAAATAATGGCTGGACGTGGTTCTTTTATTGAGTCTTTTCCACTTTATGGTTATGATCTAAATGATTATGACGCGCTGTTTGATGAAAAACTTCGTTTGCTTTTAACTTTAAATGAAAATGATGTAATCAATTGGCGTGGAAATTTTAGAATGCCGATTATTAACCAAAGCGTTTATCCAAAACCTGTACAAGAAAAACTACCTATTTGGATTGCTGTCGGTGGAACTAAATCTTCTGTAGTTCGTGCTGCTACACTAGGTTTACCAATTATTTTTGCAATTATTGGAGGAAATCCTGCTGATTTTAAATTTCTTTTTGATCTATACAAACAAGTTTATACAGAGAATGGTCATAACATCAATCACATGCAAATAGGTGTACATATGCATTCTTTTTTTGGAGATGATAGCGAACAAATAGCAGAAGACTACTTCCCTATTTATGGAGCACAAATGGATAGAATTGGAGCAAGTAGAGGTTGGCCAAAATATACAAAACCACAATTTGATTATGGACGTTCTACAAACGGACATTTAGTTGTAGGCGATTCTTCTTTAGCTGTTGACAGAATTTTAAAATACCAAGAAATGTTTGGTTTAACACGTTTTTCAGCTCACATGGATGTTGGAGCGCCAGATCATTTAAAAATGATGAAATCTATCGAGATTTTTGGAAAAGATGTTTTGCCAAAAGTAAAGGAAGCAACAAAATAAATTTTAAATATACTGACAAAAGACACGATTCGTTATCGTGTCTTTTTCTATTTTCGTTAAAATGGAAAGTATGAAGAAGATTTTAGCCAGTTTTATTATTTTAACAAGTATCGTTTTACAAGCACAAGAAAGTGATTTCAGAATTTGGAATTCGTTAAATATCAATCAAAAAATCAATCAAGATTGGTCATTTCAATCCGATATTCAATACCGAACATACGAAGATTTGGATCAATTGAATCAATTGTTAATTCGAGCAGGAATTGGATATAACTTAACAGAAAATAACAATACAGTGTTAGCTGGTTACGCTTATATTCAGAACAGAACGCCTTCTGTTGATGATAATTATGCACATAATCACGAACACCGATTATACCAGCAATTTACCACAAAACATACTATAAATCGCTTTAATTTTGCACATCGTTTTCGTACCGAAGAACGATTTTTAGAAAACGATACTCAATTTAGATTCCGATATCAATTAACAGCAACCGTTCCACTAAATAATCCTAAATTAATTAAAAATACATGGTATTTAAAAGCATATGATGAGCTTTTTCTACAGGCTGTTAAAGACAAAACCTTTGATAGAAATCGTTTGGGACTGAGTTTAGGTTATGTTATTTCACCAACATTTAGTTTAGAAGCTGGTTATATGTTACAAAGCCAGAAAAAATCGCATACTGACCAATTGATGATTGGTTTGACGATTAATAATCCGATATAAAAATTGTAGTTAATCTAATGATATGCAATTCTGAAACGAGTTCAGAATGACAATAAAAAAATCCACTCAGTTGAGTGGATTTTTTATTTAAGCTATTTTTTTATTACTAAATTCAATTAAATCTGTTAGTTCAGAATCCGTCATTACTCTTAAATTTTCATTAATTACATATGACTTAAAATCAACTAATAGTTTTGGATATTTGAGATTCCACTCTATAAGTAATGATTTGTGAAATGGGTTATCTTCTTTTATATCTTTCAATAAAATTTTACCATTTTTACCACTTCCTTTAATATTAGATTTAACTTCATTATCATTTATAACAAAGTTCTTTATAGCAAATCTATAAAAACAACCAAGATTACCATTGGTATTTCTTTCTGAATTCACTATTCGTTTTGGTACTAATATTATTGGCTTGCCATTATAGTGGGGTAATAATACTTCTTTCTTAACCCATTTTAAAGTTTTTTCATCAAAAATATCATCTTGAAAAGACATAAACATAGGTATATTATGAATAAAACATTGATTTTGAGTAAAACTAATTAAATCATCTTTAATTAATTTCGTTGTTATATCAGATATTCTATCACTACTTATATCTTTTACAAAAAAATTTATATCTGAAAAATCATTTAAAATCCCTGTTTTAATTGCTTTATTCTCTATAAAAGATTTGATTAATTTTGATTTTAAAATATTAGCTATAGAATTACCATAAGAATCAGAACCATAGCCTAATTTTGTTTCTTTAGGCTCTTTAAATCCAGAAAACATTTTAGTCAAGTCTCTTAAATTATTATTTTTAATAAGTCCTATAATTTTTTTCCAAAAAATAGAAATTTTTATTGAATAATTTAAAAATTCTTCTTGTAAACCAATTAATCTTGGATCTATGAATAGTTTATTATTTCTATTCAAATTAATATCAACGAAATCTAATTCATTTTGGTGTTTATTTAAATTATTATATTGTGAAAACAACATCGTTTAAAAGTATTTTTTATATTAATAAATAGTTATGACCAATCCTTTTAAAAGGTTTGGTAAAATTTAAAATGCTATAATTGAATACTGTTAATAACTTTTTATGTTAATATTATAAATATCTAATAATTTATATATACTTTAGTTAAGAATATTTCCCCAAATATTTAACTAAGTATTTATCTGATTTCTAATCTTCAAGGTAGTAAGCCTCTTGATTCAATAAGATGATAAATAAAAAATATTTTTAAAGTGCTACTAGTAATGGTAGCATTTTTTTTTAAGATAAGACACACTAATCCTAAAGCTAACTATTTGCCAGCTTTAAGATTAATATTATTTTTTCAGATTTACATTAAGCCTCACAAGAAGAACAAGAAACTAAATTAGCCACTAATTCTTTTGATACTGATTGAGAACGCTGATAGTACAATGTTTTAACTCCTAATTGCCACGCTTCGATCATCAAACGGTTAACTTCTTTTACCGGTAAATCTGGTGGAATATTTAAGTTTAATGATTGTGATTGATCCACATATTTTTGACGAATCGCTGCTTGTTGAACAATTTCTAATTGAGAAATTTCTTTAAATGTCTTGAAAACATCTTTCTCTTCTTGCGTTAACTCAGCAACATGTTGTACAGAACCACCATTCAACATAATTCCGCGCCAAACATCTTCATTATCCAAGCCTTTTTCTTGTAATAATTTTGTCAAATATTTGTTTTTACGCATAAAGTTACCTTTCGATAAACCTGCTTTATAATAGTTAGATGCAAATGGCTCAATTCCAGGAGATGTTTGTCCCAAAATAGCCGAAGAAGACGTAGTTGGCGCAATAGCACAAGTTGTTGTATTACGACGTCCGTAACCTTTTAACACTTCTGGCTCACCATAAATACGTGCTAATTCTTCCGTTGCTCTATCTGCTTTTGTCTGAATGTGTTTAAAAATTTCTGTTGTGCGTAATTTCGCTTCCATTCCTTCGAAAGGAATCATGTTGCGTTGTAAATAAGAATGCCAACCTAAAACACCTAAACCTAAGGCACGGTGACGTTTTGCGAAACGATTAGCAGAAGCTAAGTAATGGTTTCCTTCTGTTTTCTCAATAAACTCTTGTAGTACTGCATCTAAGAAGAAAATAGCTAATTTAACAGCTTCAGTATCTTTCCATTCATCATATAACTCTAAATTCATTGATGATAAACAACAGATAAATGATTCGTCCTCATTTGATGGTAGCATAATCTCTGAACAAAGATTAGATGCGTTAATACGCATTCCTAAATCCTTATAAACCTGCGGTTTATTTTTATTCACATTATCTGAGAAGAATAAATAAGGTAACCCTTTTTCTTGACGTGACTCTAATACTTTTGCCCAAACTTGACGTTTATCTGCATCACCATCAATCATTTCTTGCATCCAATAATCTGGTACACAAACTCCGTAAAATAAATTTTGAATAGAACTTCCGATTGATTTAATCTTTAAGAATTCTTCAATATCTGGATGATCAATATCTAAATACGCTGCAAAAGCTCCACGACGTGTAGAACCTTGCGAAACAACATTCATAGCAGAGTTAAACAATTCCATAAAAGATACTGCTCCACTACTCTTTCCATTATCTGTAATTGCTGCACCACGCTCACGTAACTCTCCAAAATAACCAGAAGTTCCACCTCCAATTTTTGTTTGCATAATTACTTCACCTAATTTGTGTGTAATTCCTTCTATACTATCCGGAATATGAACATTGAAACATGAAATTGGTAAACCACGTTCTGTTCCCATATTTGCCCAAATTGGAGAAGACAAACTCATCCAACCTCTTTCAATCATTTCTTTGAAAGACTCTTGTAATTCTGGTTTATATAAACGTTTTGCTGCTGCTGCTGTTATACGGTCAATTGCTCCTTCTACCGTTTCACCTTTTAATAAGTAACCTCTATTCAAAATTTGTTCAGATTCTGAATTCTTCCACCATAATTTAGGTGTTTCTCCGTCAAAAAAAGTATTTTGAACTTCGTCATGTGGTATCGGATTGTCCATAGTTTTAGAATTTATGTGTGTTGTGATATTGTTAAATAATTTATTTTATAGTTGTGCTTTTGATGAAAAGTTTGGTTTTAGAATAAATCGTCAGCCGAAATACTTTTATCGTGTTTTGTATAGTCTACAGGTCTTTTTGCAAAGAAATCGTCTAAACTACTTGCAAAAACTTCTTCTTCAAACCAAGCCATTGGCTTATATTGCTCTTGCGAAATATGAAATATTTTTTTGAAACCAATTTTTGCAATTGCTTCATCAATACGATATTTCATGTAGTTTAATAAATCTTCTTTTGTGTAATAACCAAATTCTCCTTTCTCGAAAATCCAGTTCAACATATTTTCCTCTTGATCAATATAACCTCTAACAGCAGTTTCTACCCAATTTTGGTCTAATTCTGCAGGTAATAAACCTTCTTCTCTAATTTTATTGATTAAATAAATACCTGCGTTTGCGTGAATTTGTTCATCTGTTGATGTCCAAGCAATAATATTCGCAGTATTCTTCATTAATCCATCAAAACGTGTAAAAGCTAAAATGTTAGCAAATTTTGAGAATAATGAGCTATCTTCAATCACCAATGCAAAGAATAATAATTTCTCTACAATAGATTTATTTTGGTCGCGCATTATCTCACCAACAAAGTCATTATAACTTTTGAAGATTGGATTTTGTAAAGCAATACTAAACTCGTCTAAATAGCCATTTACTTCCAAAATTCTTGAGTAAGCTTCACTATGTCTAAATTCACATTCTGCGAAAGTAGCTCCTAAACCATTTAATTCTGGTTTCGGAAAATAGTGATACAAATCTCCCCAAAAACCTTTTACAGTAACCTCAACTTGCGCAATTGATAAAATAGAACGTTTATGAATTTCTCTTTTTACTTCATCTAAATTAGCATGATAGTCTTGAATATCTGAAGTAAAATCAACTTCTCCATGTACCCAATATGCTTTTTGAATAGCTTCCGTGAAAGTTAAAATTTCAGGATATTCAAATGGTTTATAGTTTACTCTTTTATCAAAAATTGACATGTTGTTTTGGTCTTTTAGTATTATTAGTTTTTCGTAAAAAGCAAGTTAAATTGATTTCTAAAGCAAGTTATGCATTTGTAATTTATTTAATAATTGACTCTCAATAGAGTTACAATTTCGCTTTGATTACTTATCGATTCTTTCAAAATTAAGATAAGATTTTACAATTAAAAATTTTGGCCTCTTAAAAATTGAAAAGGTTATTAACAAGGTTATCAACAATTATACAACAACTTAAAAATCATCTAGTTATTTATCAAAAAGTTCATCTATTAATATAATCATTTTTACTAAAAATAACAACCAAATTGGATTATTTTATTGTAAAAAAGAACAAAAAAATAGGCAAGCCTTGTTATAGACTTGCCTAAAGTATATGATTAAATTCTAAATTTTATCTTGCAATATTTACTGCTCGTGTTTCACGAATTACAGTTACACGAACCTGACCTGGATAAGTCATTTCATTCTGAATTTTGTCCGAAATTAAGAAAGATAATTCAGCTGCTTTTGTATCATCAACTTTATCACTTTCTACAATCACACGCAACTCACGACCCGCTTGTATCGCATATGCTTTTTCTACACCATCAAAATTAAGTGCTGTAGCTTCTAAATCTTTTAGACGTTGCATATAAGATTCTACAACCTGGCGACGAGCACCTGGACGAGCACCAGAAATAGCGTCGGCTACTTGTACAATTGGCGAAATTAAAGATGTCATCTCAATTTCATCGTGGTGAGCTCCAATCGCATTAATCACGTCAGGATGCTCTCCATATTTCTCTGCCCATTGCATTCCCAAAATTGCGTGAGGCAATTCTGATTCTTGTTCTGGAACTTTACCAATATCGTGTAATAAACCTGCACGTTTCGCTAACTTAGGATTTAAACCTAACTCCGCAGCCAACGTTCCTGCTAAGTTTGCTACCTCGCGAGAGTGTTGTAATAAATTTTGACCATAAGAAGAACGATATTTCATACGTCCAACAATGCGAACCAAATCTTTGTGTAAACCGTGAATTCCTAAATCTAAGATTGTTTTCTTACCAACTTCGATAATTTCATCCTCAATTTGTTTTGTCGTTTTAGCAACAACTTCCTCGATACGAGCAGGGTGAATACGTCCGTCTGTTACTAAGCGATGTAATGATAAACGAGCGATTTCACGACGAACAGGATCAAAACAAGAAAGGATAATCGCTTCTGGAGTATCATCAACAATTACTTCAACTCCTGTAGCTGCCTCAATTGCACGAATGTTACGTCCTTCACGGCCAATAATACGTCCTTTAATTTCGTCAGACTCAATGTTAAATACAGAAACTGCATTTTCAATAGCTTGCTCTGTACCAATGCGTTGAATAGAAGAAATCACAATTTTACGCGCTTCGTTTTTCGCATCTAACTCAGCTTCTTCCATAATTTCTTGGATATGAGCTTGAGCTTTCGTTCTTGCTTCATCTTTTAAAACTTCTATCAATTCAGCTCGAGCTTCATCTGCAGAATAATTCGAAATTTTTTCAAGGATTTCTACTTGTTTTTTGTGCATCGTATCCACTTCTTTTTGCTTAATATTAAGCTTTTCTGTACGTGCTTGTATATTTCCTTTCTCAGATTTAATCTGATCTTTTTGTTTCTGAATTTCTGATAAATCTGACTTAATGCGTTCTTCGCGTTCTTTTACTTTAAGTTCAGAGTCTGCTACTTTGCGTTCGCGTTGGTTTACGACTTCTTCGTGTTTTGATTTTAACTCTAAAAATTTTTCTTTAGCTTGAAAAATTTTCTCTTTTTTAATGGCTTCACCATCTTTTTCAGCATCATTAATCAATGTCTGTGCTTTGCGAGTTGCCTCATCTATCAGTTCTTGATTTTGCTTATCAACTGATTTTTTAGATAAAAAATATCCCACTGCCGCACCTACGATTAATGTAACAATTGCAACAATTATTGTCATTGGTTCCATAGATTATGTAATGTATATATATAAAAAAACCTACACTAGTAAAGTATGTTTTGAGTTAACTCCTGTAAACAGGATTTGAGTTAGTCCGTCAGTCAAGTATCTGCTGTCAATAAATTGAACCAAAAGGTTGCAGCCCGCTTTCCGAACGGTGTTCACTCGGTAACAAAACTAAATGTTGAGTTAACCAAAATAGCTAGAACTAATGTAGGAATATTGTTAAAGGACAGCTTATTTGCTGCCAGAACTTCTCGTTTTTATTTTGTAATTGATTGATCTATCAATTCTAATAATTTAGAAATGCGCTCTGTTGTCATTTCTTCATTGTCTTTCACTTGTTTTTTCAGTTTTGCTTCACGTAAAGCTAACTGAATTGTCACCATAGCAAGTGCGTCTTGTTTGTCAGAAACAGCGTATTTTTGTTCAAATTGTTTCAAAATCGTATTTATCTCATCTGCACAAGCAAGTAACATTTCTTCCTCGTCAGCATTAATCGTCATTGGATAATGACGTGAAGCAATTTTTATCTCAATTCGTTGAGTTGACATTCTTTTTTAATTATTAGTTTTAATTTGAGCGATGCACGTATCGACTTCTTTTATCAATTTATTCATTCTTTGCTTCATCATTTGTTTATACTCCTGATTTCCGCTCATTGCATTAACGACTTTTAATCGTTTTACCTCTTCATTTAGATTTAAGTTATTCGTTTGCGAATCTCTCAATTTATTTTTCAATCGGGCATTTTCTTCTTTCAAAGTTTCGATCTCTTTTCTCAAAACATCGAATTCTTTTTCAGAATTTTCTGCCAGTCTCAATATATCTTTATTCTTCTCTAATTGGCTTAAAACGCTTAAAACTTTGTTTTCAAGTTCATTAAATTTTACCATTTTTTCCATCTTCAGAGATTTCAATTATTCTAGCTTCTATTGCAAAAATAGCATTTTTTTGTATCTAATCAATATAAAAACCTAAATATTATCAGTTTTTTCTTATCCATTTGACAAACAAACTTTTACTTAAGCTTTTGGTTTAGTTTCTCTGTTTTTCACTAATCTTACAATATACTTCACGATAAAAAACAAAAACAATACCGAAAAAATGGTTGGCAGAAACTGAAAAACAAAGATTAAGAGCGACTTGAAATAATATACGCCATCTTGCCAACTTTTCTTTAACTCATACCCTAAGTTGATTTCGTTATAAACTTTGATTTCATTTTGCGGTAAAATTGACGTTACAATATGTGGTTCTTCTGACAATTGGTAAGCAATCGTTGCATAAGTCGTCGCATCGTTAATCAGTGCTTTATTTACTTTATTCTCTATTTGTTTAGAAATTTTTGTCGATTGATTTTGTTCATTTTTCAGATCATTTTCATATTTCTGAAACGTCATTTCTTCGTTATTAATCAAAATATGATTGATAATAATTCCTTTTTCTACTGCAAATTTGACATGCTCGCGCAAATGTGTTGACGGAACTTTAAGTTCAATAAAATTCGTCTGCTGTATTTTTTCCATTTTCTTTACTTGTTCATCCGAAATAGAAACCTCATCTGCATCTAAAACCACATTATTTAGTTCGCTATTCAAAACAAAACCTTTCAACTCAATTGCATTTTGCTCTATTTGTTGTGCATCTTTCATCACATTAGCAACTTTCATTTCAATCATTGCATTAGATTTGAAAATCTTGCCTTCCACTTCTGGATTTGCAGCATTAGAAACTGCTGCATCAGCACTTGTTTCTGTACTTACTTCAGCTTCATGTTTTCCTTCATACTTACTACAACTTGCAATAAAAATTAGTGTAAGAACGGTAACGATTAATTTTTTCATATTGTTATTTTTTAAAGTTTGATTTAAAATTAGCTTTCACTTTCATAACAATTAAGAACGAACACTTTTCTAACTCTTGTTTTTTATTTTACAATTACAAAATATTTAAAATCAATTATTTATATTTATTTTACAAAGATTTTATTTGAAATAATTTTCAGATATTCAAAAGTTTAAAGAAGTTTGTAAAAGATTTGATTTATTTTTAACAAGTTGCGAAGTAAAATTTTTCTTAATTGTTAGAACTTAATAAATAGAATCATCAACTTTACCTACAAAATACATATAGAAAGAACGAAATAATGAAAGTGATCAAACCAATTTTACTAAACTTAATCCTTACTTCAGTTGCATTTGGACAAAGAGCAGAACAACCAAAACCCGAAACATATCCAAAAAACGCGTTTCAAAATCCTTTAGAAATCACCAATTATTTAGCAGGAAACTTTGGCGAATTACGCGCTAATCATTTTCATGCTGGTTTAGATATAAAAACTCAACAACGTGAAGGCTTGAAAGTAAAAGCTGTTGGAGATGGATACATTTCGAGAATTAATGTTTCTCCTACAGGTTATGGAAATGCTATTTACATTGATCATCCAAATGGCTACACATCTGTATACGCTCATTTGAGAGAGTTTTCTCCAGAGATTCAAGCTTATATCAGAAAAGCTCAATATACTAACGAAACATTTAAAATAGAGGTTAATCCTAAACCATCTGAATTTCCGATCAAAATGGGTGATATTATTGCACTTTCAGGAAATTCTGGAGGATCTGGTGGACCTCATTTACATTTTGAAATTCGAGATACTAAAACAGAAGAACCAATAAATCCTTTTTACTTTGGTTTTGATTTACCTGACACAAGAAAACCTTCTATTTTAGGTTTATACGCGTATCCTATTTATGGTGATGTTAATCAAAAAACAAGTCGAATTGTTGTGGCAAACGGCGGAATACTTTCTGCTTCAGGCGCACTTGGTTTTGGCGTGAAAGCTTATGATAAGCAAAATGGATCTGAAAACAATAATGGTATTCATCAAATTAATATTTACGCCAACGATGAACCAATCTATACATTTACAGCAAATCGTTTTTCATTTGGTGAAGCACGAGCGATAAATGCAACATGTGATTATGGCGATATTCAGAAAAATAATAGTTGGGTATATCAAGGTTTTGTAAAAGAAGGAAACCCGATTAGAGTATTTTCTAACTTAAAGAATAATGGTATTTTAGAAATTAAAGATGGTGAATCGTATAAAATAAGAATTGAAGTAACTGATTACGCAGGAAATTCTTCTACACAATCTTTTACTGTAAATGGAAAAGAATATATAGATTCTGCCAAACTTCCTGAAACAAATCCGATGTTGTGGAACAAAGAAAATCATTTCAAATCTGATGGAATCGAAATCTTTTTCCCAAAAAATATTTTCTACGAAGATTTTGATTTAGCATATAAATTCTCGAATAATAAACATTGGGTTGGCGATTATTATATGCCTATTCATCAATCGTACACCTTAGCAATAGAACCAACTGCTGATATACCGACTGCACAATTAGACAAAGCCATTATTGTTCGTGAATATCAAAAAAGAGGCGCTTGGAAAAAGGATTATTTAACAACAGAGCTCAAAAATGGAAAACTAGTTGCTAATCCAAAAGATTTTGGTGTTTTTTCTATTATGATTGACAATACTAAACCAACAATTACTCCGTTAAATAGCAAAGCAAATAGCCAATTCTCGCAAACGAATGGCATCATTAAATTTACAATTCATGATGAACATTCTGGAATTAATAGCTACAATGCATATATCGATGGAAAATGGGTTTTAGCCGAATATGATCAAAAAATTAAACGATTATCAATTAATCTAAATAAAGAAGAAATTTCGGTTGGCGACCATCAATTAGAATTAAACGTGAAAGATGAAAAAAACAACACAGCAACCTATACTACAACATTCAAAAAGATTTCTTAGTACCATAAGTTTATCTCTTTTGGGTGGAATTTTATATGCTCAAACTGCACAAATTAATGGTAAAGTTGTCGACGAAAATAGAATTCCAATTAGTAAAGCTGAGATTATTGTCAACAATCAATCTTATTTTACGGATCAAAATGGTAATTTCAAAATTGATATTCCATCAAATTCTTCCATTACCGTAACTTTTAACAACAGTGGTTATCATTCGTTTGCACAAACTTTTACGCTAAAAGATAAAAACAAGAAAGAAATTTTTGTTCAATTAGTTCCAGATCAAACCAACGCGATCGAATTAGGTGAAGCAACAATTTCTTTTCAATCCAATAAAAATAAACCTTTGCAAAGTACTGTTTTGAGTGCTGCGCAAATGCAACAAGGACCAAATTTGACTGGCGGAGTTGCTGATCTATTGAAAACATTGCCTTTCGTAAACTCGAATACTGAATTGAGTTCGCAATACATGGTTCGCGGAGGAAATTATGACGAAAATTTAATTTACGTTAACGGAATCGAAGTTTACAAACCTCAATTAATTCGTTCTGGCGAACAAGAAGGTTTAGGCTTTGTAAATCCTGCGATGACGCAATTTATCAACTTTTCTGCTGGTGGTTGGGAAGCCAAATATGGAGACAAAATGTCTTCTGTTTTAGATGTCACTTACAAACGTCCAACAAAATTTGAAGGTCAATTAGAAGCTAGTTTAATGGGCGGAAGCTTGACATTAGGCGGAGGTTCTAAAGACAAAAAACTTTCGGCAATTGTTGGAGCGCGTTATCAAAACAGAAATTTAGTATTAAATACCTTAAAAGGTGATACCAATTTCAATCCTGAATATTACGATGTGCAAGCCAATATCAATTATAAATTAAATGATAAATGGAATGTTGCATTTTTGGGAACAATGTCGCGTTCGCGCTACGAAATGTTTCCTATAAAACGTGAAACTTATATCAATACAATGGATACTCCCTTGTTGCTAACTGTTTTTTATGACGGAAAAGAAGATGATAAATTTGCGACAGAAACAGGAAGTTTATCGTTTACGTATCAACCAAATTCTAAAGTAGATTTAGGGTTAGATGTTTTTGCTTACCATTCGAAAGAACAAGAATATTTTGATATTCAAGGTTCTTATTTTATTTCAGAAGTTGATGCTGACGGAAATACTACTTCTACTAATGATGTTGGAACGCAGACCGATCATGCACGAAATAATTTCGATGCATTAGTTGCCGGAATTCAACACAAAGGAAAATATAAAATAAACGGAAACAATGATATTGAGTGGGGTGCAAAATTTCAACAAGAAGATATTCGTGATTTATTAAGTGAATGGCAAGCAATCGATTCGACAGGATATGTTGTGAATCCAAATCCAGGAAATGGTTTGAATTTAAGTTATTATGTTAACTCTAAAAATAACTTAAAAACCAATCGTATTTCTGGTTATGCACAATACACGAGCAAATTTATGTGGAATGGTGCGAAAGTGATGTTCAATGCTGGTGTACGTGCGGCTTATTGGGATTTCAACGAAGAAACAACAATTTCGCCTCGCGCTCAAATCGCAATCAAACCAGATTGGGAAAGCGATATGTTGTTCCGTTTTTCGACAGGTGTTTATTATCACCCCTCCTTCTATCGCGAAATTCGTCGTTTAGATGGTTCTTTGAATGATAAAGTAAAATCGCAACAATCGATACATTTTATTCTTGGAAACGATTACGAATTTAAATGGATGGATCGTCCGTTCAAATTAACAACTGAGGTTTATTACAAAATCTTAAATGATTTGAATCCGTATTATGTGGACAATGTGAGAATTCGATACACGGCAGACAATAACTCAAAAGGTTATGCGTATGGACTTGATATGCGCTTATTTGGACAGTTTGTTCCTGGTATAGATTCTTGGTTCTCTGCTTCGTATGCGCGCGCTTATCAAAATATTGATAACAAAGGTAATATTCCATTACCAACAGATCCGCGTTTCAAATTATCGGCATTTTTCCAAGATTATATGGAGTTTTTACCATCTTTTAAGGTAAATGTAAATTTGATTTATGCTTCTGGATTACCTAACGGAGCGCCACAATTTGCAGATCCATATCAGTATCAAACAACGCTGACAGATTATAAACGTGTGGATATTGGTTTTGTGAAAGAATTAATCAATCAAAAAGAATTGAAACCATCAAAAGGAACATTTTGGAGTAATTTCAAAGAAATTTCGATTGGTGTAGATGTCTTTAATGTGTTTGATATTAAAAACGAAATCAGTAACTCATGGATTCGCGACGTAAATTCGAGCGCAGTTTATACAATGCCAAATTATTTGACAGGACGTTTCTTGAATGGAAAAATTAATTTTAAGTTTTAAGATAAAACATTATTGAATATGAAATTCAAATACAACTTTATAACATTTTCAATATTTTTCTATTCAATAATAGCTTTGACTTATGGTGTTAATTATGAACCATATTTATTAATAAGAGTTATCCTTCCCTTAATTTTTATTTTTCTCTTTTTGTATAAAAATAAATTTACTTGGATTATTTTAATTTTTTTATTAGCTATAAGTATAATAACATATACATTACCCTGTAGATATCCTATTACTAGTTATATATACAGTTATTTATGTGCTTCAAGACCTTTCGAAGTTTATATTTATTTATCAAGATTTATTCCTTTAGAAGTAACTTCATTTTTTTACAAAATGATTTATTTATTATATTTATTTTCAGCTTTAATAATACTAAGTTTAAAAAAATACAGAAATATGTATGGATTTAAACAAAAGAAAAGTTTTCATAATTTCTTAATGTAAAACTCAAATCAAAAAACTTTATACATTTACCGAAGCACTTCTCGCGACAGAAGTGCTTCTTTTTTATTTAAAATCTGACAAAACGACACATAATGGGCATTGGCAAACTATTTGATTCAATCAGAAACAAAAAAACGAATAAGAATATGTCTGACCAAAATATACACGAAGAATTAGAGAACGAGAATCTTCAAGATCACGTTCAGGAAGCAGAAAATCAATCAGAAGAAACTGTAGATAACAGTGGTAAATCTGAATTAGAAATTGTTAAAGAACAATTAGCAAAAGAAAAAGATCAATATCTACGTTTATTTGCTGAATTTGACAACTATAAAAAACGTACTTCTCGTGAACGTACGGACATTTTCAAGACAGCAAATAAAGAAGTAATCACTTCATTATTACCTGTTTTAGATGATTTTGGACGCGCTTTAAATCAAATTCAAAAAGATGGTGATGATAGTCTTTACCAAGGTGTTGAATTAATTAATAATAAATTAGTTGAAACATTAAGAAGTAAAGGTTTAAAACAAATGGAAATTAAACCTGGTGACGATTTCAACACAGATTTCCACGAAGCAATCACTCAAATTCCTGCACCAACAGAAGACTTAAAAGGTAAAATTGTTGACGTTGTAGAAACAGGTTATTTATTGAATGACGTTGTTGTGCGTTACGCTAAAGTTGTTGTTGGATTATAATTTAGATTAAGAAGATGTCATCAAAAAGAGATTATTATGAAATATTGCAGATAGAAAAATCTGCAACTTCTGAACATATTAAGAAAGCTTACCGTAAACTTGCCATCAAATATCACCCTGACAAAAATCCTGGTGACAAAGAGGCAGAAGACAAATTTAAAGAAGCTGCAGAAGCTTACGAAGTTTTAAGCGACGACAACAAACGTGCACGTTACGATCAATTCGGGCATGCAGGAATGGGTGGAGCTGCTGGCGGAGGATTCGGCGGTGGTGGCGGAATGAATATGGAGGATATTTTCTCTCATTTCGGCGATATCTTTGGAGGCGGAGGATTCGGTGGAGGATTTGGAGGTCAATCTCGTGGTCCACGTCGAATGAAAGGTTCTGATTTGCGTATTCGCGTAAAATTGAACTTAGAAGAAATGGTGAACGGTTGCGAGAAAAAAGTAAAAGTTAAACGTTTCAAACAAGCAGAAGGCGTAACATCTAAAACATGTCCATCTTGTGGCGGTTCAGGACAACAAGTTCGTGTAACCAATACATTTTTAGGACAAATGCAAACAGCTACAACTTGTTCAACTTGTCAAGGAGTAGGAAAAGTTGCAGATAAAATTCCTTCAGGAGCAAATAATCAAGGATTAATCAAAGTTGAGGAAACAATTGATCTTAAAATTCCAGCTGGAGCAAGAGAAGGAATTCAATTGCAAGTTCGCGGAAAAGGTAACGATGCTCCTTTTGATGGTATTCCTGGAGATTTACTTGTTTTGATTGAAGAAGAAGAACATGAAACATTAAAACGTGACGGAAATAATATTCATTTCGATTTATATGTTTCTGTTCCAGATGCTGTTTTAGGTTCTTCTAAAGAAATTCCGACAGTTAACGGAAAAGTTAAAATTAAAATTGACAAAGGAACTCAATCTGGAAAAGTATTACGTTTAAAAGGTCAAGGTTTGCCTGATTTAAATGGTTACGGAAAAGGAGATTTATTTGTTCACGTTAATATTTGGACACCTACTCATCTAAACAAAGAACAAGAAGCTTTCTTTGAGCGAATGAGAGACGATGATCATTTTTCACCAGAACCTTCGAAAAATGAGAAATCATTTTTTGAACGTGTAAAAGATATGTTTCAGTAATTGAAATTTAATAAAAACAAAAAAGTCTTAGATGTAAAAACTTCTAAGACTTTTTTTTATATCTTGTTTTTAACAATCATTACCTTTAACTATCTAAACATGAAATCATCTGTCATCAAACTCTCCTTATCTCTCATTCTTCTTTTTTCAAAAGGATTTTTTAAGAACATTATTTTTGCTCAGGAATTAATTCCTTTTGAAAATGAAAAACTTTATGGATACAAAGATCAAAATGATAAAGTCATTATAAAACCTCAATATCAATACGCAGATAAATTTATCTCGAATTACGCCAGAATTACTCAAAATGATAAAATTGGAATTATTGATAAACAAAATAATCTGATTATTCCACCAAAATATGAATACTTAAAACAAATAACAGAAAATCAATTTGTTTTTGGATTTAGAACTAAATACTACGGAGAATACAAAACAGGAATTATTGATGATAGAAATCAAATTATAATTCCTGCAGAATACTATAGTATAAGTTTTTATAATAATTTTTATTTTGTCAATAAACAATCATATCAAACTACTAATGACAATTCAATTTATGAAGTAAGAGCCGTTACTAATAAATATGGAATTTTTGATAAATCTGGAAAAATAATATTAGAACCTAAATATTCTTACATAAATTCTTTAAATAACGGATATTACAGTATTAATATTGATTTAAATGGTAATCATGCATTGTTTGATGATAAATTTAAAAGATTGACTGATTTCAAATATATGTTTATTGATGATTTTTATGATGATTTAGCTAAAGTAAGAGTAAACAATTTATTTGGTTACATTGATTTAAATGGAAATGAAATCATTAAATGTCTATATGAAATGAATTATAATTTTATAGATGGTCTTGCTCTAGCGAAAAAAAATAATAATTGGGGAATTATTAATACAAAGAATGAAACAATTTTAGACTTTAAATACAATACATTAGGTATTCCATTCAAAAATCAAGTAAATGCTAATTACAATGATAAATGGGGCGTTGTAAATTTAAAAAATGAAATCTTACTTGATTTTATGTTTGACCAAAAAATAAGCGATTCTAAAGGTATTACTGCTTTCAAAAAGGATAGCAAATGGCAAACATGGGATTATGAAAAGAAAAAAATATTCCCAGAAAAATATGATAGTATTATATTAATAAACCGAAATGAATATAATATTCTCACTTTTTATAAAACTCGTTCACCAGAGACGATAAAATTATTAGCGATGGTAAAAAAGGATGACAAATGGGGTTTTATTAACGAAAAAGGCGAAATCACTCTTCCTATAAAATACGATTTAGAAGAACTCTATAATAGAATACCGGATTAAAAAAGGGATTTCAAATTGAAATCCCTTTTTAGTTTTATTAATGTTGATGATTACTATGATCCTCTTCTTTCTTCGGAGAAGTTTCTGTAATATGTTCTCCTTCTGCTTCTTCACGCTCATACAAACAACAAGAATGTAAATTTTCGTACACTTTATCATCTGCACGTTTAGCATTTGTATCATGTCCAACCGCTACTATAGCATCTTCTACAGCATCAACTTTATTTTTAGTTTCGTTCAAAACGATATGTAAATTGTGCGAATCTACATCCCAAGTAGCCACTTTTACACCTTTTACACCATATGCAGCTTTCTCTATACGTTCTTTACATTGCTCACAATTTCCCTTTACATGTAAATCGTGTTTTGCATTTTTATTTTGTGCTTGTGCGCTAATTCCTAAAGTCGCAACCAAAGCAAAGGCTAATAATTTTTTCATTGTTTTATATTTTTATGATTTTTATTTTAAACTAAATCTTAATCCAGCATAATACATTTGTCCAAAAATTGGCGCATATACTACTGAACTATCGAAATTTGAACCAAATGGATCATCCGCTCCTAAAATTACACGATGTTGCTGATAATTCGTTACATTTTCACCTCCGACATACACTTCAAAACGTTTTGAGAAAACACGCGTAATCTGGAAATTCATTGTTCCAAATGGATTCGAATATTCATTCAATTGATTTTCTGGTAAATTATCCGACGTATTTGGCAAACGTTGTTTTCCAATCCAATTGTAAGTTACATCAAAACGCCAATTTCTTCCATTTCTTTCATGTGTTTCATATTCAAGATTGGTAAAGAAACGATGTTTCGCTTGTAATGGACGCTCTAATTTTCCGTTTTCATAATCAGTTGCTATATCATAATATTTGTATGATGCTCTAATTTTGAAATGCGTAAATGGGTTATAATTAAAATCAAATTGGAACGAATTTGCATAAGAATCACCTTCTAAATTATAAAATCTAACCTGACGAGCCGAATAATCGATATCTGTCACGATTTGATTTTGAAAATCTGTTCGATAAAAATCTGCTGTAATATCTGCATTTTTACCAAACAATTTAAATTCTTGCGTTACGCTAAATCCATAATTCCATGCAACTTCTGGATCTAAACCATAAATTTTTCCATTTCCATCGCCCAAAATATTAAATTGACGAGAAGATGCAAATAAATTCTGATTTTCTGCAAATATATTATTGATTCGTTTTCCTCTACCAACCGACGCTTTTATCGTTGTTCCTTTTACAGGCGTGTAACGTGTATGCAAACGCGGCGTTAAGAAAAATCCCATTCGGTTATGATAATCTCCACGAAGCCCAGCAATCATGTTGAAATTCTTCATATTATCATACGTATATTCAAAAAATGCTCCAGCAGAATTATCAATTCGATCATAATTTGCATCAGTTGGTAACGCTACAAATTCCTTGAATTTATCGTACGTAAAACTCGCTCCTGTAGAGAATTTATTTTTTGTATTACTGATAATTGAACTAAAAATATAGTTTGCATAAAAACTTTGTTGTTCGATATCATATTGATTCAATCCGAAGTAAGAATCTTGTTTATGATAACTAAACGCCGTTTGCAAGCCCATTGTTTGGTAAGGCATTTCTGGAAAAACATAGCCAATTTTTGACGAAACATCCACACGATTCGTGTTAATTTCTGATCCCCAATAATTAGTTGTTAATTTATCGCGATCTTTATCAAATTCTACTTGTCCTGCTTGTTTACGATCATTCAAATATCGCGCAGACAAAAATCCAACCCAACCTTTTTCTAAGTTTTGATATTGCCAACGATTCATCACATTAACTTGGTGTCCAAGCGGATTATCCAAGAATCCATCATCGTTCATATCATTTTCCGAAACACGCGCATTTCCGTGTAAAAAAAGAGAAGAACTCCATTTATCATTCAATTTTTTATTCAAATGTACATTTCCTTCGAAACGCGAATCTGTCGAACCATAAAGATTGACAAACAATGGAATATCATCTGCGGGTTTGATTAATTCGGTATTTATTTGCCCCGAAATACTTTCGTAACCGTTAATTACTGTTCCCGCACCTTTCGTCACCTGAATACTTTCCACCCAAGTTCCTGGCGTAAAACTAAGTCCGAAAGCTTGCGAAGCACCACGTACATTTGGAATATTTTCTTCTGCAATCAAGATATAAGGAGAAGTTAAACCCAACATTTTTATCTGTTTATTTCCCGTAACAGCATCCGAAAAATTGACATCGATAGAAGGATTTGTTTCAAAAGATTCGGCTAAATTACAACAAGCGGCTTTCAACAATTCTTTGCCTGTCATTGTCGTCATATTCGTTGCAAACTTCGATTTTTTAAGCGAACTACTTGTATCTTTTACCACAACTTCGCCCAAAGTTGTATCTCCGAAATGATCTTTTACGTTAATTGTTATGTTTTGAAATTCATCTTTTAATTCCTTAAAAGTTGTCGTTTCATTCTCATAAAAAACGCCTAAAATTGATGTTGGTTGATAGTTTTCGATCTCAAAATTTCCCTTTTCATCAGTTATTACAGAAATATCTGACGATTGCCAAAAAACTTCTGCTCCAACAATTGGTTGTTGATTTTGATCTGTAATTTTCCCTTTTAATATAGATTGTGCGTAAGTTAACGCAGCACTTAGTATGAATACTGAAGTGAATATTTTTTTCATTTTTACGATTTAAGGCATAAAGCCTATTTATATTGTGTATTTGTTGATTAGATTTTCATCAAATACTTTAATATTCAAATAATAGCGTTTAGATTTCTGATTGATTTAATCAAAAAAAACGGTATTATCCTTCGTAAAATGTTAATTGAGAATTGAGTATATAATTTGGCGGCGCATTTGAAGCGACATAAAAATCAAGGAAATTTGACTGATTATGCACTTCTTCATTCATCAAAGGAATTTGAATTTGAAGAACTTCTGCAGCAATAAAACTAATCGGAACAATTTTTTGAATCTTAACTGTTTGTTTGTCTACAACCTTGTCCGAATACGAAATATCCTTGCAACAATCGTCTTCTTTCTTATTATCACCTTCTGGAATTTCGCAATGCGTTGGATCTTCTTTTGGAGGACAACAAGATGTAGAAACCTCCATTTCGCACGAATTATTATCCAAATGATTCAACTTTACTTGCTCCACCACGCCTTGACAAAAGTGCATAGAAAATGCGTAGCTAAGATTTGAGAAAATCAAAACCAACGACAAAACATACTTTATGTAATATTGCATTTTCATTTTGACAAAAATAAACAAAAAAAATTAATCAAAACAAACAGAAGATATCTATCATTTTCTCACTCGTTGATAGAGTTTCATTATATCAAATTATCTTTTCGATTGTTTATTGGTTGGTATATTTATAATTCCTGAACCGTCAACTAACGTTTTATTAGTTTCGTTAACAACTTTCACAACGACTTCAAAATCTTGCCAATCTATTCCTTGCAAAGTCACCAAACCCGTTGCTTTATCAATCGATTTTATTTTGAATCCTTTATCAGGAAAATCTTGTCCATCAACAATCGGATCAAAGCCCAAGCCTATTTCAGGTTCTACTTTATAAGCAGAATCTTGCACAAATTTGTATCGATCTTTATAATTTTTTGTCAACAATTCATTTTGCTTAATGTATTCATCCACATTAATTTTACCAGTTGGACTCATAATATATTTACAGTAATTATTTATGAAATCTGCAGAAACTCTATAATTTATTTCAGAATGGTTGATTGAATCATTCGTGTTTTTTGTAACTAAATTATCTTTAGATTCTTTCTTTACAAAATCACAGCTCGTAAAAAGCAATAACATTAATAATGGTATGATGAACTTTTTCATGCGAATTATATTTTTGAATATTCTAAATTAATAAAAATACTAAGGTTTCGAATTCACTATAATCAGTGATTAAAATATTAATAATAACTTTTAATTTTATTAAAAAAAAATAATGAACTTTGATAATTTCTTACTATGGGGTATTTTATTTAATTTAATATTCTATTTAATTATAAAAAATTTATATTTTATTTTTAGATATACAAAACTATCTAAAAACCCTTCTCATATTAATATACTTTATTCTTCTTTATTTCAAGTAGGATCATACTTTATTCCTTACATAGTGATGAGAATGACTTTTGTTAAAAATGATGATTTATTCCTTTATATTCTTTTAGAATATTTTTTTAGTATAATCTATAGTATTTCTTTATTAATTGAATCAATCATATTTTTTGTTAAGAAAAGAAGCGTCAGAATCCTTTTTTCTGATTTATTAGTCCTAGTTATAATTGTAATATTTTCGTGCGGAATGATTATTTATGATGAAAGTCAAAATACAGAATCTTTTAATTTTATTCAATAAATAATTCTTATTTTGATTTCAAAAAATGAATATTCTGAATCAATCCTTTTCTTTAGTCATCAAAAATCACTAAAATTGCACTTTAAATTGAACACACATTTATTATGTCAGAAGATATTTTCAAGAAAGTAATTTCACATGCGAAAGAATATGGTTTTATTTTTCAATCAAGTGAAATTTATGATGGATTATCAGCCGTTTACGATTATGGTCAAAATGGAGCTGAGCTAAAAAATAACATCAAACAATATTGGTGGAAAGCGATGGTACAAATGCACGAAAACATTGTCGGCATTGACTCTGCTATTTTTATGCACCCAACAACTTGGAAAGCTTCGGGCCACGTTGATGCGTTTAATGATCCTTTGATTGATAACAAAGACTCTAAAAAACGTTACCGTGCCGATGTTTTAATTGAAGATCATTGTGCAAAAATTGAAGGTAAAATAGAGAAAGAAGTTGCGAAAGCTGCAAAACGTTTCGGTGATGCTTTTGATAAAGATCAATTTGTTGCAACAAATCCTCGAGTTTTAGAATATCAAACTCAAATCAATACAATTTTAGCTCGCATGGGAAAATCTTTAGAAAACGAAGATTTAGACGATGTAAAAGCTTTGATTGAAGAATTAGAAATTGCTGATCCTGTAACTGGTTCTAAAAACTGGACAGAAGTTCGTCAATTCAATTTGATGTTCGGAACAAAATTAGGAGCAACAGCAGATCAAGCAATGGATTTATATTTGCGCCCAGAAACCGCTCAAGGTATTTTCTTAAACTACTTAAATGTACAGAAAACTGGACGTATGAAATTACCATTCGGAATTGCTCAAATTGGTAAAGCTTTTCGTAATGAGATTGTTGCGCGTCAATTTATTTTCCGTCAACGTGAGTTTGAACAAATGGAAATGCAATTTTTCGTAAAACCAGGAACTGAATTAGATTGGTACGAGAAATGGAAAGAAACGCGTTTACGTTGGCACCAAACATTAGGTTTAGGAAATGACAATTATCGTTTCCATGACCACGAAAAATTAGCACACTACGCAAATGCTGCTGCTGATATTGAGTTTAAATTTCCATTCGGATTCAAAGAATTAGAAGGAATTCACTCACGTACAGATTTCGATTTGAAAGCTCACGAACAACATTCTGGTAAAAAATTACAATATTTTGATAATGAAACAAACGAATCGTACACTCCTTATGTTGTAGAAACATCTGTTGGTTTGGATCGTATGTTCTTAGCAGTTTTCTCAAACTCATTGAAAGAAGAAGTTTTAGAAGATGGATCAGAACGCGTCGTATTAGCTTTACCTGCTGCATTAGCACCAATCAAAGCAGCTATTTTACCATTAGTTAAGAAAGATGGCTTACCAGAATTTGCAGAACAAATTGTAAAAAAATTACGTTTGGATTACAATGTAATTTACGAAGAAAAAGACTCTATCGGAAAACGTTATCGTCGTATGGATGCGATCGGAACTCCTTTCTGTATCACAGTTGACCACGATTCGTTAAACGATAATTCTGTTACGTTACGTCACCGTGATACTATGGAACAAAAACGTGTACATATTGACGAATTAGCTACAATTGTTGATAAAGAGGTAAATATGAAATACCTTTTCGAAAAATTATAATTGTAAAACAATTACATACTTTTTTAAAAGCTTGGTTTTAGCCAAGCTTTTTTTGTGCTATAAACTATGTTAAAAAAAAGTCAATATAAATTACGCAAAAACATTAATTTGGCAGAACTTTTGCAACCTTCAGATTATTAACAAACTTTTAAAATATAATTATTATGGGCTTTATTATTAACCTTCTAGTCTCTGCTCTGGTAGTTTTCGGCTTAGCGAATGTATTGCCAGGTGTATCTGTAAAAGGATATGGATCAGCGATTATAGTTGCAATTGTTATTGGTTTATTAAATGCAATTGTAAAACCAGTACTAAAATTCATCAGTATTCCTGTAACTATTCTTACTCTAGGTTTATTCTCTTTTGTAATTACCGCAATCATTATATTGTTGGCTAGTTCTATTATGGGAGATAGCTTCCGTGTAGATGGTTTTTGGTACGCATTATTATTTGGTGTTGTTTTAGCTATTGTAAACTCTTTAGTTGGAGGAATGATGGGAGATTAATTTTTACAAATTATTATAACATATAAAAGGCTCTTCACAGAGCCTTTTTTTTATTTCTTGTAATTTTCTAACGCTTTTTCTAATCGTGTTTTGATTCTTTTTTTCACTAATCTTGGCGCAAGAATTTCTATTTCTTCTCCAAATCCTAAAAGCTCTCGTTCCAACTCAAAATTATGTACAACTTCTATCGAAAATAAAGTTCCTTCGTCCGTCACTTCCAACACTTTTTGCGTCGCATGAATTGGTTTTGTCACCACATAAGGCGCCAATTTTTTATTCACACGAAAAACAACGCGCTGCTCTCTTTCTTTCACACTTTTCGTTACACCAATCGCATTGTTGTAATATGTATCAAAATTAATTTCTTGCTCATCGACAAACGGTTCATTTGCTAACTCATAGAATTCAACTATTCTATCCAAAGCAAGTGTATACAAATTTTTATCTTTTCTCGATTTAGCCAATAAAAACCAACGATTTCTGTATTCTTTCAACAAATAAGGATAATAAACTTGTTGTTTTGGCTCTTGATTTTTTGCCTTGAATGATTGATATGAAATCAACAAAGGTTGCTTCTTTACAATTGCTTGATACAACCGATTCAAATACTCCAAACCTTTTAATAAAGGATTTTCCTCAAACTGAATATAATTTGGTTGTTGATGAGTTTGTTTGGATAAATTATTTTCGAGACGCGTAATAATCTCATTCATATCATCAAAATAATTAAAACCATTCAATTGTTTCATCACCGAAATCACTTCTTTCATTTTATCTAAATCTGCAGACGAAACAGGCGAATTATGAATCGAATAATCATGCTCTTCATATTCATAAAACTTTTTTTCTCGAACAACAATTGGCGCATTATAACCCAATTTATCACTACGCATCACTTGTAAATCGCCCTGAATTGTACGTTTCGAAACACCAGAAGTTATTCCTTCATATTCATACAAAGCTTCCGAAACTTTTTCTATCAAATCTTCTAAAGTCCATTTTCTGAAATGATTTTGAAGACATTTATCAATCGTTTGATAACGAATTAATGCAATTTTATTGGTTGCCATGGTTGATTTCTTTGTTCAATACTACAAATTTCAATTCAAAGTACGCAATCTATTTGCGTAGAAATTTTTATTTCAAATTTTATTCAAAATATTTTCAATATAAAACCCTCTATTCATCATCCTTTACAAATTATTTTTAAAAAATATTCTATTACGCAATTCATTCGCACACTTCTACTCCAACTTTGTCAAAGGTTTAACAACCAAACGATTTTAATTGTTCCTTGACAAATGTTTCAGTATAGCATTGTAGTAGAAAATGTTTCATTACTTCTATTCTGAATAATTAAAATCTCCAGCGGATGGGTCGTAGGTTCGATTCCTACTTTCAGTAAACTGAAATAGCTCAGTGGGTAGAGCAATTCACACAGACTTTTAATCTGTATTTATCGCCCGAAAGGGCACCATTGGAAACAAAAAGCTAAAAAGTTTTCTTTTCGAATAGAGAATTTATTTCGTAGAGATGAATTTGAAATAAGATTAAAAACTTGCTTAAAACCTGATTTTGAAACTTTAGTTGATGATTGATTTCAAAAGTTTAAACTAAATATCAAGTCAAAATGATTTGATAAAAATTGTAAAAACAAGAAATCAGAATAAGCTGCTCAAACTTCAAATTCCGTTTTGAAAAAGGAAAATGATTTAGCTTTTTTAATTAAAAAATTTAGAAAAAGATTCTTCTACAAAGGAGAAATATATAAAATAGTAAAAACCTATAAAAAATAATAAAATGAAAAAATTAGCAATTAACAACCAAGAAATTGGAATCTATATCAAAAACAACGAAATCGAAAAAGTTTACACAAAAGGAAACTATTGGATTTTGTTCAATAAAAACATCGAAAAATTAAACATCAACGAAATAATTGATGAAAAATATCACACACTGTTTTTAGAAAATGAAACATTGAAATCAATGATAGATTTTATCGAAGTATTACATAACGAAGTGTTGATTATTTACAAAAACAATCAATCATACGATTCATTTTACAATAAAAACGTGATGATTTGGAAAAATTCAGCTCAATTAAAAGCTATAAAGTTTGATTTGAATTCTACTGAAGAAATTAATAATTTAACAAAAAGAGAAATTGATATTTTGAGAAAATCTGGAGCAATTCGTATCATTTCTGTTGCGCCATATTTTGAAGGAATTTTGTTCAAAGACAATGAATTTGATTCAGTTTTAAAAGCTGGTGAATACCAGTTTTACAACAACGAAACAAAAATTTCGATGGTTTCTTTTGATATGCGTCCGCAAACAATTGAAATTTCTGGACAAGAAATTTTAACAAAAGATAAAGCGCAATTGCGAATCAATTTTATGGTAAATTATCAAATTACTGATTTGCTAAATGCTTATCAATCGAACAAAGATTTCGAAAAAATGATTTATCAAGCGATTCAATTAGGTTTGAGAGAATTTATTGGAAACATGAATTTTGATGATTTGATGTCGGATAAAAATTCGGTAACGAATTATATCATTCAAAAATATCAAGCTCAATTCCAAGAAATTGGTCTAAAATTGATTGACGCAGGTATGAAAGACATTATTCTTCCAGGAGAAATAAGAGAAATTATGAACCGCGTTTTGATTGCCGAAAAAACGGCTCAAGCCAATTCCATTACGCGTCGTGAGGAAACTGCTTCTACAAGAAGCTTGTTAAACACTGCGAAATTGATGGAAGAAAACGAAACGTTATGGAAATTGAAAGAAATGGAATACATCGAAAAAATTGCCGATAAAGTGGGAGAAATCTCAATTTCTGGTGGATCAAATGTATTAAATGAACTAAAAACAATGTTTACGAAATGAAACCAGTCATTATAAATAAATTAAAAAAAATAGAAGATAAATATAACATCGAAATTCTTTTTGCTGTAGAATCTGGGAGCCGCGCTTGGGGCTTCCCATCTACTGACAGCGATTACGATGTTCGATTTATTTACAAACGAAAAATCGAAGATTATCTAAAAATTGATTCAATTGATGATTTTATTGATTTAGAAATTGTAGATGAACTGGATTTTAAAGGTTGGGATATTCAAAAGGTTTTGCGCTTAATGTTGAAATCAAATTCGAGTATTAACGAATATTTACAATCTCCGATTCATTATATTTCTAATGAAATTTTCGAAAAAGAATTGTTTGATTTAGCTGCTTCACAATTCAATTCTCAAAAAGTTGCCATGCATTATTTAGGAATTACAACAAAGCGATTGATTGAAATGGAACCTCAAAATGAAATTAAACTAAAAAGTTTGTTTTATGCTTTACGTTCGGTTCTTTCAGCAAAATGGATTGTAGAAAATAAAACAATTCCTCCGATGGAATTTGAAAAATTAAAACATTTAATCGAAGATAAAACAATCGAAAATAAAGTAGATAAATATCTTGCAATCAAAGCTAATGTTGATGAAAGTTTTAAAATTTCGAAGAATGATAAACTTTTCAATTGGTTAATTAATTTGAAATCTGAATTAAAAATTGAATCTGAGAAATTATCGAGAATTGAATTTGATAAAAACAAAATCAATGCATTTTTCATTAAAACCGTAACAAAATGAAACTAACAATAGAAGATCTAAAAAGTCAAAACTTAATATTATTTGAATGTATAAGCGGAAGCAAAGCCTATAATTTGGCAACTAAAAGCTCGGACACCGATATTCGTGGCGTTTTTTATTTGCCTAAAAATGAGTTTTATGGTTTTGAATATCAAGCACAAATTAGCAACGAAACCAATGATATTGTGTATTACGAAATTGGTCGATTCATTGAATTATTATTAAAAAATAATCCAAGTTGTTTAGAAATTTTAGCGACTCCAGAAGAATTTGTTCTATATAAATCGCCTTTGTTAGATGAATTAAATTACAAAGATTTTATCACTTCTGAAGTTGAGAAAACATTTGTTGGATATGCATTGAGTCAAATCAAAAAAGCAAAAGGATTGAACAAGAAATTTCTAAATCCAATAGATGAAACTAGAAAAACAGTTCTTGATTTTTGTTATATTATTGATGACAACAAAACTATTTCTTTCGCTGATTGGACGATTTCAAATTCTTACAAACAAGCGTTTTGCGGACTAAGCAAAATCAATCATTCAAAAGATTTATTTGCGTTTTATTACAACGAAAAATCGAATTACAAAGGAATCGTAAAAGATGAAAATAATGATGATATTCGCTTGAGTGAAATTCCAAAAAATGAAAAACCAATTGCCTATTTCATTTTTCAAAAAGACGAATATTCCAATTATTGCAAGCAATACAAAGAATATTGGGATTGGATGAAATTGCGAAATAAAGATCGTTACACAACAAATATTGCACATGAAAAAAATTACGATAGTAAAAATATGATGCACACGATTCGCCTATTAAAAGTTGCGAAAGAATTAGTGGAAACTGGAAATCTAAATGTAAAGCGAACAGAAGATCGCGACGAATTATTGGCAATAAAAAACGGAGATTTCTCTTATGAAGAAGTAATCGAAAAAGCTGAAAATTTACAACGAGAAATTGAAGAAAAGTCAAAACTAGAATTTCTTCCAACCGAAATAAACTCTTCGAAAATAGAAGAATTTTTAATCAACCTTAGAACTAAATTATATGAAAACAACTGAACAACAAAATAAACCAATCAATGGAAATGATTTGATTACCTTGGGTTATCCTGAGAACGAAATTTTAGGAATCGCCTTAAAAATCAACAAAAAAAGAAATGGTTATACAAAAGCCGAAATGTTGGATAAATATGCGCAAGTTTTATCATCGCCACAAGATTTTTTAGAAGATAAAATTTTCAAAACACTTGCAAAAGGTTTTATCGATGGAATTCATTTACCAAAACAAGATGAAAACTTGATTGAATTAAATGAAAATCCAACCGATTTTAAAATTTATGGTGCGGAAAAAATTGAGGACGGCGCTTTAGAACAAATGAAAGTTGCCATGAAACTTCCTGTTACCGTTGCTGGCGCGATTATGCCAGATGCACATCAAGGTTATGGTTTGCCGATTGATGGAGTTTTAGCAACAAAAAATGCGATTATCCCTTATGGCGTTGGCGTTGATATTGGATGTAGAATGGCTTTATCGATTTATGATTTGCCTGCTTCTCATTATTTTGAACATCACGATTCGTTAAAAGAAACTTTGATAAAAAATACAAAGTTTGGTGCAGGGCATGGTTTTCATGGGCAATACAAAGCTGAACATCAGATTTTGGATGATGCAAAATTCGAGACGAATTCATTTATTCAAAATTTAAAGGATAAAGCGTGGTCGCAATTAGGTTCTTCTGGAGGAGGAAATCATTTTGTAGAATTTGGTTTGATTGATTTCAAGGAAGATGATGAAAAATTGAACATTAAAAAAGGTTCATATTTAGCTTTATTAACGCATTCTGGTTCGAGAGGTTTTGGTGCTACAATTGCTGGACATTATACTAAAATCGCTAAAGAAATTTGTAAACTTCCGTATAAAGCACAAAATTTGGCTTACTTGGATTTGGATTCTGCAGAAGGTCAAGAATATTGGATTGCGATGAATTTGGCTGGTGAATATGCTTCGGCTTGTCACGAAATTATTCATCAAAAAATTGCAAAATCTATCGGTGCTGAAGTTTTAGCAAAGGTAGAAAATCATCATAATTTTGCTTGGAAAGAAATTTACAATGGCGAAGAAGTAATTGTTCATCGAAAAGGTGCAACGCCAGCTTCTAAGGATATAATGGGAATTATTCCAGGTTCTATGACTGCGCCAGGATTTTTAGTTCGAGGTAAAGGAGAAGAAAATTCTATTAATTCTGCTTCGCATGGAGCTGGTCGTCAAATGAGCCGAACACAAGCAATCAAATCATTGTCTCAAAATAAGATAAACGATTATTTGAATGATTTTGGAATTACATTAATCGGTGGTGGAAAAGATGAAGCACCGATGGCGTACAAAGATATTCACGAAGTAATGGCTGCGCAACAAGATTTGGTAGATGTTGTGGCTACTTTTACGCCTAAAATGGTCAGAATGGCTGATGATGGATCGAGAGAAGATTAAAAAAATGCCTGAACAATTGTTCAGGCATTTTATATTTTATTGATTAAATCCAAATCATCTATTGGTTAATAACACTTTATCTTTCTTTACAGTCAATTCGTTATTAATAACTCGATTATTAAAAGATTGAATATAAGCTTTGATAAAAAGCTCCATTTCATTCTTTTTTGAAATATTCTTAAGAGCTAAATTATCTTTTAACAATGGATCAACTTTCCAATTATACAATCCTAAAGATTTTGTACCATCAAAAGCTAAATAATAATCTCCTTTTTCTAAATTATAAATATTATCAAGATAATTTACTACGAAATCTTGATTCGATTTGTAAGACTTTCCATACGATATAATTTTTCCATTAAGTTGTAAATAATCCATCAAACTAGGTAAAATATCAATTTGTTGAAAATTCTTTTCATCCTTTGCAATCATAGTTGGATCATTTGGCACATAAAACATAATCGGTATTCTAAATTTACCAACATTATTCTTGTAATTCGGTTCTTCGCCAGAAGACGAAGTATGATCTGATGTTAAAACAAAGATTGTATTATTGTACCAATTCGTTTTCTTAGCAGATTCAAAAAACTTCTTCAAGGCATAGTCAGAGTATGCAATTGATTCATGAATTTCAGTTGATCCTTTAGGGAATTTACCTTTATACTTTTCTGGAATTGTAAAAGGAGCATGAGATGAAATCGTAAATAATGTTGAAAAAAATGGTTGGTTAAAAGTGCTCAATTTTTTACTGAAATATTGTAAAAAATCTTCGTCAAAAACGCCCCATTTTCCATCAAAAGATGCCGGTCCTTCATATTCGTTTTTCCCATAATATTGATCAAAACCAGCTGCTGTTGTATATTGATCAAATTTCTGACTTCCGTTAAAAGCGCCATGAAAAAAAGAGGTTGTATAACCATTATCTTTCATAATTTTTGGTAAACCATAAATATCATTCAGCGCATAACTTGAAGTAATAAAACTCTTATTCATCAAACTAGGAACACTCGAAATTGTAGATGGAACAGCGTCTATAGATAACTTCCCATTCGCGAAACCATTCTCAAAATAATAACTTTTTGTTATCAAAGAATCTAAAAAAGGTGTTTGTCCTCTTTGAATATTCTCCTTACCAAAACTTTCTAAAATTAAGATGACAACATTCTTTTTATTTGACTTTTGGTAACGAAATTCTTGAACAGGATTGAAAATTTTATTCGCGACCTCTTCATCAAAATAATTTATTTCTTTCAAATCCCCTTTTTTATTTAAAGTCTTCAATACAGTAAATGGCGTATTTAGGACTAAAGCAGAAGTTCCTATCGGACCATACTTTGAAGCGTCAACGATAGAAATTGGTTTTTTGGCTATTCCTCTTCCTCCTAAAAATAATACTATTACCATTACAACTAATGAAACTACTGAAGAAAATGGAGATAATTGTTGAACAGATTTGTATGAAATTTTACGCAACAAATACCAAAAAACACTACATGTTAAAATAATGAGAAGAGGTATTTGCCAATAATCAAAAAGATAAGATTTTATTAAACCTCCGATTTCATTAGTCATTCCTTCTGCTGTAATCATGCTGAATGAACTTCTTCTGCCTACAAATCGAAAATATTCGTAATCAACAAAGTTTAAGCTTAAAAAAAGTCCATTTACAATAAAAAAACTATAGAAAAGAAATTTTTGATACGATTTATTAAGTTGAAATTTCCCCGGAAATAAGTGTAAAACTGCAAAAATCAGATTAACATAACCTATCACTGAAAGGTCAAAAATTAAACCACCTAAAAAAGAAGATGCATTAACTTCTGTAAAAAAAGATTTATTGTAAAAATAAAAACCAATGCGAACAGCTTGATATAAAAGGATTAATAAAATTATTCTCTGAACGAAAATAATCAACTGGTTTTGAGATATTTTCATAAGTGTTAGTTAAACGCGCAAAATTGAATAATTAAAATGATTTAACCAAAACTTAACATTAAAAAAACGACTTCCTAAACTAAGAAGTCGTTTTAAATTTTATATGAATGCTATTTTACAATCTAAACTGCAACATTATGCTCACGCAATGCATCATTTAATGAAGTCTTTTTATCTGTAGACTCTTTACGTGTTCCGATGATTAATGCACAAGGAACTTGATACTCACCTGCAGCAAATTTCTTTGTGTAAGAACCTGGAATAACCACTGAACGAGCAGGAACATAACCTTTAATTTCAATTGGTTCGTCACCTGTTACATCAATAATTTTAGTTGATGCTGTTAACACAACATTCGCTCCTAAAACAGCTTCTTTTCCTACGCGAACTCCTTCTACAACGATACAACGAGAACCGATAAATGCATTATCTTCGATAATTACTGGCGCAGCTTGTAATGGTTCTAAAACACCACCAATTCCTACACCACCAGATAAGTGAACATTTTTACCAATTTGCGCACAAGAACCTACAGTAGCCCAAGTATCAACCATTGTTCCTTCGTCCACATACGCACCAATATTTACATAAGAAGGCATTAAAATAACTCCTGAGGAAATATACGCACCATAACGAGCAACCGCATTCGGAACAACACGAATTCCTTTTTCAGCATAGTTACGTTTCAATTCCATTTTGTCGTGGTATTCAAAAATTCCAGCTTCTAAAGTTTCCATTTTCTGAATTGGGAAATACATTACAACTGCCTTTTTTACCCATTCGTTTACTTGCCAATCCTCTCCTACTGGTTCTGCACAACGTAATTGTCCGTTATCAATTAACTCAATTACTTCGCGAATTGCAGCTTGTGTTGCGTCTTCTTGTAACAATTCTCTATTGTCCCAAGCTTTTTCTATGATTTGTTTTAAATTCTCCATCATTATTAATAATAGCCACAAATATAAAAATTATAATCAAGGGATTTCATAGAGATTATTTATTATTGAATCGTTTTTTTAAATTTGCCAAATGTCAAGAATAGTAGCTTTAGATTACGGAGGAAAAAGAACAGGTGTTGCAGCAACAGATGAAATGCAAATTATCGCTTCACCAGTTGATACAATAGAAACATCTAAATTGATGGATTTCTTGAAACAATATATTGAGAAAGAAAACGTTTCTGACCTTGTTGTCGGATTATCAGTACGTTTTTCAGGTGAATTAAATGAGATTGAAAATCAAATTCAACCTTTTTTGAAAAAGTTTTCTGAACAATTTCCGTTGATTAAAATTCACCGCGAAAACGAAATGTTTACCTCAAAAATGGCTTCTCAAGCTATGTTTGAAGGAGGTATGAAAAAGAAAAAACGTCAAGAAAAAGGAATGGTTGATAAAGTGAGTGCTGTAATAATTTTACAATCATTTTTATCACATAAACTATAACAAATTGTATCTTTGCCGTTAAATTAATAAAAAAAGATCAAAAATGGTATTACCAGTTGTAGCTTACGGAGACCCTGTCTTGCGTAAAGTTTCACAAGAAATAGATCAAGATTATAAAAATTTACAAGAACTGATCGAAAATATGTTCGATACAATGTACGACTCTAACGGAGTTGGTATCGCTGCTCCACAGATCGGAAAAGATATACGTTTATTTATTGTAGATTGCTCGCCTTTTGAAGAAGATGAGGATTATGAAGATGTAAAAGATGAATTGAAAGATTTCAAACGTGTTTTCATTAACCCAAAAAAAATTAGTAGTTCCGAAGGTGATGAATGGGCTTTTACAGAAGGATGTTTGAGTATACCTCACATTCACGAAGATGTAACACGTCCAGAATCGGTAACTTTAGAATATTTTGATGAAAATTGGGTGAAACATACCGAAACTTTTTCGGATATTCGCGCTCGAGTTATTCAACACGAATACGATCATTTGGAAGGAAAGCTTTTTATTGACTATATTTCGAGCTTTAAAAAGAAATTAATAAGTAATAAATTAAAAAATATAACAAAAGGGAAAGTAAACACGAGTTACAAAATGAAATTCCCTTCATAGACCCTTAAACATAATAGAATATGGATTTATCAAGAGTTATCGCAATTTCAGGAAAACCAGGATTATACCGTTTAATTTCTCAAACAAGAGGTGGTTTTGTTGTTGAAGATTTAGAAAAAGGTAAAAAAATCTCAATCGCATCTAACTACAATGTTAGTTTATTAGACAATGTTGCAATTTATGGTGTATCGCAAGAATATCCTTTAGCAGAAGTTTTCTTCAGAATTTACAAAAAAGAAAACGGAGGAGAAACTATCGATCACAAATCTTCTGGAGCAGAATTGCGTAAATATATGGAAGAAGTTTTACCAGAATATGACGATTCAAGAGTTTATGATTCTGATTTAAAAAAATTATTCCAATGGTATAATATCTTACACAAAAACGGATTATTAAACATCGACTTAGCTGCTGTAGAAGCTGCAATGGCTGCTCAACAAGCACAAGAAGCTCCTGTTGCTGAAGTAGAAGCGACAGAAGAAGTTGCTGTGGAAGAAAAACCAAAAAAGAAAGCTCCTGCTAAAAAGGCTGCTGACAAAAAAGACGCTGAAGAAAAACCAGCTAAAAAAACTGCTGCTAAAAAAACAACAGCAAAAAAAGATAAAGACGCTGAATAATTAGAGATGAATACACGTAAAGATCAATTACAGGCTTTCGAAAGATTGTTGGATATAATGGATGAATTACGTGAAAAATGTCCGTGGGATCGTAAACAAACAATGGAAACGTTGCGTACGTTATCTATCGAAGAAATTTATGAACTTTCGGATGCTATTATCGAAAAAGATTCGGATGAAATAAAAAAAGAACTAGGTGATGTTTTTCTTCACCTAGTTTTTTATTCTAAAATCGCATCAGAACAAAACAACTTCGATGTTGCTGATGTTTTAAATGGTATTTGTGACAAATTAATTCATCGTCATCCTCATATTTACGGCGATGTAGAAGCAAATACAGAAGAAAAAGTGCTTCAAAATTGGGAACAAATCAAGCTAAAAGAAGGGAACAAATCTGTACTTTCTGGCGTTCCTACTTCTCTCCCAGCAATGGTAAAAGCGTACCGAATTCAAGACAAAGTAAAAGGTGTTGGATTTGAATTTGAAAATTCTGATCAAGTTTTTGATAAAATTATCGAAGAAATTAATGAGTTTAAAGAAGAACAAAATCCAACAGATAAAGAAATGGAGTTTGGTGATATTTTGTTTTCTTTGATTAATTATGGACGATTTAATGGCATCAATTCTGAAGATGCTTTAGAACGATCGAACAAAAAATTTATCACACGATTTCAGAAACTAGAAGAAATCGCGAAAGAAAATGGTCAAAACTTAACTGATTTAACCATTGCCGAATTAGATAAATTATGGAATATAGCGAAAATTCGCTAGTGTAACATTGACACTATAAAATAAACTTAAACGCTACAAAACGTTTTAATCAATAGGTTTAACACTATTATAGATATCTTTTATCGACACCAATAAAACAAAGTATTATTATTTATTGTGCACGCACAAAAAACCGACCTATATTTGCAATGGTTATAGCGGGCAATAGCTTGTAATAATGGAAGGAAGTTTGTTTACTAAGTAAACAGTTTTCTCATTTTTTTGTGGTTTTGATGAAAAGGTGACTTAAAGTCGCCTTTTTATTTTTTATCAACTTTCCTTATTTCTCCATTCTCAATCTTTCTATTTTTTGTCTTATTTTTTTATAAATTTGTAAGATGCAATTTCAACTAAATTCTGAATTCGAACCAACTGGTGATCAACCAAAAGCTATCCAAGAATTAACGGATGGAATCTCTAATAATGATCGTTATCAAACACTTTTAGGTGTTACCGGTTCTGGTAAAACATTTACTATTGCTAACGTTGTACAAGAAGTTCAACGTCCTACTTTAGTTTTAGCTCACAATAAAACGTTAGCTGCGCAATTGTTTATGGAATTCAAAGAATTTTTTCCGAATAATGCAGTCGAGTATTTCGTTTCATACTACGATTATTACCAACCAGAAGCCTATATTCCTTCTTCTGGAACATATATCGAGAAAGATTTATCTATAAATGAAGAAATTGAAAAACTACGTTTAAGCACAACTTCTTCCCTTCTTTCTGGACGTCGTGATATTTTGGTTGTAGCATCAGTTTCATGTTTATATGGTATTGGAAATCCGAATGAATTTCATAAAAATGTGATTCAGATAGAAAATGGACAAATTATTTCGAGAACAGCATTTTTACATAAGCTAGTTCAAGCTTTATATTCGAGAACAGAAGGAGATTTTCAACGCGGAAATTTCAGAATAAAAGGTGATACATTAGATATTTTCCCAGCTTATGCGGATGATGGAATCAGAATTAATTTCTTTGGTGATGAAATCGAAGAAATCTCTGTTTTTAATGTAGATACTGGTAAAACAACCTCAAAATTAGATAAAATCAATATTTATCCAGCCAATCTTTTTGTAACTTCTAAAGATACATTAAATGGCGCAATTGCTGATATTCAGTTAGATTTAGGAAAACAAGTTGAATATTTTCATGAAATCGGAAAACATCTCGAAGCAAAACGTTTGCAAGAACGTACCGAATTCGATTTGGAAATGATCAAAGAATTGGGATATTGTTCAGGAATCGAGAATTATTCGAGATATTTAGATGGTCGCGATCCAGGAACGCGTCCGTTCTGTTTGTTAGATTATTTTCCTGAAGATTATTTAATGGTAATTGATGAGTCGCACGTTACTGTTTCGCAAGTACATTCGATGTATGGTGGAGACCGCTCGCGTAAAGAAAATTTGGTAGAATATGGTTTCCGACTTCCAGCTGCAATGGATAATCGTCCGTTAAAATTTGAAGAATTTGAAGCTTTACAAAATCAAGTGATTTATGTTTCGGCAACGCCAGCAAATTACGAGTTAGAAAAATCTGAAGGTGTTGTTGTGGAACAAGTTATTCGTCCAACAGGATTATTAGATCCAATTATTGAAATTCGTCCAACACAAAATCAAGTTGATGATTTGATGGAGGAAATCAATAAACGAGTTGAATTAGACGAACGTGTTTTAGTCACAACTTTAACCAAACGAATGGCAGAAGAGTTAACAAAATACCTAACAAAATATGGTGTTCGATGTCGTTACATTCACTCCGATGTTGATACGTTAGAACGTGTTCAGATTATGGCAGATTTACGTGCTGGCTTATTTGACGTTTTGGTTGGGGTTAATCTTTTGAGAGAAGGTTTGGATTTACCAGAAGTTTCTTTGGTTGCAATTTTAGACGCTGATAAAGAAGGTTTCTTGAGAAGTCATCGCTCATTAACACAAACAGTTGGTCGTGCTGCACGTAATGTAAATGGTTTAGCAATAATGTATGCGGATAGAATTACAGACAGTATGCAATTAACGATTGATGAAACAAATCGTCGTCGTGAAATACAAATGCAATACAATAAAGATCATAATAAAGTACCACAAGCACTCAATAAAAAAATCACGAAATTGAGTATGGCCGCAGCAAATTTTGAAGAAAATCCATACGAACAAAAAAGTTTAATAAATCAAGCTGCAGAAATCAACGAAAAATATTCTGTTGAGGATAAAGAAAAATTGGTACAAAAGTTGCAGAAGGAAATGGAAAAAGCAGCAAAAAATTTAGATTTTATCAAAGCTGCTGAATTACGAGATCAAATAAAAATACTAAGCCCTGAATAGACATAAAAGGGTTTTTATCAAATAATGAAATACTATATTACACTAATAATATTACTTTTTATTACTATTGTCGCCTGCAATAATCAGCTACCAAAATCATCTACCAATGACGAATTAATTGATAACGAAAGTTATGAATCGATTATTCATACAAAAGAGTTAAATATTTTTTCCAAATTTAACACGCCTACAAACTACAAACGTTCTACCATTACAACTGATTTTGGTAAATGGTTAAATAATATTTCATTAAAAAACAATAATGTCCCTGTTTATACTTTTGATGGAAAACGTAAGGCGAATCCTAATGTATATGTTGGTGTTTTAGACTTAGAGCAACCCAAAAAAAATGTTCAATTTAATTCAAATGCAGTTCTTAGCTTACGTATAGAATTTTTATATCGCTCAAAAAAATACGCTGAGTTAGATAAATTAGTTGATTTTTATAATAATCTTACGCCTTACACAAAATATGTTAAAGGTGATTATTCCTACTCAAAATACATGGAGTATTTAACTTATTTCTTAGAAAATACTACTCCAAATACCTTAAAAGAATTTTTGAAACCAGTTTCTATAAAAGATATTCAGATTGGAGATGTACTCTTTCAAAGAGGAAATACAAAGAGTCATGCAGTAATTGTGATGGATCTTGCACAAGATGAGATGGGAAATAAAATCATTATTTTAGCACAAAGTTATTACCCTAGTCAGGATATCCAAATCGTTACAAATCCTAGCAATGATTTTATTTCTCCTTGGTATAAAGCTACGGAAGGAGTTATTTTAACACCAGAATGGCGATTCTTATCTTCGGACTTAATGCGTTTTAAATAACAATTTACTTTTTCAATCATTTCATTTTACTTAAATTTGTTGTTCAAAACCTCAATTTAACAACAACACAGTATAAAATAATCGATAATGCAAAGAGTATATTTAGACAATGCAGCAACAACAGCTATTCGTCCTGAAGTAGTAGATGAAATGGCTAATGTGATGAAAAATGTTTTTGGAAATCCATCTTCTACACACGTTTTTGGTAGAGAAGCAAAAGCATTAATTGAGATGTCTAGGAAAAATATTGCTCAACTATTAAACGTTTCTCCTGCAGAAATTTATTTTACTTCTTGTGGTACAGAATCTAACAATACAATTATTCGTTCTTGTGTGAATGATTTAGATGTTACACGTATCATTACAACTGATATGGAACACAAATGCGTACAAGAAAGTGTAAAAGCAGTAGAATATAAAGATAATGTTGAAGTAATCAGATTGAATATCTTTAAAAATGGAAACATTGATTATACTCAATTAGAAGAGCTTTTAAAAGATCAATCTAAAAAAACTTTGGTTACATTGATGCACGCAAATAATGAAATTGGAAATTTAACTGATGTTAAGCACATTTCTCAACTTTGCCAAGCTAACAATGCTTTATTTCATACAGATACAGTGCAAACTGTTGGTCATTACGAATTAGATTTTCAAGATTTAGGGATGGATTTTGCTTCTTGTTCTGCTCATAAAATTCATGGTCCAAAAGGTGCAGGATTTTTATATGCTAAAAAAGCGTCTCACATCAAACCTTTGATTGCTGGAGGTGGACAAGAAAGAGGATTACGTTCGGGAACTGAGAATGTATACGGAATTGTAGGTCTTTCAAAATCGTTAGATTTAGCTTTAGATGAATTAGACACACATATTAATCATATCAAAGAAATTAAACAATATACAATTGATCAATTAAAAGAAGCTATTCCCGGCGTTGCATTTAATGGCTTGTCTGAAGATTTAGACAAAAGTTTATATGCTCTATTAAGCATTAAATTACCTTTTCATGATACATTAATTGGATTCGAATTAGAATTAGCTGGCATCGCTGTTTCACAAGGAAGTGCTTGCAGTTCTGGCGCAGCAAAAGTATCATTAGTAATGCAAACATTGTATACAGAAGAAGAAATTGATCAAATGACTCCATTACGTGTTTCATTCTCATACGAAACAACAAAAGAAGATATTGATGTATTGATTAATACGTTGAAAAAAATCGCTGAAAAGCATCAATTACAAAACGCTTAATGACAGATTTTAATCAACTTGATATTCTAATTTTAATTGCATTAGCGGTTGGTGTAATAAACGGTTTTTTCAAAGGTTTTATCTCTCAATTAATTGGTTTAGTCGGTTTTTTCGTAGCCATTTGGTTAAGTTTTAAATTCTACCAAATCATCGAAGTTTATGTAGACTCATACAATATTGTTGCAGATAGTTTAACCTCTATTGTTTCCTTAATTTTGACTTTTGCAATTGCTTATTTCACAATAAAATTAGCCTCAAGTCTTACTCAAAAAACAGTAGAAGCTGTTGGTTTAGGAATCGTCAATCGATTTGGAGGCGCAGCTTTAGGTTTGGTTATTTCACTTTTATTGTGTTCGAGTATTTTGTATTACGTCGATCCAATTTTAGAGTTAGGTTTTAAAGAAACAAAAGACAAAAGCCAAATTTTACCAATTTTGAATGAAAGTTCGCAAATCATCAAAAATTCTATTTTCGAGACAAAAGATAACTTAAGAAACGAATCGCAAGATTCTATTCAATAAATACAGAAAAGGGTTTACAGATGTAAATCCTTTTTTTATATATTTATTTTATGTTAAAAGTACATTGTATTCCTAATAAAACAAACTCTATAAATGCATATATTATATATGTAGAATTATTAATGAAACTTAAAAAAAATAAGGATTCATTCTTTATAAAACTAACTAGTTTTCTTTCTTTAATATCATTTATTTTAGCTGTATTTTTTAAATCTATTGTTTTAACCGAATTCGGAATTGTATTCTTATTATTAATTCTAGGACTGAATATATATTATTACTTTACAAAAAATAAATTAATTTCTAATTTTAAAAAACATGTTAATTCAATTCCTGAAGAAGAGTTCAAAAAAGAATTCGATATAATTTTCGAAGAAGATGGAATAAAAATTGACACTTATTTATTAAATTACAATGAATTAAGAAATTTTGTTAGATATAAGCATTTATTATTCATTGAAAAAAACGATAATTCTCTTTTTAACGTTATTTTTTCTAATAAAGAAATCGATCATGAAACCTATGATAGAATATTAGATGTCCTTGCTAATAAAGATATTAAAGAATTTAAACATAAATTCACTATTTAAACGACACTTTATGTCGTATAAAATCGTTCCTTTGTTTAAATTTTAAGATTATGAACAGCGCAATCATTCTCACAGCCCTACTTTTCTTTATCATTGGTGCAGTAATTAGTTTTTTGTATTCAAAATCAAAAGCAAACTCTACAAACATCGGAAATGAAATTAAATATCAAGAACTTCAGAAACAATATGATTCATTAAAAAATGAATTTTTAGAAATTAAAGATGATGCTAATTTCAATTTAGATCAATGGCAAAAAGAACGTGAGAAAAATACGGAATTAACTGTTCGTCATCAAGAAGCGATAAAGGCTGTGGAGCAACAAAAGTTATTTATGCACGAAACGAATGAACGATTGAAAGAGCAATTTGAAGCGCTTTCTGCTCAAGTTTTGAAAAATAATAACGAACAATTTCTTGATCTTGCAAAAACAACATTAGATAAACATTTTTCTGATTCGCAAAATGATTTAGAGAAACGTCAACAAGCAATCGATTCGTTGATCAAACCATTGAATGAAAGTCTTTCAAAATTTGATGGAAAAATCTCTGAAATAGAAAAAGCGCGCGAAGGAGCTTATACAGAAATCAAAGTATTTTTGGATGCGATGCGTGGTACAACAGACAAATTGCAAAAAGAAACTAACACATTGGTTTCAGCACTTAAAACTTCACATACACGTGGAAAATACGGGGAAATTGGTTTACGTCGTGTAGTAGAATTTGCAGGAATGTCGCCATTCTGTGATTTTGAAGAACAAACTTCTGTTCAATCAGAAAATGGAATTCTTCGTCCAGATTTAATCGTTAATCTTCCAGGTAAAAGAAAAGTTATCGTAGACTCTAAAGTTCCGTTAAACCAATATATGCAAGCTTTCGAAACTGAAGATGAACAACAACGTCAACATCATTTACAAATGCACGCAAAAGCGGTACGTGAGCACCTAAAGAATTTGAGCTCTAAGGCTTATTGGAATCAATACGCAGATGCGCCAGATTATGTTGTAATGTATTTACAGATTGAAAGTTCTTTTGGTTCTGCACTAGAAATGGATCGAACTTTGATAGAAGATGCACTAAACAATAGAATAATTATTGCAACACCAACTACTTTGATTACGATGCTTCGTACGATTGCATTTAGTTGGCAACAATTAAATGTTGCCGAAAATATATATCAAATGCGCGATGCTGGGATAGAATTATACAATAGAGTAAATGTTTTGATTCAACATTTTGCTTCGGTTGGTCATAATCTAAATCAAGCTACACAAAGCTATAATAAAGCAATTGGTTCGCTGGAAAATCGATTTATTCCTCAAGTAAAAAAACTAAAAGAAATTGGTGGAACCTTGATGGAAAAAGAAATTTCAGAAACTAAGCCAATTGATACAATGATTCGTTCAATAAATCCTTTGGATATTCAATAATCATTCTATATTTGTACAACTTTTAGAGAGAATGAGAACAAGCCTATTTACCTTGATTTTAATGTATTCTCCTGTCATTTTTGGACAGGTAAATTTTGACGAAAAATCAGTTCAGGTAAAACCGAATTTAGAATTAAATAAAATTTATAAATATTCTTTTACAGATCGTAACTTTTCGATTTCTGTAAATGATACTGTGTCTAAAATTATTAATCAATCCGAAAAAACAATGGAATTGATTGATAAAAATGATTTTGCCAACAAATTTGAATTTGTAAATGGTAAAAATGAATCGAATGATCCAGATGATTTTTACAGAGATTTTATTAATAATTCGGACGGAATTAAGTATCAATTTACGACAAATCCTTCTGGCGAATTTTTAGAATTATTAAATACATCCGAAATTGAAGGTAGTTTACTTAAAATCACAGATAAATTAGGTAAGCAGCGCAAAAAGTCTGAAGAATATAAAGCTAATATTACTCACATCGAAGATATGATCAAATCAAAAACATATGTACCGTATGTTTTTGAGCAAGAAGTTCATGTGTTTAATTATTTTAATGGTCAATATTTTAGATTAGGCGAAACATATGAAGGTAAATCTGTACAAGAAAATATTTTTGGATTTCCTATTTCCTCTACAACAAATACATATCTAAAAGAGATTAATCAAGCAAATGGCACTTATACAGTTGTTTCTGATCAGAATTTGAGTAAAGATGATTTCGAAAAATTGTGGGAAGAAATGGCGTATTATATGTTAAATGATGCAAAATTAAATTTATCTCAAGAACAAGTAAAAAAAGAAATCAAGAAATATTCAGAAACTGTTCAACTTAAAGTTTCTTATAAAAATACTTATGATTTGAATTCTATTTTACTAAAATCTGACTATTTTTTCAGTTTAAATATTGGCTCAAAAAAAACAGTTAATCACCTTAGTATAAATTTATTAAATGATTAAACTTTTATTTTCTAACTCAATCAAGCATTAGTTTAAATAATTTAGTCTATTTTTGACTGACAATGTTTGATGATTAATGAAACTTAAGTTTACATATTACCTTTTATATTTATTTTTTTCAGTAAAAGTCTTTGCTCAAACTCTAGCAAAAGACACTATTTCTAAGATTATTGCAAATGACACAATCGCTCATATTGCTGCGGAGGATAGTATTGTTTTTCCTAAAACATATTGGAATATTGGAGATGAAAAACGCTATCAGGTAACTACTAGCGAAATAAAATTAGAAGGAGATACTATTGCAAACCAAGAACAATACACTTATAATGTTATTGTAGAAGTAGAAAACATTTATCAAAATGAAACGGTTATTAAGTGGAATTTTAGAAATGTACAATTCAACTCAAAATCCTTTCTAAACAATCCGTTTGCTTTAGCTAATAATGTTTCGATTTCGTTCAAAATTGACCAAGACGGACGTTTTTTGAATTATACTAATCTTGAACAAACAATCAGACAGCTGCAACTTTCTTCAGAAGATTTAGAAAACAAATATTTAGATAATCCTACTGCAATTGCTACAATCAAAAAGAATGTACAATTCTATGCAAATGCAGAAAACATCATCAAATTATTTGATAAAGATATTCGTCAATTTCATCACTTTTATGGTAAAAGCAATTTTACGTTGACTAGTGATCCTTTTGTTTATCAATCTTATTTAGATAATCTATTTAGCACTTCTCCTACTCCAGCTACAACTGAAATTAAGCTGAATGAAATTGGTTCATCACACACCAACTACATTATGGGGAGCATGCAAGAAGCGGACAAAGAATGGCTTGCAAACTCTTGGTATTCTTATCTGAAAGATTTGGCAACCAAATTAGGAACGGAGCAACCTTCTGAAAGTAAATTGAAAGACGATATAAAGTATTATGTAAAAACGACTTCTCGTATCAAAGACAATGGTTGGATTTCGTATAGTATCGAAACCAAAAAAGTTAAATTTCAAGACACAGATTATACGTTAGAGCGTCGTTTTGAGTTAGTAGACTAAAACTCGCTTCAATACTGATTATTCTTACTATTATTAAATCATAAAAACTTCGTGATTCAAGATTATTTTTCATAATTTTGCATTCATTTTATTAAAAACATATTCACTATGCAATTGTCTGAACAAGAAATTATTCGTAGAGAAAAACTACAACAATTAAGAGACTTAGGCGTTGAGCCTTACCCTGCCGAAGAATTCGTGGTAACTTCTAATTCGAAAGAAATAAAGGAAAAATACGAAGAAGGTAAGGTTGTCAAGCTTGCTGGGCGATTGATGAGTGTTCGTGTAATGGGGAAAGCGTCTTTCGCAGAATTACAAGATAGCGAAGGTCGTATCCAAATTTACGTTTCTAGAGATGATATTTCTTCTTCTGAAGAAGGAGTTGAATACAATACAATTTTCAAAAAATTAATGGATATCGGTGACTTTATCGGTATCGAAGGTTACGAATTCAAAACTAAAGTTGGTGAAATTTCTATTCACGTAACGAAGTTAACAATGTTATCTAAAACATTACGTCCATTACCTATCGTTAAAACTGACGATGAAGGACACGTTTTTGATGCATTTACAGATCCAGAATTACGTTACCGTATGCGTTACGTTGATTTAGTTGTGAATCCTCAAGTTAAAGAAATCTTTATTAAAAGAACAAAATTGTTCACAGCAATGAGAAACTTCTTTAACGACCGTGGTTACATGGAAGTTGAAACACCTGTTTTACAATCTATACCTGGTGGTGCTGCGGCTCGTCCGTTCATTACACATCACAATGCATTAGACATTCCATTATATTTAAGAATCGCAAACGAATTATACTTAAAAAGATTAATCGTTGGAGGTTTTGAAGGTGTTTACGAATTCTCTAAAAACTTCCGTAACGAAGGAATGGATCGTACTCACAATCCAGAATTTACAGCAATGGAAATTTATGTAGCATACAAAGACTACAACTGGATGATGAATTTTACAGAACAATTGTTAGAACATTGTGCAATCGCAGTTAACGGAACTTCTGAAGCAACTTTTGGTGAACACAAAATTGATTTCAAAGCGCCTTACAAACGTGTAACAATGCGTCAATCGATTATAGATTTCACTGGATTTGATATTGATGGTAAATCTGAAGCTGAATTATTTGAGGCTGCTAAAGGTATGGGCATCGAAGTTGATGAGACAATGGGTAAAGGAAAATTAATTGATGAAATTTTTGGTGAAAAATGTGAAGGAAACTACATTCAGCCAACTTTCATTACAGATTATCCAAAAGAAATGTCTCCATTAACAAAACAACATCGTGATAATGCTGATTTAACTGAGCGTTTCGAATTAATGGTTTGTGGTAAAGAAATCGCAAACTCATATTCAGAATTAAATGACCCAATTGATCAACGCGAGCGTTTTGAAGAACAATTAAAATTATCTGCAAAAGGAGATGATGAAGCAGGAGAATTTATTGACGAAGATTTTTTACGTGCTTTAGAATTCGGAATGCCTCCTACAGGTGGTTTAGGAATCGGTATGGACCGTTTGATTATGTTCTTAACGAACAATCCATCAATTCAAGAAGTTTTATTCTTCCCTCAAATGCGTCCAGAGAAATCTGCACCATCTTATGAGTTAACTGAAGAAGAAACTCAAATTATCGAAATTTTAAAAGCAAACGAAAATATTGATTTAAATGAATTAAAATCTCAAGCTGGATTAAGCGGTAAAAAATGGGATAAATCAATGAAAAATTTAGCAAAATATAACTTAACTAAAGTAACTTTAGATGGCGATGCCAAAACAGTTGCATATTTAGGAGAGTAATTTAATACCCTTTCATCTATATTTTAAAAGCTCAACAAATGTTGAGCTTTTATTTTTTCTAAAAAGGATTATTTCCTCTTGTTTTTAACCATCCTGTGATACTATATCGTGGTCGGTTTACTTTTTTTACTTCGTGCGGAATTGTTTTACTATCAAATACAGCTAATCTCCCAGCCAAAGGCAAAACATTCAATTCACTTTCTGTTCCATCATCTTTGGGCAAATAAAGTGCTAATTGTCCTCCGAAATCATCATTCCATTCTTCGTCATTCAAATATAGTACAATTGACAAAGTGCGGCGATCATCATTTTTGAATGCATCTATATGTTTTTGATAAAATGTACCTATTGGATAAATTGCATAATGAAATTCACTTTCTTCAATTCCCATGTAACATGTTTGATTAAGATAATCGATAAAATGATTAATTTTTGAGAAAAAGACTTCTTCTGTTGCTGTTTTTTGACTTTCATCAATCCATCTAATTTTATCTCCACGAACAGATTTTACAATTTGTTCGTTTTGAGCATTTCCGATTGCTGCTTGATGAAAATCTTGACTATTATCTTGTTGAATGATTGATTCGCGAAGTTGTTTTGTTTCTTCTTCAGAGAAAAAAAAATCCGAAATAGAATATTTTTGATTCAATAAATCATCAATTATCTTTTCGTAAATTGGGTTTAATGTAATATTACTCATTCATTGTTATGAAAACTTCAGTAAAAGTAATTTATATTACGAAAAACATAATCATAATTTTAAATTTATTTCAAAAAAAAGACAGAATAAATTCTGTCTTTCCTTAAATATTTTAGCTTTCAGTTATTTAAACCAATTCTCTTTTCTCATTTCATACACAAAATTAAGTTTTGGCTCTTCTCCATAATAAGCAACCAATTCTTCATCTATTTTAGTACAACCTAAGCGCTGAACTGCAATCTGAGAGCGAACATTATCAGCACCAACATGCAAATAAATTTTATCTACAAACTGAAAAATATAATCAAACATCAACTTTTTAACTGAGGGATTGATTCCTTTTCCCCAAGAATCTGTCGAATAAAATGTGTAACCTACAATAATTGAAGCATCTTTTTCATCATAATCATAAAAGCGTGAACTCCCAATGACCTGATTAGTTTCTTTATTAATAATCTTAAAAGCGCCTTTACTCTGAATTGCTCCATCAAAAAAAACCTGGAATACTTCTCTTTTGTAACGATTTTTGTTTGGATGTTGCTCCCAAACTTTAGGATCTGCTGCTGCAGAATACAAATCTTCGAAATCGTTTGTATCTAGTGGTTCTAAAATCACTAAATCATTTTCTAATTGTGTTTGAATATTTATCATCAAATTAATCGTTTAATACAACACTAATTTATCTAAATCTAACAACAAATAATTAATATTTTGATTAATTGTTCGTGTTGCAGATTGCATTTGATTTAACATAGAAGTACGATTATGTAGATCATCTGCTAAATATTCGCCACCATCATGAAAGTTAACAGATTTGTTTGCTTGATCTATATTATTATCAAAATTAAGTTGTAACCAACGTTTCTTTATATTCTCTATGATAGATAAACCACCTGTATAATTCGAAAATTTTTTCTCTGTATACATATACCAAACAAACGGAGGAAAATTTTCTGATTCCAATTTTTGATTCCAAATATCCCGCAAAATGTTACGCTCATGTATAAATTCTACTTTTTTCCCTTTCGGATTAAGTGTTGCAAATCCCAAACCAGCACCCAAAACACCTCCAGTTATATCTACAGCGCTTCCCCAGCCATCACTTTTTATGATTCCGCCAGCAACAGAAGCTGCTGCACCAGCAACAATAGAATAGATTATCAATTTATTGTTCTTATTATCATTTAAGTTATCTACATAATTTGCCATCTGCCCTACTCGTTCGCCTTCGCAATCAAATTCGGCAGCAACAGCATCTAATTCTGTCATTGCAATTGTAATTTTACTATTGATAGAATTTTTAAGTTCTAAAACTTTTACACGAGATTCTAAAGACGAGTCTTTCTTTAATTCAACAATTTTTTCAACCTCATCAATTGTTCCCAATGCATTAAGAATCAAAATACTTTGATCTGAAAACTTATCTTTTAAATCTTTATTCTCATTAATTATAGAATCAGAATTATAAGAAGGTAGCTTTTTATCATAATTATAATGATAAGGAGCTTTGCAGTAACTATTTTTGAGAGAAAGAATGTTTTCTTGTATAACTTTATTATGTTGAGATACACATGAAGTTAAGATTATTGTAACAAATAAGAGATAAAAAATTTTCGTCATTTGAAGATGATTTAGATTAGTTTGTCTACAAATTTAAAGGAAATCACAATTAATATGACTAAATTGAGAAACAAAATAGATAAAGAAATGTTTGTAGATTTTGAAAATAAACAGGATTTGATTGATCGTTTAAATAAATTACCTGTCAATCAAAAAGCGAATTGGGGAATTATGACGCCTCAACATATGGTAGAACATTTGATTGTCTCTACAAAAATGTCAAACGGAGGATTACATATTCCTTGTAGATTACCTGCAGAAATGATACCAAAGTATAGAGCTTATTTGTTAGAATCTGATGGAGAAATGGAACAAGGAATAAAAGCTGGAGGTGTTGATGGATTATTGGATTTGAGATATCCATCACTTGAAGCAGCAATTGAAAAATTAGAAAGTGAAATTGATAAATTTCACGCTTATTTTGAAGCTAATCCTGATGCAAAAATTGAAAATCCGGTATTAGCCGAAATTGGATACGAGGATTGGAAAACTTTTCATAAAAAACATTACACACATCACTTCAAACAATTTGGATTAATTTAACCACACAAAAGGCTTTTCCTTATAAGAAAAGCCTTTTTTTTTAGCAATTCACAGATTTAAATATCTCTACAAACACTCCTAAATAAATAAAACCTTTATTTATTATAATTTTTAACCAAAAATTAAACTACAACAAAAAGGAGTTTATTTAGAATATTATTCATTTATTAAATACTTAACATATTGTAATTATCATTATCTAAATAAAACATAACTATTTTTGCTAAAATCATCTAAAACACATCTCTACCTGTACAAAAAACTTAAAAAAATGTTAAGTTTATACTAATTAATATTAAAATAGGAATTAGATCATAATTAATTAACATTTTAAAAACTCATGAGAAACAAATCTAAAACTCTTTTAGGTTGTATTAAACTAACTACTACTGTCATTTTACTTGTTGGAAGCCAGTCTGCTTTAGCCCAAAATACACCGGAAGAAACAAAAGACTCTATTCAAAATCAAGTACATGAAATTGATGAAGTTGTCGTAATTGGATATGGTACGACGAAGAAAAAGAGCGTGACTGGTGCAGTAACTTCTGTAAAAATGAAAGACTTATCTGCTGCTGCAAATAGTAACTTTGCGCAAGCACTTGCAGGGCAAGCTGCAGGTGTTACAGTAATGCAATCGAGTGGACAACCTGGAGCTGGAATTAATTTACGAATCAGAACTAATGCTTCGAATGCATCTGGAGGTGTATTATATATTGTAGATGGTGTTGTAATCAACGATTCTGCTTATGATCCTTCTGGTAATGGAAACGCAAGATCTGGATTAAACTTTATTAACCCAAATGATATTGAAACGATTGACATCTTAAAAGATGCTTCTGCTACTGCAATTTATGGAGCAAGAGCTGCTGGTGGTGTAGTTTTGATTACAACAAAACGTGGTAAACTAGGTAAACCTACTGTACAATATGATTTTAGTAATTCATTCCAAGAATCAATTGATTGGTATACATTATTAGATACAAAAGATTATATGTTACAACGTAACAAAATCTTATACGAAAAATGGATGTATGATAACAGACAAGGTGTATATGCAACTGTACCAGGAAAACCAACAGTCTCTGTTTATACACCAAAATATACGGATGATCAAATCAATAAACAAGCAATGTTGCCAAGTGCAATAGACGCTATTTTGCGAACTGGTATTACGGAACAACATAATATCTCTGTTGCTGGAGCCGCAGATAAAACACGTTATTTAGTTTCTGGTAATTACTTTAATCAAAAAGGTGTTCTACGTGGAACTGATTATAGACGCTACTCTGTCAGAATGAGTTTGGATCAAGATCTTTCATCTAAAATTAAAGTTGGAGCTAATGTTGTTTTAACAAATGAGTTAGCTAAAAATGGTAACATCGGAACTGGTCAAAATGAAACTTCTGGTATGATTGGAGCTGCTTTTTACCATCCTGCTAATTTACCATTTAAAGATGAAAATGGAAACTGGATTATTAATCCAGACTATAAAAATACGCCAAACCCATTATCTTTTTTAGATGTGAAAGATAATACCAAGAGCTCTAGAATAATGACTTCTGGTTATGCGGAATGGAAAATTATAAGTGGTTTAACAGCAAAAGCTTTATTCTCATATACTCAAGATTCTAGAAAAAGAAGCTATTATCAACCAAAATCCTTTCTATTTGGAGCAAGATCAGAAGGTTCTGCTGGTATATCTCAAGATTCTAACGAAACGATTCAATATGATTATACGTTAAACTATGCCAAAACTTTTGGAGGAAAACACAATGTTAATATTCTTATTGGACATACTTATCAATTAGTTGATAGAAATGGATTTAGTGCTTACAATTCTAAATTTCCTGTAGAAGATTTTGGTTATAACGATCTAGATTTAGGTAACGCAGAAAAACCTACCGCAAGTTCTTATGCAGATCCATATAGAATTTGGAAGTCTTACTTTGCTCGAGTTACGTATGAATTCGATAAAAAATATGTTTTATCAGGAACTTATCGTAGAGATGGTGCATCTCACTTTGGTCCAAATGCAAAATGGGCTAACTTCGTTGGTGCTTCTGGAGCATGGATTATTTCTGAAGAAGAATTTTTAAAAGATTCTCAAACAATTAATTTATTAAAATTAAGAGTAGGTTATGGAGAAGTTGGTAATGCATCATTCTCAGGTGCATATTCTTACTATAGTAGTGGATACAACTTTAACTTTGGAGGAATAAACAATACAGGTGTAAGATTAAGTACATTAGGTAATCCCGATTTAACATGGGAAACACAAGGAGAATCAAATGCAGGACTTGACTTTGGTCTTTTCAAAAACAGAGTTTCTGGATCATTTGATTATTACATTAGAACTTTTTCTAATCTATTAACTTCTACTCCATTACCTATGGACAAACAATTAGGATCTATTGCAGATAATGCAGGAAAAACAAGAAGTAAAGGTTTCGAGTTTAACATTAAAACACTTAACATCGATACGCCAGATTTTACTTGGTCAACAAACATCAACTTTACACACTTTAATAGTCATTGGGTAGAAAGATCTCCTGCATCTTTAAAAACATTAGCTAAATATATAGGATTAAAAGATCCTTTCTTAGTTCGTTATGGATATTTATCTGACGGAATTTATAATCCTAATACTATGACAGCTCCTAGTTGGATGCCAGGTATTTTACCAGGGGAAGTTATCATCAAAGATATTGATGGATATGATGCAAATGGTAACTTAATGGGTAAACCTGATGGAAAAATAACAAGTGCTGATATGCGTATCATTATGAAAAATAGCGAAACTGCCCCAAATACTACATTTGGTATTGGAAATGAATTTAGATACAAAAACTTTGATTTATCAATTTTTGCTTATGGTGCATTCATGAAAAAATTCAACCAAGATTATGCTGGTAATGTTAATGGACATGCTAAAATTGGCTTATTTGGATGGAATTTATTAGATAAAACAAAAGATCGTTGGTCATACGACAACCAAACAGGGAAATATCCACAAGCTTTATCTGGTCCATATCAAAATCAAGGAGCGAGTTCTGATTTCTGGGTAGAAGATGCTAGCTTCTTAAGAGTAAGAGATATTACACTTGGATATACGATTACAAATGATATGATCAAAAATCAAAACGTTTTTAATAAAGTTAGAATTTATGTAAGTGCACAAAATCCTTTTATCATTACAAAATACAAAGGTATTGATCCAGAATTACAAAATTACTACTCATATCCTATTGTAAAATCAATTATCATGGGAGCTAATATTACATTTTAATTAACTGAAAACAAGATGAATACAATTACTAAAAATAAATTTATAAAAAATCATAGTTCAAATAAAACTACGTATTTTTTTAAAGTATTAGCCCTTGCGATGCTAACTACTTTTGCCTCTTGTGAAGAAAACTTGGACGAAATCCCAAAGGATAAATTCGCAGAAACTAATTTCTTCACAAAACCTGAACACGCTTTACTAGCTTTAAACTCAACATATAGATATTTAAGTCCAGATGGAAGTACAGTATGGGGAGCAGCATATACTGGTATTGTAGCTCAATCAAGTGCAACAACTGATGAAATGGTCGTTTCATGGGGAGATGCTGTATGGCCTAACCTTGCTCAATTAAACTTTAGTGAATCTTTCCCTTCTGAAGCATTATACGTTTTCTATAGGGCATTAATGCCAGCTGTTACAACATGTACAATAAATATTGGCAAGATTGAAGCGATGACAAATCTTTCTGATGCAGATAAAAAAAGTTATATAGCTCAATTAAAAGCTTTAAGAGCACATTATACATGGATTTTATATAATCATTATGGTGGTGTTCCAATTAGAGTAGATTACAAAGAGGCAATTAATATTAATGCTGCTCCGATCCCAAGATTAACAAATGAACAAACTTTTGCTCAAATCGAAAAAGATTACAAAGAAGCAATTGCAGATCTTCCTACTTTAGCTGCACAAGCGGGTTCTGATTACGGAAGATTTACAAAAGATGCTGCTTATATGGGATTAGTTAAATTGTATATGCATGATAAAAAATGGAATGATGTTATTACAACTTCAAGAATCATCATGGGTATGGGACACTCATTACAAACTAACTATACCGACTTATTCTCTTTTGCAAATAAAGGTAATAAACAAGAAATATTATTTGCTTTATCAACTAAGTTTAATTCTACTCCAACCAATATATGGTTAGCTCATGCATTGCCTGGAAACTATGTTGGAAATTATTATGATAAAGATGAAAATAGAAATACTCTTACTCAATGGGGAGGTTATAAAATGCCATGGTCTACTTACGATAAATTTGATAAAACAGATAAAAGAACAGCACGTTTATTAGCTAAATGGTTAATTGAAGATCCAAATGATAAATCTCCAAAACCTAAGTTAATAGAGTTCGATGCTAGAGCTAACAAATATATAGGAGCAATTCCGATGAAATTTAATGTAGATCCTACAGGAACTGGATATGGTCAAGGAACTGATGTAGTTATTTGGAGATATGCAGACGTCTTATTAAGTTTAGCAGAAGCAATTAACGAAACATCTGGACCAACAGCAGAAGCTTACGACTTAATTGGTCAAGTAAGAAAAAGAGCTGGTTTAGCAAATATTCCTGCCGGACTATCTAAAGATCAGTTTAGAGATAAATTAATGGATGAACGCCTTTTCGAATTTTGGAACGAAGGTGGTATCCGTCGTGAAGATTTAATTCGTTGGGGAAAATATATTCAATTTGCTAAAGACAGAGGTTCTGCTTTTGCTAAAAATGAATTTGTTCTTTTACCTATTCCACGAGCAGCAATTGATGCTTCTGGAGGAGTAATTAAACAAAACCCTGGTTACTAATCTCTTATTTTTTGTTACAAATCCTCATAGTTTTAAACTATGAGGATTTTTTAATGATAATTTAGGAAAGTTCATTTAATCTTTCCATCTTTGGCAATAAATGGGGTGCTAATTTTTTTGGCTGAGAATATACCCAAGAACAATTTTGTTCTACACCTGATCCAGATAATGCTGGCGGAGGGATTGATGTTAGCAATAACTTCATCTCCTCATCAAAAAACAAATTTAATGATGAAGGAAATTATTTCACAAACGTCTTGGCAAGAATGGCTAGGCGTACTTTTTTCAATTTTTCAAGTTGTATTAGCCCGATATAACAATCCAAAAAATTATTTATTCGGAATCGCAGGAATTACACTTTCACTATTTGTAATGTTTAATTCTAAACTTTATGCAGAATTTACGCTTAACATTTACTATTTAGTCATGAGTATTTATGGTTGGTTGTATTGGAAATATGGACAACAAAAACATGAAATTGAAATCTCTAAAACAAATAACGTAGAATGGCGTTTTGTTGTAGGAATAGTCTTAGTTAGTTTCACTATTTTTTATTTAGCCTTAACTCATTTCACAGATTCTGATGTACCTATTTGGGATTCTTTAGTCAGTGCGTTTGCATGGGCTGGAATGTGGCTAATGGCTAAACGAAAACTAGAAAATTGGATTTTATTGAACATTAGTAATATCATCTCAATTCCATTAATGATTCATAAAAATCTCTATTTATACGCAATTCTTTCAGCTTTACTTTTTACAGTTGCGATTTCTGGATACATGAATTGGAGAAAAATCATAAACGAAAAAAATGCTTAATACTGATTCTATTCGCAAACAATTATTAAATGTAGAAACCTTCAATTCGGAGATTTTACAATTAATAGAAAGTCAAAACTGGTTAAACATTTGGGTTCCTAAGCAATATAACGGACTTGGCTTAGCTTTTTCTGAAGGATTGCAGATTCTTCAAAAAACGGCTAAAATAGACGGAAGTTTAGGCTGGTTGGTGACTTTATGCAGTGGTGCAAATTATTTTTCACGAAATTTAAAACCAACTATTGCGCATCAATTATTCTCTTCTCAAAAAACATGTTTTGGTGGAAGTGGAATGCTAGGTGGAACAGCAGAGAAAAATGGCAGTTATTACACTATAAATGGTTTATGGCATTATGCAACTGGCGCTCCTTACCTTACCCATTTTACGCTGAATGCGAAATTAATTGAAAATGGAAATGAAATTTTAGATGAACATGGCGAGCCAAAATTTTTGTCATTTATACTTGACAAATCACAAGTAGAATTAATTCCGACATGGAAATCTATGGGAATGATTGCCACATCTTCACATAGTTTTGAAGTTCTAAATCAAAAAGTACATCAAGATTATAGTTTTATTTACAACGAATTTTATTCGGATGATTTAGTCGAAAAAATTCCATTTCGAGTTTTTGCTGATTTAACATTATTGGTCAATTATTTAGGAATGGCTGAACACTTCCTTGAAAAAAGTTTAGAATTATTATCATCTAAACTTCAAACAGATTTTGGAATTCTATTGAATGAAAGTACCTCACAAACAATTCGTTTTTCGATCAAAGTAGAAAATTTACTAAGTAAAAACGAAGTAATCACAAACGAATTAGAAACTGAAATTCATCAATTTGGAGAAAATTCAATCGAACAAATCACCAATTACATTATTCAACTTTATCCACATTTGGGTATTAAAGCTTCAAAAACAAATGAAGAAATTAATCAAATTTTCCGAGATTATTTTACCGCAACACAACATCGAAATTTCAGAAAAACACTTTAACTAATCTCTCTATTTATCTATATTTGCAAATCAAACCTTGGCTGCGTAATTTAATGGATAGAATATCAGATTCCGGTTCTGACAGTATGAGTTCGAGTCTCATCGTGGTCACTATTTTTTTTAAATAAATACAAAGAGTTCTTTTTTCTAGCTATACCTTTGCCAAAATTTACTCAGTTTTGGAATTCGAACTTTTATTTTATTTATGTACAGCCGCTTTTGTCGCTGGTTTCATAGATTCTATTGTCGGTGGAGGCGGACTTATACAAACGCCTTTATCATTAGCTTTTTTACCACAATTACCAGTTTCTACAGTTATCGGAACCTTAAAAATACCTGCATTTAGTGGCACTTTATTAGCAACTTCGCAATACCTAAAAAAAGTAAAAATTGATTGGAAATTATTTGCAATCATGGCAATATGCGCTTTTATATCAGCATTTTTAGGCTCTCAATTATTGACTGTCGTTAGCAACGATTTTATGAAACCCGTTTTGCTAATCATCCTAATTATTCTGGCTATTTATACTATTTTCAAAAAAGATTTTGGTCAAGCAGAAGAACGCAAAATTCCTTATCGCATCGCTATTATAAACGGATGTATTGTAAGTATTGTAGTTGGTTTTTACGATGGTTTTATTGGTCCGGCAACAGGTACTTTTTTTATTTTAGGGTTTGTTACACTTCTTGGAATGGATTTTTTGAAAGCAAACACCAATGCAAAACTGATTAATTTAGCAACCAATTTTGGTTCTATTTGTTTGTTTTTGCTCAAAGGCAAAATCATTTGGTCAATTGCACTACCAATGGCTGTTTGTAACGCTTTAGGTGGTTTTATTGGCGCGAAATTAGCCATAAACAAAGGAAATAAATTTATTCGTTACATATTTATTTTGGTAATCCTTATTTCAATTTGTAGATTTGGTTACGAAGTAATTTTCAAGTAGATGAAACCATTTTTTTCAATAATTCTTCTTTCTATTTTCAGTCAATTAACCAAAGCGCAACAGTTTGTTTTGGTCGATTCTATTGAGATTGAAAATAAAGCGATTACAACAATTGAAACTGACCTTAATAATTCACTTTACTTGATTTCGGATTCTAAAGTTGAAAAACATTTTCAACAAAAAAAAACAAAAAGTATTGATTTCAAAAACATTATAACTTCCGTAGACTCTAATAATCCGTTGAGATTTTATCTTTATTCAAATTTTAATCGATTATCAATTTTGGATGAAGATCTCAACCCTATACAAGATCCGATTACCATTTCCTCTACCAATTTTATGCCTTCTGCATTAAAGGTTGTTGACAATCAGTTTTGTTGGTTTTATGATTTGATTGGTAATAAAATTGTTTACTACAATTATCAATTACAAAAAACAATCATCAACTCTAAGCAAGTTTATCTAAAAAATAATGATCAAGCGATAGAGAATATTCATGTTTTCAAGAACCTTGTTTATTTAAAAGGCGAGCAAACAATTTATGTTTACGACGATTACGGAAATTTCAAAACCAATTTCTCTATAGATATTGAAAATTCTCCATTCAAGTTTTATAAAAACACATTGTTTTATTCAAAAAACAATAAACTATATTCTATAAATTTAGAAAATCAGATTATTTCATCTTTACTTGATTTGAATGATTCGAAAAGTATTACGATGAATGAAACTACTTTTTATTCATACAATAATAACAAAGTTTACATATACTCTATTAAGTAATTATAATTTTCTGATTTACAAAATATTAAATCATTCTTTTTATTAGACATAGCTCAGATTAAGTATTTATTTTTTACCAGAAGATTCAGAAATCATCTTTGAATAATTTTTTTCTAAAAAAGATTTTTCTATGAAGCTCAACTTCAAATTTTGTTTAGAGAATTAAGGTTTAGTATATTTGCAGACGTTAAAATAATTGGAAAAATGCATATCGCCATCGCCGGAAATATTGGAGCAGGTAAAACTACTCTAACAAATCTTTTAGCAAAACAATACAATTGGACAGCTCAGTTTGAGGATGTTGAAACTAATCCATATTTAGATGATTTCTACAATGATATGGAAAAATGGGCTTTCAATCTTCAGATTTACTTCTTAGGAAGCCGTTTCAATCAAGTGAAAGAAATCAGAGAAAGTGGTCAAAACATTATCCAAGACCGTACAATTTATGAAGATGCGCACATTTTTGCGAGCAACTTAAATGATATGGGACTTTTATCTACACGAGATTACAATAATTATTTACGTGTCTTTAATTTGATGACAACTTTTGTCGAAGCGCCAGATTTATTAATCTATCTTAAAGCTTCTATCCCTACATTGGTTTCTCAAATTCAGAAACGTGGTCGTGATTACGAAAACTCGATCAGTATTGATTATTTGAGTCGTTTGAATGAAAAATATGACAAATGGATTTCTAATTACAAAGAAGGAAAAGTATTAGTAATCGACGTGGACAATTTAGATTTTGTTGAAAATAAAGAAGATTTAGGATTCATTTTCAACAAAATAGAAGGCGAAATAAACGGACTTTTTTAGTCGAAAAAAATAAAGTAACTTGCACGGCTTGATTTTAAATGAATCAAGCCGTTTTTGTGCTGAATTATTATGGAAAATAAAAATAATATGTTGAAGGGTGTCTTGTTTGTTGCAATGGGAGCTAGCTTCTACGGAATGTTGGCTACTTTTGTTAAAGTTGCATACGACCAAGGTTACACAACTGCCGAAGTAACAGCTTCGCAGTTTGTTTTAGGAATTATAACTTTATTAATTATCAATTTTATCATGGGAAAAAAGAAGAAATTAACTTCTGTTTTACCAAAAGATAAGAAAAAATTGATGTTGGCAGGAACATCTTTAGGATTCACAAGTTTGTTTTACTATTTGGCAGTACAATACATCAATGTTTCTATTGCGATTGTCTTGCTAATGCAAACCGTTTGGATTAGTATTTTGGTAGAAAGTATAATGAACAAAAAATTTCCTTCTGCTCAAAAACTAATCGCAACAATATTGGTATTGGGAGGAACTGTTTTAGCTACAAACTTAATCAATCAAGATGTAGAACTTAATCCAAAAGGTTTATTTTGGGGATTTTTGGCTGCTTGTTCATTCACTACAACCATGTTTACCTCAAATAGTATGGCTAATTATTTACCACCTTATCAAAAAAGTTTATATATGCTTTATGGTGGTGGAATTATAGTTGCCTTATTTGTCTTTTTTAGTCAATTAGGACCATATTATTTTGATGGATTAATGAGTTTTTATAGAATTTTCTCTGATGATGTAGCTGGTATTCATCCGCTTAATATGCATATTTTTTATACCTGGGGAATTATTCTTTCGTTATTTGGAACAGTGTTACCTCCTATCTTACTAAACAAAGGTTTTCCACACACAGGCTTAGGCTTAGGAAGTATCGTTTCTTCGATAGAGTTACCTGTTTCTGTAACCATGGCATTCATCGTATTGCAAGAACAAGTTCTCGCCATACAATGGACCGGAATAGCAGTGATAATTTTTGCAATCATCATTTCTAATCTGAATTTTAAGAAAAAATAAATTCAAAATCCTCAACACTTGTTGAGGATTTTTTTTGGATCAATGATTTTTTTGTACATTTAAAAGACAACTCAACAATACAATTTAAACTATGGGAAAATTCTTACTTATCACTTTTGCATTTTTTGGTGTTTTATTTTCATGCAACAATGACGATGATAACACACAAAACAATGAAAAACATCAATTAGAAAATATGCTAAAGGAAATTACAACTTTGTCTTTAAGTGAACAATGTACTGATGCTTCAAAATGGCGTTTCGTTGAAATTGGAGCTAAATCATGTGGAGGACCTTCTGGTTTTATTGCATATTCCATTAATATTGATACAACACAGTTCTTAAAAAAAGTTGCAAATTACACAAAAGCTCAAGATGATTATAATAAAAAATGGGGATCTGTAGGTGACTGTTCAATTATTAAACCACCTAAAAAGATAAATTGTAAAGACGGTATTCCAACTTTTGAGTATTAAAAAAGCATCTAACCAAGGAAAGATGCCTTTTATACTATAAAATGTAGACTATTTCACCAAAATTTTATTTGCTAATTGATTTGTTCCATCAATTTTTTCTTGAATTGGCAAACCTAATAACTTCGCAAGCATTGGATAAATTTGTGTGTTTGGAAAAACTTTAATCTCTTTACCAGACTTAATATTTGGTCCCCAAGCCATAAAAGTCGCTTTCATTTCTGGCGTTTCTTTTACATAAAAACCATGCGAACCTTTTGGTGCATTTTTGTTAGAGAAATAATTTGGCGCATGCGCAATCAAAATAATATCTCCAATACGATTGTGTCGATCATTCTTCGCATCAAAATGATATTTAGACGGAACACTTGTTGTCTTATAAACATCAAACGTACTATTTTCAGTCGCTTTTATCTCTTTATAAATAGTTTCAATATCCTTTTTATCTTTTACAAATAAACTAACATAAGATCCGTTTGAAGCCACATCAACTTTCGATTCATCAATTTTGATAGGTAATTTCAAAGGATTTTCATCATCAATTCTTGTCATTCCGTGATCAGAAACAAATACAAAATTCACTTTCAAACCAGTTTTTGCAACCTCATCATTCAATTTCTTGATTGATTGATCTACAAACTGCACAGCTTCCTTTGTTTCAGGCGCATCAGGTCCAAAAGAATGCCCCGCATGATCTACTTCCGGAAAATAGAACGTAATCAAATGCGGACGTTTCTCTGCAGGTAATTCTAACCAATTTACCACTTGCTGAATACGATAATCTATTGGTGATTTCTCCGAGTATTTGTACGAATACGTTGGAAACATACCATTAATAGGCGCTTCCGATCCTGGCCAATAATAACACGCTGACAACATTTTATTTTGTTCAGCAAGATTCCAAATTGGCGTTCCTCCGTACCATTTCGGATTAATGACTGCATTACGATTTCCTAATGAATAACGATCACCTACTTCTCTATCATACATGTTATTCCCTACCAAACCGTGATGAATTGGTGTTAATCCTGTTACAATTGTATAGTGATTTGGGAACGTAACCGATGGAAAAGACGGATACATTGCATCTGCTTTTACGCCGTTTTTAGAAAGTTCTAATAAATTTTTAGCATCATGTTTTTGAGCATAATCATAACGAAAACCATCTGCCGAAATCAAGATAACATAAGGTTTATCTTGTTGTTGAACATCATTCACACGATTTTCTACTACAATTTGTTCTTCGATTCCTTGTGCATTTGCTGAAACTGAGAACGTTAAAACAACTGCAGAAAATATACTAAGTATTGATTTTTTCATGCCTCAAATTTAGAAAGTTTTACGCTTAGAATGAATTAAAAAAATATCAAATCTTGAGAGATAATTATTCTAAATTCTAACTCTTTTTTATCAATAACTTCTGAAATTCTTTTCCGATAAATGGATTGACAATATGCTGAAAACCTTTTTGTAATGTAAAAACCGTAATCGTCGCATCAGATTCTGGCGAATAAATCACATCTGTTCCCCACCAACCTCCGTGATAATAGGCGTTAAATCCTAAATCAAAATGAAAAATTCCTAAACAATATTTAGATTGGTCTGAAGGTAAAACATAAGTCGACATCGAATCCAAAATTTGTTTATTCTGAATAATTTTTCCTTCAAACAAATACTGAAAAAACAAAGCTGATTCTTTAGCAGTCGAAGCAATTCCTCCACCCCCATACAAATCCCAAGATGGATTCAAATCATACGAATCCCACTTATATTTATCAGCATATTGATGTGCAAGTGGAAGTGTTTGTTGCGGATATTTCTCCAAATCGATAAACCACGTTTTTGTCAAACCTAATTCTTTGTATTTTAACAAATCTCGCATTGCTTTGTAAAATGGTTGATGCGTTTTTTGCTCAATAATTTCTGCTAAAAGCAAATAATTGATATCGCCATAACTAAATTTTTCTCCAACTTTTTGTGGACTTCCAATTTCCATTGCACGTTTGATCTGTTCCGTCTTCGTCCATTTATATTTCGGACGCGTATTCACTAACTCAAAATACGCGTCATCTACATAATCCTGTATTCCAGAAGTGTGAGACAATAAATGTTTGACTGTTATCGTATTCAAATCATAACCATCTTTTTCGAGCAATTGACGAGTCTTGTTAGACAATAAATTCTTGATTGACTGATTGATTGTAACTTGACCTTTTTCTACCAAACGCAAAATTGCAGCAGCTACATAAGGTTTGGTATTACTTGCAATCAAAACCGGTTGTTGGTTACTTAAAACTTCATTCGTTTTAATATCCGAAACGCCTTTTGCATAACTCCACGAAATGTTTTGTTTTGGTGCTTCAACGTGAACAATAATTCCCACAGCATCTTTATTTTTCTCGTAAATCGAATCTATTTTAGATTGAAAAATGGTTTGCAATTGCGCAACTCCGATAAAAGGAATGAGTATAATATTGAGTAGAAGTGTTTTCTTCATTTAGTGTTATTTTGATTTAAAGATAAATAAAATCTTGATATGAGATGTTGAAACAAGTTCAACATGACAATTATAATGTGATCCTGAAACGAGTTCAGGATGACTCTCCTCTAAAATACTACGGTCTGTCAAGCTGAATTTATTTCAGCTTCGCATCCTTATAAACTTTATTATAATTAAAAGATACCTCGATAAGTTCGGTATGACAAGTCGTTACAATTATATAGACAAAAAAAAGAGCTGAGGTAATTCTCAGCTCTTTTTAGATTTATTAATTTGAATTGATTATTTAATCTCAACACGAATTCCTTCGCTTTGCGCACTCAATTCTGGTGCATACATATTTTGCATAGATGTAATTCCGTTCGAGAAATTACCTGCATTATTCGCTTTCAAATCATATTCGAAAACGTACGTTCCTTTTCTCATATAATCCGAAAAGAAATTCGTAGCTGCATCGCGCGTGCTTTCGTAATACCCAAATTCTCCTTTCCATTTGTAACCAGAAAGTACATTCACAGGCTCGAAACCACTTGCTCGCATATCTTTAATATGTACAAATTGCATGTTACGATCAATAGAAATCTCTAATCGAACCGTTACAATATCACCAACTTTTATCGGTGTTGACGTTGTAATTTCTTTCAGAATTGGACCATTTGTTGAATTTTGTTTGATGAATAATTTCTTGTTGAACTTGATTCCTGTTTCAGCAGATTTTATTTTATCCAAATCTTCAAAATATTGCCAATACATTGCTCCCCAAGCAACACCTGGAGAAGTTTTTGAAACCTCAACTTTACCCATATTTGGTTTTATTTCTTCCTTGTTCCAAGAAGTTTTTACATAACCCGAACCAGCTTGCGAATTTTTATCTAAATCAAACTTTTGATTTCCGATCTTTACATCAATTCCTTTGTCAGCATCTATCCAAGATTTCCCAAAATTCATTAAAGCATAAACCGCTTTCGTCGTTGCTTTTGTTGAATTCCACTGATTTGTTTGACGATTTTTCAATAACCAAACTTTCATTTCTTCTACAGATTTTTCGTCTTTTGTCACTTCATCAAACGCTTCAATTAACAACGATTGTGTTTCAACAGGCGCTTGATACCAAAACCAACCCGGTTGATTTTCTTTCCAATACATACCCATTTCGTCTGATTCTACTGCTTTTTCTTTGATCGAATTCACAACAATTTTAGCAGCAGATTGCATTTGGAAACGATTCATCACAATTGCAGCCATTGCCTTTTGTTGCAACGACAACTCTAATTTTGTATCATTCAAATTCTTTATCATCGCTGTTTTCATTTCTTCCAACTCTTTCGACATTGGATAATCTTCTAAGAAGAAAGAACGCGCATATAAATAATGTAAACCGTCTGAATACGTAACATCCTTGAATGATTTCTGATCTATTTTGAACTCTTTGAAACGTTTTAAATTCTCATCATCAATAAACTGAATTGCTTTCTTAATTAAAGGATTTACATCAATTTCAAATGCTTTGAAATTAACATCCATTTTCTTCATATTTCCGAAACCAGCAACGATATGCGTTGTGATATATTCGTTTGGGCGACCGCCATCAAACCAAGCAAAACCACCATTTGATTGTTGTTTATCAGACAATTTTTGGAAAGCTGATTTCATTTCCGTTTGCATTTGATTCAATTGGAATAAAACCGCAATTTGCTTCATTTGCTCTTCTTCACTTTCCGCATTTTTCACCCAAGGTGTTTCTTCTAAAATGATATTTTTCAATTCTTGGTTCAATTGTAATTTCGATTTCAATTCACCTTTTTTGTTCCAATCATCAAAAACAGTTTTAATTTTTGGATTCGAATTAATCACTTTTTCCGAAATCATATTTCCATATAAACGCGAGAACACTTGCTCAGCGCATTCGTAAGGATATTCGCGCAAATAAGGCAACGAGAAAATCGCGTACCAAATTGGATTCGTTGTCATCTCAAACGTTAATTTGAAATTATCCAAAGAAGTCGATTTATTGTTAATCATATTCTCAAATTGGAACGATTTCTTTTGACCTTCTTTCACGTAAATAGGCAACGTTTCTGTCACCATCATACGATTTGACAGAATTGGTAAAGCCGATTCCTCTCCATCAGAAAAATCTCCAGCCGAAGCCACGACACGATAAACAACCGCTTGTACATTTTTCGGAACATCAATTGTCCATGTTACTTGATCTGAGCTTCCTTTTGCTACATTGAACTTCTGAATTGCATTTGTCAACTTAAATTGCGCATCAATTGGTTGATTGGTAAACGCATCAAAGAACATCAACTTCGCAGATCCATTTAATACTTTATCTGATAAATTATTAATCTTAGACGAAACCGAAATCTGATCGCCTTCGCGTAAAAAACGTGGCATATTTGGTACAACCATCAAGTCTTTTTGGGTGCGAACATTTTGTTCTAAATAACCTGTTTTAAGGTCTGGCGTATGCGCAATCGCCATAAATTTCCACTCTGTTAAACTTTCTGGCGTTGTAAATTCTATAATTACGTTTCCGTTTGCATCAGTTTTTAAGTTTGGATAAAAGAACGCTGTTTCATTTAGATTTGTACGTGCTTTTACATTATCTAAAGTTGCATTAGCAGCTTTTTTGGTAATTATAATTACTACTCCATTTGCACCTCTAGATCCATATACCGCTGTTGCTGCGCCATCTTTCAATACATTAATTGATTGAATATCATCTTCTTTTAAATCACTTGGCATTTTATCATACACCACTCCATCTACTACAAATAACGGATTATTATCTGCAGCTAAATTTGATAATCCTCGAATTGTTATCTCTTGAGAAGCATACCCAAGCTCTTTTTTATCTCTGGTAATTCCCATTGCCGTTACAACTCCTCCTTCTAAATCGACATTATCTGCTTCAACCTGAACGCCAGCAACACTACCTGCTAACTCATTCGATACATTTGCAGTAGGTGCAGCAACTTTCATCATTCTACGATTCATGCGATATTGATTAAATCCAAAATCAAAAAGATCAAAACTTAAACCTGCATATCCTCCTGAATAAAAATCATAATAACGATTATTATAAATAGCACTTGAGCCATTTACCAAATAAAATTGGTATAAATTGAATGAACGATTAACACGACGATTCGTAATATTATAGACATTAAAATCTAACGAATTTGACGCAAACTGATCTAAAGAAGCATCATACATACTTGCCAAAACCTCAGCAGAAAATTTGTCTTTGTTTGGTCCTTCAATTTTTAATTGCCATTTTTCTTTTGCGCCAGGCGTCAATTTATCACGTAGAACCTCCGCTGTAACTTTCAAGTTTTTGTTACTAAAAGGAACCATCAAATTAAGTGTTCCGGTTTGTGAATCATTAAATTTCGTCATCACATAATTCACATAAATTCCGCCACGGTATTCCTCTTTGATCGGAATTTCGATTGACGATTTTTTGTTCAAATCCAAGAAACCTTTTTCGATCACTTTCTCGTTTGCCTCAATTTCATAGTAAACTGATGCATCTTTAGCACCAGATTTAAAATTAATCTTCGCAATTTCATTTGGTTCGAATTGATTTTTATTTGCCGTAACATTCAAAAGTGTTTTGATACTTTCTGCTTTTTTCTCATTCGAGATATAAATCAAACGATCAACTTCTACTTTTTGTGTTCCATCCAAAACATAACCTTTTACAACATAATAACCTTCTGCTAAATCTGTTACTTGATTAAATTTAATTTCATTTGAAATTTTTGTATCAAAATCAGCTTCGAAAACTTTCTTATTTGTTGTCCAAGTTTTTGGATTCATTTCATCTCCAAAAGGTTCATTTGGAAACAATTTCTTGAACTCTTCTTTTGTGTAAAAATTGTAATCTGTTGTAAATTTTTGACGACGAACAATTTCTTTTGGCGCATTTAACGTATAAATTTCAAGATGACCTTTGCCATCTAATTTTTCATCATTCAGATTTTTTACATCAACTTTAAATGTTTTCAAATCTTCTGCTTTCGCTTTATCAGATATTCCAACAGTTAATACCATTCGTGTATCACCAACTTTTACAGAAGACGATGTCACTTGAGTTTCTCCATTTACATCTGTTACTTTAGCCTCAATAAAATAATTGTAAGTTCTTATCTCATCTTTCTTCTTCTCAGAAGCTGGTTTTGCAACAAAATCAAATGTAAATTTACCTTCAGCATCCGTTAGTGTTTCTCCGAAAGTAATTTCTTCGCGCTCGCCACGACCTGCTGGAATTGAACGATACCAAGGCCAAAATGTAAAAATCTCTTGACGATAAACACGATAAGTTACATTTGCATTATCGATATTTGCACCAGAAAAAGCTACAGCTTTTCCGTCAACTTTTACTTTATCATTTAAGCTATAAACACCTTTATTTTTCTCAATTTCGACTTCAAATTTTGGACGTTTATATTCTTCAACTTTAAATGAATAATAACCTTCATTATTTATTGGTCTTATTGTAAAATTACCTGTTAGTCCAGAGTTTGGTAAAACAAAACTTCCGTTTATTGATCCAAATTCGTTTGTAGTTAAATCAATTTTCGAAATTTCTTTACTATTTACATCATACAAACCAATTGTCAATTTTGAATTCGGAACTACTTTTCGCTCTTTTTTATTAGAACTGTATAAAATTCCTTTGAAATAAACCGTTTGTCCTGGACGATAAATTGCACGATCTGTGAAAATCTTGACTGATGATGTTCTTGTTTCCGAATATCTTCCACCTTCATAATAATAAGATGAATAAATGGTATGCTCATCTTTTACACGATACTCAAAATTTCGCCAACCAAGAGGAAATTGAATCATCCCATTTTTATCTGAAACAAAAGTTTTTAAAGTATTCTTTTCATAATATGAGCGATCAATAAACTCTACCGAAACATTAGCTTCTGGTTTTCCTGATTCGCGATTTACAACAGAAACCTTTTCATTAAGTGGATTAATTGCATATTTAGAAACCATTATATCTAAATAATCAATTTCATCTTTTTTGTTGATTTTAAATTCTGACGAATTTGAAAATAAGACAATGTAACGACCACTTTTTAAAGGATTTAATTTCACAATTGTTGAATGAAACTGGTAATCATCAAACGATTTTACATCAAGTGTATATTGCTCAACAACTTTTAAGCTATTCAAGAAATTTTGCGCATCTACAATTCTTTCGTCATTGTAAACATTAAGTACTTGTTTCTTGTCGTCATCATCAAAACCTGCATTATAAGCCAATACTTTTACAAAAACTTTGTTCAAATTCTTATGCGAAAGTTTGATTGGTGTATTCTGATTTTCATTAATATACTTTTCTCCTTCAATAATAATTTCTTGCGATTTTATTTTTGAAACCAAAGAATCAATTGTCTTTCTTTCTTCAGAAGTTGGATAGAGTTTTGATACTTTTTGCTGAATGTCAAAAATCTTGTTTGTGTTTGCTAATTTATCTTCTTGCAAATTGTACAAATCCGTTGCTAAAGTTGCATAAACGTATGCAGAATACCATGCTTTAGAATATTTTGTTGTTAAAGCTTCTTTTTGTTTAATGAATTCAGAATTTTGAAGTTCTTCGCGTTTACCTTCTAACAAAATCAATTCATTGTACAAAACAGCATTCTCAATTTGCTTTTGTTTATTAAGCTGAATCAAATCGTTTCGTAACTGATCAGCTTTATTTTTTTCGTCATTCTGACTTAAAAAAGCAATATATTCTGTCACTAAAACATCATAAATTGTTGGCGACAAATCAGTTTGCTGTTGTATTGATTTAAGGTCTTCGCTAAACGTCAATATTTTCTTGAAATCAGTTGGTTTCGCATTTATTAATTCATTCTTTGGTTGAATCGATTTAACAAAATAATCGTTAATCGTTTTCTTAAATGTTTCTTCTGTCCAAAATCGTACATCACTAGATGATTGACTTTCTACATTTGTACGACTATTAATTTTGTAACGGTTTTCGTTGTAATAAACTTGGTACAATTGCGCTAAATACGAGTTAACAATCGCATCATTTATCGCAGACTTTCCACTCAGCTCTTTCTTAAAATTATCAAATACAAAATTAACATCATCTGTTTCATCAGACGTTGCAACTTTTACTTTTGCATCATAAAAAAGTGCTTTTACAAGACTTTGATGATCATTATCTTTACGCGAAAGCTCTTTGATTTCGTCAATTTTTGGTTGTATGGATTTAAATTGACCATTTTGAATTTCTTTGTCAATCTCTCTCCACTTTTGATCAATCGTTGGTGATTGAGCCATAAGCAGTGTATTGGTTAAGATGGTTAATAAAAACAAGAATTGTTTCATAGATGTTCTTTTATGAGTAGATGCAAGTTACGGAAAAAAGGTTGTTTGGGAAAATGAAAAAAACATCAAATACCTGATTATTAGGCATAAAAAAATCTGAATGTTGCCATCCAGATTTTTGATATATAAGTGTTGATTTCTATAAATCGTCTACGTCTAAATCTTCATCAATTTGAAGATCATTTAATTCTGCGTCTTCTGCAAAATCTATATCCTCGTCTTCTTCTAAATCTACCATTAAGTCTTTCTTCGGTGCTTTAAGAGGCATTGATCCAAAACGATAAACAGTCAAAGGATAGTTAAGAACTGCTGGTTTGTCTTCTACAGAAATTAATTCTGCAACAAACGTCCACATTTCCATAAAATCATATACAAAAGCCATACGATCTCCTTGATTAACAAAAGCTTCTTTGATATAAAAATCTGCCATTGTCTCATCTGTACCATCATCGGACATATCCTCTAAAGGAATTTCTTTTGTTTGGTTTCCATCTTCATCTAATTCATAGAATGATGCTAACTCTTCACCTTGTAAACTAAAAGCACTAATGATACCTTTGTATAATGTGAATAAAGTTTGCTTCTCTTTAATTTCTATGTCTCTAAATACATCCTCTTTTGCATCAAGGAATACACGAATTTTATATATCACTTTCTAAATATTTTTCGGTTCCAAATTTAAATCTTTTCCCATATTAATTACAAATTCTAAGGCAGAATTATAATTATTTTCTACTTCGCCTTCAAGAATTGCTTCTTTTATGGCATTTTTTAGAATTCCAATTTCTTTTCCAGGTTGAATACCAAATATTTCCATAATTTGTTCACCTGAAATTGGTGGTTGAAAATTACGAACTTTATCGCGTTCTTCAACATCTTTTATTTTTTGTTCTACAACTTCAAAATTTTGCTTGAAACGTCTTTGTTTCTTTTCATTTTTGGTTGTAATATCTGCTTTACAAAGCGTTATTAAATCGTCAAAATCTTCGCCAGCATCAAATAATAAACGACGCAATGCAGAATCTGTAGCATCATCTGTTACTACAGCTATTGGGCGAGAGCTCATCATAACCAACTTCTGCACATATTTCATTTGATTACCTAATGGTAATTTAAGTCGTCTAAACAACTTAACTGTCATTTTAGACCCAACAAACTCGTGCGAATGGAACGTCCAGCCTACTTTTTTATCAAAACGCTTTGTTACAGCTTTTCCTATATCGTGTAAAAGTGCAGCCCAACGCAACCAAACATTGTCTGTATTTTCAGAAATATTATCCACAACTTCTAACGTATGATAAAAATTGTCCTTGTGTTTTTGACCTTCTACTTCTTCAATTCCTTTTAATGCAATTAACTCTGGTAAAATATGTTGTAACAATCCTGATTGCTCTAACAACAATAATCCTACCGAAGGTTTATCTGTCATCATAATCTTTTGAAACTCGTCCATTACACGTTCAAAAGATACAATATTTATACGATCCGCATTATCAATAATTGCTTGAAATGAATCTTTTTCGATCTCAAAATTTAATTGTGCAGCAAAACGAATAGCGCGCATCATGCGCAAAGGATCATCAGAATAGGTAACATTTGGCTCTAATGGCGTTTTGATGATTTTATTATTCAAATCTTCCACTCCATTAAAAGGGTCGATTAATTCGCCAAAATTTTCTTTGTTCATTGATATCGCCAATGTATTGATTGTAAAATCACGACGTTTTTGATCATCTTCTAATGTTCCGTCTTCTACATGTGGTTTTCGACTATCTTCAGAATAACTCTCTTTGCGAGCTCCTACAAACTCTAATTCTGTTTGTTCGTATTTGAACATTGCTGTACCAAAACGCTTAAAAACAGAAACCTGCGATGTGTTTCCTAATTTATTTGATAATTCTTTGGCTAATAAGATTCCGTTGCCAACGGTTACAAAATCGATGTCTTTTTTTTGACCACGATTTAATAAATAATCGCGTACAAATCCTCCAACTACATAAGTTTCCTGATTGATATTATCAGCAACTTCTGCTACATGATTAAAAATTGGATTTGATACGGCTTCTAAGATTTTCATTCTGCAAAAGTAAACGATTTGATGAAAAAAACTACTCTCTAATAACTTTTACTTCGTTATCTAGACCTAATTTAATTATGGTAGATGCAGTGAACTGAGGTACAAATGTTTTAGTTTCTTCTGGAATAAAATCAACTCCCTCAATCACAGTTTTATTTACCTCCGAAAATACTTTTGGCGAAGGTTCTCCTGATAAATTAGCAGATGTAGAAACAATAGGACCACCTAATTTTCCGATGATTTTTTTACAGAATAAATCATCTGTCAACCGAATAGCAATTGTATTATCTCCTGCTACTAATGATTTTGGTAAACCTTTTGGATTATCATAAATAATTGTAATAGGTTTTTCGTTAAATTCTATTAAATCCCAAGCTAATTCTGGTACCTCTACAATATCTTGTAACATACGAGGCGAATCAACCAAAATAATCAACGATTTTGAAGATGGTCGATTCTTTATCTGATAAATTTTCTCAATTGCAGCTTCGTTCTTTGCATCGCAGCCCAATCCTAAGATTGTATCTGTTGGATAAAGCATCGTTTCGCCTTGTTTTAGTTTTGCTACAATCTCGTTTATATCTGACATTTTAAATTTATTTTAATGTATTTGAGTGCAAAGGTATTGTAGGAAAATCTACATTAAAAATATTTACTCCAAAATTTATAAGCTTTGGGTTGATTAAATCGATGACAAGCCATTGGTAGTTGATTGTTGTTGAATTTAAGTGATAATTCTGGCTTCCTATCAATACAAAAATTCAGCGCTTCTTTCCAATCAGGAATTTTATAATCAGGATAGTTTTTAGGTACACAAAGTGACCAAAAAACATCTTCGATATGATACTCTGATGCAGGTTTAACAGCCAAATAATTTTTGATAGGAACCTCCATATCCTTAGTTATTTCAATAAACTTTTCAACATTCCTAAGAGAAAAACCTCCATTACCTACTTTAAAAAGTCGCTCAATATTCTGCGGCGTTTTACCTTTCAGTTTTCTAGTAACTTTATTAATTCGTTCAAAAGTTAAGTTAATAAAATTACGCTTGCTACCAGTCCAAGGAGCACCAACGTAGTCGTATCCTTTGTTTATCCAATCTAATAAATCATTCCTAAACACATATACATCTAATTGACAAATTAATATATATTTATAATTAGAAAAAATAGAATAAAAATTAAAATCTAATAAAAGTTGATTATACGCATCAATTGATTTGAAGCAATCTTGATTAAAATTAACAACTCTATAATTATTTAACTGCGAAAAATACGATTGGTAACTCTTGAAAGTAAGGTTCTCTGGAGCTGCAAAAACTATTTCAAAATCATTAAAATGTCGAATTATGCTATTAATCGATTCTTGCTCATATTTGTCCAAAAAATCTCTGTAAATTGGAATTACAATAGCTATGTCGGTAGAATTATTCATTAAAAATGTCTACAATTTAAAGCAAAAATAAACATATCTTTGACACATCAAAGTGAATAATAGATTAATTCTATTATAATCATAAGATTTAATAAAAATGATGCAAAAAATTGTCGTAAATAATAATTATAAGACTACCGAAACCGAAATCAAATCAATTATTGAAAACTTTGATTCAATAAATGATTATTTAGCGAAAGGGACACGAAACTCGATCAAAAAGGTAGTTTTAGAGAATAAAAAGACTGCAACTATAAAATCATTTAAAATTCCGAATGTTGTCAATAAATTTGTGTACAAATTTTTCAGAAAATCAAAAGCTGAACGATCTTATAGATACGCTCTAAAATTAATTGATTTAGGTTTCAAAACGCCTACACCGATTGCTTATGTTGAAAACACTTCTTCATTATCATTTTTGAAAAGCTATTACTTTTGCGAATTGGTTTCGAGCGAAATTACATTCAGAGAATTAGTTCAAGATATCAATTATCCAAATCGTGAAGAAATCTTGAAACAATTCACCAAATTCACTTTTGATTTGCATGAAGCTGGAATTGAATTTTTAGACCATTCTCCTGGAAATACACTAATAAAACAAGTTGGAGAAAATCAATACGAGTTTTATTTAGTAGATCTTAATCGTATGAATTTTCATGATTCAATGAATTTTGATCAACGAATGAAAAATTTCTCTCGTTTATCTCCACAAAAAAATATGGTAGAAATTATGGCAAAAGAATATGCCAAATTAAATCATAAAAATGAGCAAGAAACTATTGATAAAATGTGGTTTTATACGGAAGAATTCCAGCAAAAATTTCATTTAAAACAAGCGCGTAAAAAGAAATTAAAAGCCTTAATTGGAAAAAAATAATTTACAATAAAATCATCTCACGAAAGGGTACAATAATATTGTATCCTTTTTGTTTAAAATACTCTTCGAAACCTTCTCTTTTTGTAATCAATACAAAATCTCCACCCCAAGCACCAAGACTTTTTACAATTCCATTATAATCCGGAAAATACAAATCTTTTGCTTTAGGTTGCTGCATAAAATCGGCTAATTGATCTTGATATTCATTCATTATACTCTCAAAGTCTGTAATTGAATTCACTTTAGTTGTTTCAATAACTAAATCAGAAAGATGATGAACTAGATTCCAATCTTTTGTTTTGTTTTTATAATGATTCCCTACAACTGCCTGTGTATCCTGCTTTTGATTAAGATAAACAAAATATAAATCATCAATAAAATTCCAATTCAACGCTAATTCTTTAACTTCAATTGGATTATTTGAATATAAAATTGGTTGATTATGATGCGCACAAGCAATATCATAACCGCTTGTGTTAAAAGTTAATTTATTTAATTCAAACGGATTAATATCTATCCATTGACTTATCAAATCAATTAACGTAGAACTACTTCCAAGTCCCCACTCTTGCGGATATTCTAACTTTGTTTCACAGTTATAACCTAAATTAGATTCGAAAAAAATAGGATTTAAAGACCTTGCCAGAAATAAAATATTTTGCAGCGATTCGCTCAACTTTTGATTGGTTGAAGAAATAATCTTGAGAGAATTTAACTCAAATTGAGCCTCAAACCAAAGCGAATCATCGTGTTTTTTTGCTTTCCAATTAACTGTATTACTTTGTGTTAGATTTCGCTCTACAAAAAGACACTGCCCATATTTTGTGGGCAGTGCAAATGCTTTTGCGCCATCCATTACAACATATTCCCCGATAAGGAATAATTTACCATTGGAACGGAATTTTTTCATGTTATGCGCCTGCAGAAGAAGTAGAAACTTCTCTATTTATTTTTTTCACTAAACCTTGTAAAGTATTACCTGGGCCAACCTCAATAAATTCGGTTGCACCATCAGCAATCATATTTTGTACAGATTGCGTCCATTTTACAGGAGCTGTTAACTGAGCAATCAAATTTTTCTTGATTTCAGCTGGATCTGTAACTGCAGTAGTTGTTACGTTTTGATAAACTGGACAAACTGGGGTATTGAAAGTTGTTTCTTCAATTGCTTTTGCTAATTCTTCTTCAGCTGGTTTCATTAAAGGTGAGTGAAAAGCTCCACCAACTGGTAAAACTAAAGCACGCTTTGCACCTAATTCTTTCAACTTTTCGCAAGCTAAATTAACAGCTTCAATTTCTCCAGAAATTACTAATTGACCTGGACAATTATAATTTGCAGCAACTACAACTCCATCAATTTCTGCACAAGCATCTTCGACAATTTTGTCGTCTAAACCTAAGATTGCAGCCATTGTAGATGGATTAGCTTCGCAAGCAGCTTGCATTGCTAATGCACGTTTGTAAACTAATTTCAATCCAGCTTCAAAATCTAACGTTTCGTTAGCAACTAAAGCAGAAATTTCTCCTAAAGAGTGTCCCGCAACCATTTCTGGTTTAAAATCTGGTAAAGTTTTAGCTAAAATAACTGAATGTAAGAAAACAGCTGGTTGAGTAACTTTTGTTTGTTTTAGATCTTCCGCAGATCCTTCGAACATGATTGAAGTAATATCGAAACCTAAAATTTCGTTTGCTTTATCAAATAATTCTTTTGCTATTGTAGAATTTTCGTACAAGTCTTTTCCCATTCCTGAGAATTGAGCGCCTTGTCCTGGAAAAACATATGCTTTCATGCTATTATTTTTTATCTAACACAAATGTATAACAAAATCTTAAACTTCCTTATTTAACGACGTTTTTAGATTTTCTTCTTGATAAATTTCGTCTAAATATTTGTATCGGTTTGCTACGGATATTGCGTGAAGTTTTGCTATCGTAAATCCTTCTTTTCCATCTAAAAAGCCAAATCTTAATATAAAATAATTGAAGAAACGATAAGCAGGTTTTATTTTATGATGAAAAAATGTCGGAACTAAATTTTTCAATTGTAATTCTTTTGCTCTCAGTTTAGAGTAATTATTTAATTTATCTAAATAATATTCTTCGTCAACAAAAGTATGATGTTTTACTTTTTGATTTAAAACGCCTATTTCTCCATCACAATCAAGTAGCTCATGAACCATCAAACCTTCCTTGTAACGACATTTTGATTTCTTGAAAAGGCGTACAGCTCTTACATTTTGTTGTCCAGAAAAATGAATCTTTTTGTTCTTAAAGTAAAAATAATGATAAGCCATATAAGCTACATTATTTGATGTTGAATTCACTTTGTTTTGCATTTCCTCTATCAAGCTCGAAGAAAGTTCTTCATCTGCATCAAAAAAAGTAACCCAATCGTGTTGAGCAAGACTTAAAGTATAATTTTTTTGGTTTGTAAAATTATCAAACGCTCTTTTTATAAATTTAACTTTTGGATGTTTAGTTGCTATTAACTCCGTTTTATCTGTGCTATACGAGTCTACAATAATAATTTCATCAGCAAATAATTCAACATTATCTAAATAACGTTGTATATTATTTTCTTCATTATAAGTAATCAGTAGAGCAGAGATTTTGTTGGGCATTATTTATTATAAACTATAATTATAAGAACTAAAATTTTCTGAATTTATTTTAAAAAAGTTGATAGAAATTTTTCTAATTTATCTTTAAATAATTCAAATTTGAACATAGAATAGAAATCATCTACTTGTTTTTTTATTGCTCGATTATTTAATCCTTCAAATTTTGCTGGATAATAATCTTTTAAATGAACACTCGTATGGTTAATTCCGTCCTCAAAAGTTGCCCAAACATTTTTATCAATCCAAGGCGAAAAAATAATAAAAGATTTCTTCCCTACAGCCTTTGTCATATTAATCGCTCCACCATCATTTCCTACAATCAAATCACATTTATTTGCTATGGCGATAAATTGACGTAAATCTCCTCCTAATAATTCAAAGTAAACTTTAGATTGAGCTTCTTTTGATAATTGATTATATACTTCTTTAGCCTGAGCTATTTGGTTCGGAAAATAATTAAACAAAATATTGACATTATAATGTTGACCAATAAAATTGATCATTTTTGCCATTTCATCTAAGGGATAAGTTTTAGAAGGGTCCGAACCAAGTAAGCTCACCATAACTGTTTTACGAGATTCATCAACATGATGATCTGTAAATACTTTATTCGCAAAACTAATTTCATCATCACTCAAATACAACTTTGGTTCAGTAGCCAAAGGCACTTCTATTCCCAAAGGTTTCAATAAAGCTAAACGATGCTCTATCGCCAAACCTAAAAATGAATTAGGCTCATTATGTTTTACGACATTATCTGTATACAAAAAAGTACGACCAGATTTTTTGTATGATATTTTTTTGGGCGCGTTATTTATCCAAACATCAACCCAACTCTGAATTTTAGAATAAGCATCAATTACTACATCATATTTATTTTGGTTAACTTTTTTAGAAAACTGAATTAATTTCATTAATCCTTTATTTTCGTTTTCATTAAAAACTATTTTCTGATCAATAAATGGATTATTTTCTAAAATTGGTAAAGTATTACTATTAATTAAATAGTCAACTGTAGCATCAGGAAATGCTTTTTTGATATTCTCACACAACAAAGAAGTTATTAAAACGTCTCCTATCATTTTGTGTTGTATAATCAAAATCTTCATAAAACTTAGTTATACAACAAAACTACTAATTATTGTCCGATAAATAATTTGATGCACTCATTTCTTTCTTAACAAAAAATTATTATAAAAAACATTTATCTAAATATTAATACAAATCAAATAAATCTATAATCAATCTCAAGCAACAAATCCTAAAATAAAATATCAAAACAATAATAATCAATATTTTATTCGATAATAATTGATTTAACCTTTTCAATAACACATAAAACAATAGACAATCAAAAAAGTTATTAACAAAATTATCCACAATAAAAATGTTTACATACATTTGCAAAAGAATTATACAAAAAAGTACACACAGATGTCACAAAACGGAATACCATCAGTTAATCTTGCCGATTTTTTATCTGAAGATTCATCAAGAAAACAAAAATTTGTCAATGAAATTGGTAAAGCATACGAAGAAATTGGATTTGTAGCTTTAAAAGGACATTTTTTATCTGACGATTTGGTAGAGAATTTATATAAAAACGTTCGCGAATTTTACGCATTACCAACAGAAACTAAACGTAGTTATATTGTTGAAGGAATTGGTGGACAAAGAGGATACACAGCTTTTGGTCAAGAACATGCAAAAGATAAACCTGAAGGTGATTTGAAAGAATTTTGGCACTTTGGACAATATGTAAACGAAGAAGATAAAGCAAAATACAATTATCCTGAAAACGTTGATGTAAAAGAAGTTGCAGAATTCAATAAATACGGAGAAGAAACATATAAACAATTAGAAAAAACGGGTATTTATGTACTTCGTGCATTAGCAATTTTCTTAGGATTAGACGAATTTTATTTTGATAATAAAGTACAAAACGGAAATTCTATTTTAAGAGCTATTCACTACCCTCCTATCACAGAAGAACCTAAAGGTGCTGTACGCGCAGGTGCTCATGGTGACATTAACTTGATTACTTTATTAATGGGAGCGCAAGGTCGTGGATTACAAGTACAAAAACATGACGGAACTTGGGTTGATGCAATTGCAGCTGATGACGAATTAGTAATTAACGTTGGTGATATGTTATCAAGACATACAAACAATCGTTTAAAATCGACTATTCACCAAGTAGTTAATCCTGAAAAAGAATTATGGGGAACGTCTCGTTTTTCTATTCCATTCTTTATGCATCCAGTTTCTGAAATGGATTTATCTGTTTTAGAGAATTGTATTACGGAAGAAAATCCAAAACAATTTGAAGATATTACAGCTGGAGATTTTTTAACACAGCGTTTAAGAGAAATTGGTTTAATAAAATAAACCATATTTAATCTATTTATTTCACATGAAAAGAGAGCTGATTATTCAACTCTCTTTTCTTTTTTACATACCTTTTACGTACATATTATAATTAAAAATATCTAAACAAAGTAAAGTGTATTTGTAATCGTTTTTATTGATATTCACTTCCAAAACAGGATCAGAATTATAAAACCTAATTTTGAGATTATCGTTCTTATCTAATAACAAATAAATTGATGAAATAACAGGTCTTATTTCACTCATCCAACCTCTTATTAAGTCTGTTGAATCTTTTATCAACTCAAATCGCTGAAAAGAGTCTTCAAAAAACTTTTCCAAACGTTGTACTTGTGTCAAACGATCTAATTCTCGGTACAAATCGATGAAAACACATAATTTTTCTCGCTTCGGACAAACACACGGATAAGGATGTTCGTCATTATAAAACCAACGTTGCCATTTTTTACAAGAAGTTTCGTCAATTGCATTCTTAAACTCGTCCTCATACTTCAAAAGCCACCAATTCATTCGGCAAATTCTAAGATTACCTTTTGAAAGTTGTAACAACTCATCAATATACGAACTTACATTTAACATTGGTTTTTATTTGATTTACATTATTGCTAATTTACGATTTTTTAGGACTGAATATTAATGTTTTAGAAATAATTTTTCAAATTTCAGAATCTTAAAGCGTTCATCAAACTTCAACTGATAAAAATAAATTTGCTCTTTCATCTCCTTCTCACTTATCCAAACATTTCTTACCGGAATTACTACATCAAACTGGAAAGCTCTATCTTTCTCAAAATGTTTTACCATCGAAAAATAAATCAAATTATACCAACTATCTAAGGGCGCATATATTCCATAAAAATCTTGATGAATTGCATCTTTTTGATCTTTAAATACATTCACTATTTTATATTGATCTATCTCAAATTTTGTAACACATTTATATACAGAAGTTTTTGTACAAAACTTTAAATTCTGATCATATTTAACTGAATCTAATTTTACGCCAAATTCATCTAATTTATAATCACCAAACTTATTAATAGTAGGATCTATAACAATTTGTTTGTTTATCGAAGCTAATCTATGTTTATTGATATCATTTACAATCGTATCATAAATTTTAACACGAACTTGATCCGGATTAACATTCTGTGCATGAATACTTAATGATAAATTAAACAATAGAATTAAAAAAATATTTTTCATTTAACTAAATTTGGTTTAGAATTTGTAACGATCAAAGCATTTTTAAACTTTAATTATTTTTTCAAATTTAGTTTAAAGAATTAATTTACAAATACTCTACTAGCTAAGAATTTTAAAAGTTAATATTATGTTAAAATATAACTTTTAGATTATTCTTCATACTCTTATTGTCTTTACTCAAAACCTTTTCAATACAAGTTTATAACCGATTTTAATCAATTGTTATAAATTTAAACTATTACTATCATAGATAAAATCTTTTCATATTGTTTCAAATCAGACAAAAAAATTAGACATTTGCAGAGTCAAATAATTTATTCATAGATAGTAATACAGAGAGTATTAAACGAGTAAAATGAAATGGAATCATGAAGTTGAACTTACTCGCAACTCTTTTTTACTTTTTAGAGTTTTTTATAGTAGTTTAGGTTGGTTAGTAATCCGTTCTTTCAGAACGGATTATTTTTTTTTTATAATACATCTATGAAATCTCTTAGTAAATAAAAGACTTTTTCTGAATAGCTTAAATCTAAATTTACTGCGGTATCATTAGGATCATGATAAAAACCTTTTCCTCCTAATGTATAAATAAAAAAAGACGGAACACCTTTTAAATAAAAAGGACAGTGGTCAGAATTACACGATTCTCCCCTATTTTTAACTTCTCTAAGATAATTATTTTTTGAATTTATCGCAACGAGTTTATTAAATTTTGCCGGGAAAACTTTACCATTTACGACTTGAATTCCTTGATCGCCCGCTCCCATAATGTCTAAATTGACTAAAAATTTGATTTGCTTCAAATTAAATAAAGGATTGGTTACAAAATAATCTGAACCTATAATTCCGGCTTCTTCACCTGCAAAAGCCATAAAAACCATTTTATAATTAGGTTGATGCTTCGAATAATACGTCATCAACGTCATCATCATCGCCGTTCCGCTTGCATTATCACTCGCTCCAGGAAAAATAGTTTTTCCAACTTTCCCTAAATGATCGTAATGTGCAGAAATCACAATTACGCTATCATTATTCTTTCCGTCAATGTAACCAATTATATTATTTGCTTCGAATGAATTATTTAATTCAGTTTTTATAGAAAAATCATTGATATTCATGTTTTTCGAATAAAATTTATCCGAAATAATAAACTCAGAAATCGAAGATTGTCTCTGACTAAGGCTCGATGTTAATTTATCTGAAGTAAATCGAAAAATTGCACGATCTTGATTATCATCTTTCTCATAAATATTCGCCCATTGTTTGTAATATTTCTGAATAGAATCGACAGAAGTCATTAAAGGCGGCAAAATAACATTTTTCCTTTTTTGTAATTCATTATCTTTTACAATAAAATGTCTCGTTTTATCATTCGATTGAAAAGATTCTACATATTCTTTAGTATTTAAAGTATAAAATGCGAGCTTAGACTCGAAAACTGATTTAGAACTTGGTTTTATAATAAAATCAATTCCATATTTCAATTCTTTTCCATTAATTTTCAGTTTTGCATCTTTGATTACATTAATCGGAAAAGTAAAAGTCTGTTTATAATTAGAGGAAAAAGAGCTCAAGCCATTTTTTTTGAATTCAGTTTGTAAATAACTCCCTGCATTTGTCATTCCATTATCTACATAACCTCTCCCAGCAAACGAATTTGATGTAAGTGAATCTAAAATTGTTTTAAAATATTTTTGATCAAAGGTTTGCGCATTTCCGATTGCAATTGCAAAACATGAAATCAAACCAAATAATATCATTTTTATCTTCAGCATTTTAATCATTTTATCATCCAAAAAATATTCTATTCTAAGATAATTATCATTTTAACAAAAAAAATCAATTATCTGTATTAAGTCAATAACAAATTTAAAAAATCTTTAAAAAGTAAATCAAATTAATACTACTATAAATTTTATATCTTGCATTATTAAGTTATCATAATAAAAAACAAAATCACAATTAAATGAAAGAAGTCGTAATAGTTTCAGCTGTTCGTACAGCAATGGGATCTTTTTTAGGAAGTTTATCTAACGTTCCTGCTACAGATTTAGGCGCTACAGCTATTAAAGGAGCTTTAGATAAAATCAACTTAGACGGAAATCTAGTTGATGAAGTATATATGGGAAATGTATTGCAAGCTGGTGAAGGACAAGCGCCTGCTAAGCAAGCAATGATAAAAGCAGGTTTACCAAATACGATTCCTGCAACAACGGTAAACAAAGTTTGTGCTTCTGGTATGAAAGCTGTAATGTTTGCTACGCAAGCGATTCGTTTGGGTGATGCAGATGTTGTAGTTGCTGGAGGAATGGAAAACATGTCTATGGTTCCTTTTTATTCGCCAAATGCAAGAACTGGAAATAAATACGGAAATACTGTTTTGTTAGATGGAATTGTGAACGATGGTTTGCAAGATTACTACAGCAAAGAAATGATGGGACTTTTTGGAGATACTTGTGCAACTGAGTTCAATATTTCTCGTGAAGAACAAGATGAATTTGCGATCAATTCTTACAAAAAATCTTCTGCAGCTTGGGCTGCTGGAAAATTTGACAACGAAGTTGTTCCTGTAGAAATTCCTCAACGCAAAGGAGAACCAGTTATTTTTAAAGAAGACGAAGAATATAAAAATGTAAACTTTGATAAAGTTCCAGGTTTACGTGCAGTTTTCTCTAAAGACGGAACTGTAACTGCTGCAAATGCTTCAACAATCAATGATGGAGCTTCTGCTTTAGTATTAATGTCTTTGGATAAAGCAAACGAATTAGGATTAAAGCCTCTTGCAAAAGTTATCGCTTATGCTGATGCTTCTCAAGAACCTTCTAAATTTACAACTGCGCCAGCTAAAGCGGTTGAAAAATTATTGAAAAAAGCTAATATGACAGCTACTGATGTTGATTTCTGGGAATTCAACGAAGCGTTTTCAGTTGTTGGAATTGCAAATACTAAATTATTAAACTTGGATGCTTCTAAAGTTAATGTAAATGGAGGTGCGGTTTCTATTGGTCACCCACTTGGAAATTCTGGATCAAGAATTTTAGTTACATTATTAAACGTTTTAGAGCAAAACGGAGGAAAAATAGGAGGTGCAGCTATCTGTAATGGTGGCGGTGGAGCATCTGCAATGATTATTGAAAAAATGTAATATTCAAAATATAGAAGTAAAAGCGTCTACTACTTTAGCAGGCGCTTTTATCTTTTGAAATTGAATGAATTGAAAAAAATATCTAAAACATTCTACATTTATTTATAATTGGCTAAAAAACCTTTTCTATATTTGTTGAATTGAACAAACACTTTTGTATGGAATATTTAGAATTTGAACAACCTATCAAAGATTTAGAAGAACAGTTAAAAAGCTGTCAAATCGTCGGAGAAGGAAGCGGTGTTAATATCAAACAAGCTTGTGTTGAAATTGAAATTGCAATTGAAAATAAAAAGAAGGAAATCTATGGTAATTTAACTCCATGGCAACGTGTACAATTATCTCGTCACCCTTCTCGCCCTTATACTTTAGATTACGCATACGCAATTACTGATAATACATTTATCGAAATTCACGGAGATAGAACTTTTGCTGATGATAAAGCAATGGTTGGTGGAATTGGAAAAATCAATGGTCAGTCTTTTATGATTATTGGGCAACAAAAAGGTAAAAACACAAAGGAAAGACAATATCGTCGTTTCGGAATGTCTAATCCTGATGGTTACCGCAAAGCTTTACGTTTAATGAAATTAGCAGAAAAATTTAATATTCCTGTTATTACATTAGTCGACACTCCTGGTGCATATCCTGGTTTAGAAGCTGAAGAAAGAGGTCAAGGAGAAGCTATTGCGAAAAACATCTACGAAATGTTGAAACTAACTGTTCCTATCATTACAATTGTAATTGGTGAAGGAGCTTCAGGTGGAGCATTAGGGATTGGAGTTGGAAACAAAGTTTTCATGTTAGAAAACACTTGGTATTCTGTAATTTCACCAGAAAACTGTTCGACAATTTTATGGAGAAGTTGGGATTACAAAGAGCAAGCCGCTTCGCAAATGAAATTAACTGGTCCTGATATGTTAGAATTAGGATTAATTGAAGATATTATTCAAGAACCTCTTGGTGGAGCACATTACAAACCAGAAGTTGCATACACAAACTTGAAAAATAAAGTTTTAGAAACATACAATGAATTGAAAAAACTTTCTCCAAAAGAATTACAAACACAACGTCAAGAACGTTTCATAAAATTCGGAGAATTTTCAGGATAACACACTTTTACAATACTAGTTATTGTAGAATATAACAAATAAAAACGAGATATAAAATTAGTTATATCTCGTTTTTTTCTTTAATTTTGAACCTCTTATGGAACAAGCAAATTATAATCAAGAACATACAGCTAACCAGCGCAATACCATTGGTTTAGAGAAAGGAAAACTTCCTCCTCAAGCCGTTGATTTAGAGCAAGCTGTACTTGGTGCGATGATGATTGATAAGAAAGGTTTAGATGAAGTAATTGACATCTTAACCCCTCAAGTTTTCTATCGTCCAGAGCATCAAGCGATTTATGCTGTCATTCAAAAATTATTTAACGATTCAGAACCAATTGATTTATTAACGGTTTCGAATGAGTTGAAAAGTGATGGAAAATTAGATCGTGTTGGAGGTGATTATTATTTGATTCAATTAACGCAAAAAGTTTCTTCTTCTGCACACGTGGAGTATTATGCGCGTGTTATTCAAGAAAAATACATTCTTCGTCGTTTAATCGAAATTTCGAATCAAGTAATCGAAAAATCATACGATGACACTGCCGATGTATTTGATTTATTGGATTATTCAGAATCGAAATTATTCGAAATCACAGAAGGTGGAATCAAACGTAGTTATTCGGAAGCAAGAGATTTGGTAACCGAAGCGATTGACAAAATTAAAGCTCAATCTACCAAAGAAGGAATGTCTGGTTTATCTTCTGGATTTACAGAAATTGACAAAATTACTTCGGGTTGGCAAGAATCGGATTTGATTATATTAGCCGCTCGTCCTGGTATGGGAAAAACCGCTTTTATCCTTTCTATGGCGAAAAATATGACGGTTGATAAAAATATTCCGGTTGCGGTTTTCTCATTAGAGATGTCTTCTGTTCAGTTGATTACGCGTATGATTTCGGGTGAAACTGGAATATCGGGTGAAAAATTGCGTAAAGCAAAATTAGCTGATCACGAATGGAAACAATTATATACAAAAGTAAAAGGTCTTGAAAATGCACCGCTTTACATTGACGATACGCCTGCCCTTTCTATCTTCGATTTAAGAGCAAAAGCGCGTCGTTTAGTTTCTCAACATGGTGTAAAAATGATTTTGATTGACTACTTGCAGTTGATGACTGCTGGAGGAAAAGCAAATGGAAACCGTGAGCAAGAGATTTCGATGATTTCACGTTCCCTTAAAGCAATTGCAAAAGAGTTAAGTATTCCTGTAATTGCTTTATCACAGCTATCTCGTTCGGTAGAAACTCGTGGAGGAAGTAAACGTCCCTTACTTTCGGATTTACGTGAATCTGGAGCGATTGAGCAAGATGCTGATATCGTTTCGTTTATTTACCGTCCTGAATATTATAAATTGGAATATTGGGATGATGAAAGTGAGCCTTGTGCTGGTCAAGCCGAGTTTATCATTGCAAAACACCGTAATGGTGCGTTAGAAAATGTACGTTTACGATTCATTAATGAGCAAGCTAAATTTACTGATTTGGAAACTTCATATGGAAGCGATTTCGAAATTCAAAGTTCGATGAACGATGGTTCTCAAGAAATGAATAGCGCTATGAATTTATCTGCCATTGATCCTTCTGATGCTTTTGGAGATTTCGGTGGAGAATTCACAAGTTCTATGAACAACGATGACGATAATTTACCATTTTAGAAAATAATTTTCATTAATTAATATTACGTCAAGCTGTGTTTATTTCAGCTTCTCATCATTGTAAACTCTATTATAATTAATAACTTAAAAGATATCTCGACAAAATCGGTATGACAACTCGTTATGGCTTTTAATTTATTTTATTAATGCATTTATTGATCATGTAATTCTGAATCAAGTTCAGAATGACGCTTTCTTTAATTCATTATCTTATCAAACCTATCAAGAAATCTAAATCTTTGAACATTTCGAAAAAGAAAAATTTCTTAATTGAGTAAACAAATTATCTAACTCAAATTAATATAAAAACTAAACAATCAACTACATTTAGTTTTATTCAACAAACTATCAGTTTTATTTATCCTAAAAGTTTTGTTAGGAACGAGAATTGCTACAACTTTGTATACATTAAATAAAGAGTGAAATGGCAAGTTCAATCAGAACATTAAATCCTGCTACAGGTAAAATCGAAAAAGAATTTCAAGCCTACACAAGCGAAGAAATCAATCAATATATAGACGACGCAAACGAATTATATCAAACATGGCGATTCGAATCTTTCGAAGAAAGAAAAGCTGTAATGAAACGTGTTGCGAACGAAATGCGTAAACAAAAAGCTCGTTTAGCTGCTTTGATTACAACAGAAATGGGAAAACCATTGTATGAAAGTGAAATCGAAATTGATTATAGTGCTAATATTATCGAATATTATGCTGATAATGCAGAAGAATTCTTGGCAAATGTTCCTTTACAAACAGAAAAAGGCGACGCTTATGTGGTTTCAGAACCTATTGGTGTACTGTTAGGTGTTATGCCTTGGAATTTTCCTTTTTCTCAAATTGCACGTTTTGCTGGTCCTCATATTATGGCTGGTAACACTGTCGTTTTGAAAACAGCTTCTAATATTCCACAATGTGGAATCGCTTTCGAAGAAATGTTTACAGCTTCTGGTGCTCCAAAAGGTTTGTACAAAAACTTGTTGATGTCAGGAAAAGATACAGATGCAATTATCAATAATCCAAAAATTGTTGGTGTTTCTTTAACTGGTTCCGAAGCCGCTGGATCTCAAGTTGCTAGTTTAGCGGGTCAATTAATCAAACCTTCTGTTTTAGAACTTGGAGGATCTGATCCAATGATTGTTTTGAATGATGCGGATATCGAAAAAGTAATGAACGGAACAATTAATGGGCGTTTACGTAATGCTGGACAAGCCTGTACTTCTTCGAAACGTATTATTGTACAAGAAGGTATTTACGACGAATATTTGAAAAAAATTACGGATTATGTAAATGGAATGAAAGTTGGTGATCCTACACAGGCAGATACCAATATGGGACCTGTAAGCTCGGAAAGTGCATTAGAAAAATTAGTTGAACAAATTAATGATTCAGCAGATAAAGGAGCAACAATTGTATCAGGAGGAAAACGTATCGATCGTGATGGTTTCTTTTTGCAACCAACAATTTTAACAGATTTAAAACCTGGAATGAAAGCTTATGACGAAGAAGTTTTTGGTCCTGTGGTTTGTATTTGGAAAGTGAAAGATGTAGAAGAAGCAATCAAAATTGCGAATGATACACCTTATGGTTTAGGTGCTTCTATTTACACAGAAGATGTTCCAAATGCAGAGAAAATAGCTCGTAGAATAGATTCGGGAATGGTTTACGTGAACAAACAGGTTTCTTCAAGTCCAGATTTACCTTTTGGTGGAGTAAAACATTCGGGTTACGGACGCGAACTTTCTAAAGCTGGAATTATGGAGTTTATCAATAAAAAATTAATTATGATTGCGAAATAATTTTTCAATCATATCTAAAATAATACAAAAAATGCAACTTCATAAAAGTTGCATTTTTTTATTGAATAAATCCTTGTTTTTGTTCCATTTGGTCAATTTTGAAAAGAATTAAATCACGCATAATTTTAGCTCTATTTTTAGCTTCATTTGCTATTTCTCCTTTAAATTTTTCGTCAATTATTCCGTACCACAATTCAATCCAACGTTCGAAATGGTGTGGTTTTAATTTTTCTTTCTGACTCAAAACCAAATGTGTACGCATTGGCCAACCTTCAAAAGTTGCTTTGCCTAACAAAACAGTTTCCCAAAACTGAATCATATGTGGCAAATGTTCGTCCCAATTTACCTTTGCAACTTCTGAAAAAAAGTAACCAATGACATCATCTTTTTGCACTTTATCGTAAAACATATTTACCAATAAAGCAACATCTTTTGAAGTTTCGATATCTTTTTTCATAGAAACAAATTTACAAAGAAGTTGAATTGTAACCTCAATGTTTTTAATCACGAAAAAATGCAGTAATTTTACGGTCTCATAAAAATGAATAGAATTGGATAGCAATAGACAACAAAAAGTAAGTAAATTATTTCAAGAAGATTTAGCAGAAGCGTTCAGAAAATGGACTGTAGAAGAATTTCCTGGTAATTTAATAAGTGTAACAGAAGTGAAAGTAACACCAGATTTAGGAGTTTCAAAAATCTATGTAAGCATTTTTCCTAATACGCAGAAAGACGAAATTTTTAAAGCAATCAAAGAAAATATTCCCTTCTTTAGAGGAGTTTTATCAAATGGAGCTTCAAAACAAATGCGTATTACACCAGAATTAATCTTTATTTTGGATAATTCGTTAGACGAAATTGATAAAATAGACAAAGCTTTAAAAGGAGAAGGAAATAATCCAATCTTGTAATGAAAAACATTTCACTTTACATTGCGAAACGCTACATTTTCTCAAAAACGAATACAAACGCTGTAAACATTATTACATCGATTGCAGTTGGTGCTATTTTGGTAGCGACATCTGCTTTATTTATTATTTTGTCAGTGTTTTCGGGTTTAGAAAAAATGAATCTGAAATATTATAGTAATGTAAATCCTGAAATCAAAATTTCTCCAGCCAAAGGTAAAATTTTAGACAGTACAAACTTTGTAGTCAATCAACTAAAACAACAAAAAGATGTCAAAGCTTTTTCGAAAATAATTGAAGAAAAAGTATACATCGATTATCGAGGGAAGCAAGATATTGCTTATTTGAAAGGTATTGACGAAAACTTTACCAAAGTTACTCGTTTAGATACTGTTGTTTATGGTGGACAATATTTAGATTTTAATCGAAATGATAATTTTATCGTTTCTGCCGGTATTGCAGAACGTCTTCAGCTTTATGTAGATCCTATAACACCAGCAGATTTGATGATGCCTAAAGCAGGAACTGGACTTATAAAGCAAGAAAGTGATGCTTTTACACAGAAAGAAGCGTATAGCTCTGGTGTTTTTATGTTGAACGAACAATATGACAAACATATTTTCACAACATTAGGTTTAGCTCAAGAATTATTACAATTAAAAGAGAATCAATATTATGGGATTGAAGTAAAAACAACGGGTAAAAAATCGCTTAATGAAGTAAAAGCTGAGTTACAAAAATCACTTGGAAATCAATATAAAATTGAGACAAGACAAGATTTAGATTCAGCCTTTCTGAAAGTAATGAACATGGAAAACCTAATCAGTTACCTCATCTTTACTTTGGTGATAATTATTGCTTGTTTTAATCTTGCCGGAACAATTATTATTTTGATTTTAGATAAAACCAAGGAAATACAAACCATGTATAGTTTTGGTCTTTCTCGTAAAAAAATTAGAAACATCTTCTTTTTTACAGGGTTTATTATTACATCAATTGCCATGATAACTGGATTACTGATTGCATCTGTAATTGGTTTATTACAAATTAATTTTGGTTTAGTAATGGCATCTCCTACTATTCCATTTCCTTTCTTATTCTCGATACAGAATTTTATCGCTGTAATTGTGACAGTTTTAGGATTAGGAAGTTTAGTTTCGTGGGTTGTATCACGACAAGTGAAGTAAAATCATCAATAAAATTCAATCAAAAAGCTCGAAGAAATCTTCGAGCTTTTTATATTTAATCCCAACGATTCCAACGAATGTAATTTGGTTTAGAGAAATCAAAATCCATCATTTGGTAATCTCGGTTGTCAATCAAATTTGTTTTGATTAGATTTTCTCCCTGACCAGGAATATTTGGATAATACGATAACGAAAAACGAATATTGTTAAACACAAAATAGTCATTCGTCAACATTACGCCCAAGCTAAACCGCGTATAAATAGGATTACTATTAAAAATAAATTTCTTATTATCTCCTATTGCAGCTGCCATCGCATTGAAAAAAGGTGAAATACGGAATCCTAAAAATTGATAAGGTGGATAAGATTGCAATTGATATTCAAACATCAGCTTTTGTTGTCCCATAAGCCCTCTATCTGATTTAAAACCTGCCATTCCCAAATAATCATGCTCGTGTAAAGTTAGCTGGTCTGCAGGCGAATCAAGACGGCTATCACCATATAAATAATTTGTTTTCGCAAAATTTCTGAAACGCCATCTTCCCCATGAAGATAATTTTGACATATATTGCAATTCTAACGAAAGTGTTTTCTGTTCAAATTTACCTCTATTAAAAAAACCACCATATTCGGCACTTATCCCCCAAAATCCTGAATTAATAAAACCACCAATAGAAGCTTTTCCTCCAAGATAATAACGATTTGTATGACGTATATTTTGCTGACCAAAAATCAATCCTGCAGATTTACCTATCGCAATATCTTCGTCAATATCATAATTAAAAATGAATCGTGTTTTCTCATATCGGCGAGAAGAAATACCAAGTCCTACCATATAATTGGTCTGATCAGAAAAATATTGTGCTGGATCATTTTCTAATGATGGCGTTTCTTTAAAAGTGCGATCATAAAATCGAGCAGAAACAATAAAGTTTGTAATTTTATCTGAAGCAAAATTATTGATCTTAAATGCTCTTGCTAACCAATAATCTTGATAATTATATTTAAAACTATTCATCTCCAACACAGGTTTGTTGTAATCTAAAGAATCTCTAAAAAAGACTTGCCCTACGGAAACTCCTCCTGCGTAATGAGCTAATGGTGAATAAAATGGACGAACAAAACTTAACGATTTTGTATAATGATTGTCTTCGTTTTTAAAATATCGAATATTTCCTATAATTCGGGTTTGCGCAATATTGGGAACAGTATAATTGAATTGATATAGTGAATTACCTGTTTTATAATTGTGTCGATAACGATTATCCAAAATATGTCCTATTCCTAAAAAATTACGCTCTCTGACACGAATTCCTACTTTAGAACTTGATAACGAACCGGTAATAAACATGCTCCAAGAATCAATCGAATTAACATAAATATCAACTGAATCATTCCCTACTAAATTCCCTTTTATTTCTACTCTACGAATAGAACGATTGGTACGAATTAAACGTTCTGATTCTGAAACTTTAATCGAATCATATTTTTCGCCTTTCTTAAAAAGTAAATTTTGCCGTAAAACAAAGTTCTTTGATTTTCCATGTAACGTATTTCCAGCACGCTCTAACCATTTTGTAGGGCGCTTTGTGGTATCATTTAACGAATAACCAAAAGGATCTTGCGTTTTGTAGTAAATATTACGAATAATTTTTCCTTCATAAAGATCTTCGTCACGATAATTTGGCTGAATCGGGAAACTTGTTTTTTTCTTCTTGAATAGTATTCGTTCGTAGAATTTTCTGAACTTCGAATGCTCTTTATTTTCAATTTGAACAGTATCTATCCTTACACTATCTACTTGAGCTTTTGCAAGAAATGATACGAAAAAAAATATACCAAAAAGGAATAATATAGAAGGTCGAAATTTTATCACGTTTCAATTTATAAAAGTCTGACGGCTTTTACAAATCTAGTTTTCCAATAATTTTCGTCTAATGAAGAAATCATGACACCTTTTGAAGTGGAAGAATGAACAAAACTAATTGATCCATCGTGACTTATGCTTTCTACAATCCCTACATGAGAGATTGAATTTCCTGAAGTGTTAAAAAATATTAAGTCTCCAATTTTAACATTTTCGACATTTATTTCTTTTCCATAACCAGCTTGATCGCTTGATCTGCGAGGAAGTTCTATATCCATTTCTTTGAAACTGATGTAAACTAAACCAGAACAATCAAAACCAGAAGACGTCGTTCCACCATATTTATATGGAGTTCCTATATAAGATTTTGCTGTTTTTAATATTTTACTAATTCCTCGTGGAGCAGAATCATCAGCATTAACTGATCGAAAAACACTTGAAGAATTTTCTTTCTTTGAACTTTTAGATGAAGTGTAAACTTTTTTTGAGCCTACTTTTTTATATGAAGTTACTTTACTACTACCACAAGAAGTTAAAATTAAACTTCCTAATAATATCATCACTATGTAAACTCTTTTCTCCATCGTTCATCAAATTTGAGTAACTTCTAATTAAACGTTTAAAGTAGTTAATTATTATTTTGCATCACCTCCATTAACAATTGTTTGGCACGTAAAAGTCGGACTTTAACATTTGCTAAAGATAAATTGAGTTCTTCTGCAATCTCTTTGTAAGTTTTATCTTCCAAATAACGTAACTCTATAATTCGTTGATAAGGCTCTCTAAGTTGAGCAATTGCTGTAATTAGTTTATCGTTATCTTGTTTCAAAATTAAGTATTCTTCAGGAGAAGGTTGATCTTCTAGTATTTCTAGAAAATTTGTGTCATCATCTAAAGAGATATTCAACTTAGGCGATTTTCGGATATGATCTATCATCGTATTATGCGCAATAGAAATAACCCAAGTCGTGAAATCAAAATCTTCGTTATACAATTTTAGTTTAGTAAAAACCTTCGTAAACGTTTCAATAGCGATATCTTCTGCCTCTTCTTCATTTCTGATTTTCCCAAAAACATAATTGTACACTTTATTCCACAAAAGTTCAATCACTGCATTCTGAGCGTTACGTTTACCTTTTTTAGCTTCTAAAATTATATTTTCTAAAGTCATTTTAAATTCAACTATTATAAATATAGCAAAATTGTACGAATAAAAAAAGCTTCAATAATACTATTGAAGCTTAGAAATCTGTAGACCCACAGGGATTCGAACCCCAACTAGCGGCACCAAAAACCGATGTGCTACCGTTACACCATGGGTCTGTCCATGATTATTATATAAAATTGAAAAGAAAAATTGTAGACCCACAGGGATTCGAACCCCAACTAGCGGCACCAAAAACCGATGTGCTACCGTTACACCATGGGTCTGACTAAATTTTATTTCAATTTTTGCAATTATTTATTAACTAAGTTAGATAAAAATGCCTCAACAATTGCTTATCGAGGCATAAGACTTTTGTAGACCCACAGGGATTCGAACCCCAACTAGCGGCACCAAAAACCGATGTGCTACCGTTACACCATGGGTCTATGTCTTAATTGCTGTGCAAATATAGAAAGGTTTTTTAATTCTCCAAAACTAATTTTACAAGTTTTTAGCTAAAACAGACGTTTGTTTTGATAATGTATTGAAAATGAATTTTAAAAAATGATTAAATTTTTCAAATTATTTTTATCAAAGCTTCATTCTAGCTATTTCGCTCTTAAATTTACGTTTCAAATCTTGTCCACAATCAAAGATCATTTGTTCATTTGACGGAAATGGAACTGGTCTTCTACCAATCATATTCAAATAATCCCGATCCAAAGAACGTCGATCACCTTTATAAGTTCCGTAAGAATCTGTAAAAATAAATTGACTCACCAAATTTTTAGATTCTAACGTTTGCTCTCTCTGATTATCTACTAAAAAATATCGCGCTGTTATTGCTGCTTCTTTGATTCGCTGCATTTCTTCGAAACGGCTTTTCACAGTGATATAACGATCCACCATTACTGGTTTTCCGTCTTTGTCTTTTACCACTTCTCCATTCTGTACCAACTCTTCTTTTCCGTCTACAATTCGTTTCTCAAAGTTGTGCACTTCAATTTTTTCTCGTTCTGGCGAAACATTAATAGTTTCAAAACTTAGCTGAATCACATAATCGTACGAACTATTTAATTTTCCTGAATAAAATTCGGTCCATCTTGAGTCTAATCCATACGAGTTAAAATCTAATAAATCTTTCTCTAACATTTTAGGAATTACAACTTCTGTATTATTAATTAATTGTACCAAAACCTTGTACATTCCATTTGCTCGTGCAGTATTCATCAAACTTCTTGTATCCTTAAAGTTAGAATAAACAGTTTCTAAAACTTCAAACTTTTGAAAAGCAGTTTGCGCATTCAATTTTCCACCTTGATTAAGAAAAGATTTTCCATCATCGTATAAAAATTGAGCATATTTTTCTTGAATCGTTTTATAAGCTGCTGAATAATCTTTGATTTTGAAATTATAATTCTTTCCATTTACCATTCGCCCATTAATACCCGAAATAGTCTTTTGTCTGTCTTGTAACCTATTGATTACCTGATAAGCTTCTTGATATTTTGATGGATTTGTCAAAGTTTCAATCTCTTTCAAGCGATTTTCATCAGCTTGCTGTCCTTTATGATAAGCTTCAAAAATTAATGGAACATATTTGATTCCATTTTTCTCCGATGGATTTTTGAAATAAGCTTGTGTAGATTGCTCAAAAGCTTGCTGAAAGTTACCAGAAACTAATGCTGTATTAGCAGATTTGTACGAATTGCAAGCTGTAAATAGTAAGATTGTAAGTGTTAAAGCAAGTAATTTTATTTTCATATGCGTCTAAATATGGTTTTTCTTAAGCAAAAAGAAAGCCAAAACAAATTGGCTTTATTACTTATATATTATTCTTCAAAAATGACTGAATTATCTCCTAAAGATTTTAGTCTTACTAAAGATTCAACTCTGATGTTTTCATTCAATAAACGATCGCGACCTTCTTGAAAAGATTTTTCGATGATAAATCCCATTCCCAAAAGGTTTGCTCCTGCTTGTTTAATCAAATCCTCAACACCCAAAGCTGCATTTCCGTTCGCTAAGAAATCATCAATAAAAATAACATTATCCTTTTCATTCAGAAATTGACTGCTTACACAAACATCATATGTTCTGTCTTTTGTGAATGAATATACTTGTGATGCATAAAAATCAGCCATAGTTTTAGGCTTAGCTTTTTTTACGAAAACAACAGGCAAATTCAATTCTAGTCCAACCATAATAGCTGGTGCAATACCACTCGCTTCGATTGTAATAATTTTATTAATATTTAAATCCGAAAATCGTTGAACAAATTCGGAAGCAATTGCTTTCATCAGAACAGGGTCCATTTGGTGATTGATAAAACTATCAACTTTTAGAATTCCACCATCGAAACTTTTTCCATCCTTCAGAATTCTTTCTTTTAAAAGTTCCATTTAATATTTAGTTTTTTAAAGTTTACATAGAAAAAAAGCCAGCACATTGGCTGGCTTTGATATATTTTTTAGCTTATTCCCACTCGATAGTTGCTGGTGGTTTTGAGCTGATATCATAGGCTACACGGTTGATTCCTTTTACCTCATTGATAATTCTGTTCGAAACTAATTCTAAGAATTCATAAGGTAATTTAGACCAAGTTGCTGTCATAAAATCAATCGTATTTGCTGAACGAACAACCGCTGTATATTCGTACGTACGCTCATCTCCCATTACTCCAACAGATTTTACAGGTAATAACACCACGAAAGCTTGAGAAACTTCGTCGTATAAATTATGTGCATAAAGCTCATCAATAAAAATTTGATCAGCTTCTTGTAAAATACGTACTTTTTCTTCGTCAACTTCTCCTAAAACACGAATTCCTAAACCTGGTCCTGGAAATGGATGACGGTAAACTAATTCGCGAGGAATACCTAATTCTACTCCAACTTTACGCACTTCATCTTTGAATAATTCGCGTAATGGTTCTAACAATTGAAGTTTCATATCTTCTGGTAATCCACCAACATTGTGGTGAGATTTAATAGTTGCAGAAGGTCCTTTTACAGATTGCGATTCGATTACATCAGGATAAATAGTTCCTTGCGCTAAGAATGCTGCATCTTCAAATTTATTTGATTCTTCATCAAAAACAGCTACGAAATCTTTACCAATTGATTTACGTTTTGCCTCTGGTTCGTCGATACCTTTCAAGTTTGTTAAGAAACGTTCTGAAGCATCCACCATTTTGATGTTCATGTTGAAGTGTTTTCCGTAATTTTCCATTACTTTTTTCCCTTCATCTTTTCTCAATAAACCAGTATCAACAAAAATACAAGTTAATTGATCGCCAATTGCACGATGAATCAAAACCGCAGCAACAGAAGAATCTACACCTCCAGAAAGTCCTAAAATTACTTTTTTATCACCAACTACTTCTTTTATACGAGCAATTTCTGTTTCGATAAAATCTTTTAAAACCCAATTCTTTTCAGCCTGACAAATATTAAAAACAAAGTTCTCTAACATTGTTGAACCATATTCTGAATGCGTTACTTCTGGGTGAAATTGTACTGCAAAAATCTTTTTATCTTCGTTTGCGATTGCCGCAATATCTATGTTTGATTTTCCTGAAATTGTAAATCCTGTTGGCGCTGTCATCACTTCGTCAAAGTGGCTCATCCAAACTGTAGATTGTTCTGGAACACCTGCGAATAAACTGTTTTGTGCTAAAACTGTTAATTCCGATTTTCCATATTCTCCTTTTTCACCTTTTTTTACTTCTCCTCCTAATAAGTGCGAAATCAATTGCATTCCGTAGCAAATTCCAAAAACAGGAACGCCCATTTCGAATAATTCTTTTTCTACCAAAGCAGCTTCATCTCCAAAAACTGAAGAAGGTCCTCCTGATAAAATAATTCCTTTTGGATTGTGTTTTTTGATTTCTTCGATTGAAGTGTTGTAGGGAATAATTTCTGTATAAACTCCAAATTCTCGAATTCGGCGCGCGATTAACTGATTGTATTGCGAGCCAAAATCTAAAATAATAATTCCTTGCGTCATTGTGTTTGTCTTTGTGCAAAATTAAGGGAAATTCGTCTGAATCGCAATTTTATTCGATCCAAAATTTACTGCTTTTCGACAGATTTTGATGATTTTTTGACTTCTTAATCTTTAGGTAACCTCCAAATCCTCTAAACAAAATAATTTTACTCCGAAAAAAATAATTCATCATGAAAAAATTTATATTTACTGCCTTAACAACCTTTATGCTTACAAATATGGCAAATGCTCAAAAAATTATTGCTCATCGCGGTTATTGGGACACCGAAAATAATGCGAAAAACTCGGTCAAATCTTTAAAATCTGCTCAAGATATTAATGCTTATGGTTCTGAATTTGATGTTTTGATTAGCGCTGACGATGTTTTGATGGTAAATCATGATGATCATTACCAAGGTCATACTATTGAAACGACAAATTCTTCTCTTTTGAAAACCTTAAAATTGGCAAACAACGAAAATATGCCAACTTTGGAAGAATATTTTGAACAAGGAAAAAAGAATAAAAATTTCAAATTAATTTTCGAATTAAAACCTCATTCATCAAAAGCAAACGAAGATCGTGCAGTAAAAAAAGCAATCGAAATCATCAAAAAACATAAAGTTGAAAAACAAGTAGAAATCATTTCTTTTAGCCAAAATATTTGTGATGAATTTAAAAAATTATCACCAAAATTACATGTTTCTTATTTGAACGGTGATTTGTCTCCTAAAGAAGTAAAAGCGAAAAATTGGAATGGAATTGACTATAATTATAAAGTTTTTCAGAAAAACCCAACTTGGGTAAAAGAAGCAAAAGATTTGGGTTTATTGGTTAATGTTTGGACAGTTAACGAACCTAAAGTAATGCAAGAAATGATAGACTTAAAAGTAGATTATATTACAACCGACAAACCTTTGATTTTAAAAGAAATTTTGACTAAATAATTTTAGTATATTTAGCGGAATAAGAAATCATTTCATGTCTAAACTTAACTCATTCGAAATCTATTCGTTTACAACATTAAACCAAATTCATAAAGATTATATTTTTAAAATTTGGAACAATGAATATCCTATTAATTTGGCTTTTGAGAGTTTGAATGATGCCGAAAATTACCTGAATAGTTTGATTGACGCGAAACATTTTTTTGCTGTAGATGAAAACAATCAAATGCAAGCTTGGGCGGTGATTTTTGAAAGAGATTATGAAAAATGGTTTGCAATAATTGTTGATAGGGAATTACATCAAATTGGTTTGGGACGTAAAATTCTTAATCGATTGAAAACATTTTCGACAGAACTAAATGGTTGGGTAATCGACCACGATAAAGATACAAAAGCGAATGGAGAGCCTTATCGTTCTCCATTGTCTTTTTATATGAAAAACGATTTCAGTTTACTTCCTGAAACTCGATTGGAATTGGATAAAATTTCTGCGGTTAAAATTAATTGGAGAGAATGATAAAATAAAAAAGCTTATTAACTTCTCTTTTCTATTTTATTTCCCTAAAACTTTTTCCAAATCAGCCCTTCCTTGTATATTTCGCATTTGTCGCTCGATATGACTGGCACGTCTGCTGATAAAAGATGAAGGCGGATTTACATTATATTTTCGTGGTAATGGCAAAGCTGCTGCAATTCGAGCCGCTTCATTTTTGGTTAAATCTTTAGCAGGTTTATTAAAATAATATTCTGACGCTGCTTCAACACCAAAAACACCAATTCCCATTTCTGATGTATTCAAGTACATTTCTAAAATTCGCTCTTTACCCCAAATTTTTTCGATCATAAACGTAAAATAAACTTCTAATCCTTTTCTCAACCAAGATCTACCTTGCCACAAAAACACATTTTTTGCTACTTGTTGAGAAATCGTAGAACCTCCACGAAGTTTTTTACCTTCTTTATTTTTTTCGATTGCTTCTTGTATTCCGTCCATATCAAATCCGTTATGAACAGGAAATTTTTGATCTTCGGAACCAATTACAGCCAATTTTATATTTCGTCCCATTTCATCATAGGCAATATAATCTCGTTTAAATTTTCCTTGTTCAAACCCTTGTTGAACTTGTGTTATTGTAAATGGAGGATTAATCCATTTTAATGCAACAATGTATACTAGATGAGCTACAAAAAGATAAAGTAGAACCTTACGAATAGATTTAAACATCTTATTTCTTTAAATTATGAAAGCAAAGTTATACGATTTATTGAATTTTGGAAATAAAAAAACTCCATTTTACATTGGAGTTTTTTTATTCTTTAATTTATCTTAAACTCTTTTGATACGAGTCTATATATTTTTGCAATGTAATTTCGGTTTGAAGAATATCTTGAAGAATCATTTTAAATGTTTGTTTCGTATTTCTATCTGTTGCATTTATATTGTTATATAAAAAACTCATCAAAAAATCAACTTTATTATTCAATATTGTTTTTAAATCTTCAATATTAGAAAGTGCATTTATTTTTTTATACTCTATTAAATCAATTTTGGTATTGGAAACCGATTTCCATGCATTAAGCTTTATTTGAGGCATAAATATTCCTTTAGAATTCATTACAACATTCATAACTTTCATATTTGGATTATCCGATTCTTTTTCAAATGCATCAATCAAAGCTTCTTGTTTCGGAATATTTTCATCAATCGCCGTTTTAGTATCTTTTAATTCATTATTGATTGTTATAAACACTTGATCAATATACATTTTATCTTTTCGTGAAGAATTCCAATTATCAATAAAAAGTGCGATTAAAATTCCCGCAATTACAGGAATTATATCTTTGATAAATTTCAAACTATAACTTACAATTTTTTCTTTCATTCTTGTATTCTAATGGATTTTTGTACAATATAGATTTCTAAGAAATAACTATATACTCGCACTAAAATAAAACTTCTTCAAGAAAAATCAAATGTGTTGAATATATTTCTTAAAATAAAACCTCCATTTTACAATAGAGGTTTTATTTGTAATCTTTATTTTTTCTCAACTATCGCCGAACCAGTCGCTGGAACTAATTTATCTTTTGCAACGTCTTTTACACTTTTCAATTCTACATCAACAGGTTTAACCAAAGATTTTGTTGGACTTTCGTTTCCTCTGTGACACATAACACATGTTACAACATTTATTTGTTCAGGATTTTTGGCATTTTCCCAGTTGAAATTTTTCGCATTTATATCACGTGTCATTACAATCATGTGTCGTGCAAATTCTTTCTCTTTTTTTGCATCACTTGCAAAATCCATCTTCTTTGTTTCAGGATTATTTGCGTGACAGAAATTACATTTCACTCCTAATGCATCATTATATCCTCTCATCAAACCTTTCAGACTATCTTCCGAGATATTTTGCGGTAAAACTTTTAAATTTTTCCATTCAGATGCAGAAACTTCTTTTCCCAAATCAATTTTATGAGAAGTTGTAAATGAAAAAATGCTAAATAATAATGCAACTACACCTAACGATGCTATAATTCTTTTCGATTTCATATTGAGTCTTTTTTTATTATACCCAAGGTAAAACAATAATTAATCCCAAAAATTACTCCTTAAAAATTTGGAATAATTTTAAATAACTCATTTACAAATCTTACTTACAATCGTTTAAAAACGCCATACTAGCAAACGTGAAACTTTGTTTCCTTGTTGCATATTTATTATTTTGTATTCTCTTACTTTTTCACGTTTCAAAACGCTTTCAAGAATGCGAAGATTTTCTTTACGAGAAACTAATGTTGTAAACCATTTTACTTGATGTTTAAATTCAACACTTTCTTTGATCATTTTTGTGATAAACAAACGTTCTCCACCTCTACACCAAAGCTCTGAATTATTTCCACCAAAATTCTGAATCGGTTTTTGATCCGATTTTTGACCCAGATTTCTTAATTTACGCATCGTTTGTTCCATCACTTCTTGATTCGATTTAAAGAATGGTGGATTACAAATCGTGATGTCAAATTTTTCTCCTTGTTTAATGATATTTTTGAAAATATTATTTGGATTAAACTGCATTCTGATCTCTACTTTATTACGTAATCTCGCATTTTTACGCACAATTTCTTCTGCATTTTTGTGCGATTCATAATCTAACTCAGCTCCAACGAAATTCCAATCGTATTCATAATTTCCTACAATTGGATAAATACAATTTGCTCCAACGCCAATGTCTAAGACTTTTACATCTTTTCCACGAGGAATTACACCATCAAATTTTTCGCCTAACAAATCAGCAGCATAATGGATATAATCAGCACGACCAGGAATCGGAGGACATAAATTATCCTTTGGCAACTCCCAATAATCAATATCATAATAGGTTTTTAATAAAGCTTTGTTTAAAGCTTTTACAGCTTCGCGATCAGAAAAAGTGATCGTTGGTTCGTTCTCTCTATTTGGTTTAATATATTTAGAAAGTGGTGGATAAATCGCACACAATTTTTCGAAATTATAGGGCGCCAAATGACGATTACGCGAATGTAATTTTTTGATATTGGTCTTCTTTTCAGGAGTACTCATTGGAAAAATATTTGTGCAAAAATAAGACAACCTTTGCAGTTTAGTGCAAAGGTTGTTTTGGTTTTGATTATTTAATTTGTTTTTGTAATACTTCAATCTGTTTCAAAAGATGACTAATCACTTCTAATCCTTCAAGGTTTACACCTAATTCGTAATGAAATTTGATGTAACGTTCTACATTTGTTAAATCATCTTCTTCGATGAAAAATTCTTGATTACGTTCGTGTAAAACAACTAATCCGTTTTGATATAAATCTAGTACAAACTGAGGTTCAATCTGATGATATTGACTAAACTGAACAACTGATATCGTTATATTTTTCATGGTTTAAGCTTTTTTAATTGAACGTAATTTTTCAAACAATTCTTTTTCTTCGGCAGATAAGTTGGTTGGAACTTTAATTAAAAATGTGACATAAAAATCTCCAAACTGCTCTGCTTTTTTATAAATTGGTAAACCTTTTCCTTTCAATTTTACCTTTTTATTATTCTCTGTTCCTTCTTTAATCGGAACTTTTACTTTACCAGAAAGCGTTTCAATTGTAACTTCTCCTCCTAGAATTGCATCGTACAAATCCACTTCAACTGTTGTAGATAAATCCGCTCCATTTATCTCAAATTTTGTGTTATTATTGATATGAAACGTAATGTATAAATCTCCATTAGGACCATTGTTGTAACCTTGACCACCATGCCCTTTTATTTTGATCGTTTGTCCATCTTCTACACCGGCAGGAATTGTTATTCTGATGTTTTTACCATTTACAGTTAACGTCTGTTTTTGATCAACTAAAACATCAGTCAAATTAAGCGTTAAACTTGCATTAACATCTTGTCCTTTATAACCAGTTGATCTACTACGCCCTTCTCGTCCAAACATAGATCCAAAAAAGTCTGAATAACCATCAAAATCTCCGAAACCTTGTGCTCCATCAAAATCTGAATACGAATGTTGTTGTTGCTGATTTTGACGAGCTTTCTCGTACTCTTCACCATGTTGCCAGTTTTCACCATACTTATCGTATTTTTTACGTTTTTCAGTATCGCTCAAAACTTCGTTCGCTTCGTTCAATTCTTTGAACTTTTGCGCAGCTTCTTCGTTATTTGGATTAAGATCAGGATGATATTTTCGTGCTAACTTTCGGTAAGCTTTCTTTATTTCTTCTTGTGTTGCCGTTTTTGGCAAACCTAATATTGTATAGTAATCTATAAAAGCCATAATAATTTATAAATTTTTCATTCTAATTTAATCAAAATCAAGACCATTCTATAATACATTAACGTAAAATATTCGTTTTTTATCTGAAGCTGACATTTTTTCATAATTCTTTCCAAAATGAATAAAAAATCTGACAATCTATCCAAAATTTTTAAACATAAAATAAAATAATTCAAACAAATACATTATTTTCAACTCATAAAAATTGGTTAATGAGTAGTAAAAATTTTTCAAAAAACATACTGATTGGTGCTTCTGTTGGTGATGCATTAGGAGTCCCTGTTGAGTTTAAAAGTAGGCAACATTTAAAAACAAATCCAGTAACAGATATTATGGGTTTCGGAACTTATGATAAACCTGCTGGTACTTTTTCTGATGATAGTTCGATGATGTTTTGTTTAGCAGAATCGTTGGTAGAGGGATATGATGTAAATGATATTGCTGAAAATTTTCAGAAATGGATGCACGAAGGTTATTGGACTGCGGACGGAGAAGTTTTTGATGTAGGAATTGCAACTAGAAAAGCAATTAATCGTTTACGAGTTGTTAAACATCCTACAGAAGCGGGTTCTACAGCTGAAAGAGATAATGGTAACGGATCGTTAATGCGTATTTTACCATTGGCTGTATACGCAAAAGATTTATCGATTGAAGATCGTTGCGAAATTGTAAAACAAGTTTCTTCAATTACGCATGCACACAGCCGTTCGGTATTAGCATGTATCTATTATATTGAGTTTGCATTGAATATTTTGGAAGCTGAAACTATTGAAGAAGCCTACTTAAATACCAATTTTTGGTTAAAAATATATTTAGAAGAAAATACTGAATATCAAACAGAATCAATCTTTTTTGAAAGAATTTTAAACGGAAGTCTACTTGACTTGTCTGAAAACGAAATCAAATCTTCTGGTTATGTTATTGATTCTTTAGAAGCTGCAATTTGGTGTTTACTACACTCAAATACATACGAAGAATGTATTCTAAAAGCTGTAAACCTTGGCGAAGACACGGATACAATTGCATGTATAGCAGGTGGAATTGCGGGTATTTTTTATGACGTAAAAACTATTCCAGAACATTGGATAAATCAATTGGCAAGGAAAGAAGATATTTTAAATTTAGCGAATAGATTGAATGAAAAATATGAAAAAGAGAATTGAGTAATCAATTCTTTTTTGTTTTATAATTATCCTATATTTTTGTAAAATAACACTACTTAATGAAACATTTTTTACTTTATACTTTACTTTTAATCTCTTCTTTTTCTAAAGCACAATATAACAAAGGCGAGAATCTTGTAAACGTTATACCATATTGGAATAAAGGTGCTGTATATGAATATGAGGTTACTGAAACTAAATACGATTTTAAAAGATATGATACTATCAATCGGAAAACAACTAGTTATGATTTAAAATTAACTATTATTGATTCTACTGAAAATTCTTATACAGTGGAATGGAAAACTAAAATTAATATGCCAACTGAGAATCCTGAAATAATAAAAATTATTGAAGAACATTTTAAAGATCTCGGCGACTATAAAATCTTGTATAAAACAAATGAGTTAGGAGCAATTCAGGAAATCACTAACCAGGATGAAGTAAAAAAGTACTATACAAGACTAATGAATATTGCAACAAAGGATTTAAATTTAAGTGAAAATGAAAAAAAACTTTTTTTCCAATTCATTGATAATGATGAATATTTTAATACATTTTTGTTGCAAGATTTAAATCAATTTCATCAATTCTATAGTTATCAATTTACAACAACGCCTATAATAAATGAAATAGAGTATACGAATCCATTTACAAATACACCTATTCAGTTAAAACAAACGTATAAACTAAATCAATATGACGAAGAAGATGAAACCTATTCGCTAAGAATGGATCAATATGTTGATGAAGAAAAATTTTTAAATGATATCAAAAAAATCATAACAAAGAAAAAAGATGATACACTAAAAGATATGAATGTTTGGGTTTCTTTAGAACAAGTTTTACACAATTCTGGCATTCTCTTGTACTCAAAAAACACAAAAGTTGTTGATGTAGATGGTACATCTAAGAGTGTAATAAAAGAATTTATTTTAAAATAGTAATTGAACATTTTCGTAAATTTGCTGAATGGAAAGTCAAAAAAATAATCCATTACACGGAAAACGTTTAGACGATATTATCGAAGAATTAGTGATTTATTATGGCGGTTGGGAAGGTTTAGGAAATCAAATTAACATCAAATGTTTTAATGATAATCCAAGTTTGAAATCGTCGCTAAAATTTCTTCGAAAAACAGATTGGGCGCGTACAAAAGTAGAAGAATTGTACATCAAAAAAATTGCAAAATAATGAGTGCAACCATTCTTGAAGAAAAGATTTTTATTGATTCTGAGCTTTTAACCAATATCGAAGAAGAAAGTCAAGTTATTATACATTGTTGTATGACAGCCGACGAATATGCAAATGCTGCACGTATTTGGCCTTCTACTTTTATTATTGATAATCAATCAGGAAAACGTTGTCAATTGGTTTTTGCAGACGGAATTACGATGTATCCAAATTGGACGTATATCGAAGAAGGTTCGTCTCTTCATTTCACATTAATTTTCAATGGTTTGCCAAAAAGTTGTCAATCATTTGATTTGGTCGAAATTATTCCGCAAGCTGGAGGCTTTGAATACCGAAAAATAAATCGAAATAAAAGCGATGTTTATCACGTCGAATTTTCAGAATAAATTAAAAAAAATGCGTTTCAAATGAAACGCATTTTTTAATAATATAAACTGTATTTTTTATTGAATTACTCCAATATCATTTCGATAATATTCGTAATCAAAATGTACTTTCTTGATGTTTTCGTAAGCTGTTTCACGCGCTTCTTCTAATGTATTTCCTAATCCAACTATGTTGATTACACGTCCACCAGAAGTCAAAATTTGTTCTCCTGATAATTTTGCACCTGCAATAAAATTAGGACAAGTTACATTTTCTAAACCACGAATCTCAAAACCTTTGTCGTAATTTCCTGGATATCCTCCCGAAACCATAACCACACAACACGCATGTTGATTTTTGAAAGTCAAATCAAAATCTTCTCCTTTGATTGCTTTATTTACAACCTCAGCCAAATCATTTTCTAACAAAGGTAAAGTTGTTTGCGTTTCTGGATCGCCCATTCTTAGGTTATATTCCAACAAATAAACTCCTTTTGTCGTAATCATTAATCCAAAGAAAATAACACCTGCAAATTCTAATCCTTCCTTGATTAAACCACATTTTGTTGGCTCCATAATCTCTTCTTCGAACATTTTGAAATGCTCGTCTGTAAACAATGGATTTGGAGCGATAACGCCCATTCCACCAGTATTTAAACCAGTTTCTCCTTCTCCAATTTTCTTGTGATCTTTTGCCGAAACAAATGGAACGATTTTTTTCCCGTTAAAGAAAGACAAAATAGAAGCTTCAAAACCTTCTAAATATTCTTCGATAACCACTTCGTTTCCTGCATCTCCAAAGGTTTTATCTTCCATGATATCCAAAACAGCTTGCTTCGCTTCTTCGAAATCTTGGCAGATAATCACTCCTTTTCCAGCCGCTAAACCAGAGGCTTTCACTACAATTGGATACTCTTGTGTTTTCAAATAATCAATCGCCAACATTGGTCCTTGAAAATTCTTATATTTTGCTGTTTTCACACCGTATTTATCCATAAAATCCTTCGCAAAAGCTTTAGAAGCTTCCAATTGCGCAGCAGCTTTATGAGGTCCGAAAACGTTTAAATTCTCTTTCTGAAAAATATCAACGATACCTTCTGATAACTCAGCTTCTGGTCCAACAAAAGTTAAATCGATTTGATTTTCTTTCGCGTAATTTTTCATTTCTTCAATCGAAGAAACCGAAACATTAGTTCCAATTTGCGCTGTTCCTGCATTTCCTGGAATAAAGAATAATTCTGCTTCTTGACCTTTTTGTTTGAAGTCCTCAGCAAATTTCCATCCGATTGCGTGTTCGCGACCACCTGAACCGATTACTAAGATGCGATTCGCGGTTTGCGATTCGCGGTTTGCGCTATTATTTTGTTCCATTGTTTTTCTTTGTTAAATAGTTTTGAAAATTTTGATTCATTCTACAATAATGATCAATTAATTCTAAAGCTTCATTTAATTCTGATTCTGTTATATAATTCAACTCAAAAGCTATTATTAATTGAGCTTCAACTTCAAAAGCAGAACCTTTTGAAATAGATAGAAAATTAATCATTTGCTGATTTGAATTTCTTCCAGAACCTTCTGCGATATTTGAAAGAATTGAAACAACTGCTCTTTTTATTTGAACAGTTAATCCATACTTTTCTGATTCTGGAAATTTATTAGAAAGATTATAAACCAGTCTTAAAATTTCCAAACTTTTTTGCCATATGTCTAAATTTCTATAACTTCTCATTTACATTAAGTTAATCTTAAATTCCAACATCGCAAAACGAATATCGCATATCGAATTTTAGTGCATAAAATGTCTCATTCCTGTGAAAACCATCGGAATTTCGCGTTCGTTACACGCATCAATAGATTCTTGATCTTTAATTGATCCACCTGGTTGAATAATTGCTTTAATTCCATTTTCAGCAGCAAAATCTGCTACATCACGGAAAGGGAAAAATGCATCTGAAGCTAAAACTAAATCTTCTTCCACTTTTTCTTTTGCACGTGCAATCGCTTGTTGAGCAGCCCAAATACGGTTTGTTTGGCCACCTCCGATTCCGTAAGCTTGACCATTCGTCGCTACAACAATCGCGTTAGATTTTACCCATTTAACAATTTTTTGAGCAAAAACTAAATCTGTCATTTGACGATCTGTTGGTTGAGCTTCAGTTACAACTTTAAGATCTGTTGAAAACTGATTATCTGTAGACTGAACAATTAATCCACCATCAACTTTTACATAAGTTACTTTATCCGAAACAGGATTTTTCACTTTGATGATACGTAAGTTTTTCTTTTGTTTGAAAATTTCTAACGCTTCTTCTGTAAATGAAGGCGCGATGACAATTTCTAAGAAAATTTTATTTAATTCAACCGCTGTTTTTCCATCAACTTCTCTATTGAAAGCGATAATTCCACCAAAAATTGACATTGGGTCACATTCGTATGCTTTTTCATAAGCAATTAATGTTGAATCTCCGATTGCCACTCCACAAGGCGTTGAATGTTTCACAGCACAACACGTTGTTTCTTCGAATTCTGAAACTACTTTATAAGCCAAATCCATATCACGAATATTATTGAAAGAAAGTTCTTTTCCTTGCAAATATTCGAAATCTTTCATTGCGCCATTTTTCGTTTTATCAACGTAATAAGCCGCTTTTTGATGTGGATTTTCTCCGTAACGTAAATCCATCACTTTCTCGTAAGAAGACTCTAAAAATTGAGGAAAATCTTCTCCTAAAATGTAAGTAGAAATCGCGGCATCGTAAGCAGAAGTTAAGTTGAACACTTTACCAGCACATAATTTACGTGTTTCGATAGAAGTTGAACCATTCTCACGAATTTCATTCATCACCACTTCATAATCATTCACATCCGTTACAACCGTTACATCATAAAAATTCTTTGCAGAAGAACGTAACATTGATGGTCCTCCAATATCAATAAATTCAATCATTTCTGCTTCAGAAAGACCTGTATTCATCTTTTCGAAAAATGGATAAAGATTTACAATAACGATATCGATTGGGTTAATTCCGTGTTCTGCAATCGTTGCCATATGGTTTTCGTCCGAACGACGCGCCATGATACCACCATGAATTGCAGGATGTAAAGATTTTACGCGACCATCTAAGATTTCAGGAAAACCAGTTACATCTTTTACTTCTGTAACTTCGATTCCATTGTCTTGTAAATGTTTGTAAGTTCCTCCAGTTGATAAGATTTTGTAATCTTGTTCAACCAAGAATTTTGCAAATTCTAACAAGTTCGACTTGTCCGAAACACTGATTAGCGCTTGTTTTTGCATTGTGTTTAGTTTTTAAAGTTTATTGTTTGTTTACTATTTTATTGGAAATGAAAAACCTCAATGTACACGACATTGAGGCATTTTATATTTATGCTTCGCTGATTTGCTTAATTGCCTTGATGTAGATTTCACTTTCTACCTCAGCAACTTTTCGTTGTAAATCTGCTACTTCATCACCTTCTTCGATTTCAAAAGTCCCTTGACAAATAATTTGTCCTTCATCTACACCAGCCGTCACAAAATGTACGGTTGCTCCTGATGTTTTTTCACCAGCTTCTAAAACCGCTTTGTGAACCTTTGCTCCATACATTCCTTTTCCACCAAATTTTGGTAATAATGCAGGATGAATATTAATCATTTTCGAGCCCCATTTCGAGGTAAATTCTGGAGATAATATGGTTAAAAAACCTGCCAAAACAATTAAGTCGATTTCTTCTCCTTCTAAATTATGTTCGGCATCTTCCGAAAAAGTTTTTCGGTCTAAGACATACGTTCGGATATCTTTATCCAACGATCGTTCTATTGCATAACAGTCGCGGTCTGCCATTACCATCGAAATCTCGACATTTGGTAACGTTCCGTCTTCAACTGCATCAATAATATTTTGAAGATTTGTTCCGCCACCGGAAACAAATACAGCTATTTTCATGTTTGTTTGTAAGTAATCTTGTTTGTTTTACAAAGATAAGATTTTAGTTGAAGCAAGCCGAAAAATATAACTTGGATTTAATCTATTTATTAATGATTTATTCACAATCAAAAACAAAAAAGGCTATCTCTTATCGAAATAGCCTTTTGAAAATATTTTTTAGTGACCTTGTGTTCCGTCAACTCCATGTGCGTGTCCGTGAGATAATTCTTCCTCAGTTGCTGGACGAACATTTAAAACTTCAACTTCAAATTCTAATGTTTTTCCTGCCATTGGAGGATTCAAATCTGCAATTACAGCTTCTTCTGTTACCTCTACAACTGAAGCACGGAATTGATTTCCTGCATCATCAGTCAAAGGTAAAAGCGCTCCAACTGGTGGTAATCCAGATTCTTTGAACATATCTAAAGGCAATTGAGCAACAGCTTCTTCTACTCTTTCACCATATCCTTCTGCTGGAGTAATTACGAATGATTTTTTATCACCAACTGTTAATCCTTTTAATTCTTCTTCAAATTTTGGAATCATCATTCCAGCTCCGAATAAAAAAGTTAATGGCTCTTCTGCATTTGATTGTTCTACAAATACTTTTTCACCATTCGCTTCGATGGTATGTAATGAGTAGTTTACTGCAACTACATTGTTGTTTTCTATTGACATAAATTGTAAGTTATGGATGCTTAAAAAAGCGTTCATTTTTAATACTTATGTTTTAACAACAATTATTCCTTTCGAATAATTTGACCAATTTTGGCAGTTATTTAAATTTTCGGACTGACAATTTTTATTTAATCAATAAAAAGTAATGCTTTTTTGATGTCTTCATAACCGATTTCACCATTGAAATAATCATAAATTGGTTTTAAAACTTTATTCTCTTCAAATTCGATTTCGCTATAAGCCAATCGAACTTTACCAATAATTTTATCAGAAGGTTTAAATTTTGAATAATCCAAATCAGGCTCACTTTCTTTGATTTTACCAATATGATCGACAATTGCTGAAGTAGTTAAACCTCTTTTTTCTGCGATTTGATCCAAAGTCAACCCTTCTTTTACATATTCTAATGTGATTTCGTAAGTCGATTTTTTTTGACCTTTTTCTTTGGTTTTATTCTTTTCTATATTCTTCGCAATTTGCTTTTTATCCAATGTTCCGCCAGAATATCTGATGAAAGCCGCCCAAGAATCTTGCAATTCTTTTTCGTCTAAAAAATCATCCACCTCATTCGATAAAACCTGAAAACGTCTATCAGCCTTCATCGCCAGCGAATCGATTTCTAAAGCAGTTTGATTAAGACCATGTAACATCAACGAATTTAAATCTCGCAAACGCGAAAGCGCAACATACCCTTGTCCTTTTTCGAATGCTTTCGACAAATCTATAAACGCAGAATCTAACGTCATTCCTTGTGATTTGTGAATTGTAATCGCCCAAGCCAAACGCAACGGAACTTGTGTGAATGAAGCCAACGCTTTTCCGCTTTCGTCTTCTATCGCCCAAGTTTCTGGTTTTGCAACATAAAATTCTCCATCCAAAGTTTTGATAATTGGCTCATCTTTTTCGGTATAACCTGATACATTTCCAAGCGTTCCATTTACAAAACCAACTTCGAAATTGTTACGAACAAACATTACTTTCGCTCCAATTTTCAGTTCTAAAATTTCTTCTGCTAAAACAGATTTTTTAAGAACCTCAACCAAAGCTGGATTTCCCGCAACTTTTGCTTCAAAAGTTTTGGAAGAAGAATCAATATTAATCAATTGACCTTTATTGATACGATCCACATCCATATTATGCGTGTACAAACGAGTTTGCGAATCTATTTCATCTGGAAAATATTCGATTCGAGATTCTAATAAATCAACCGTTTTTTGCGAAATATTTCCCGAACGAATTTCATTCAAAATATCATTCAACGCATTATTTTGTTGACGATATTGCTCTGTCAAATAGCAAATATGCACTTTTGATTGCACCCAAGCATCTGACATAAAACAAAATTTATCTTTCGATTCTTCCCATTCTTCACCAATTGGTGGCAACTGAAAAAAATCTCCCGAAAAAATGACTTGAACACCTCCAAAAGGTTCATCATTTTGTTTGAAAAATTTCAATACATAATCAACTGCATCCAACTGATTTCTGTGCAACATCGAGATTTCATCAATAATCAAGACTTTAACTTTGTCCATCTTATCTCTGAAATATTTCTTGTCCCGAAGCGAAGCTAAGTATCGATCTGAAACATAATCTTTTATTCCAATTCCAGCCCAAGAATGTATCGTTTGACCATTCATATGCGTGGCTGCAATTCCCGTAGAAGCTGTTATAGCAACAGGAATGCCGTGTTGTTTAAGATACTGAATGTATTGATTTAACACATAAGTTTTTCCGGCACCCGCAGAACCTGTTAAAAATACATTTCGACCAGATTTTAGAATTGCCAAAGCCTTAGATTGTTGCATAACTTATGAGTGAATTTGGAGTTTTTGAATGAAATGCAAAGATACAAAGATTGAATGAAGTAAGGAAATGATATATTTTGAGTCATTAAAAAAATGATGTAAATATTAATTATTTTTTTATACTTTAGATTCTCAACTTAATCAAGCTAAATCAATACAAATGATGGATTTTTTCAAAAAAATAAAAGGTGAATTTATCGATATTATCGAGTTTTTAGATAATAATCAAAATACAATCGTTCATCGTTTTGAACGTTATCAAAACGAAATAAAAAATAATGCAAAATTGGTTGTTCGCGAAGGGCAATTAGCTGTTTTTATTAACGAAGGACAATTGGCAGACGTTTTTTCACCTGGAACTTATACCTTAAACACTCAAAATCTTCCTATTTTATCGACTTTACAAGGTTGGAAATATGGTTTTGATAGTCCTTTTAAAGCTGAAGTTTATTTTGTTAGTACAAAAACTTTTCTGGATCAACGTTGGGGAACAAAAAATCCGATTATTCTAAACGATCCACGATTTGGAATGATTGAAGTTAGATCTTTTGGAACATATACTTTTAAAGTTTCGGATGCGGGGAAATTTATCAAAGAAATTGTTGGTACAACAGGTTCTTTTACAACAGATCAAATCAATGAGCAATTGCGAAGCGTGATTGTTACTCGATTTACAGATTCTATTGGAGAAGCAAATCTACCAATTGAAAATTATGCTGCGAATTTGAATGAATTATCCGAAGCAATTTTCAATTATATGAAAGATGATTTTGGTGCATATGGAATTGATGTAACAAAATTTTTGATCGAAAATGTATCAATGCCAGAAGAAATTAAGAAGGAAATCTTCGAATTAAGTCGTTTGGATAAAATAGATTTGAACAAATTTGCTCAATTAAAAGCTGCAAAAGCAATGGAAGCTGCTGCAAATAATCCATCTGGATTGGCTGGCGCTGGCGTTGGAATGGGTGCAGGTTTTGCAATGGTAAATCAGTTTTCGCAAGGTTTTGCTCAAAATAATAATCAATCAAGCCAAAATCAAACTCCTCCTCCAATTACACCAACTTCGGTTTCATTTTTTGTTGCAAATAATGGTCAACAAACTGGTCCGTTTGACTTAATGACTTTAAAGCAAATGATTGCTAACGGACAATTGACAAAAGATACATTAGTGTGGAAAGCAGGAATGGCAAATTGGGAAAACGCTGCTAATCAGAGCGAATTAACCTCATTATTTGGTCAAACTCCTCCTCCATTACCACAAGCATAATTCTCAACTAAAACAAGAAAACTTGGCTACCGAAGAAAATTATAAAGCAAATAATACCGCTTCAACTTCTTGTAAATCCTGCGGAGCTCCAATGGTTTACAAAGCGGGTACGAATTTGCTTGTATGTACCTATTGCAACAGCACGCAAGAGATTACACAAGAAGATTTTGTATTAAATGAAATTGATTTTGAAAGCTTTATCAAAACCTACGAAAAAGAAGAATTTAATACAACAAAAGTCATTACTTGTGATAATTGTAAAGCTACGCCAACTGTAGATGAAAACCTTCGGTCAATGATGTGCCCATATTGTGGATCGCCATTAGTTGAAGAAAATATACATGAAGAACGTTACATAAAACCTGGCTACGTATTACCATTTAAAGTTGATCATTCAAAAATAAATGATATTCTAAAAAATTGGGTAAATGGTTTTTGGTTTGCACCAGATAACATCAAAAAAGCAATTTTAGAATCTGATAACATAAACGGAATTTATTTACCTTTTTGGACTTTTGATACCTTAACACACACAAATTATAAAGGAGAACGTGGCGATGCTTATTACGTTACAGTTGGTAGTGGAGATAAAAGAAGAAGAGAAAGACGAATTGATTGGTCTTTTGCACAAGGTAATATTGAAAACTTTTATGATGACGTTTTAGTTTCTGGTAACAAGACTCTTCGACGCGATATTCTAAGCAATATACAACATGGTTGGAATACAAAAGCTATTGTAAAAATAGACGACAAATATTTAGAAGGTTTTATTACCGAAAAATATCAAGTTGATCTAAAAGATAGCTTCGAACAAGCTAAAACTATATTTATTAATTACGAAGGAGAAAGTGTAAAAAGACATATAGGAGGCGATGAACAACGAATTACTGATATGTACACTGATTTTGATCGAATAACGTTCAAACATATTTTAGTCCCAATTTATGTCAGCTCTTTCTTATACAATAACAAAAACTACACGTTCTACATCAACGGAATGACAGGTAGCATTTCGGGTGATAGACCTTATAGCACTACAAAAATAGTATTTGCAGTACTTGCAGCATTTATCATTGTGGTATTGATACTAATGATTATGCGATGACAAAATCAACAATATTTAGCTAAAAATAGTGAGTTTTTTTGAGTGATTATTTCACAACTTTGTGAAACAATCACTTAAAAAGTAATACATAAACTATAACCACTAAAAACTAAATATTATGAAAACTATCGGAACTTACATGGCTATTTTTGGAATTTTGGCAATCGTATTAAACTTTTTCAATGCCGTTCCTCGTCTTTTAGCTTGGATTTACAATTGGGGCGAAGGTGTTGCGTGGGGAATCAAGATTGTGTTCGTTGTTATTGGTGCTGCTTTATATTTCATTGGAAAAAATCAGCAAGAAAAAGTATCAAACTAAAATGATATGAACGATGAAAAGCCAAAATTATCATTGATTGAAAAACTGAAAATTCAGGCAGAAAGTCAAACAAATCTTGGAGGCGACTTCCTCAACAATCAATCTAAACTTGCTACTATAAATTGTCCGAATTGCGGTGCTGGTCGTGCAAAACAAGATGGCGTTACCAAATGTGCGTATTGTAATCACCAATTTATTAGTACAAAATTGGACGACGGAATACATCTTAAAACCACTGATAATTCTGGTAAATAATGGACTATAATTTTGTAGAATTAGAGAACTTAATTCTCCGTTTCAAGAACTTTTTATTGAAATTGGAACAACGTGCTTTAGAATTAGAAACTGAAACGATAGAAGCTGGTCAACAAATAAATGATCAAGATGAAATTCGATTTATTCATTTCAAAGCAGGAATTACAGGGCAATACGACACCTTAAAAGTTAAAGCCAAAGAGGTTTTTAAAGAGCAAATCGAGAAAAAATCATATTCGTATCATTATTCTGATGAAGATGTAAGAGCACATGATTATATGTATGCGCACGATGCAAAAATATACGAAGCTTCGCATTTATTAGATGTTTTTGATGATAAAATTGATTCAATTTTGGGGAATATTTTTAGTCAAGTAAAAGTTGAAAGTTCAGAAGATAAACTCAAGAAATTATTAGACGAATACGAAATCACGAAGAACAATTTCTGTTGTACACAATGTGGTGCAAATTTAAAAATCGAGAAAGTCTATTTTGTTTCTGCTTATATCACATGTGAGTTTTGTCAAACACAAAATACATTTGTTCCATCAACAAGAATGTCACTTTTACCTGATTTGGTAAGAGCAATAGCAACAGAAAAAACGGGGATTTTAGATTATCCAATTCCAGGAAATTCAGTTTTCGAAAAATTTTTGAACAATGAAAAACATGCAAGACAACAATTCTTTATCAAAAAGAATCTAATTCCAGAATTAAGCGATTCTTACAAAGAAGTTTATAAAAGGGAAATCAGTGATTTTGTACAAACTTTTCAGCATGAAACGGAAACAGAATCAGCATTTCATCAAAACATTATCGATCAATTTGGAACAAAATTTATCAATCAAAATTCGACTATAAATGATTTAGAAAAAATAGATCAACTTGCTTTTGAAACACTTTTAAACAAAGAATTACTCAGTATGAATTTCATGAAAGAAGCTGTAGAAAAAACTACAATTCTGACTGATTTAGAAACCTATTATCAAGCATTAAAACAATAAAAAATCAATAACAAAAAACTCAAAACTATGTTCGGAAAATTAAAAAACATTTTCAATAAAGCAGAAGAAGCAATTGAAAATTTACAAGAAAGTAATACAAATCAATCATCAAATTCAGGAGAAGAACCTGTTCAAAGTTCTTATCAAGCAGAACCGATTTATTTTGAAGATTACATCGATTATAGTAACATCATTCCAGAAATTGATGAGCATTATGTAGACAATTATAAGAATTTTTACAATGCTTTGAATTCTAATAATCGTCAAAAAGTAGAAAAAGCAATTTCAATTTGGAAAAGCGATCTTGAAAAATATAAAGAGCAAGTGCGTAAAATGGGACCTTACGAAGGCGATGATTCTTTACAACAACATGCTATTGCATATTTTGATGATAAAATAAAAAACATCGAAAATGATTTTGAGAAATATGCAGAAGCCTTTTTAACGGATGCCCCAAATCAACAAGAGTTATATGACAGAGCTGAAAACAATAAAATGGCTTTGTATGATCGTATTAATGATCAATTAGAAAAATTTGTTCAGAAATATGAAGATAAAAATTCGGACATTGGAATAGAACAAATGTATCAACAACATGATGCAAAAGTGCTTGAAGATTCAAAAGACAATCCTTTGTTAGAGCCGATTCATGGAATTTCTTTGTACGATTATGCTGCAGGAGTTGTGAAAATTGGTTCTAATGTACCTGAAACTGAGGTTTTGAAAGCTTTGGGAGTTGATAAACCGCAATGGGACGAAGCTGGATTAATTTGGAATCAACGTATGGAACAAGATACAGAAATGACTGTGATGACGTTGTACAGCCAATATTTTACAAAAATTGACGAGCACCCAACATTAGGAAGTAACGGAAATTTTGCTGCTGATACAGCTTCAAATCCAAACTTAGAACGTTTGAAAACAGACGAACATTTCTTCTATGATTTAGCTGCCGAAAGAGATGCTGCAATAGAAGTTGGAAAAGATGGCGCGCAATATATTCTGGATAAATACGGAATTGGGATTGTTGATTTCCAAGCTCAAGCTATAGATTGGACACGATCAGGAAATTATTCGACGATGATTACATACCAATTCGAGAAGAAAGACGAATACTTAAAGAAATTTCAAAACGAAATGGGCGGAACTATCGCTGATGATATTGAGTTTTAATATTCTACCTAAAACAAAAAAACCGGATAAGAAATCTTATCCGGCTTTTTTAAACTATTTAATCTACTATTTCAATATAATTTTGTCAGCACTTTCTTGAATTTCTCCAATTACAGCACTTCCATCAATAATATTCAATACTTTTTCAGCGTCAGTTTGGTCAACGATGACAACCATTCCGACACCCATATTAAATGTTCCAAACATTTCGTTTTCTGCAATTCCTCCGCGTTTTGCTAATTCTTGCATCACTGTTGGTACATTTATTTTTGCTTTTTCTATTACAGCCGTCAAACCGTCATTTATAATACGAGGAACATTCTCGATTAATCCACCTCCTGTAATATGAGCAATTCCAGACATTTCGATTCCTGCATCTTTGATTTTGAAAATATCATTTTGATATAATTTTGTTGGAACTAATAATGTTTCAAACAAAGGTTTACCTTCAAATTCTTCGTTAAAATCTGGAAAAACTTTACGAACCAAAGAGAATCCATTCGAATGAAAACCACTTGATGGTAATGCAATAATTACTTGTCCAGCTTTTATTTTAGAACCATCGATAATTTCATCACGCTCTACAACTCCAACACAAAATCCTGCAACATCATAATCACCAACTTGGTACATTCCTGGCATTTCTGCTGTTTCTCCACCAATTAATGCTGTTCCAGTTTCTTTACACGCTTGTGCAATTCCACCTACAATTTCTGCTGCGATATCAGAATCTAATTTTCCACAAGCTAAATAATCTAAGAAAAATAACGGTTTTGCGCCATGACACAAAATATCATTTGCACACATCGCGAAACAATCAATCCCAACTGTATCGTAAACTTTAGAATCTAAAGCCACACGTAGTTTAGTACCTACACCATCGGTTCCAGATACCAAAACAGGATTTTTGTAACCTCCTAATTGGTAAAATGCACCAAAACTTCCAATTCCATTCAACACGTTTGCATTGTGTGTTGCTGCAACTGCGTCTTTAATTTTCGATACCGTTTGATAACCTTCTTCCTTATCTACTCCGGCTTGTTTATATGTATTGCTCATTTTTTTGTTGTATTAGTGTAAAATGTAACAAGTATTAAGTACATTTTACATTAGACTTTTTACAATTTACAATTATAATTCTATCCTAATCTATATGCAAAGTTTTTACCTCTTTACATTCTTCATCAGTATAATTTACGGGATATTTTTCTGTAAAACATCCAAAACAATGTTCTTTACTTCCTAACAAATCAATCAGATTATCAACTGTTAAGAAATCCAACGAATCGACATTCAAATACTCCTCAACCTCTTTAATTGACTTATTTCCTGAAATTAAATCTGCTTTAGAAGGCATATCAATTCCTAAATAACAAGGCGCAATAATTGGAGGCGAAGCAGAACGGAAATGAATTTCTTTAGCTCCCGCTTCTTTTAAGATTTTGATTAATAATTTCGAAGTTGTTCCACGTACAATCGAATCATCTAAAACAACCAAACGTTTTCCTTTGATTTTATTTTTGATGGGATTCAATTTTAAATTTACCACTCGCTCACGCATTTCTTGCGAAGGCACGATAAACGAACGAGACATATAACGATTCTTAATCAAAATTGGTTCGTAAGGAATACCCGAAGCTTCTGAATAACCAATTGCAGACGGAATTCCAGAATCTGGAACACCAATCACAATATCGGCATCAACAGGAGATTGTTCGTATAATTTTCGACCAGATTCTACACGTAAATCGTAGATTTCATTTCCTTCTATATTCGAGTCAGGACGTGCAAAATAAATGTACTCAAAAGCACAAATATTGCGTTGCGTTGGTTGATTTAATGAGTAAGATTTTAAACCTTCTTCATTTACTACAATTAACTCTCCTGGTTCTACATCGCGGATAAATTCAGCTCCTACAGCGTCTAATGCACATGTTTCTGAACAGAAAACATAGGCATCATCCAATTTACCTAAACATAAAGGACGAATACCATTTGGATCGCGAAAAGCTGCCATTTGATTATTCGCTAATAATAAAACCGAATAAGCACCTTTCACCTTTTCTGTTCCTTTCTGAATAGCTTCTACAATGTCTAAATGTGAGTATTTTTGAATCGAACGTAATAAAACCTCTGTATCCGAAGTCGCTAAAAATGGTAGACCTTCAGCTTCTAATTCTGCTCTCAATGCTTCAACTTCAATTAAATTTCCGTTGTGTGCAATAGAGAAATGAGGTTTTCCGTAAATATTGTACGTGTAAAGTGGCTGAATGTTACGACGACTTCCTCCACCAGCAGTTGTGTAGCGTGTATGTCCAATCGCAGCATTTCCTTGGTATTCTTCAATTTCAGCTTCCATTGTTTTGAAAACGTCCAATACCAAACCTGTTTTTTTCACCGTTTTGATGTTTCCATCTTTCAAGAAAGAAACACCACACGCTTCCTGTCCACGGTGTTGAAGCGCAAATAAACCAAACTGCGCAATAGAATACGTGTTAATATTATTTGGAGAATAAACCCCAAAAATACCACATTCTTCGTTTACACTATCTACAGTATCAGCTGCATATTTTTTCAATAAATTTCTTTCGTAGAAATTCGTTAAATACTCAGCTTTTAATTGGCTCTTATGTAATTTTTTATCAATCATTATAGAAAGAAAAAAATGTTTATTTTAAAACTTCTGTCAAACGATTAAATACTTCGTGATAAGCTTCTGAAACATCACCTAAATCACGACGAAAACGGTCTTTATCTAATTTTTTACCTGTTTCAACATCCCATAAACGACATGTATCTGGAGAAATTTCGTCAGCTAAAATGATATTACCATCAACATCTTTACCAAACTCGATTTTGAAATCAGCTAAAATTAATCCAGCTTTTATGAATAATTCTTTCAACGCTTCGTTAATCACTTCAGTTTGAGTGTACATTTCATCTAGCTCATCATACGTTGCAGCTCCTAATAAAACTGCGTGATGATCATTGATTAATGGATCTCCTAATTCATCTTTTTTGTAACAGATATCGAAAATTGTAACTGGAGACTTCGCTCCTTCTTCTAATCCTAAACGTTGAGCCATAGAACCGGCAACATAGTTACGTACAACCATCTCAATTGGAATAATAGATACTCTCTTCACCAATTGCTCGCGATCATTCAACTGCTCGATAAAGTGAGTTTTAACTCCTTTTTCAATCAAATAGTTGAAAATTAAAGTCGAAATTTTATTGTTCATTTCTCCTTTGTCCTCAACAGTTCCACGTTTTTGAGCGTTGAATGCTGTTGCATCATCTTTGTAGTAAACAATTACTTTGTCAGCTTCCTCAGTAGAGTAAACTTGTTTTGCTTTTCCTTCGTAAATGAAGTCTTTTTTTGTTAAGCTCATCGTTGTTTGTTTGTTTTTTTCGAAGCTCGATTTTCGAAATTCGAAGTTAAAATTTATCTAACTTCTACTTTCTAGTTTCTAACTTCATTACATCGTTTTTTTTGTTTTGTTTGAAATGAAAAAGTCCACTTCGTTTGTTTGTTTTTGAAAATTAACTTGTTCAAGGTTAACTTTCGAAATTAATTTCGATTGGTTCAGGATCGAAATTGATATTTGTTTGTTGTTTGTTTCTTTTTAGTATTTAGATGTTAGATATAAGTATTTAGACTTTCTAACTTCAAAATTCCTTATTTTTATTCAATGTCAAGCTGAATTTAGTTCAGCTTCTTACTCTTTTAGGATGAGTTCCTGAAACAAGTTCAGGATGACTCAAACTTTATTTTCAATTATCATTCTGAATGAAGCTTTAGCGTAATGAAGAATCTTTTTAGATTCCTCTACAAGCTCGGAATGACATTTTCTATTTAATTTTTAAGAGTTAAATTATCTCAAATCTAACTTCCAATATCTCAAATCTATATTTTACCCTCTAAAATATTCTACCGCATTTTTGAAGATATTCATATATCCATTTCCTGGAATGTTCTTGAATAATCCTTCTTCGTAACGCTCTGGATGTCCCATACGTCCATAAACTTTTCCACAAGGCGATACAATTCCTTCTACCGCAAACGTAGAGCCATTAGGATTATAAGGCATTTTTCCAGCTAATTTTCCGTCCAAATCTACAAACTGAGTAGCGATTTGTCCTTTGTCAATTAACTTTTCTAATTCAACCTCATTTGCTACGAAACGCCCTTCTCCATGCGAAAATGGAATCCAGAATTCTTGTCCTTCCATTCCTTTTAACCAAGGTGAATGCGATTTATTCACTCTCACTTTCGCTAATTGTGTAATGTGACGACCAATTTCATTAAACGTTAATGTTGGTGTATCATCTTCTAAATCTTGAATTTTACCATAAGGCAATAATCCTGATTTAATCAACGCTTGGAAACCATTACAGATTCCTAAAACCAATCCATCACGCTCTAATAAATTGTGAATTGCATTTTTGATTTTCTCATTACGTAAAACCGTTGCAATAAATTTACCTGATCCATCTGGTTCATCAGCAGCTGAAAATCCTCCTGGGACAAAGAAAATATTGGCTTGATTGATTTCATTTACAAAAGCATCTACCGATTCTTCAACATCTTTTTGCGTTAAATTACGGAAAGGCAAAGTTGTAACTACAGCTCCTTCTCTACGGAACGCTTTTGCTGAATCATATTCTGAATTTGTTCCTGGAAAAATTGGAATAAAAACTTTCGGATTCTCTACCTTATGATCTGCGAAAGAAAAACAAATTTGTTCTGCTTTCAAATCTTTTTCTTCAACAACTGTTTCAGAAGTTGATCTATATGGAAACAATGAATTGAATGTTTCTTTCCATTGTTGTTTCAATTCAATCAAATTAATTTCATCTCCATTAAATTTAAATGAAGTTGAATCATTTGTTTGACCTAAAACATGGTAATTTTGAGCAATTTCAGTAGGAATATTTAATACTTCTGAATGTTCAATAATAATCGAACCTGGATAATATTTAGCTAAATCTAAATCAGTTTTAATTTCAAATCCGATTTCATTCCCAAAAGCCATATTTGCTACAGTTTCGGCAATTCCACCAAATTTAACTGTCATCATTGATTGTACATTTTCTCCATTGATAGAAGAAATAAAATCAAAAATAGCTTTTGTATTTGTTTCGTCTATTAAATAATCTTCAGTCAATTTTGGAATAAAAACAGAAAGTTTAGAATTCTTTTCAACTAAAGTTCCTTGTACAATTTTTTCAGCCTTAGAAGGCGCAACTGCAAAAGAAATTAACGTTGGCGGAACATCAATATCTTGGTAAGAACCCGACATCGAATCTTTACCTCCAATTGCAGGTATTCCGAACTGTTTTTGTGCTTCAATCGTTCCTAATAAAGCCGCAAATGGTTTTCCCCAACGCGTAGCTTCATCACGTAATTTTTCAAAATATTCTTGAAAAGTTAAACGAATATCAGCGTAATTTCCACCAGCAGCAACAATTTTTGTCATCGAATCAATTACCGCGAAATAAGCTCCGTGATAATTTGACCAACGCGAAATTGTAGGATTGTAACCAAATGAAGCAATAGAAACTGCATTTGTAAATCCATCTGTTGGGAATTTTTGTACTGAAACATCTTCTGGCGTATCCATTGTTTGTCCACCAAAAGCATTCAAAATAGTAGAACGTCCAACGTTGTTATCAAACATCTCTACCATACCTTTTTGAGACGCATGATTTAACTCTTGCATCATAGAAATAAACGCTTCTTTATTGAAGGATTTATTCTCAAAAGGGTTTGTATATTCTTCGTCAGTAACTTCGATTTTAGCTTGTTTACGAACGCCGTTTGTATCTAAAAATTTACGGTCTAATTCAACAATCTTCGTTCCTTTCCAAACCAAAGTCATTGTATCATCTCCCGTTACCTCAGCAACACAAGTTGCATCAAGATTTTCTTCTTTTGCTAATGCGATAAATGTTTCCACATCTTTTGCCTCAACCGCAACAGCCATACGTTCCTGAGATTCAGAAATCGCTAATTCTGTTCCGTTTAATCCAGCATATTTCAATGGAACTAAATCTAAATTAACATTAATTCCACGTGCAATTTCACCAATCGCAACAGAAACACCTCCTGCTCCAAAATCGTTACACTTTTTGATTAATGCTAAGACATCTGGATTACGAAATAAACGTTGAATTTTACGTTCAACAATTGCATTTCCTTTTTGTACTTCTGCTGATAAATCGTCTAATTTTAAACCATCGTGTGTTTTAGATGAGCCTGAAGCTCCTCCTACTCCATCACGACCTGTTGCTCCTCCTAATAAAATAATTCGGTCACCTGCAACTGGTTCTTCACGACGAACATATTCTTTTTTTACAGCTCCAGCCACAAAACCAACTTCCATGCGTTTTGCTTTGTACCCTTCGTCATAAATTTCTTTCACAAAAGTTGTCGCTAAACCAATTTGATTTCCATATGAACTGTATCCGTTTGCTGCTTCTTTAGAGATTTTACGCTGTGGTAACTTACCTGGTAACGTATCTTCAATTTTTTCTAAAGGATTTGCAGCTCCTGTAATACGCATCGCTTGGAAAACGTAAGAACGTCCACTCAAAGGGTCGCGAATTGCTCCACCAACACATGTCGAAGCTCCACCAAATGGTTCCACTTCTGTTGGGTGATTATGTGTTTCGTTTTTAAATTGTAATAACCATTCTTCTTCAACACCATCTACATCGATTGGAACGACAATAGAACATGCATTGATTTCTTCTGAAACATCAATATTTTTTACAACTCCTGTACGAGAAAGATATTTCCCCATCACAGTTGCTAAATCCATCAAACGAATTGGTTTTGTAGTTCCTAATTCTTGACGAACTTGTTGATAATAATCGAATGTTTTTTGAAGTGTTTCGTTAAATTTAGAATTAAATTGAACATCTGTAATCTCCGTCTCAAAAGTTGTATGACGACAGTGATCAGACCAATATGTATCTAAAACTTTTAACTCAGTTTCTGTTGGATTACGATTGATTGATTTGAAATAGTCTTGAATAAAAACTAAATCATCCATTTCTAAAGATAATCCGAATTGGTTGTAAATGTCTTGTAGTTTATTTTCGTCAGCAGAAATAAAACCTTCAATAATTGGAACTTCTGTTGCTTCTGGATTAGCTGGAATTTCCATTTTAGAAAGATCTTTCTCACGCGACTCAATTGGATTGATTAAGTAATCTTTTACTTTCTTTAAATCTTCCGCAGACAAATCATCATTGAAAACATATAATAAACCAGATTTTACGGTTACATTTTCAACATTCATCAACACTAAACATTGTTCCGAAGAATCATCGCGTTGATTATATTGACCAGGTAAAAATTCGGTTGCAAAATAGTTTTTTGTGTAAGGAATACTTTCGTTAACTGCATCTTCTACGTATTTGAAAACAACGTCTGTCACAGGATCAACAAATACCTTATTTTGAACCTCTTGTAACTGGCTTTCTTCTATGTTAAAAAGATCATAAATAACAAAAACCTTGCACACAATTGTAGGTACAAGGTTTCTGAGTTCTATTGTAGTCTTCTGACTGATAACGTCAAAATTCGATTTCTTCTGAATGAAAAGTCTGTGGTTCATTATTTTGTTTGCTGTACTATTTGGTTTAATGTGTTTAAACCATTTGTATCTACATCAACAAACTGTTTTTCCCCTGAGTGATTCATAACTCAAAATTAGGATGAAAAAAAATTTGTAGTGGCAATTTTTTATGGTCTGCCGTAGAGACGCTCAACCTTATTATGAGCTATACAAATGTTGTAAACTTTAAAAACTAAATCACCTTTAAAAGTGAATTGCAAAATTAAACATTTTATTACTAAAATCAAATCTAAATAAACAATATTTTAGTTAATTATTAGATTAAATAAAAACACTTAACTTAATCTATGATTATCAACTAAATGTAATAATCTTAAACAAGAAAACCTTATCATATTGATAAGGTTTTCTTGTTATCTTGTAATCGTTAAATCGTAATCATTGTCTGATTCGTCGTACTTATATGATAATTTCATATTAAAATCTTGCATAAATTTTTTACAAAAAGTTTCAATACTTAAACTCTCAGGAAAAGTAGATTTATTGACTGTCATGAACAAAGTTGTCCATGTTGTGTTAACCTCAAAAATAGTTTTAAATCTTTGTTCCCAATAATTCAAAAATTTCGCTTCCTTTTCATTCACTAACACATCTTCCATACCATAATTTTAAAAGTACCAACAAATTTACGATTAAATCTTTTCAAAAAATATTTTTGGGAGATTATTAACGTTTCTCTATATTTATCAATAATTCATTTTAGCCAAACTTAAGATTCGCTTAAGAATCACTTACACATTGCTCATAACCAATCCTTCCGTTCTAAATTTGCACTATTAAAATTATCATAAAATGGTACTAGATAAACTAAAAGGACGATATAGTATTTTACTATTTTTCAGTACATTATTTATTTTCATTTCGTTTGTTTTACGAATTGTATTTGCAATTTGGGTGAAAGGCGATTTCAATTGGAATATAAGTGAATTGTTTCACACACTTATTTATGGGTTAATCTACGACATTAGTGTTGTGAGTTGCTTTACGCTTTTCCTTACATTCTATTTTATGATTTTACCCAATAAATTTGTCAACTCACTATTTGATCGAATTTTTGTGTATTTCGTTTACACGTTGTATTTGGTTATCATTTATTTTACGTTTTTTGCGGAAGTTACTTTTTGGGACGAATTCAAAAGTAGATTCAACTTTATTGCTGTAGATTATTTAATTTACACATACGAAGTTGTCAAAAACATTCAAGAATCCTATCCTTTACCTTTATTAATTGGTGGAATTGTCTTAATTGTTGGTATCACTTTATTCATCACAAAAAAAGGTTATTTCTTTTACAATACTTTTCATACAAAACCAAAAACAGCACAAAAAATCGGAGTATTTGCATTCAATTTACTTGTTGCAATCGTTTCTTTATTTTTACTGAATAATGATACAAGCTCAACTTCTGAAAACCGTTACAACAACGAAATCTCGAAAGCTGGAATTTTTTCATTCTTTTCTGCATTTAGAAATAATCATTTAAAATTTGACGAACATTATAAATCTATTCCGATTGAAGAAGCGTTTGCTGTAATGAAAAATGAATTACAAGATTCGAAAACAGTTTTTGATCAACAATTCAAAAATCCATTGAGAAGAACCATTTTAGCTCCAAATCCTTCACAAGAAGAGCAAAAACCAAATGTAATTTTTGTTTTGATGGAAAGTATGAGTTCATCTTTTATGCAAGAAGAATACAAGGGCAAATCGATAACTCCAGTTATGAATGATTTAGCTAATAATAGCATTTATTTCTCTAATATGTTTGCAAACGGAACACGTACTGTACGCGGAATGGAAGCTGTAACGTTATCAATTCCTCCAACTCCAGGAAATAGTATTGTGAAACGTGTAGATAATCAGAATTTGTATACAATTTCTAACGTTTTCAAAGCAAAAGGATATCACAACATGTTTTTCTATGGTGGCGATGGTTATTTTGACAATATGAATGCTTTTTATGGCGGAAATGGATTTGATATCTACGATCGTGGTCGTGGAAGTGTTTTGAGTGATAAAATCAATACCAATCGATACAATATCAATGATGATGAAGTAACTTTTGAAAACGCTTGGGGAATTGCTGATGATGATATTTACAATAAAGTATTGAAAGTTGCAGACGAAAAATACAAATCAAAACAACCGTTTTTTGCTTTTGTAATGTCAACATCAAATCACAAACCGTACACTTATCAAGATGGAAAAATTGATATTCCTTCTGGTACAGGTCGTCCAGGAGCTGTAAAATATGCGGATTATGCAATTGGAGATTTAATTACAAAAGCCAAAACAAAACCTTGGTTTAGTAATACTGTTTTTGTATTTATTGCCGATCACTGCGCAAGTAGTGCAGGTAAAGACGCGATTGATGTAAAAAATCATCATATTCCGGCATTTATTTACAACTTAAAATCACATGCAAACGAAAATGTTTCGAAAGAAGTTTCTCAAATTGATATTTTTCCAACGCTTTTCTCTTTATTAAATTGGAAATATACATCTCAATTTTACGGAAAAGACATTTTTGATCCGCAATATCAATCACGTTCTTTTGTTGGAACATATATTAAATTAGGAATGAAAAAAGGTGAAGATGTATCGATTCTATCAGATCAGAAGAAAATTAATCAATACAAATGGATTGATAAAAACTTGATCGATACGAAAATTGACCCCATTTTTGAACGTTCTATTATATCAAATTATCAAACTGCTGATTATTTATTCAGTAATCATTTATTAGATGAAAAATAAAATCATTTTTATCATCAATCCTATTGCTGGTAAAGGAAAAGGAAAAATTGTTGAATCACAAGTTCAGCAATTTTTCAGTAAAAAAGAAGTCGATTTCAAAACATATTTGACTGAATACAATGGTCACGCCACACTTTTGACAAAAAGTATTTTAACTCAAAAACCAACAATAGTTGTGGCTTGTGGCGGCGATGGAACAATTAACGAAGTTGCACAAACCTTGATTGGAACGGATATCGCTTTAGGCATTATTCCGATTGGTTCTGGAAACGGATTAGCAGCAAATCTGCATATTCCAGCTGATTGTGGAAGGGCTTTTGAAGTAGTTTTAAATGCAAACAAATCGAAAATTGATGTTGGAAGAGTAAATGAAAATTACTTTTTTAGCAATATGGGATTAGGCATTGATGCAGAAGTTATTCATCAATATTCTCAGAAAACGACGCGTAATTTTTTAGGATATGTTTCGGCTTCTTTAAAATCTTTGCTACAATATCGTCCTAAAAAATTCAAAATCGAATTGAACGATAAAGAAATCATCGAAGATGATTTTTACTTTTTGTTATGTTCTAATTCTAACGAAGCAGGTTATGGAATTTCATTTACTCCAAAAGCAAAATTAAATGATGGAAAATTAGACTTTGTTGCTGTAAAAAAGATTAATTTTATACAACAAATTCAGTTTTCGACTTTAGTTTTAGGAAAATGTATCGAAAAAATGAAACAAGCTAAGGTTGTGCAAATAACCAACGCGAAATTTCATACAAATCAAGAAAAAACGATTGCGCAAATTGATGGAGAAGCTGTTTTTATACATGACAAAACAATAGAAGTTTCCGTTTTACCAAACGCCTTAAATGTTATTATACCGAATTAGAAAATGAATCAAGCGAAGATCTTAATTGTAGAGGACGAAATTGGAATTGCCAATTTTATGATACAAGGTTTACAAGAAGAAAATCTGTCAACTTCTCATTGTATGAGTGGTGAAGATGCTTTGCTTAAAATTAATCAAGAACAATTTGATGTTATTTTATTAGATTGGATGATTCTAAATCTATCAGGATTAGAAGTTTGTAAAGCAATCCGAAACTCTGATAATCCCAACCAAAAAACACCAATTATTTTTATCACTGCAAAAGATACTGTTGACGATACAATTGAAGGTTTGAATGCTGGAGCTAATGATTACATTAAAAAACCATTTGATTTCAACGAGTTAGTTGCTCGTATAAATGTTTATCTACGTCAGAATCAAAAAGATGAACTTTTAAATTTCGGAAATATTTCAATCAACCCAAAAACGCATCAAACATTTCTTGAAAATCAGTTAGTTGACTTAACTCTGAAAGAATTTCAATTACTTTCTTATTTATTTAAAAATAAAAACCGAATTTGTACTCGCAAAGAGATCATTGAAAACGTTTGGAATATTCATTTTGAATATGATACAAGTGTAATTGATGTTTTTATTAATGCAATTCGTAAAAAATTAAACTTAAAAAAAGACGATCCTCGTTTACATACAATTCGTGGCGTAGGATATATTTCTAAAGATGTTTAAAAATCTATCTGTAAAAAATAGAATCGCAACCTTTTATAGTATTTCATTTTCTGTAATTCTGCTGATAATTTTCGGTATGATTTTCTTTATCGTAAACAGAGGAATCAACAAAACAATGGAAGAAACGTTGGAGGAAGAAATTACCAGCCATGTTGATTACATATTACACGAACCTGTCTTAAAAAGTTTTGTACAACCGCGAGAGTGGGAAGAAGTAGAACATACAGATATTTCTCTAAATCCTGTGTTTATAGCGATTTATGACAAGAATTTCAAGTTAGTTGAGAATTCTCCGAATCTGGTTCAAAATAAGTTGGAATGGCATCCAAAACAAGGAGAAAATACCACTTTTTATGCAACTTACGATTCTATTAAACTATTGTTATCCCAAGCAAAACTGATTCACCATGGTGAAGTTGTAGGATATATTGTTGTGGGCGTTTCTACAAAACACAATCAATTAGCTTTAGAATATTTACAAACTGCATTGTTGATTATTTTCCCCATATCGTTCATTATCATCTTTTTATTAGCTCGATTTATCGCTTCAAAATCAATAAAACCTGTATTTAATGTTATTGAAACGGCTCAATCAATTACAGAAAATAATTTAACAGAACGTATTAATTTACCTAAAAATAAAGACGAGTTGTATCAATTATCATTGACAATTAACTCGCTTTTGGATCGATTAGAATTTCAGATTATTAAAGCCAAACAGTTTTCTGCAGATGCTTCGCATGAGTTACGAACGCCTTTGGCTATTATAAAAGGAACTTTAGAAATTTTGATCAGAAGAGAAAGAACCAAAGAAGAATACAACGAAAAAATTAATTATACACTGAAACAAGTGGATCGATTGTATAATTTGGTGGAACAGTTTTTACTGATTTCTCGAGTTGAGAATAATAGTTTGGATTTAAAAAAATCCATTTACAACATAAAAGATCAAGTTGAAAATTCGATTGAGCGTTTTCAATTACTACTGAATGAAAAGCAAATTAAGGTAGAAACAGCTCAATTACAAACTCAAATCGTTGAAAATTATCAAGAATTTACCGATATTATTATCGACAACATTATATCAAACGCCTTAAAATACGGGCATCTTAATGGAGAAATTAAAATTTATTCGGTTACAGAAAAAAACTTCTATCATTTAATTATTGAAGACAATGGAATTGGGATGAATGATGAAGATTTAAAGTTTATACAAGATCGTTATTTTCGAATTCAAAACGAGTCGACATTGCATATTTCGGGAAGTGGATTGGGCTTAAATATTGCTACAAAGCTTGCCAAACTATCCGATGCTACAATTGAAATAGAGAGTAAACAAGGAAAAGGAACTAAAGTAATTTTAACATTAATAATTGAATAATTTTGTTTAACTTAACTAAAAATCAACCAAAATGAGTCAACACGAATACACAAATGGAGATGTTACGATAATCTGGAAGCCAGAAATATGTCAACACTCAGGAATTTGCATTAAAACATTACCAAAAGTATATCGTCCAACAGAAAAACCTTGGATAAAAGCAGAAAACGCAACAAGTGAAGACTTAATTGACCAAGTAGCTAAATGTCCATCAACTGCATTGAGTATAAAAAAATAAAAAAACCACTTTTGTAAATCTACAAAAGTGGTTTTTTTTTAAGCTTTATTGATCTCAATTGCTCTGAAACCTTTCTCAGAAACTTCTTTCTTATACTTTACTTTATCGTATTTTTTCACCTCTTGTTTTAACTGACTTTGGTGAAAGAAGATACTTTCATTAGAACCATCTTCGGTAATAAATCCAAAACCTTTTTCGTTCATCGAATTAATTACACCTGAATAAATTTTTGCAGGATCTACTGCTTCATTTGGATTCTCTTTACGACTTAACAAATCCTCTTCTCTATTTTGCAAATGAGGCGGAACATCTGTTAAATTTCCATTAATATCAACGTAAGCAATCATATCTTCTAATGATTTACCTTTGTTGTTATTCGTTTTACGCTCTTCTCTTTGAAGACGTTTTTCTTCTCTTTTCTTTTCTTTTTTCTTAATATTCTCTTTTTTAGAATAAGAATCTGCCATATTAAATATTTTTTATTTTTTCTTGTTTAGGAGCTGACTTAGGTTTTAGATGTACCTTTTCCACCTTAATTTTAGCTCCAATTAATTTTTCTATGTTTCGTAAATCTTTCTTTTCTTCATTCGAACAAAAAGATCTCGCTACTCCTTCTTTACCTGCACGTCCTGTTCTACCAATACGATGTACATAGGTTTCAGGAACATTTGGCAACTCAAAATTGATTACATTAGATAGCATATCAATATCAATTCCTCTTGCTGCAATATCAGTTGCAATTAAAACTTGAATTTTATTATCCTTAAAATCATTCAATGCTTTTTGACGGGCATTTTGTGTTTTGTTTCCGTGAATTGCTGCCGAAAGAATTTTAGATTTATCTAATTTCTTTACCAAACGATTTGCTCCATGTTTTGTTCTCGTAAAAACTAAAGTTCTGTCCGAATTTTCCTTCAATAATTTGACCAAAAGTAATTCTTTCTCAGGTTTTTCTACAAAATAAACAGATTGCTGAATTGTTTCTGCTGTTGAAGAAACTGGTGTTACATTAATCTCTTTTGGTTGATGAAGAATTGTGTTTGCAAACTTTCTGATCGATTTTGGCATTGTAGCAGAAAAAAACAATGTTTGTCTTTTCTCTGGTACTTTTTGTAAAATCTTTTTAATATCATTTACAAATCCCATATCCAACATACGATCCGCTTCATCAAGAATCAAAATCTCAATTTGATTAAGCTTAATTATTCCTTGCGACATCAAATCTAACAAACGACCAGGAGTTGCAATTAATACATCTACTCCATTTTTAATGGTTCCCACTTGTTTATTTTGAGAAATACCACCAAAAATTGCAAAGCTTTTGATTGGTAAATTTTTACTATATAATTTAAAATTATCTTCTATCTGAACAGCTAATTCACGCGTTGGTGTAATAACAAGTGTTCTGATTCCTTTTCCTTGTTTTGGTTTTTCTTGCAACAATTGTAGAATTGGAATAGCAAATGACGCTGTTTTTCCAGTTCCTGTTTGTGCACAACCAATCATATCGTTTCCGTCTAAAACAAGAGGTATTGACTGACGTTGAATTTCGGTTGGGCTTTCATAACCAGCCTCATCAATCGCTGACAATATAGGTTGTATGATATTTAATTCTGAAAATTTCATTTCTTTTTTATGTGATTATTGAAAATATTTTTCGTACAAAAATTGTTCAAAAAGATATTCTCTAAAAAAAGAATGTAATAATCTAAAAAATTGTACGAATGATCATAAATTTTGGCCGCTGAAAAGCGAAAACTGGAGAATTAACTTGAACAGTAAAAAGCAGTTGTTAAGAAGCCTCTATTTGATAATATAATGCAAATATACAAAAAATAATTGAGTATTATTTTATTGTAAAACAATCACATCTAAATAGATAAGTATTTCACGTTTTAAAAAATCATTTTATAACTCACTTTATTAAAATAATTTCAACTTACAAGTGCTCAAAACAATTATCAATAGTTGCATATATTTCATTTTATTCGCAAATTAGAGCTCACTTAACTACTAACCAAAAATATATGAAACTAATCGGAAAACAGTTTATTTTTTTGTTTGCTTTTTTGATAACCTCTTCACTTGTTATTGCTCAAAACAATATCGATTTTACGCAATACAATTCATTAAACAAGGCTAAAGAATTCTTTAATTCTAAAACAAATAAGTCTGATTTTGCTTATGGTAATTATAAAACATATGAAAAAGGATTTTGGAACGGAATTCCGATTGAAGAAATTGTCCTAAGAGAAAATCAATTGTCTTTTTCTGCTTCAAAATCGATTAAAAATTCGACAAAAAGAATCATAGAATATTTAGAAAAAAAATATCCGATTGATTTAACTATGGATAAAGAATGGAGTTCGACTACTTATAGTGCAAACTCAGAAGATTTTTCTTTAAAATTAGTTGTTGATATTAATGAAGATAAAAAAGTTGAAGAAAACACAAAATCAGATGTTACAATTACTTTCAAGGAAGTAATCAATAATCCTTTAGCTAAAATATCGACTCAATTAAAAAGTAACCCTAATGGAATTGATTATTATGTTGATTTATATTACTTTCAAGTTTCTCCAAAGATTTTAATTAACGGGATTCCTATTTATACAGAAATTGGAAAAAGTCGTTATATTAATGAAAATACAATTTATCTTAATCCATATATTCTCAATTCAAAATCACCTGTAACACTGCAATTTATAGTAGACCCGGGCTTAGATGAGAATAAAAATCAATTGAAAAGTATTCCGAAACAATCTTATTTTGGCGCACTTCTCATTACACAAAATGCTAAAGGAGACGAATTAAAAACCGAAAAAATATTCAATAATCGAGAATATGTAACTGATACAATAACAGAAAATGGAGAAACACGTTATTCTAGTTATCCTGGAACATCAAAATATGGTAAGAAAAATATTGTTTTTGATTACACTTTCAATCCAGAAGTTAATTACGACATAAAAGGTTGGAACAATGGAAAGGATTTGCGATTAGAAAAGGATTTAGAACAAAAAATAAAAACCTTTTACCAAAATTTCAGTGATTATATTCTCGCAAAAAAAATCGAAAAAATAAGTAACTTACTTTATGATAATTATTTTGAGTATTACACTTTTACTTATAATATGGGTAAAAATAAATCTTTTGATGATTATAAAGAATGGGCGACTGCAGTAGAAAGCAGTTTCAAAACTGTTGTAGCAGAGCAGACAAAACTTCACATCAGCACAGATGGTAAATTAGCTTATTTGGAAGCAATTGATAAATCGAGTTATCTAAAAGCTGTCGGAAAAAATTATTCAAAAAATATAGAATTCACTTTTTATATCGATAAAACTACTAACGAACTAAAAATAATTAGATGAAAAAATATATAAACTTTGCATTTTTAATTTGTCTTTCACAATTAACTTTTGCACAATTCGAAGGTTACGAAAAAGCAACTACCAATAGCGAATTGATTGCAAAACTGGAAGATGATATGAATACATTTGATCGTTTTCTGAATTTTTTTGAAATGAAAAAAGAAGTAAGAAAACCTGATAAAGTAAAGGCTTTACAATTTAAGTTTAATCAAGCCGAATTTGATAAAGATATTGACGAAAAAAGCCATTACAACTTCACTTTTTCTAATGTAATTGATGATGATAAAATAGAGCTTTTCATTTACAAAGATCCCAAAGTATATTACTCATTAGACGAACTTAATGCTAAAATTAATCCGACAAAAGTTTATTATCATGATGGATCAACCGAAATGATTGATAAAAAAATTAATTTAAACACTCGTTTTTCAAATGATCTTAATCTAAAAAAAGCAGTCAAACAATTTGATGCAGAGTTACTTTTCAGTTCGCCAAAGCAATTGGATAGTATTATAGTTCCTGCAAAAGACAAATTAGTAACCAAGAGCAAAGATTTTACTTTTGAGATTATCAAGCAAGATAATCAATCAATTGTACTAAAAACAACTGCAATAGACTTAGATTTTATCGAAATACAAGCAAAAACGAAAGAAAATATGCGAATTTCTAATTATGGATATTCACGCTCTTCTATTCATCCAGATATATTTAAAACATCCATCAACAAACTGATTACTCAAGTAAATGAAGTACTTGCTATTGCTAAGAAGGACTCATTAATGGAACACGAAAAATTTAAAACTAATTTCTTTTCTAATCTTAATAATTTAAAGAAAAATGCAGAGGATATTTTTGATAAAGAATCAAATGAAGTTTATATAAAATATGAATTTGGAGTACCTATTAAAGAATTAATTTTATACTATAATGACGGAATTTATGAGCGAAAAGTTAACTCAACATTTACTTTAAAAAATAATCAAACACTACTTGATGGGTCTAATAATCAAAACACTTCCATCTACGACCTTGATAAAAAATTAATTCTAAAATTAGACGGTTCTTATTATTCTATCAACGAGTATTTTTATGAAAGTGTAGATCGATACTATTATTTTGATAAAAAGCAGCGAAAAATGACTGCACTACCCTATTATAAAATTGAAGCCCTTACCAATAATTTTATTTTAGCACAAAATGATGACGAATCTGATTTTGAATTAATTGACTCCAACAATCAAAAAATAATGAAAGTGGATCAATATTATTTTGATAAAGAATTTGATGTTGCTCTACTCAAATCTAATAACCATTTTTATATCTTAAATAACACTCAACCTCAACCAATTGAACTGAAAAATGTAGACGAATTAAAATATGCAGAAAAAGGTTTTTTTATTGCGAAAAAGAATGATAAACATGGATTTTTTGATCAAAATGGTAAAAACATTATTCCTATAGAATACGATGATGTAATTGATTTTGATGATTTTGTAGATCTTACTTATCAAGATTATTTATTTGGCGTAAAGAAAAATGACAAATGGGGTTATGTAAATTCTGACAACAAAACGATTATTCCTTTTCAATACAGTAATTTACTCGGTCCTTTTTCTTACGGAATTGCACCAGTATATTTTGAAGGTAACTTAGGTTTGATTAACCTTAAAAATCAAAAACTCACAGAATTTACTGGAAGTAATTATTCGAGTTCTTCTAATTTTGGAAGAAGAGCTTTAAGTTTATCTGACGGATATTATAATTATAAAGGAGAGTTAGAAAAAAAATAAAAAAATCCCGAAACGATGTTTCGGGATTTTTGGTTTATAAATTTGTCCCGTCCAGAAATAAGTTTACGCAAAACTATAATCTATTCTAAGATTGTTTGTTGATATTTGTTATAATTATAGAAAATATGGCTTTATTTATAACGCTTGAAAATGTTTATAGTTTATATAATCTTGATGCTACAAGTAAAGTAGAAGGTATCGTTGTTTTTCATCAACACAATAAGGAAAATCAAAATTACAAAAAACATAGCCGTTTATTTGAAGGTTTATTAATAGGTGTTGTATTAAAAGGATCAATGAAAACTCAAATTCATTTTTCTGAATATGAAGTACAAGAAGGCGATATTGCAATTGTACCTCCACAAATTATGATAGAAACAAAGTCTTTGAGTGAAGATGCAGAAATAGTTACGATAGGGCTTTCTTTAGATTTTATATCAACATTTCCAATCTTAAGAGAGTTTGTAATGAATGATCAGATTCGTTGGCAGCCGATAATTAGGTTGGATCAGGAAGAACTTCTTTTACAGGAAGAACTCATCAAGCTTATTGAAAAAGTATACGACAAGAAACAAAGTAGTCATAAAACAGAAATGCTCAAACATCTTGTGATGAGTTTGATTCATTTGATTACTGAAAAGTATCAGAATGTACCTTCACTTAAAAATCAAACAAAGAATCGAACACATGAAATTATCGATAACTTTTATTCTTTAGTTTCTAAATATGCGCACAAGCAACGAAATGTACAGTTTTATGCAGATAAACTACATTTAAGTACGCAGTATCTTTCGTCTTTTCTGAAACAAAATACTGGAAAATCTACTTTACAATGGATAGATCATGTACTCGTGTTGCATGCAAAAACATTACTCAAATCTTCAAACTTATCGATAAAAGAAATTAGCAATGAATTAGAATTTACAGATACGAGTGTGTTTTGTAGATATTTTAAACGGAATACAGGTATGTCACCAAAGTTATATCGAGAGGAGGAATAATATATTGAGATAATGTTTGTGCTTTAATTTAATCCAAAAAGACCTTAGAAATAGTACTTAAAACCTCTTAAATCGTCAATTATCTGTTTGGCAAGGTTGTCTACTTTTATCCCATGAAAAAAACAGATAAAAAAGCAGCAGTTGGATTTGTATTTATTACACTGTTATTAGATATAATAGGTTGGGGAATCATACTTCCTGTTGTTCCGAAACTGATAAGCGAACTTATTCATAGTGACATTAGTGAAGCAGCAAAATATGGAGGTTGGCTTGGTTTTGCCTATGCATTTACACAATTTGTATTTGCACCTATAGTTGGTAATCTTAGTGATAAATATGGGAGACGTCCGATTTTATTAATCTCTCTTTTTGGTTTTTCTATCGATTATATTTTGTTAGCTCTAGCACCTTCTATAGGATGGTTATTTGTAGGTCGTATTATTGCAGGACTAACTGGAGCTAGCATTTCTACAGCAAGTGCTTATATTGCTGATGTATCAACGGATGAAAACAGAACAAAGAATTTCGGATTAATTGGAGTTGCATTTGGTTTAGGATTTGTAATAGGTCCTGTTTTGGGAGGTTTATTGGGGCATTATGGAGCCAGAGTGCCTTTTTATGTAGCAGCACTATTATGTCTGCTGAATTTCTTCTATGGATATTTTATGCTTCCTGAGAGTTTAGATAAAAGTAAAAGAAGACCGTTTGAGTGGAAGCGTGCAAATCCAATAAGTTCGCTTCAATTTTTATTTAAGCATCCTAAAATTTCTAATCTAGTTTTTGCTTTAGTATTCGTTTATCTTGGACTTCATGCTGTTCAGAGTAATTGGCACTTCTTTACCATGTACATGTTCAATTGGACAGAAAAACTAGTAGGAATTTCTTTAGGAATTTTAGGGTTATGCATTGGGTTAGTACAGGGCGTATTGATTCGATGGAGTGCTCCCAAATTAGGAGAGCAAAAAAGTATCTACTTAGGATTATTATTTTATGGATTAGGACTTTTATTATTTGCTTTTACAAATCAGGGATGGATGATGTTTATTTTCCTAATACCTTATTCTTTAGGTGGAATTTGCGGACCTTCCCTTCAATCTTTAATTAGTAAAAGTATACCTCCGGATCAACAAGGAGAATTACAAGGAGCATTAACAAGTTTAGTAAGTGTAACTTCTATTATTGGACCTCCTCTTATGACTAATTTATTCTATTATTTCACTCATGAACATGCACCTTTTGAGTTTTCAGGCGCTCCATTTTTCGTAGCATCAATATTGATGTTTATAAGTATTGTGTTTATTTATTTTAGTTTTAAAAAAACATAAAAAAAAGGGATCCTAAATAATAGAATCCCTTTCAGCGGAGAGTGAGGGATTCGAACCCCCGGAGGTGTGACCCTCAACAGTTTTCAAGACTGCCGCATTCGACCACTCTGCCAACTCTCCAATAACAGCATCTAGTGCGTTATTGCGAGTGCAAATATATAGAAAGTAAAATGTAAATTCAAAATTAAATTTAAAAAAATACAATCTTTTTATCTAACAATTTCATTCTCTTATAAGTATGTTTTCTTTATTGCTTTTTCTTTAAAACTTAATCAATATAATTAACGAAAACATTTTCGTTAATTAAACTATTTCAGGTTAAACAATTAATTATCAATAAATTTAATGTTATTACATTTTATAATTAGCTATTTATTGTTAACAAAGTGTACTTAATTTCATTTTACGAAAATGTTTTCGTAAAAATACATTTATTAAAAACATCAATTATTATAAGAATTGAACACTTAAATTTCAATATAGTTTAAACAATATATTAAAATCAATTTATTGATTTTCAATTTATTGAATCTAACTTAATCAAACTTGATAAAGATATTAACTTAAAAATAATCATCTACAACAACTTAATTTTAGAAAAAATATTTACGAAATCGTTATAATTGATTACTTTTGTCCAACATTTAATTATAAACACAACAAAAACATTATCTAAAATGAGCAATGTATCGTATGATCAACAACTTACATCATTCAATGAAATGAGTAAAAAGGTTGTTGAGTTCATTAAAATAGTTTCTGACTTATGGTATGATCAATCTATTGAATTGGTAATTTTCCGTAATCAATTGGTTGACAAAAACGTAAGTGATATTGTTAATTTACACCAATATGCTGAAGAATTCGTAGAAAAAAAGATTTCTATTGATGATACTTTAGCTATTGCTAAAGCAATTTCTGAGGCTAAATTACCAGCTTCAAGATTAGATATTGGTAAATTGGCTAAAGAGTATACTTCAGGAAATTACGAGTCTCCTCAGGCTTTTGTTGAAGAAAAATTAGGTGATAGTAGAACAGTAAAAGCTGTTGAACCTAAAGACGTTGTATTGTACGGTTTTGGTCGTATCGGACGTTTATTAGCTCGCGAATTAGCTTCACAAATGGGTAAAGGTCAACAATTAAGATTACGTGCAGTAGTAACTCGTGATAAAAACGATCCTGTTTTGTTAGAGAAACGTGCATCTTTATTACGTCACGATTCTGTTCACGGAGATTTTGATGGAAATGTAATTGCAGATCATGAAAACAACGCTTTAATTATCAATGGAGTTACAGTTACGATGATTTCTGCTGCTCAACCAGAAGATATTGACTATACAGCTTACGGAATCAACAATGCGTTGATTATTGATAATACAGGAGTTTTTAAAGATGACGTGGCTTTAGCTCGTCATTTAAAATCTGTTGGTGCTGATAAAGTTTTATTAACAGCTCCAGGTAAAGGTGTACCGAATATTGTTTATGGTGTTAATCACGAAGAATATAGCCCAGCTGATGTAAATATTTTTTCAGCTGCATCTTGTACTACAAATGCAATTACGCCAATTTTAAAAGTTGTTGAAGATAGTTTAGGAGTTGTGAAAGGTCATTTAGAGACAATTCACGCTTATACAAACGATCAAAACTTAGTGGACAACATGCACAAAAAATACCGTCGTGGACGTGCTGCTGCATTAAATATGGTAATTACTGAGACTGGTGCTGGAAGCGCAGTTGCAAAAGCATTACCAAGTTTAGCAGGTAAATTAACTTCAAATGCAATTCGTGTTCCTGTTCCTAATGGATCTTTAGTTGTATTAAATCTTGAAGTTGGTAAAAATACTTCTGTAGAAGATTTAAATAACATCATGAAAACTGCAGCTTTAGATGGTGAATTAGTAGAGCAAATTAAATATTCATTAAACAATGAATTAGTTTCTTCTGATATCGTAGGAACTTCTGCCCCATCTATTTTTGATAGTAATGCGACAATCGTTTCTGCCGATGGTAAAAATGTTGTAATGTACGTTTGGTACGATAACGAATATGGATATAGCCACCAAGTAATGCGTTTAGCTAAGCATATTGCTGGTGTAAGAAGATATACATACTATTAATAGTATTTTTTCCCTTTATTTAAAACAATCCTTCAACCTTTATTGGTTGGAGGATTTTTTTATTTGATTTGTTCTAGACTTTCTGTAATTGCTTTTTGCAGTATTTCTCCCATTTTACCACATTCTTTGTACGAATCGTTTTTATAAAACTTTGCAAAACCAGTTCTTAGTTGTTCTACATTTTCAGTTTTAGATATAGTATCATTTTTCATGATCTTCATCAAATCTCGAAAACGTTTGTAACTATTCGAAATACGTTTCGAAATTAATGATTTAACTTCTTTACGATATTGATCAACCGAGTTTGGTCGTAAACGATTGTTTACCATCTCAACCATTACTTTGTTTTCTTTAAAATATTGTGGACGATATATTTTTAAATTTCCTTCATAACATTGTTGATCAAAATCAATTGCTCTTATTCGATAAATAACTTGATCAAAATCGTGAATTGGAATCACCACATAATTATATGAACGCATATCCCCCAAAAGCCCAATAAAACATCTTTCATTAAATTTTACAAACTCTTTTGCAATTTGATTTTTCTCTAATTCATTGCATTTATCCAAGTATTTTTTAATAAAAACATCGCCCGGAATTCCTAAAATATGTTCTTCGATTAAAGTGTTTTTATAAACCAAAAAATTGACACGATGTGGAGATAAAATATCTTCTAATTCTAACCCATAAATACGTGAAGCATCTGCTTTTTTAATGTAAAAATTGGTGTAATTATCGTTCAAAATATTTCTAACCCGTATTCTAAATGGCTTCGAATTACCAAACGTGCAATAATCAATAGAGTCCACAACCAAGTAAGGAAGCGAGTCTTCATCTCCGTCCGAATGTAAATAGGTGTAAATCCTGTTCAAACTATCCTGAATTTCCTGATGTTCCGAATCCGAATAATAAACACCTAACCAATGTGTATCATTTCCTTCTTTGTCTTCGAGCGTTACACAGCCAGAAAAACGCATCAAATCTTCGTATTCCAAATTCGCCTTTGTTGTACGATGATATTTTTCTAGATAATGATGCAATTCCTCATTAATTGGATAAATCGGTTTTTTGAATTCTATTTTGACATCTTTCATTTGACGGAAATTAATAAATCATTTTACGAATATACCTCTAAATTAGGCTAAATAATCTTTCTTGGATTAATATTTGCTACTAAATTTAGACAACTAAAACTTTTAAAAATGAATATTCAGGTCAGAAATTTGACGCTTGAAGATTATAGTGATTTAACTGAATCGACAAAAGAGGCATATCATAATCAACTAGGTACTTGGACAGTTGACGAAATAAAAGAATTGTTAGCTCTTTTTCCTCAAGGACAGCTTTGTATTGAGGTTGATGGAAAAGTTGTAGCTTCTGCATTAAGTATTATTGTAAATTCTAAGAAAACCAATCTTGAATCTGACTATGATACAATTACATCGAATGGAAAATTCTTAAAACATGATCCAGAGGGTGATGTAATGTATGGTATTGAAGTTTTTGTTCACCCTAATTACCGTCAACTTCGTTTAGGAAGAAGGTTGTATGATGTACGAAAAGAATTGTGTGAAGAAATGAATCTTAAATCGATTGTTGCGGGCGGTAGAATTCCTCAATATCATAAATATTCTCAAGAACTATCTCCAAGACAATATATAGAAAAGGTAAAAAGTAAAGAAATTTACGATCCGACTTTGGCTTTTCAGATTTCGAATGATTTTAATGTAAAAAAGATCTTGAAAAATTATTTGAAAGATGATAAAGAGTCTTTAGAGTATGCAACCTTGCTACAATGGAATAATATCTATTATGAATCTGAATTAAAGTCAAATTCGCCAACAAAAAGAACAATCCGATTAGGTTTGGTACAATGGCAAATGCGTTTGTTTAATGGTTTGCAAGATTTTTATGATCAAATTGAGTTTTTTGTAAACACGGTAAGTGATTATGGATCAGATTTTATCATGTTTCCAGAGTTTTTCAATTCGCCATTAATGAGTCCGTACAATCACTTGAAAGAAATTGAAGCCATGCATCAATTAGCAACAATGACTGATGATATTGTTAAGAAAATTCAAGAGCTTGCCATCACTTACAACGTCAATATAATTAGTGGTTCTATGCCTCATTTAAAAGACGGTAAATTGTATAATACGTCTTTTTTGTGTCATCGTTCGGGTAAATTAGATTCGTATAGTAAAATTCATATCACACCAAACGAGTTTAAATACTACGCATTGAATGGTGGTGATGAAATAAAAGTATTTGACACTGATTGTGGAAAAGTTGGACTTCTGATTTGTTATGATGTAGAATTCCCTGAGTTAAGTAGAATTCTTGCAGACCAAGGCATGGAAATTCTCTTTGTTCCATTTATGACTGATACGCAAAATGGTTATACACGTGTACGTAGTTGTGCACAAGCCAGAGCGATAGAAAATGAGTGTTATGTTGCTATTGCAGGATCTGTTGGTAATTTACCTCGCGTAAACAACATGGATATTCAGTATTCGCAATCTGCTGTTTTTACACCGTCAGATTTTTCGTTTCCTAATAATGGCGTAAAAGCAGAAGCTACACCAAATGCTGAAATGGTATTAATTGCTGATGTTGATTTGTACTTATTGAAAGAATTACATGAATATGGAACAGTAAAAACCATGAAAGACAGACGTCATGATTTGTATCAAGTAAAAATGATAAAATAAAAAAAACCTCCTTTTTTAGGGAGGTTTTGTTTTAGTTCTTATCCTATTGGTTGGTAAAATAAGAACTGGAAAATCTAACCTCTTTTTAAGTATAGATTTTAGGTTCGGTTAAGTATATATCTTAAAATTTAAATTTCAAACAATAATTTTAAATTTCTTTAAATTTTAACATTAACTAATTACGAATAGTATTTTCTAAAAAGAAGATTTGAATGTAAAATTCGTTGTTTTGATGTTGAACAAATTGATTAAAATAGATTTTTTTTCCGTTTAAAGAAAAATGAGGTATTCCTGTTAACTTATTATTGTTATTTAATGAATCATAGATTATTTTTGAAATTTTATTAGATAAATCAGAAACAAAAATTTTATCATCGGAAAAGAATACAGCGTACTTTCCATCTTTCGAAATATTGAATGGAGAATTAATATTATTTTCTAAAAAAGTATATTGCGTAATATTGGTCGAATTTATTTCTACTCCAAAAATTTGAGTTACTTTATTCAGATCTTCCATTAAAAAATAAATAATATTTCCGCAAGGAGAAGATCGCAGCCAATGCCTAAGGTTGCTAATCCCATTCTCTGTAAAAGTGATTCGCTTCTGAGAAATACATTGCGGAACTTCTGGTAAAGTTGTATTTGTTCCTTTTAAATTATCATTCTTATCAAAATTAATCTGAACAGGTATTGAAACCACGAAAATATCTGTTTGTAATTTTCCGTTTTCATCACGAACATGTCCTTGAAAAGCAATGTTATTTGTTCCGTTTATCCAACATTCATCAAAAGCTTTTTCGATTTCATCACTTCCATTTTTAGCATGGTTTACTACTTTAGATACGATAATAGAAAACATTTTTCCATTATTATTTTCAAAATCATTATCCAAAGGAACTTCTACATCTTTAGGAAACATCATTCCAACAACTCGCTGATCTTTAATAAGAGGATTTTTTTTAGATTCCTCTTCTAAAATATAATCATTGTAGGTAAAACTAATCCACTTTCCGTTCTCGTGCCATGAATGAGAATGTGTACCACCACGAAGCGCACCTGCAGTAAATGGCGAGTAAATGTTTCGTGCATCCATAAAAACGGCTTGATTAGGATAATCAAGTTTAACCGAAACACCAGTTCTTCTTGTTGCTGAATATGGTTTGTTTTCGTCAGAATTTCTGATTCCATGTATGAAAATTACATTATTTTCTTTCGGAGAAAAGGTTGCTGCACCAACTCCAGGACCAAATTTAGATTGATTGTCAGTTGAGTACAATGTAAAAATCTCTAATGTATTTAAATCAATGATTTTTATAAATTGAGTTTCTCCAATTTTAGTATCATCATTTCTCGTGTCAAAAACTAATAAATTCTCGTCAAATGATTCAATCTGATCATGATGCAATGTATGACCGTGATCTTTAAAAGTTAGTTGAGTTGGTATATTAAACAGATTTTTCATGAAGAATTTTGAGTAGTAAAAATAAAAAAAATCCTTCATCTAATGATAAAGGATTTTGAAGCGGAGAGTGAGGGATTCGAACCCCCGGAGGTGTGACCCTCAACAGTTTTCAAGACTGCCGCATTCGACCACTCTGCCAACTCTCCAATAACAACATCTAATGCGTTATTGCGAGTGCAAATATAGAACGATAATTTGAATTACCAAACACTGATTTAAAGTTTTTTTAAACTTAAAAGTTAGTTTATTCAGTATCAAATAAATATTTTATAAATTTCAAGAAACAATCACTAACAAAATCTGAATTACAAAACCTATTGTAAAAAATAAAGCTGCATATTTTAGCAAAGTAAAGCGAAACGTATTATTTAAAATTAGCTTATCAATCAATGGTTTTGATATTTTTTCGTCTAAACTCTTTTCCATTTTTTTATAGAAAATCAACATTATAGCGACAAGCATTACTACAGTTGCAAAAATTAAAGTAGAGCTCATCGAATGATAAAACATCATTCCTGAAACAATCCCAATTATACCTAAAATAAGTTGAGGAATTTTAGCTATCGCTAATCGTATCATAGTTTCAGTACGCTTAAGCCAATCAACGCCTAAAATCTCTGGAGCAGCCATCCAAAATGCTAAAAACTGTAGAACTAACCCTATTATTGTAAATATCTTTATCATTCAGCAAAATAATCAATTATGGTTAAAGATAAAAAAAACCGTTTAAAATAAATTAAACGGCTTTCATATTATTCTTTCTAAAAAGATTATGCTTCCTCTTCTTCGTCTTCTTTCATTGTATGATAAACGTTGTTTACGTCTTCATCTTCATCAAATTTCTCTAACAATTTCTCGATGTCGGCTTTTTGTTCTTCTGTTAATTCTTTTGTAGTTTGTGGAATTCTTTCAAACTCAGAAGAAATAATCTCATAACCACCTTCTTCTAATGATTTATAGATTGTTCCATAATTTTCGAAAGGAGCAATTAATACAATTCCATCTTCGTCTTCAAAAATTTCTTCTACTCCAAAATCAATCATTTCAAATTCTAATTCTTCCATATCAACACCTTCTGGTTTCTGAATTTTGAAGTTAGAAATATGATCAAACATAAATTCTACAGATCCTTGCGTACCTAATTGTCCGTTACATTTACTGAAATATGAACGTACATTAGCTACTGTTCTGTTATTATTATTTGTAGAAGTTTCAACTAAAACAGCAATTCCGTGCGGTCCGTAACCTTCGAAAATAATTTCTTTATAGTTTTCGGTATTTTTATCAGATGCCTTTTTGATTGCACGTTCGATGTTATCTTTCGGCATATTTACCGCTTTAGCATTCTGAATTACAGCACGAAGGTGAGAATTTGAATGCGGATCTGGTCCGCCAGCTTTTACCGCCATTACGATATCTTTCCCAATTCTTGTAAACGCTTTAGACATTGCCGCCCAACGTTTCATTTTACGCCCTTTTCTAAATTCAAAAGCTCTTCCCATTGATACTTAATTTTATGGTGCAAATTTATTCATAAAACGAAAAAAATCCAAGAACTATGTCTTGGATTTTTAAGTTGTTATTATTTTAGATTAATTATTTCAATCCGTGGTATTTTAACATTGGTTCAATAGATGGATTTTTACCTCTAAAATTTTTGTAAATCACATTCAAATCATCCGAATTTCCTTGAGAAAATACTTTATCTCTCAAAATCTGACCATTTTTACGTGTCATTCCTCCATTTTCTATAGTCCATTCATAAGCGTCATGATCTAACATTTCTGCCCAGATATACGCAAAATAACCTGCTGCGTATCCTCCTCCAAAAATATGGCTAAAATATGTAGAACGATAACGTGGCGGAACTTGAGATAGATTTGTTTTATTATCAATCAACGCTTGTTTTTCAAATGCATTAACATCTGTAATTGCTTGATCATCAGAAACTGTATGCCAAGACAGATCTAAACTTGCAGCCGACAACAACTCCGTTAAAGTGTAACCTTTATTAAAATTTGATGCTTTTTTCATTTTAGCTACTAAAGCATCTGGAATTGTTTCTCCTGTTTTATAGTGTTTTGCATAACTTTTTAACACAGAAGGCTCTGTTGCAAAATGCTCATGAAACTGAGATGGAAACTCAACAAAATCTCTCGAAACACTTGTTCCAGAAAGTGAAGGATATTTCTGATTTGCAAAGAAACCATGTAAAGCATGACCAAACTCGTGAAAAGTTGTAATCACATCATCATACGAAATTAACGCAGGTTGTCCGTTAGCTGGTTTTGTATAATTTCCGACATTATATATAACAGGTTTTGTACCAAATAAATGAGATTGCTCTACGATATTGCTCATCCAAGCTCCCCCTTGTTTAGAATCTCTTTTGAAGTAATCTGTGTAAAATAATCCCAATTGCGATCCATCTTCATTAAATAATTCATACACTTTTACATCTTCGTGCCAAGTCGGAATATCAGTACGTTTTTTGAACGTAATTCCATACAATTTTGTAGCCATATCAAAAATACCATTCTCTACAACTGAGTCTAAAACAAAATATTGTTTCATCTCGTTCTCATCCAAATCATATTTTTCTTTGCGTACTTTTTCAGCATAATAATTCCAATCAGCTGCAGTTAATGTATTTGACGGATTCTCTTTCTTCGCTAAAGCTTCAAATTCTTTTGCATCTTTTTGAGCCATTGCTGTTGCAGCCGGAATCATTTGATTTAAAATACCTTTTGCCGCAGTTGGAGTTTTTGCCATTTGATCCTGCAAATTCCATTCTGCATAATTTTTATAACCTAACAATTTCGCTTTTTCAGCACGTTTTTTAACTAAAGCTAAAATCGTAGCACGCGTATCGTTTTCGTCATTTTTTTCTGTTCTAATCCAAGCAGCATCAAATAATTTTTTACGAGAAGCTGCATTGGTCATATTTTGTAATTCAGGTTGTTGCGTTGTATTCAATAAACTAATTAAATATGTACCATCTGCTTGCTTGAAAGCTTCTAAATCAGCATCACTCAATCCAGCTAATTCAGCTTTTGTAAATGTAATACCTCCAGATTTTGTACCTTTCAGTAATTGATTAGAAAATTTTGTTTCTAACGAAGCAATTTCTCCATTCAATTTCTCTAACTGAGATTTTTGCTCTTTAGATAAATTAGCTCCAGCTAATTCAAATCGTTGATAGTAAACATCTAATAAACGAGATGACTCTTTATCTAAATTCAATGATTTTTTATTGTCATGTAAAGTTTTTACACGCTGAAATAATTTATCATTCAAGTAAATTGCATCGCTATGCGCTGCAAATTTAGGTGACATCTCCTCCTCTACTTCTTGTAAAGTTTCGTTGGTATTTGCACCAGTCAATAAACCAAAAACATGATTAACTCTTGTTAATAATTGCCCAGACTTTTCCATTTCTACCAACGTATTTTCAAAAGTTGGCGCAGCAGAATTATTAGCTATTTTATTGATTTCGACTAATTGCTCAGCCATCCCTTGCAATAAAGCTGGTTTGAAATCTTCATTTTTAATTTTTGAGAAATCAGCAGTGTGGTAAGGCAATTTGCTAACTTCAAAAAAAGGATTTTTATCGTTCCACATACTATTTGTTGACTTTTGACTGCATGATGTGGCTAATATTGAAGAACCAACCATCATTCCGAAAAAAAGTTTTTTATTAAACATTTTATTATTTTTTGACCTAACGAAGTTAAAACTTAAATCTCGAAGTTTCAATTTTATATTTTAAAAACACATAATCAATTAGTAAACAAACAATTAAATCGCAAAATAAGAACATTTGATAAGTTTTGTACGAAGTAGATATAATTTTTAGTTGAAAAAATAAAGAATTACATACATTTGCTGCTGTTTAAAAACAAGTAAAAACCTATGTATTTGCCAATTAGACTAAAAAATATATACATTATCTCAATATTTATTCTAACATGCCAAAATAGTTTCTCTCAAACTACGCAAGATTTTAATAAACTTTACGAAAATACAGCTAATTTAATCGATCAAGATAATTACAAAAAAGCATTTGATCAAGCATTAACACTAGAATCAATTGGATCTGACAATAATGACAATACTCAACTTACGCAAGCTGATTATTTGTTAGCTAAAATATACAAAAAGCAAGAAAACTACTTACAGACAATAAAATATGCTACAAAATCTATTGAAGCTGCTAAAAAAGAAGATGATATAGAATATGAGATCAAATCAAGTGAGCTATTGGCTTGGGGTTATGTTTACATTGGTTTTTTAGATGAAGCTAAAGAGGTTTTAGACCATATAGATAATTTATTATCAAAATATAACGGAAAACATAAACACTTTTTTAATTACAAGAAATTATATCGTGAAGCTTCTTTGATGAAAAGAAAAGAGGAAAAACCAAAACAAATTCTTCAGATTTATTTTCAAGCACTGAAAGAAATCAATCAATATCCTTTCAAGAAAGAGTATCAAAAAAATGAAAACTTCCTATCGCTTTACAACAACATAGGATTAATTTATAAGGATATTAATGTTGATTCCTCATTTGTTTATTTTCAGAAAGCGTATCAATTTAGAGATAATTTTGATGAAAGAGGAAAAGCAAATTTAGATACCAATATTGCTTCCTATTATGTCTCAAAAAATAAAAACCAAGAAGCAATCGATCTTTTATCTCAGTCAATTCCTACTTTAATAAAAAGTGATCATAAATTTTTAACTTCAGAAAGCTATAAAGTTCTCTCTGATGCATATAAAAATGAAAACAATCAAATAAAAAGCTTAGAATACAACACGCTATATTTAACATATAAAGATAGCTTAAATCTTAAGCGCAATCAATCCGTTAATGAAGCGGTAGAATATGTAAAAAAACTGAACAAAGAAAATCAAAACAATAAAGAGAATACGACTTACATTTATATAGGATTAGGTCTTATTCTACTAATTGTGCTTGTCTTGATTTTTAAAAATAATAAACGCAAAAGTTAATTAAAAACTTATAATTGGTTAACTTTGGAAAAGAGTGAGTAATCGCTCTTTTTTAATACCTAAAATAATTTACCTTGTACTTAGATTTAGACGAAATAAAATACCTGCTTGCAGAAAGCATAGAGCCACTTCCGTCATGGGACTCTCATCAAAAACTTTCTCCACCATATCGCCAAAAATATGATTTAGAATTCATCAAACGAACTAATCCAAAAACTGCGTCTGTGATGATTTTGTTATATCAAAACGAATTTGGAGAAATTCAATTCCCTGTTACAATGCGTGTTTCATATGATGGCACACATTCGCATCAATTTTCTCTACCAGGAGGTCAATTTGAAGAACAAGATATTAGTTTTGATGAAACTGCTGTCCGCGAAACGGTTGAAGAATTAGGAGTTGACTACGAAAACATTGAAGTGATTAAGCAGTTAAGTGAAATATATATTCCGCCAAGTAACTTTTTAGTGTATCCATACATTGGTATTTACCATGGCGAACCAAACTTTCAGCCAGATGAACGAGAAGTACAATATGTTATTCCATTAGATCTGGAAGCTTTTATGAATGCTGATCACGAAGTTTTTGAACGAGAATTCTCAGGTCAAACTGTTGAAATACCTGGTTATAATATTGGGGACGAAGAATTTCTTTGGGGCGCAACAGCAATGATTTTAGAAGAATTTAAAGATTATCTAAAAATCGTATTAAATTTGTAACTTAAATAATTAAGAACTCGTGTCTCAAAAAGCAAAGAAAAAGAACGCATTTCGCGATTCATTTGGACATTTATATTTCCTAAAAAGAACTTTGATTTTCTTGTTAGGATCTTTTACATATAACCGTTACAATGGTTTTAACAAACTAAAAGTAACAGGTACAAAAAACTTGGTCAATTTACCATCACAAAATGTATTATTTGTTTCGAATCATCAAACTTATTTTGCAGATGTTTTTGCGATGTATCACGTTTTTTGCAGTGTAAAAAATGGTTTTACTGATACTATCAAAAATCCTATTTATTTACTTAATCCTAAGATTGATTTTTATTACGTTGCCGCTGAGGAAACAATGAAAGATAATCTATTGACAAAACTTTTTGCTTACACAGGAGCTGTTACCGTAAAAAGAACATGGCGTGCAAAAGGCGAAAATGTAAATAGAAAAGTTGACTTAAACGAATTAAATAACATTGATATTGCGTTACAAAGCGGATGGGTTGTTACTTTTCCACAAGGAACTACGACTGCATTTGCGCCTGGTCGTCGAGGAACTGCGCATTTAATCAAAAAAAATAAACCAATTGTAATTCCAGTTGTAATTGATGGCTTTCGTAGAGCTTTTGACAAAAAAGGTTTGCGTATTAAGAAGCGTGGTATTAACGCTACAATGACTTTTAAAGAACCATTAGAAATTGATTACGATAATGAGTCTAGCGATGCTATTATGCAGAGAATCATGAATGCAATTGAGCAATCGCCTGAGTTTAATAAAGTTCGTCCAGTTGATGAAATCCTTGCAGAAAATCGTGAAAAATCTTTGGACGATTATCTTAACGAAGATGACGAGGAAGAGTTTGACGATTTCGAAGAGATGGGTTACGACGAGGAAAATAAAAAAGATTAAAAGAATACAACATACAAAATGAAAAAAGTTCATTTTATTGCAATTGGTGGTAGTGCTATGCACAATTTAGCAATTGCTTTACACGAAAAAGGATATCAAGTTACAGGTTCTGATGATGCAATTTTTGAACCTTCAAGAACTCGTTTACAACTTCGTAGAATTTTACCAGAAGAAATGGGTTGGTTTCCTGAGAAAATTACTGAAGATTTGGATGCTGTAATTTTAGGAATGCATGCTCATGCTGATAATCCTGAAATGTTACGTGCGCAAGAATTGGGAATTAAAATCTATTCGTATCCAGAATATTTGTACGAACAATCAAAAGATAAAACGCGTGTTGTAATTGGTGGCTCTCACGGGAAAACAACGATTACATCAATGATTTTACACGTTTTACATTACCATAATATTGACGTTGATTATATGGTTGGCGCACAATTAGATGGTTTTGATGTAATGGTAAAGTTAACTGACGAAAACGAATTTATGATTATGGAAGGTGACGAATATCTATCTTCTGCATTAGATCGTCGCTCAAAATTCTTATTGTATCAACCAAATATTGCATTAATTTCGGGTATTGCTTGGGATCATATCAATGTTTTCCCAACGTTTGCAGATTACACTTCTCAATTCTCAAAATTTGTAGAATCTATCGTTCCTGGTGGAGCTTTAATTTACAACGAAACTGACGAAGAAGTCGTAAAAGTTGTAAATGAAACAGAAAAAGCAATGAAAAAATTCCCGTATCAATTACCTGAACATTTTATTGATAATGGAATTACCTATATCGAAACTGAAGACGGCCCAATTCCGTTAGAAGTATTTGGTAATCACAATTTAATGAATTTAGAAGGAGCTCGTGCTATTTGTAAACAATTAGGTGTTATGGATGATGATTTTAACGAAGCAATCCAATCATTTAAAGGTGCATCAAAACGTTTAGAATTAATTAATCGTACTTCAGATTTTGTTGCATACAAAGATTTTGCACATGCTCCAAGTAAAGTAACTTCAGTTACAAACGCAGTGAAAGAGCAATATACTGACAAAACAGTTGTGGGATGTTTAGAAATACATACCTATTCGTCTTTAAATCCTGAGTTTTTAGTACAATACAAAGGTGCTTTGGACAAAGCTGATATCAAAATTGTAATGTATAGCCCAGAAGCTTTAGAGATAAAACGAATGGAAATGATTTCGCCAGAGGATATTAAAAAAGCGTTTGGAGACGAATCTATTTTAGTTTTTACAAATGGTGAACAACTGAAGGAATATATCGAGAGTTTAGATAAAAAAGATAAAGTATTTTTGATGATGAGTTCGGGTAATTTCGGAGGAATTAATTTGAACGAATTATTTAAAGCATAAAAAAAATCCACTTAGTTAAACTGAGTGGATTTTTTATGTAATATAAATACTATTCATAAAAAAAGAGAACTTCTTTTAATTGGTTCTCTTTTATTTTATCATCAGATCAATATAAAGCGTTGTTTAATTTTACTTCTTTTCAATATTAGTAAACTTAAGAACTATTTTAAACTTTTTTTTTCGGAACTATTAATTTTTAAAAACATTTTAATCTCGAATGAAAAAACAGAGATGATACCATTTTATAGCAATACAATACTCTACTCACTTTTGAAGGCGCATCGTCTAATATCACCTCAGTTTTTCACACTAGAAAATTATAGTGACCCTTTTGATATCAACAAATTTGCAAATAAAAATGCGCTAAAAAAGTTTTAAATGTAGTTTTATGATGTTTAAAACGGAAGTTATTGCTGTGATTTTCTAAATTTCGTGGGACTCATTTTCAAATGCTTTTTAAAAAAATTACCAAACGAGTATTGATCAGAGAAATTTAACTCATGCGAAATCTCAGAAATTGTCTTTGTAGTTTCTCCCAAAAGTATTTTCGCTTCCTTTATAACAGCTGTACTAATCAACTCTTTTGTCGTTCTTCCTGTGATTGATTTACAACATTCTGTCAAATATCTTACAGTAATATTAAGTTGATTTGCATAAAATTTTGCATCACGATTATTTCTGTAATGAAGATTTAAATCTGTTAAAAACAAATTAACAATTTCGTCTTTTCGTGTCCCTTCTCGTACAATAATCGTTTGTTGTTTAGACAGTTCACTAAACGCTGTATAGACAATAGCATAAAATAAATTGTACTGAATATAACGCACAAACTTGGTAGATTTTTCTTGCAAACGCAGCTTTAATTGTAGCAACAACTCCACTAAAGAAGAAAATTCTTGTTCATTAAAATTATAAACATTAATTCTATTTGGACTGAAAAAATGATTGTATTCTTTTCCACTCAAATCAATAATCGACGTGTCTAAAATTTTCTTTGTTAAAGCAAGATTCAATAATCTAACATCATCAGATTTTTCTTTTAGTTGATAAATCTTATCAGGTTCTGGAAAAAAAATATCATGAGATTTTAAAACGATTTCATGTTCATTTTGCAGAATTTTCAGACTTCCTTTGATCACAAAAATAGTCTGGATCAATTCTTTCTTGAAATAAGATTCTTTATCAATCATTTCAAAAAACTCTACTTCATTAAAAACATTAAAATCTTCCATTAATCGATTATTTCGTTTGTATTAATTTGAAACAAATTTTAATCCAATTATCGAACAAATAAGTGTTGTTAAGAAGAATACTCTCCAAAAACTTGCTGGTTCTTTAAAAATAAAAATCCCTACCAAAACAGTTCCTACAGCTCCAATTCCTGTCCAAACTGCATAAGCAGTACCAATTGGTAATTCTTGCGTTGCTTTGACCAACAAAATCATACTTATTGTTAAAAATACTAGAAACCCTCCGTACCATAAATATGTATCATTACCAGAAGCTTCTTTTGCTTTACCTAAACAAGATGCAAAACCAACTTCACATAAACCTGCAATAATCAATATAAACCAATTCATAAATTGTGAGATAAAAATTACAATAGATAATAAAAAAGCTACAAAACTGTAGCCTTTTTATCTTATTATTGTTATTATTTAATAATTATTTTCCAAAACTATCACTAAATTCTACTTGCCCTTTGATATGAACTTCGCTCCAAGTTTTTGAAACACCATCCGCACCTTTGTGCAATTCTAAACAAGCCTGATTTAATGCTTCTAAAGCTTTTCCTGCATTAAAATCCATTAAATCTACAACTGCATCTATTGTATAAATATTGTTCTCAAAAGTAGATTTTACCTCATATTCTTTTGAAGTATTATTTAGAGTTAAATTTAAAAATGTTTTTCCTTCTCGGAAATGTAACTGACCTTTAATTTCAGTTGTGTTTGTCATTGATCCAAACAAAATATCTTTCAATTTTTGATCACGATCAATATTATCCGAATTAATCGTTGGTATCGATGCTAAAATATCAGCTCCTTCCAAAACTTGTTGTGGCGTTTTTCCATCTTCTTTCGCATTTTTTACCAAAACAACATCAAAATGTCCTGTTACAGCAACCTTTTCTGTCGTTTTATAAGCCGTCCACTCTACTCCAGACTTACGAATTACACCTTCTACAATCTCCGAAGGTTCTTCTACAGTAGGATTCTGTACAGTATTTTCGTGTGGAGTTTCTACTTTTTCTTCTGCTTTATTGTTGCAACTAGATAAAGACATTGCTAAGCAGACAGCAATTGCCATATTTAATTTTTTCATTAGTATCTTTTATCGTGCAAAAATACAACAAGCAAAATCGAATACATAATTGATTTATAACATATTCTAAAAAAACTTATCTTTGCTAAATGATTAAGAATCTGCTAAATACTTGTTTGATTATCATTTGTTTACCTTTTATTTTAGGATATGAGATATATTGTTCTTTAGTAAAATACAGAAAATAATTGGTTAACTTCGCTCATAAATTAAGGCAAAAAATGAGCGAAAGAATTATCGGAATTATGGGCGCTATACCACAAGAAATAAATGGTGTAGTTAGCTTATTATCAAATAAAAAAGAATATAAAATAGGTAAAAGAAACTATTTTACTGGCGAATTAAACAACCAAAAAGTTGTCGTAGTTTACTCAAGAATTGGTAAAGTTGCTGCTGCTACAACTGTTTCTACATTAATTTTAGAATTTAAGATTACAGCATTAATTTTCACAGGAGTTGCGGGCGGAATTCATCCAAATGTAAAAATTGGAGACATTGTTTTAGGTCAAAGCTTAATTCAGCACGATATGAATGCGCAACCTTTATTTCCTGCTTATGAAATTCCACTATTAGGAAAAGCGTATTTTGAAGCTGAACAATCACAAATAGATGTTGCTACTTCAGCAATTTTAGAATTATTAGAACAACAACATTTACACAATGTTATTTCTGAACAAGATTTAAATAAATTTAATATTCATCAACCTCAACTACACGTTGGATTAATTGGTTCAGGAGATTTATTTTTCTCCACAAACTCTCAAAAAGAAAAATTACAACAAAATTTACCCGAAATTCTTTGTGTAGAAATGGAAGGAGCTGCTGTTGCACAAGTTTGTTATGAATTTAGGATTCCTTTTACGGTTATCAGAACGATTTCTGATGATGCAGATGATCATTCGACTGTTGATTTCAATAGTTTTATTGAGAAGATTTCAAATGTATATTCAATAGAAATTATCAAAAACCTCATCAAGTAAAAGTCCTTAATAAAGGGCTTTTTTTGATGGTCACATTAATAAATCAATCATAGAATTGATGTATTGTCTTTTCTATTAAAATAATATGGAAAAAATTGTGGGGAGAGCAGGATTCGAACCTGCGAAGGTGAAACCAACGGATTTACAGTCCGTCCTCGTTGGCCGCTTGAGTATCTCCCCAACCTAATAAAGTATTCTTCAAAAAAGAGAGCCGATGGAGGGATTCGAACCCACGACCTGCTGATTACAAATCAGCTGCTCTGGCCAACTGAGCTACATCGGCTTGTTATTTTTGTTTTGAAAGTAAAATATAAACTTTTTGGAGCCGATGGAGGGATTCGAACCCACGACCTGCTGATTACAAATCAGCTGCTCTGGCCAACTGAGCTACATCGGCAATATTGTGGGGAGAGCAGGATTCGAACCTGCGAAGGTGAAACCAACGGATTTACAGTCCGTCCTCGTTGGCCGCTTGAGTATCTCCCCGCCTTATATTTTCGCTGAGCCGATGGAGGGATTCGAACCCACGACCTGCTGATTACAAATCAGCTGCTCTGGCCAACTGAGCTACATCGGCAAAAATATTTCTTTTTTGAAATGTCAAATTGAAAACAAGAACATTTAAACATTTGTTATTAGCTGTTCCTTTTTCGTGGTGCAATATTAGGGCAGTTTTTCGAATCTCGCAAATGTTTTTTCAAAAAAAAGTAGAAGTTTTCACTATTTTTTTACTTCAATTTTGAAAATCAGAATTTTAGATTTCAAAAAAAATTAAAACTTTTTTTCAATAAAACATAAAAAGATAATATTCTATTTACATAAGAGTCGCTAAATTTGTGGTCAATTAATATTAAATGCACCTTTTTATACAGATAATACAACTTTTCGGATCAATTGCTTTATTTATTTTCGCCATCAAATTACTTAGCGAAAATTTACAAGCTTTATCTGGATCAAATTTTAAACGCACCTTAAATAAACTTACCAAGAATAATTTTTCTACAATTGTAACTGGGACATTTTTTACAACTGCAATACAATCATCTTCTGCTGCAAGTGTGTTTATATTAGGATTTGTGAACGCTGGATTGATTAACCTGAGAAAAGCTTTTGGCTTAATCTTAGGTGCAAATATCGGAACTACACTTACATTGTGGTTGGTTTATTTTGGAATGAAGTTCGATTTAGTTCAAATCGCTTTACCAATGATTTTGGTCGCTTTTCCTTTTTATCTATCAAAAAAGAGAAATCAACGCAAAATTGGGGGAATTTTATTTTCACTTTCTCTATTATTTCTTGCTTTGTATTTTCTTAAAATATTTTTACCATCAATAGAAAATCATCCTGGTGTTCAAGATTTTTTTACTCATTTAGCTAATTATGGTCTATTAACCAATATATTATTCATTGTTTTTGGAATAATCTTAACAATTATCGTCCATTTCTCTACAGCTTCCATTACAATTGCCGTTTTATTGGCAAGTAAAGGTTTACCGATAGAATTGGCAGCGATGATTGTCTTAGGAGCAAATATCGGAACTACTTTTACCGCACATTTAGTTGCTGCAATAGGCGATAAATACACAAAAGTTGTTGCTGCATTTCATACTTTTTTTAATGTTATTGTAGCTATCATTTTTTTATTCTTAGGAAATTTACTTTTAAAGTTTATTGGCACTAATATCTCATCTAACCTTGCAGTACAATTAATTACATTTGATACGATTACCAATATTTTTGGCGTTTTATTATTTTTTCCATTTACAAACAAACTAGCATTCTATTGTCAGAAAAAATACTTTTCTACACGACAAGCTGATAAAAAATTAGAATTTTACGCTATTCCATTTGGTACAAATTCGGATCTATATAAAAACGAAGCCAACAAAAAACTTCTAAAATTAGCTACAACAACCAAACAGACGATTTATACACTTGGACGAATGATTACTGAAAGTGATGAAGAAAAGATTTTGGTTTTCCGTGAGCGAATTTTAGAACTTGAAAAAGAAGGTGATCAATTAGAGCGCGAAGTAAACGAGTTTTTGAATGAAATTGCTGATTTAGATTTACCAAACGAAAACACATTGGCTATTCATCAGTTAATTACACTTTGTCATCACTTAGAAAGTGTGGGCGATATTGCCATTAAAATTTCGTCTATACATCGTCGTCGTAGAATGACTAATAGTTATTTTACTCCTAAAATGCGTTCGTACTTAGTCGATTTTCAAGATAATTTGGATCAGACAACACGTATTTTAAATCAAAACTTAAACGAAACACAAGAAGAAGTTTCGAGTAAACAAGCTGAATTTATTGAGAAAACGATCAATACAATTTACAAAGAAGCCGAAGCTAATTTGATGAAAACCATCGAAAAAGAAAAGCTTTTGACTACAAGTGCGCTTTTCTACAAAGATTTGATTCAGAATTACGAAATTCTTGGCGATCATATCTATAAAGCTAACGTAACAATTGTTAAGCTAAAAAATCAGTAGATTTATTTATATTTACTTCATGCAAAGAAGTTTATCTGAAAAAGTAAATTATGATTTGGAGCAAGGTCGAAAGTACAAAGCAACTTTACGACTAAGAAACCATATTAATGAATTTCCAAATGATTTGACTTTAAGAAATAAACTTGCAATAATTTATTATGAAAGTGGCTTTTTAGATGAAGCCGGAAAATTTTGGATTTTATCGGAAGAAAGAAATCCAGAAATTGAGCGATGTATCGAAATTTACAAAAACTCTGTCAATAATTCTGGAAATCAGATTTTGAAAGACATTGTTTTCCGTGGAGATAAAACTAAATTATCATCTCATCTACAATCAATTTTAAACGAATTAGAAAAAGATAGTTTCGAAAAGACTAAAAATATTCCAAATTTTCTACCTAAGAAAAATTATCGTGAGGAAAATAATTATAAAGAAACCTTTAAAGATAAACTTATAAAATATTTATTTTTTGGATTTCTAATTTTTATAGTTCTATTGATAATTCTTGGATTTATAAAATTAATTGAATGGTTTTAACTTGTAAATTCGCTCACTTCTACTCTATTTTGTAATTTTGCAAAATGTTTGATTCAAAGCAAATTTTTTCTATTCAATCCGAAGAAGATTTCCAAAACGTAGCATTGGAAGTTTTCCGTTATCAAGCGCAAGAAAATGAAGTGTACAAAAACTTCTTAAATTTCTTGAAAGTTGATTATTCTACTGTAAAACACACCAACGAAATTCCTTTTTTACCAATTCAGTTTTTTAAAAAATTTGAATTGATTTCGGGAAACCGTGAAGTGGAAAAGATTTTTACAAGTTCGGGTACAACTGGAATGGCGACGAGCAAGCATCTGGTAACGGATTTGGCATTGTATCATTATAGTTTAGAAAAATGTTTTGAACAATTTTATGGTCCACTTTCCGATTACACTATTTTCGCACTTTTGCCTTCGTATTTAGAGCGCACAGGTTCGTCTTTAATTGATATGGTGGAGTACTGGATTGAGAAATCTGAAAGCGATAAAAGTGGTTTCTATTTGTACAATCACGATGAATTGTATGATAATCTCATCGCTCACGAGAAAACAGGTAAAAAAGCAATTTTAATAGGTGTTTCGTTTGCTTTGTTAGATTTCGTAGAAAATTATAAAATGAATTTGCAGCATACAATTGTGATGGAAACTGGCGGAATGAAAGGTCGTAAGAAAGAAATTACCCGCGAAGAATTGCATTCAATTTTGAAAGATGGTTTCGGAACAAATGAAATTCATTCGGAATATGGAATGACGGAGTTGCTTTCGCAAGGTTATTCTCGAGGAGATTTGACATTTAAATCGCCTAATTGGATGCGAATTATGATCAGAGAAACAGAAGATCCTATAAAATATGTCGAAGAAGGAAAAACAGGTGGCGTAAATGTGATTGATTTGGCAAACTACAACTCAATTAGTTTTATTTCAACTGATGATTTAGGTAAAAAAATATCCCACAATCAATTTGAAATCTTAGGCCGTTTTGATCATTCGGACGTAAGAGGTTGCAATTTGATGGTAATTGAATAATAAATAAAATCCCGCACTGAAAAATTCAGAGCGGGATTATGCTTTATTTCTTTTTCTTCATCAAAATTTCTTTCGCAGATTCGGATTTTATCTTTTCAAAAAATTGTTTGAGAATATTGTATTTATCCGCTTCATAAACACCTTCTGGTAAAAGAAATTGAACAGAAATAACCATAGCATTATCAACCAATTTTACTCCTTGATAATATTCTAAACCAAGCTCCGTTTTATGATGAGCATTATATTTTTCGTCAATTACAACTTCATAACCTTCTGGAATTTTAGCTTTTACTTGAATATTGTATAGATAAGGAAACTCAAACTCAATTTTACGTTGACGCTTTTGATCATCAAATGTGTAGCGTTTCAAAAAATCTCGTAACGGATTGATGAATGTGTAAAACGAAGCATTAGGATTATTACTTTTAGATTTATAATTTTTTGTATAAAATCCGTCATTGTAAGTTAATTTATCTTCGACTTCAGTATCTAACTGCATTTCTAAAGACTCTGTAACATAGCGTTTTATTGCATTTTCCTCTTTTACTCTATCATCGTAAAAATATCCATTGAAACGATCTTTTCGATTCAGAATAACTTTATCCTTAGTAAATTGATAAAGCATTGTTTCTTCGTACGTTGACAATAATTGATTTAATTTCACAAAAGATGGTTCTCCACTTTTTATCACTACTCCGTGATAATTAAACACATCTATTGGTCCAAACTCTATTTGTTCTTTATTTAACTGCGAAGCATCTAAAATAATATTTTCTCCGTTCTTAAATTTTGCAACTGTAACAACTGAGTTAAACTGATTAACCAACGGATAATTTAACAAAATCTGTCCATGTCTACGCGTACTATATAAAATCATGTAAGAATCAAAACCTTTTGCAGTTAGCAATTCATTAAGCAATAAATTCAAATCTGCTGTAGAACCAGCTTTATCTTTCAATAATCCTCTGTTCGAAATTTTTGGAATAATCGAATAAAAGTTGTTCCATTTCACATTTTCTTGCACATAATGTACAACATTTCGCAATGTTTCTTTTTCGTTAGCGCCATTCGGAATAGTTTGCGCAATATCTTTCATCACAGATGGATTTCTGAAATCATTGTAATCACTATTCAAATCATTGATTAACTTTTTCCAGGCTGCTAAGGTATTTTTTGTACCACCTTCTGTATGATAATTATCTGCCTGCAACTTTATTCGTTCACTTTGATCTTCGGGATTGTAAACGTATTTTAACTGATTAAAACTTGGTAAATTAGTTAAAAACCAACTTCCTGAACTCGAGTTTTTATATTTTGCATTAATATCGTCGCCAATGGTTATAATAGAATAACTTGCATAAGACGAATTATTCAGTTTAAACTCACTATATAAAGTTGGAATTTCATGTTGAAAATTCCAAGCATCAATCGAAAAATTATGTTCGCTACCTTTACGATATGTATACTCGATAATAGAACCAACTTTTACATTAGGAAATGTAAATCGTTTTGCAGAATACAATTCATTTATTTTGATTTCAAAAATTTCTTTTTCGTCAATTGGTGTTACAACAGACTGTCCGTTCTCGGTATTGATTGTATTTCCTGAAATATTGATGATTGATTCGCTTCTATTTTTGCTGTAATAACTTAACTGAATATTAGCTTCATCAATTCCTTTTTCGTTTAATATTTTGATTCGGCGCTTTACAGTTAAATAATAATTAGATTGAGATAAATCCAATTTACCTTCTTCGTAAAGTATAACTGCGTTTGCACTCTTCTCAAAAGGAACTTCGGTTAATTTTATTTCATTTTCAGAAACTTTACCAAATTTGAAATCTTTAATTTGAGCATAACTTAGGGTAAACGTAAAAATAAAAAGTAGTAAAAGTATTTTCTTCATATCTGTTAATTATTGACACAAATATAATCGCAATAAACTTTATGCAAGAATAAATTTAAATTAAATCATCTAATGCTTTATCCAATGTAGGAAACTTAAACACAAATCCATCTCTTTGTATTTTAGAAGGATTGATGCGCGAACCTTTCAAAACCAAATCGCTCATTTCTCCTAAAACTAACCTCATCATAAAACTTGGAATGTTGGGCATAAAAAAAGGTTTATTTAATTTTTTTGCTAACAAATGATTAAACTCCGAATGTGATAAATTCTCTGGCGAAGAAGCGTTATAACTTCCATTCATTTCCAAATTATTTACTACATCAACATACATTTGTACCAAATCATCCAAATGTATCCAAGGCAACCATTGTTTTCCATCACCAAGATTTGCACCTACACCTAACTGTATCGGTTTTTTCAACAATCGAAATCCGTCTCCGTTTTTAGCCAAAACAAGAGAAGTCCTCAAACAAACTACTCTAGCACCCAATTCTTGGAATTGTTTTGCAGCATTCTCCCATTCTACACACACTTTTCCAAGAAAATCGCTGTAAGATGAATCGGTTTCCTCAAATATTTTATCCGAAGTAATTTGACCATAATACGCTGTTCCAGAAGCAGAAATAAAAAACTTAAGATTGCTTTGGTGTTTTTTGACATACCGAAACAACAAGTTTGCAGTATCTACACGACTGCTCAAAACCTCCTTTTTGTATGATTTTGTCCATCTTTTAGAAATTGAAACTCCAGCTAAATGAATGATTCCATCAAGATTTTCAAATACTTTGTCATCAATTCTATCTTTATTCCAATGATAAAATGGATGCTCTATCTCTTTTTCTCTTGTCAGAATACGAACTTGATGACCATTTTCTATTAATTTTTCTGTTAATTCTGAACCAATTAACCCACTTCCTCCAGTAAGAAGAATATTCATACTATTTTTTTTTCTAATTTAGCCTATTCCAAATTATAAACCAATGTTTAAAGGTCGATTTCCTTATTTAACAAAAATGGATAGGGACGAAGAAAATAAGTTAAAGCAAAATATCTTTGATGTTATTTTTGAAGCAAATACACCCTATGGTAAATTATTCGATATAGTATTATTGCTTCTAATCATGACTAGTGTAAGTTTGGTTATGTTAGAATCTATTCCTGCTATTAATGCGCGTTACCATACTACCTTAGTTACTCTTGAATGGATTTTGACCATCCTTTTTACATTAGAATATTCACTTCGTGTTTATTGTGTCAAAAATCGTTGGCGATATATCTTTAGTTTTTACGGTATTATTGATCTATTATCAATTCTTCCGTTCTATTTGGCTTTATTTTTACCAGCAAGTAAATATTTATCAAGTGTTCGTATTTTAAGATTATTGAGAATTTTCAGAATCTTTAATTTAACACGATTTACACACGGAAAAAACGTTTTAGTTGTTGGTTTACAACAAAGTAAGGATAAAATTATTGTATTCTTATCTTACGTTATTCTAATTGTTGTTGTAATTGGATCTATTATGTTTATGGTAGAACATGATCATCCCGAGTCTGGTTTCACAAGTATTCCTATTAGTATTTATTGGGCAATTGTAACTTTAACAACAGTAGGTTATGGCGATATTTCACCTGTTACTGGTTTAGGACAATTTTTAGCTTCTTTAGTTATGATTATAGGTTATGGTATTATCGCCGTACCAACAAGTATAGTTACAATGGAAATGAACAAAGCATCAAAAGCAGATATACCAAAAAATACAGAAAAATGTAGAAATTGTGGTGATGACTATCATTTAGATGGATCTAAATACTGCAAAACTTGCGGTCATCTACTTAATGAATAATTAATTCTCTAATTCTTTATCCAAGTTAATGTATCTTTTACTATCAATATGACTAACATGTTCGTAGTTTTTGGTATAATTTATAGACATATTAAGTTCATATCCAACCAACATCAAAATAACATTGATGTAGACAAAAATCATCATAATCATAACTAAACCTAATGATCCGTATAGTAAATCTATATTAGTAAAATAACTTAAATACGAATTAAAACCAATAACGGTTAATAAGAATAAAACTGATGTTAAGATTGCACCTGGTAAAACTGTACTTCTTGATTTTTTATGGTTTGGACCAAAATAATACAACATACACATCGAAACAAAATAGAACATAAAAACGGTGAAGTAATTGATTAAATAAGAGAATCTTCCTAATTCTGTTAAAAATTTGACGTGACTTAAATATTTCCAAATAACAGAAGTTGAGTATGAAAAAAATACTTGCAACACGATAAAAGCTGTAAAAAACAAGGTTAAGATTATAGAAATTATCCTCGATTTAGAGTTTTTACGTTTTACATAAACATCTTGATAAGACACATTAAATCCATTAATTATTCCCTGTATTCCGTTAGATGACATAAAGATGGTTACCATAATCAACAACCAATTTACCTTACGCTTTCCTTGTAAAGCCGTAGTACTATCGATGTAAGAAATCACTTCATTACTCACATGTTTAGGTAAAATCTGAGGTAAAAATTCTGTAAACAATAATTTCTTTATCTCTTCGTAATAAGCCAAATGTGGCAAAACACTAAACAAGAAAAGTAAAAAAGGAAACATACTAAAAAACAGAATCCAAGAAACCGCTGCAGAACGAAGCGGAAAATTTCCTTTCATCACACGAATCCAAAAAACTTTTAAAAAATCATACACCGTAATACCCGTTTTTTTATTCATCAAAGTAGCCTTAGACCACTCTCTAAAATAATTTATTCCAGTATATGTTTTAAAATCTTGCAGAATGCGCATATTTTTGCCTTATATAATTTTATTAAATGAATATTACGACGATTTGTATTGGTAAAACTGACGAAAAAGCCATCGAGAACCTCTTACAAAAGTATGAAAATCGGTTGCCTTCGCACATTAATTATCAAAGAATTGAAATTCCTGATATTAAAAATCGTAAAAATTTGTCAGAAATTCAACAAAAACAAAAAGAAGCTGAACAAATTTTAGCCAAAATCATCAACACAGATTTTGTAATTATTTTGGACGAAAAAGGAAAACAACCAACTTCAAAACAGTTTGCAGATGATATTCAGAATTATATGAATCAATCTGTCAAAAATTTAGTTTTTGTAATTGGCGGACCTTATGGTTTTGACGAGTCTGTTTACAATCGCGGAAACAAAAAAATGTCTTTATCCAACATGACATTTACACATCAAATGGTTCGTTTATTTTTAACTGAACAAATATACCGCGGATTTAGTATCTTGCAGGGTAAACCTTATCACCATGAATAATATTTCTCCTTTTGAAGAATTTGTTCCGAAACAAGAAAATAAACTGAGTTTCGGAATTGGGAAAGCTATTTTATATAGTTTAGTTGCAGTAATTGTTTGGCAAATAGCTGGGGGAATTATTTCACTCCCTGGTTTTTTCTACAAACCTTTAAACCATATCACATTACCTTTAGGTTTTTTAGGAGGAACTGTTACGGCTATCATCATTTTATTGATGTTAACACAAACAAAGTTTGCAGTAATAATAAAATCCATCAAACATAAATTCACGCTAACTCAGCTTGTTTTAGCCATTTGTTGTTGGTTTCTATTTTTACCAATGGCAGAGTTTTTCACTAGTTTAATTCCTACAAAAGGACCTTTAGAGCAAGTTTACAAGCTTTTCGAAGAATCTTTTGAAATGATGTTAGATTACAAAATCGCTGGTTTTATCATGATTTGTCTTTTAGCTCCAATCTTCGAAGAAATTATTTTCAGAGGAATTATTCTAAAAGGCATGTTGAATTTCAATGTAAATCCAACAGTAGCAATTCTACTTAATGGTTTTATCTTTGGCTGCGCGCACATGAATCCTTGGCAATTTATTGGTGCTGGAATTTTAGGCGTAATTTTTGGATTTGTGTATTATCGTACAAAATCATTGTTTTTACCTATGCTTCTACATTTCCTTAACAACACTCTTTCTTACTCTATCATGCTTATTCAGGGTGATATGGAAGGAGAAGTATTTGTACAATCGGATTATTTACTATTAATCGGATTAACCATTTTAGGAATTGGAAGTATGTTTTTTCTTTACAAACAAACCGAACAAAAAACAATCTAATGGAATTAATTTTTGCAACACATAACAACAATAAAGTAAAAGAAGTTAGTCAAATATTACCTTCTTACCTTTTGATGAAATCTTTGACAGATATTAATTTTTTTGATGAAATTGAAGAAACTGGAGAAACTTTCGAAGAAAATGCACAACTAAAAGCACAAACCATTTTTGAGAAAACGGGTAAAAATATTTTTGCTGACGATTCTGGATTAGTAATAGAAGCTCTTAATGGTGCACCTGGTGTTTACTCTGCAAGATTTGCAGGTACAGGAAAAGACGAAGATAATATTACGAAAGCGTTGAAGGAATTAGATGGAAAAACGAATCGAAAAGCTTATTTTATTTCTGTTTTCTGTTTAATTTTGAATGGAGAGAAACATTTTTTTGAAGGTAAAATAAACGGAACTATTTCTACTGAAATTTTAGGTGAAAATGGTTTTGGATACGATCCTATTTTTATTCCAAATGGTTTTTCTAAATCATTTGCACAAATGTCTGCAGACGAAAAAAATGCAATTAGTCATCGAGCAAAAGCAGTAGAAAAATTAAATATTTTTTTAACAAACCTAAACGAAAATTGAGTTTACAACTTACCATATTAGGATTTAATTCGGCATTACCAACAGCATTTACACATCCGACGGCACAGTTATTAAATATAGCCGAACGCTATTTTTTGATTGATTGTGGCGAAGGAACACAAGTACAATTACGTAAAGCGAAAGCAAAATTTAACCGAATTAATCATATTTTTATTTCACATTTACATGGAGATCATGTTTTTGGATTGATCGGATTAATTTCTACTTTACAATTATTGGGCAGAGATACTCCTTTGCACATTCATGGTCCAAAAGGAATTGAAGAATTCATCACAACGCAATTGCGCCTAACAGAATCGAATAATTCGTACGAGATAATTTTTAACGAGTTACACACCAAACAATCAGTCTTAGTTTTTGAAGATGATAAAGTCGAAGTTTATTCTATTCCACTTAATCACCGAGTTTACACCAATGGTTACCTTTTTAGAGAAAAGCCAAAACCTAGAAAACTAAATATTGATACGATAAAAGAGTTTCCGGAAATTGAAGTTTGTGATTACCAGAATTTAAAAAATGGAAAAGATTATGTTCTAGAATCAGGAAAAATTATACCGAATGATTATTTAACGTTCGAATCGCAAAAATCATTGAGTTATGCTTTTTGTTCGGATACAAAATATAAACCAGATATTATTCCACTTATAAAAAACGTTGATTTACTATATCACGAAGCAACTTTTTTACATGAACTAAAAGATTTAGCGACTTATACAGGTCACACAACAGCCAAAGAAGCTGCTACGATTGCAAAAGATGCTAATGTAAAAAAACTAATTATTGGACATTTTTCTAATCGTTACCATGACTATAACGTGCTATTAGATGAGGCTAGAGAAGTATTTCCGAATACATATTTACCTGAATTACTAAAAGACGTAACAATAAAAGAGCATTAAAATCTTTCAACAATAAAAAAATCCGTTCAATAATTTGAACGGATTTTTTATTATAAAAATGTTTTATTTTTAAGGATTTTGTACTAAAACTCCTTTAGAAACAATAATTTGTTGCTCAGGGATATATTCAATAACAGCATTTGATGTAGCTGGAATAGTATATAAAGGTGTAGTTCCAGATAAATGTGTACCAGGGTAACGTCTATCCATTGTTAAACCATTACGATATACATCAAATTTACGATGACCTTCTAAATTTAACTCCAATTGACGTTCTTGCATTACAACATCTAACACAGAAAGTGAACCTAAATTAGCCGTTGTCCATAGACCTGCTGTTGGAATACCTGCTCTTGTTCTAATTACATTAACATCTGCTAAAGCTGCTGTTGTATTTCCTAATTTAGCATTTGCTTCAGCACGAATTAAATAAATTTCACTTAAACGAGAAATAACTGGCGACCATAAATGTGACTGACCTTCTTGACCAGAACATTTTAACATATAATATTTTAAATATCCATTACGATCAGCTAATTTCTTATCAACTAAAACCGTTCTTTCTTTTCCTTCAATATTAATTGAGTATTGAAAAGAACCTGCTCCATTCGATTTTTTAATCAACGTTTTTGTAACTCCTGATTCTGTATAATTATAATCAGTTCCCGACTTAGTTACAATTACGCTACCGTATTTATAATCATCTTTTACATAGTAAGCATGTAATTCGTTTTCGTTAGCTACAACAGGAGAAATTAATGAATAACGAACATCTTCTGGGTATTTGCGGATTAACTCTAAATAAGATCTTGATGCATACATTTCTCCCCAACCAGAACCATTAATATTTGCATACATTGATCCAATTGTATACCAACCATCACTTGCGTAATCAGTATCTTTCAAGAATTTAATAGAAAAAATATTTTCAGGATTATCTTCTGGTTTACTTACTGTAAAGTTCTTGTAGTTTGCTGTTGCCAATAAACTAAACTCTCCAGAATCAATTACTTTATCTGCATATTCTTTTGCTTTTGCATTATCTCCCATATATAAATAAACACGAGATAATAAAGCATAATTAGATTGCTTAGAAGCGTAAATCTTATTACGGCTTTCATTATTAAATAATGTTTCCGCTTTTAATAAATCTTTTACAATTTGATCGTAAACTTCTTTAACTGTATTACGAGGTAAATTCTCTAAAGGGTCTGATGATAATTTTAAAGGAACAGCTAAATTTGTTGCTGCACCTTGATTATAAGGTCGACCAAATACATTTGTTAAATAGAAATAAACCATACTTCTTAAGTATAAATTTTCAGCAATCATTTGATCATCTGTCTTGTTTACACCTTCTTTTACTTTTGATAAAACTACATTCGTTCCAGCAATAATTTTAAAAGAATAAGAATAATATGTATTTACACGACCATTATTTACTAAACGATTATAATTATAATTGTTCATAAACGCATCTGTCGTTGTTCCACTTAAAGCAACATTATCAGAAGGATATTCAGTAATACGGTGCCAGTTTTCTACCCATGGTTTTAGTAATGAGTAGTTTCCTGAGGTAATATTTTCAGATGAACCCTCTATTTGATCTAATTTAGAATCAGACAAACTTGAGTAAGGTTCGTAATCTAAATCACATGAAGTAAAACTCAATGCAATTAAAGATGCGATTAAATATATTGATTTTTTCATCTTTTATTTATTAAAATGTTAAGTTAACACCAAACGTAAAACGTTTTGGATTCGGATAGTTATTCGTTCTGTCTCCAGAAATTACAGCCTCGATATCAGCTCCAGTATATTTTGTAGCTGTCCATAAGTTATCACCCGAAATGTAAAGCCCTAAACCTTTCAATCCGATTCTTTCGATATCTTTTTGATCAAAGTTATATCCTAAACGAACAGATCTCATTCTCAAGAAAGATGCATCTTCTAAATAACGGCTCGAAATTTTATTTGCATTTGAAGTGTTATTGAAGACTAACTCTGGATGAGTTGCATTATTAGGATCAGCTGCTGTCCAACGTTTCCAACCGCTTTGCATTCTCATTTGGTTATAGTACGGATATGCTCCATCAGAATCAAATAAACTACGTCCAATGTTATATGCTAAACCACCTTTTGAATAAACAAAATCTGCAGATAAAGTAAATCCTTTGTATGAAACAGATGTTGCGAATCCTCCATTAAAATCTGGTGTTGTATTACCAATAAATTGTAATGTTGCACTATTGTAATTTGATACTTGTGTAATTTCACCTGTTTTCGGATCAACTCTTTCCCACAATGGTTTACCGTTTGATGCATCAACACCAGCCCATTTACGCATATACCAAGAGTCAATATCATGACCTTCTGCAACACGTTTTAAACTACCTTCTGCAATTCCATCAGCATTGATTGTTGTATCGTTGTATAAATCTTTAACAACATTCTTGTTCTTTGCAATATTGAAAGATACATTCCACTGTACTTCGCTTGATTTTGGTAAGATATCTGCATTAATAGAAAACTCAATTCCTTTATTGTTTACTTTACCAACGTTATCCCAATATCCTGACCAACCTGATGTATTAGGGAATGTTACGAAATGTAATAATCTATCTGTATTTTTATCATAAACATCTAATGACATGTTAATACGATTGAATAATCCTAATTCTAAACCAATATTTGAATCCTTTGTTTCTTCCCAAGATACATTAGGGTTATTATATTGACCTTGCGTAACTGCTGGTTGTCCATCATATTGACCTGATAATCCGTATAGCGAATATTGTCTGTAGTAGTTTCCATCATCACCACCAGCATTACCAACAACCCCATAAGAAGCTCTTAATTTAAGATTAGAAATAACTTTAGAATCTTTTAAGAAAGCCTCATTGTTAATATTCCAACCTGCACTAAATGCATAAAAATGAGCATATTTGTTATTTTTCCCAAAACGAGATGACCCATCTAGACGGTAAGAAGCTTGAAAATTATAACGATTATCATAACCATAGTTAAATTGAGCTAAACCTGCTTGGTAGGCATAATCATTCTTCCCTCCATTTGCTGAAATAGTTAAAGCTCCATTATTCAAGATTTCAGAACCTGGTAAAATTCCTCTTCTTGTACCATCCAAACTTTCATATTTATAATCACTATATTCATAAGCCACATATCCTGCTAAACTATGTAATCCTATTTTTTTATTATAACGTAACATTTGATTAAATAATCTAATCACACGTTTATCAGAACTTTGGTAAATAGATCCTTTTGGATTAGTAGACATCCCCGAAATAGAATTAGGGTCTGTATATGATAAACCTGTTGTTGTATAATATTGTACGTTATTTGTAGATTCAAACGTTAATGAATTAGAGATTTTCCAAGCAAAATCTAAATTAGCTTGAATATCAAAGTTCTCACTTTTACTATAATTTGTTTGTAAATCATAATAGTAGTTAGAATAATCTCTTCCATACCATTTATCAATTACTTTATTATCTTCATCTTCACGTGGATTAACAGGTTTACCATTCGGTAAAAACGGATTATCCCATGGCATATTCATATACATATTATACAAAGAATGCTCTCTATTATCACGCGTTGTATACGTTGCATTTAACTTTGGTTTGAATGATAAACGATCAGACAATTTTTGATCAAGATTAATTCGGGCAGATAATCTCTCATATTCATAACCTTTTACAGTTCCTTCTTCATTATAATAACCAATAGAAGAGAATAGTTTTGTAGATTCCGAATTAGAGTTTATGCTTAAATTAGCGTCTTGTACAATTCCAGTTTTAGTTCCATTCTTTACCCAGTCATAATTTGTTGTAGCTAATGAAGGAGGTAATACTGGAGCGCCTTTCATATTTTGAAATAAAGTGTATAATTCACTTCCACTCATTACTTCAAACTTTCCAGAATTAAAACGATTATAACTTGTAGAATAATCTGCATTAATCACTAATCCATTTCCTCTCGCTCTTTTAGTCGTCACTACAATAACTCCATTTGCTCCACGAGATCCGTATTGTGCTGTAGCAGCTGCATCTTTTAATACAGAAATTGTTTCAACATCATTTGGATTAATATTAGGTGTACCATGATAAATCACTCCATCAACTACCCATAAAGCAGCAGTACCAGAAGAAATACTTGTTTTTCCTCTTAATCTTAATGAAGCAGTAGAACCTGGTTGTCCAGAACTACTTGTAATTCTTAGACCTGCAACTTTACCTTGTAATAAGTTTGTAATGTTTGGAGACTTACTATCTACCAAATCTTTAGCGTTTACAACACTTACCGCAGCAGTCACCTCTTCTTTACGTTGCGTAGAATATCCTGTTACAACAGCAGTAGTTAAATCAATCGAATCATTCTTTGCTTTAAAATAACTTGATAAATCACCTAAAGTTTCAGAAGTTACTGTAATCTCTTTCCCTTTGATTAATAAAACATCACCAATTTTTGCATCAATTGTAAAGTTTCCATCCTCATTTGTAAAAGCTGTTTTATCAGATCCTTTTATTTTTACTTCAACATCTGCTTCAGGAAAACCATCAGAATCTGTTACAATTCCAGTAGTTTGAGCATAAGCTAAAGAACCAAATAAAAAAAATAAACCAAGAATACTTAATTTTTTCTTTCTCATCTCTTATGTTAAATTTTGTTAAAATAAAAGTATTAAAAACATTCTATAAAACAGACTTGTTTTTTTCGATAAGAAAATATTTCTTTTTTTTAACTTAATAATAGAAAAAAATTTACATACATATACTTATTAAGTATTTTTAACTATAAAACAACTATAAACTAGGATACAAAAATGGTCAAAATAAGTCTTTACTTAATAATTAAGTTAATATTTATTAATAAATCGTTAACTTTTTAAAGAAAAAACAAAACAAATGTCATAAAAAACAAAAAAATCCGCTCGAATAATCGAACGGATTTTTATTTTTTCTAAAAAAGTACTTCTTAGTAAGCTGCGTCTTTGATACGAGCTTTTTTACCACGTAATGCTCTAAAGTAGAAAATACGTGCTCTACGAACTTTACCTTTCTTGTTCACTTCAATTTTTTGTAAAGCTGGCATGTTAACTGGGAAGATACGCTCAACACCAACATCTCCAGACATTTTACGGATTGTGAAAGTTTCTGTAGTTCCTTGTCCTCTTCTTTGGATTACAACCCCTTTAAAAAACTGAACACGAGTTTTTCCACCCTCTGTAATTTCTTGATAAACAGTAATAGTATCACCTGCTGCGAAAGCTGGGAACTCTTTTTTAGCTACGTATTTTTCTTGTACGTATTTTACTAAATTTTCCATTTTAATAATTTCAATTTATTTAAATTGAGCAACTTAAACGTCTTTCGTCAGAGGTTGAACAATGTGGGAGCAAAATTAATCAAAAATCTTGATTATACAAATGATTCTCTTACTTTTAAGAATGTTTTTTTACAAACTCATGCTCAAAAGTTGTATTTTCCAATTTTGATACGATGGATTTCATTGCTAAAATTCGTGCATCTTGTTTATCATCTGTTATAACTTCTATCCAAGGTGAACTTTCAGTTCCAGTTTGCTCATACATTTTATCAATATAAGTCGTATAAACATCCCACAGCTCTTGCGCTTTTTGATCCAAAGATCCCAATTTCCATTGCTTCATTTCATCTTCTTTACGCTCTTCCAGACGATCAGCTTGTTCTTCTTTGGAAATCGAAAGAAACAATTTTATCAAAATAATACCATCATCTTGCAAAAGTTGTTCAACTTCTACAACTTGTTTAATGAATTTTGCATATTGCTCTTCAGTACAAAACCCGAAAACAGGCTCTACAACAGCTCTATTATACCAAGAACGATCAAAGAAAACAATTTCTCCAGCATTAGGCAACTCTTTAAAATAGCGTTGAAAATACCATTGTCCTTGTTCTACTTCTGTTGGTTTGGGTAAAGCTTCTACTCTATATTTCTTTGGGTTCAAAAATTGAGTTACTCTTGAAATAGTTCCTCCTTTTCCTGCAGCGTCACGACCTTCGAAAATAATTAATACTCGTTTATTCTCCTGAATAATTGTTGATTGTAACTCTAACAATTTTTCTTGAAGTTCTTTTAACTCCTTTTCGTAAGCAAGTTGTTCTTTAAACTTCTTTTCCTTAATTATATCATGATCGACCAAAAAATCGATAATTTCTTGCTTGCTATTTATTTTTTCTAAATCGCTTAAATCAAATTCAGCCATAATTTTAGGTTTGATAATTAATTTTCTTCTTCTAAATTTTGATGTTCTTAAACACATTTATCTTTGTCAACATATGGTATTCTAGATAAAATATATTCCATCGCTTCCACTCTTGCTTTGTATTTTTTGTTTGCATCAATTACTTTCCAAGGAGATATTTCTGTATTCGTTTTCTCAAACATTACATCTTTATATTTAGAATAAACCTCAAACAAATCTTGCGCTTTTTGATCAACAGAGCTATACTTCCATCGTTTTGTTGGAGAATTTATAATATCTGCAAAACGCTTTGCTTGTTGCTCTTTTGTAATCGAGAAATAAATTTTGATCAGAAAAATGCCCGAATTGATCCACATTTTCTCAACATCATTTACTTCATTCATAAAAGTTTCGTATTCTTCTTCTGTACAAAAACCATTTACAGGTTCTACAACAGCTCTATTGTACCAACTTCTATCAAAAAAAACAATTTCACCAGCACGAGGTAATTGACGAACATAGCGCTGAAAGTACCATTGTCCACGCTCAACCTCATTAGGCTCTGGTAATGCAACGATACGATGCTCTCGAGGATTTAGATGCTCTACAATTCTACGAATAGCACCACCTTTTCCTGCAGCATCACGTCCTTCAAATAATACAACAACTTTCTGATTTGTTTCGTTTATCCAAGATTGTAATTTAATTAACTCTTCTTGTAATTCTTCAATACGTTTCTCGTATTTCACAGTACGCAAAGCTTTCGCAAAATTTAAATTCCCATGATCTGATTGTAAAAGGCTAATTAAACCTTTCTTCGTTTCGATTAATTTTAAATCTTTCGGTTTTAATTCTATTGTCAAGTTACTTAAAATTAATGATTTATTTCTTTTACCATTCTATAATAACGTTGAATGATGTTTGGATCTACCATTAAATCTGTTTCAGAATCAACTTTTCCTTCATAACTAAACAAGGATAAAACATATCGTATTGACTCTAACCGCGCACAATTTTTATCATTTGCATTTACAATAATCCATGGAGCAAAAGAGTTGTGAGTTCTCGTAAACATTTGGTTGATATAATGCGAAAATTCGTCCCAAAGTTCCTGTCCTTTTGCATCAACTGGACTATATTTCCATTGTTTTAATGGATTATTCAGCCTCGAATCAAAACGTGCTTGTTGTTCTTCTTTTGTAACCGAGAACCATAATTTAATAATATATGTTCCAGATTCGTATAACATATGTTCAAATTCAGAAACTTGTACCATAAACTGCTCATATTGTTGCTCGGTACAAAATCCCATAACCGGCTCTACAACAGCCCTGTTATACCAACTCCTATCAAAAAAAACAATTTCGCCAGCATTTGGTAACTCTTTGATGTAGCGATTAAAATACCACTGATTTTGTTCCACTTCAGTTGGTTTATTTAAAGCTACAACACGCATAGAACGCGGATTTAAGTGTTCGCGAAAACGACGAATTGTACCACCTTTCCCTGATGCATCTCTTCCTTCAAAAATAATTGCAACTTTTTTCTTTTCTGTCGAAATCCAATTTTGGAGATTCACTAGCTCTGATTGTAGTTTGAATAACTCGTTTTCGTAATCAAACTTTTTTAAAACATTTTTATATAATGGATTTTTATGTTGATGCTCAACTAAAAAATTCCTCAGTTCTTCTGCGGTTGTAAAATCTGAAATCTTCGTATTTTTCATAAATAATTTTAGATAGTAAATCGTTTTTGAAGATAAACCTTTTCAGATACATAAAAGTGAAATTATTGATAAAACTTCAATTCAAAATCATAAACTTTATCATACTCTACATCAATCTATTTCAGTAATTTTGTAGAATAATTATATCTCTTGAGATTCTTTTTTTTCATAACAGTTTTACTAACAATTGCATTTCGACCATTAATGCCAATGATTGATTATGCTCTAAATTACGAAAAAATTGTAGATGAGCTTTGTGAAAACCGCTCTGAACCTGAAATTCTTTGTAACGGTTTTTGTTATTTGAAAAAAGAGGTAAACAAAACAGAGAAAAATCAAAAGGAGAATCGTTTTGTCAAAAACCAAGTAAAAATATTAGATGCAATTGTTCCTAAAAAACAATTCATTTCTAATCAAACTAATATCGATGATACAACATCCGTTACGTTTGATTCATATTTAGCTTCTAATACAAATCAAATTAAAATTTCAATTTTTCATCCTCCAATTGTTTAGTTTTTATTTCTAGATTTCGATGAATAAAACCTTCAATTCGAATAGAATTAATCTTAATTCTCGATACAATTTTTAGAAATACTTGTACTTAGTTTATCGAAATAATATTTCTAAAAATCACTCGAATTGACGAATTTTAATTTAATTAAAAATAAATAAACAATTTAAAATGAAAAACTTAAAAAACATATTCGCATTAACATTATTAGGATTTGCTTTATTTTCTTGCGACAAAGAACAACCAAAACAAGAGAATTTTGAAGTAAAACATGTTTCTCATGAAGAGATGAAAGCTGCTACAAAATTGGATGTTGCTGTTGTAAATGAATTTGATCCTATTTGTGGAATGAAAACTGCGGATCATTTAAGTGATACAGCTACTTACAACGGAAAAACGTATGGTTTTTGTTCGACAATGTGTAAAGAGGAATTTCTAAAAAATCCAGAAAAACATATTCATGAATAAACAATTAATAGCCGTAATTGTGATTATTTTGGGTGTTATTGGAACGGTTATTTGGTTAAAAAACAAACCAAAAGACGAATTATACTCCGTTATGAAAGTTCCCGAATTTTCGATGACAAACCAAAATAATCAAACGATTACAAATCGTGATATGTTAGGAAAAGTCTACGTTGTAGAGTTTTTCTTTACAAGTTGTCCAACAATTTGTCCAGTTATGAGTAATAATTTGCGTTCGATAGAAGATGAAATTAACAATCCAAATCTTGGTTTTATCTCAGTTACAATAGATCCAAAACGTGATACACCAACGCGTTTGTTAGAATACGCAAAACAAATAGGTGTTAAATCGCCGAATTGGCATCATCTAACATCAGACCGGGAAACAATTGAGCAATTATCTGACAAATTCAATATTTATGTTGGAAAAGATGAGACAACTGCCGAAGGATTGAATCATAGCGGAAAACTTGCTTTGGTTGATAAACAAGGAAATATCAGAAGTAGATATGATAAAATGGGTGTTCCGATGTTGTTTTATTCGGGGCTAAACTACAAAGATCCGGAAGGTAAAGATCCTTCTTTAGCTGGAAAATATCATCCTGAAATAGAATTTTTAAAAGAAGATATCAAAAAACTTCTTGCAGAATAAAACTTAAAACCCTCCTAAAATGGAGGGTTTCATTTTTTATAATAGCTTCTAAATCGTTATTAGTTCTTGCTCTACCTCAGCTTTTAAGAATGATTTGTATTCCGTTTCATACGCTTGAATACGTTCTGGCGTTGCATTTTTTTCGATATCATGAAAATGAAAACTATTCAGTCTTGTCATTCCCGTAAATTCATTCATTTTATGAAATCCAAACAAAACACCTTGATCAACAGATTTTTGCTCAAAAAACTCTCCTTCTAACGTAAAAGCTTCTTCTGGAGCATTCCAAGAACTTGTTACCATATATTTCTTTCCATGCATCAATCCTCCTTTTCCGTAATTAATTGCAGGATTTTTATGCGAACGTCCGTCACTTGCATACATTCCATTGTTGTGTCCGGCTGTAAAAACATCATCAATATAGAATTTTAGACGAAAAGGGACTTGAAACCACCAAATTGGCACATGATAAATAATCAAATCTGCCCATTTATAATTTTTTACTTCTTTCTTTGGGTCAAATTCGTTGTTAATGTCCGTTATACGGATATTCAATCCTAAATCATTCAAAACGTCTTCCGACCAATTTGTAATAGAATGGTTTAACTTTCCGCCTGAATGCGCATATTTAAGACCTCCATTTATTATAAAAACATTTTTCATTGTAATTTTCTTTTTTGATGAGACAAAATTCCGACATGTTTTTCTATTATTAAAATAATTTAAATTATACATTTGTATTATAATTATTATACAATAAGAAAACAATATCATTTTAGAACAATTGATAATAAATTATATGCTTGGGATGTAGACAATCTAATTTCTCTAACTAAGGAATTAAAGATCGAAAACATTGATTTAAGCAAAATAAAAGAGTTTGAAGAGACCTATTGGTACAACGAAGAAGGGGATTCTCCTACCTGTAAATCTATTACAGAACATATAAAATTGGTGAATGAAGCAGATTTATCATACCCGATAATCCTTTGTCCTGATGGAAAATTGATAGACGGAATGCATCGTGTTGTAAAAGCAAATTTATTGGATTTGAAAACGATAAAAGCGTATCGCCTTGCCAAATTACCTCAACCAGATTATATAAATGTAAATCCGGACGATTTACCATATAACTAAAATTAACTATCGAAATTATGCAATCAAATCTTGAATGGTTCAGAACGTTTAAAGCAATATACGAAACGGGAACATTATCTGCCGCAGCACAACAATTATTTATTTCACAACCAGGCGTTAGCTTACATCTCAACTCATTGGAAGCCTATACAGGATACAAATTATTGATCGATCAGCACGAAAAATGGTACCGACTGAAAAAGGAAAAATTCTATATAATTTTATTTTAGAACCAATTCAGAAATTAGAATCTGCGGAGCAACATTTTCATAAACGTGCAGAAAAAGATCGTGCAACAATCAGTATCGGAATGTGTTTTGAGACTTTTCAATATACATTAGAAGAACATGTTTCAGATCTAGATTTCAACTTAATTATCAAATTTGGAGATTATAAACTAATGCATCACGATTTGGATAACGGTTTATTAGATATGGTTATAACTCCACAAAAAAGTACTCACAAAAACCTTTGTTATCATCCTTTTTCAAAAGAAAGAATTGTTTTGATTGCTGGAAACAATACAGATTTAACTTCTGTCCAAAAAGATTTAAACAATAAAGATTATCAAGCTTTAAAAAATGAATTAAAAAATAATCTCTGGTATAGCACAGCTGCAGACATGGAGCATTTGAAACATTTTTGGATGGAAAATTTTAATGAACATCCTGATTTTAAACCTAATTACATTGTTCCAAATATTAGTTCGATTATTCGTTGTTTGAGTGATGGAAATGGATTCTCTATTGTTCCTGATTTTTTATGTCAAGAAGCGCTAAATTCTGGTAAAATACAATTGGTTTGGCGTGGTGAGAAACCGTTGGAAAATACACTTTATTTTGGATCACGAAAAAACACGATTTATGAAAAAGAAATTGAGCAAGTACAACAAATTTTCGTCAATAAAATGGTGTAAAGATTTGGGTTAAATACTTCCCAAATCTTTGAAAAACGCAACCAATTGATGATTACTTGTAATTTGTAAAGACTCTTTTAATGAGCCCAATCGCTTTTCTACACTACTTTGACTGGCTGGTCTGACATTATTTTGTTTTAAATGACTTGGAATATCTTTTAGCAAAATTCCATTCGAAAGTAGCGAAACTATCGTAACGTCATACGAAGTAATTTCATACGTATTTTTTTGCTTGATACTACGTTTCATATCCAATTCCAAATGCATTCCGCCCGCAAAAACAGTTTGTATCGCTTTTTTCAACTCTTTCGAATCCTCTCTTCCTTTCGCAACAAAGCCGTCAATATGATACTCTTTGAAAAGATTATCTACCATATCTGCCTTCTTTTCTACCGAAAAAACAATCACTTTCAAATTTGGCTGAATCGATTTTACAGCTTCGATTAAATCTCGTCCGCTTTTCAAATTTTGATCGCGGTGATCTTCTTCAAAAGACAAATCAGAAATCAATAAATCATAAGGTTGATCCTCGTTCAATGCTTTTTTTACTTTCAAAAATGCATCATCACAATAAAAAGCATAATCAGGATTCTCAACTTGTAAATCTTTTAAAACCTTCTGAATCGAAATATTAAAACTTTCAAAATCTTCTGCAATTAATACTTTTTTAAACATACTTTTTATTTAGGTTGTTGAATAGGAAAATTGATCTTAATTTTTAAACCTTTTACATTTTCAGTTTCAAAAATAATATCTCCGTTTAGATTGGAAATACGTGAAACCGTATTTTGCAAACCATTTTTAGGTTTCAGATCAGAAATTCCGATTCCGTTGTCAGAATAATTAATGAAAATTTGTTGATTTTCTTGTTTAAAATTTAGAATAACTCGCGAAGCTTCGCTATGTTTTTTCATGTTTGTCAACAACTCTTGCATCACCAATAAAACTTCTGTTTTAGAAATCGCACCAACGTTCTCCCATATTTCTTTCTCGTTTCCAATCAAAAAGATTTCAACCTCTTCCGAATCATAAGAACCTAATAATTGAGATAGTTTTTCTGCAAAATTTTCTTGTTGATTTTCATCAATTCTATCATAAGAAATGTCGCGCGAAATTTCATAAACGGCTTCCAATTTATCTAAAATTTCATCACGATTAAACTCTGATTTATTCTCGATATCTGACATCACATGATAAATTCCGTTTGCCACTTTATCGTGTACTTTTTTAGAATATTTAAGTTCTGTGTTCTTAACTTCTAAACGTTTTTGTTCTTCAAGTTTTTGCTTTCTACGTTTGTACCAAACGTAAAGACCAATCAGTCCAAAACACAATAAACCGATTAGAATATAAAGTTTTAAAATATCATTTTTCTTCTTTTCGTTTTCTGCTTCGGCTTTCAAAAAATCTGCACGATTTTTCTCCGAATCATAACGCACCAGCGCAAATTGATTTTTCGCTCTGTTACGTTCTAACTGAATACTATCATTTAGCTTTTGGTAGTCTTCGAAATATTGTTTTGCATTTGTAGAATTTTCTAATAAAATAAGTTGTTGGTAAACTTCTAATTTATCATCTACACTCTTATTTTCAAAAGCAATTTCTTTTCTTTTATAAGCATACTCTAATGCTTTTTTATGATCCAAATTTGAAAAATAATCTGTTAAATGCGCATAACTTGCATTTTGTCCCCACAAATCATTTTCCTTTAATCGAATATTTAACGCTTTATTTAATTCATTTACAACATTCGATTTATTGTCTTTTAACCATTTGGTATATGCTAAATTATCAGTAATTCGCGCATATTCTTTTGGATTTTCAATTGTATTCTTATCTTTTAATAATTCTTGATAAATCTTTATCGCTTCATCATACTGCTTATCATAACGATAACTATTTGCAATATTATTTTGATTGATAATATAAACATCTTTTTCTGTAGAATATTCTATTGCTTTTTTATAATAATTTATGGCTTCTTTATAAATTCCTAATTCATGTTGTGTTTGACCTAAACTTGTACAAGCACTGGAAAAAGTTTCTTTTTCACCTTTTATTTGAGGATTTAATAATTTAATTCCCTCTATATTTAATTCCTGACTACCAAACCAATCTCCTTTATAATGACTTATATAAGCCATATTTATCAAACATTTTGCGGCTTGATGTTTATTGTTCTGTTTAATAAATTCAGAATAAGCTTTATTAAAATAATAATAAGCACTATCATCTTCTTGCTTCTCATAAAAATCCCATGCGACATCATATGCTTTATCATCAAAATTATTTTGTTCAATCTCTTTATTTTTAGATTGTTGACATGAAGCTATTAAAAGTATAATACCAAAAAATAAAATTTTTCTCAAATCATTGTATTTACTCAATAAAGCTAAAGAAAAAACACCCTACATACAAGATGAAGAGTGTTTTTGTTGTTAGAAATGATATGTAAAATTTAGAAAATTTTAAAAAGAATACGAACACTAAATGTGATTACTAAAAAGGCTACAGCCAAAATGGCAACTTTTTGAGGAATTTTACCTGCTAATTTTGCTGCAATTGGCGCTGCTAAAGCTCCTCCAATAATTAAACCTGCAATAATAAATCCGTGACTTACACCTAAAGCTGCAAAAAATGTTAAGGATGCAGAAAGCGTTACGAAAAACTCTGCTAAACTAACTGTTCCCACTACTAAGTTTGATTTTTTTCCTTTTGCTAATAAAGTTGATGTCACAACTGGTCCCCAACCTCCACCACCAAAAGCGTCTAAAAATCCTCCAGCAAATCCTAAGTATCCAACTCGTTTTACTTTTTTGCGTTCAATTTTTTTTCTGAATGCTAAAATGATTAATCGAATTCCAATGATTAATGTATACGAAGCCAAGATTCCGTACGTAATGGTTTCATATTTATTTCCTAAATAAACCAATAATAATGATCCTGAAACTGCACCAATAACGCCAGGAATAGCCAAAGCTAGTAGTAATTTTTTGTTTACGTTTCCAAATCTATAATGTGAAAAACCACTAATCCCGCTCGAAAACATTTCGGCTGTATGAATACTTCCACTTATCGAAGGCAAGTTTACACCAAACAACATCATACTTGTAGAACACGTTACACCATATCCCAAACCAACAGCTCCGTCGACCATTTGCGCAAAAAAACCAACAGCCAACATAATGTAAAAAACATTAGGAATATGAACAACAAAGTCTTTCGCTTCCGAAAAACTTACAAAAGATGACAACGCATAACCCAAGAACAATGCAAAGAAAATTAGTGTAATTTCTGTTACTAAACGTTTGTATTTTTTTGTCGATTTTTTCCCTTCGAATGAAGAGGTTAATTCATTTAAATCGCTTAATTTTTGACTAAAATCTCCCTTATGATTGTTTCTTATTTTATTTAAACTTTCAATGTTTTCATCAATTGAATCTGGAATAACATCAGAAAAATATTCTCTCAAACGTTTTGCCATTACAGGAGATTGTCCATTTGTAGAAATCGCAATTTTAAGATGTCCTTTATTCACAATTGAGCCTAAATAAAAATCGCACAAATCTGGTTGATCAGCCGCATTTACCAAAATTCCTTTTGCATTTGCTTTTTGTTTCACTTCCTGCGAAGTCTCTTTGTTGTCAGTCGCAACAATCACCAAATCCACATCTTCCAAATCACTTGTCTCGAATGCATGAGTTTCGTGTTTAATTGATGGATACTTCAAAAAAATATCTTTCAATTCTTGTGTAAATTCTTTTGCTACAACTTTCAAATTAACCGAAGGATTTTGTTTGATTAGTGTCGAAACCTTTTCTAATCCAACATTTCCTCCGCCAACAATCAGGAAGCGCAAATGTTCTGTTTTTAAAAATATCGGAAATAAATTATTTTTCATTTGATTAAAGCAATTTGACTAATTAATTGAAAAATATTTTCGATAAGTGAAATCTCCGAATGTTTCATTGTCAATTTTTTCTTTTGTATAACTTTCGAAAACCTGGTCTAATTCGTTCAAAATCTCTGTTTCATTGACTTTTTCTTTATAAATTTTATTCAAACGAACACCATATCGATCACCTCCCAACATCAAATTATAATGTCCAGCAGAAGTTCCTACAAAACCAATCTCCGAAACATACGAACGACCGCAACCATTTGGACAACCCGTCATACGAATCGAGATATCATCATTCTGCAATTGATGTTTTTCTAGCAAAGGCTCTATTTTAGTTACTAATTCGGGTAAATAACGCTGCGCTTCTGCCAAAGCTAATGGACAAGTTGGTAAAGCCACACACGCCATCGAATTTTTTCGAAGCTCACTAATATCTTTGTGAATAGAATATTTTTCTAAAAGCTGTTCAACTTTCACTTTATCTTCAGTCGAAATTTCACCTAATAATAAATTTTGATTCGCTGTAAAAATGAAATTATTGATATTTAATAAAGCCAATTCATGTAAAAATGCTTTCTGATTAGGCTGAACAACTCCATTCTCTACAAATAAAGTGTAATACCATGTTCCGTTATTTACTTGTCTCCAATCATAAATATCCGAACGTTCAGTAAATTGGTATGGTTGAAAAGGTTCTAATTTAAATCCTACACGTTTTTCTAATTCAGACTTGAAACCATCAACCGTTAATTTATCAACTGTATACTTTAATCGCGCTAATTTTCGATCGCCACGATTCCCAAAATCGCGCTGAATTGTCAACACTTCATAAGCCAATTTCAACACTTTTTCTTCAGAATCAACAAAGCCAATTTCGGTTGCTAAACGCGAATATGTATTTGGATTTCCGTGTGTTGTAGACAAACCTCCACCAACAGCGATATTGAATCCTTTCAATTCATTATTTTCGATAATCGCAATCAAACCCAAATCATTTGCAAAAACATCTACATCATTGGTTGGTGGAATAGCGATTGCAATTTTAAATTTTCGAGGTAAATAACGGTCTTCGTACAAATCATCTTTCTCAGTTTCGCGCTCATAAATCTTTTCATTATCCACAAAAATCTCATAATACGCTTGCGTTTTAGGCAACAAATGTTTTGATAATTTATCTGCATACGCATGAATTTGAGCGTGAATAGGTGAAACCAACGGATGCGAACTCGCAATTACATTTCGGTTTACATCGCCACAAGCCGCGATAGAATCTAACTTTGCTTGGTCAAACGATTGTAAAGTTGGACGCAATTGGTGTTTCAAAATTCCATGTAATTGAATAGTTTGACGCGTTGTAATTTTCAAAACGCCTGTTCCGTATTGTTCAGAAGTTTCGTGAATTGCCAACCACTTATCAGCGTCAATAATTCCTCCCGGAATACGCAAACGAATCATAAATGAATACAATTTGTCCAGTTTTTTTTCTGCGCGTTCTTCACGTCTATCACGATCATCTTGCACATACATTCCGTGAAATTTCACCAAAGCCTCGTCGTCTGTACGCACATTTCCGGTGTGATTATCCAGCTCTATACTTTCTTTTAACGTACCACGAAGTCCGTCACTTTTTATTTTAATTCCTTCTATAGGAGATTGTTTTTCTGTACTCATTTTTTAGTTGTTGGTTAATTAGTAAACATCTTTTTGGTAGCGACCTTCTTCTTCTAATTGTTCTAGAAAATTTTTCGCTGAAACCTCATCTTGATTCGATTCTTTTGCAATTAATTCGATCAAAGCACTTTCTACATCTGTACTCATTCCGTCTTTTTGTCCGCAGACATACAAATACGCACCATCGTTTAACCAATTATAAAGTTCTTTTCCATGCTCTTTCACTCGATCTTGTACATAAATTTTATGCTTTTGATCTCTCGAAAAAGCGGTATCTAATTTGCTCAAAACTCCTGTCGAAAGCCATTCCTGAATTTCAGTTTGATAATAGAAATCCGAAACAAAGTGTTGCTCACCAAAAAACAACCAGTTTTTACCTTCCGCTCCAATTGCATCTCGATGTGTCAAAAAACTACGAAAAGGTGCAATTCCCGTTCCTGGACCAATCATAATCACCGCTTGATTTTCATCTGGAAGTTTGAAGTTTTTATTCTTGTGAATGTAAAATTCTATGGATTTATCTTGCTCAAAATCTGCTAAAAACTGAGAACATAATCCAGTTTTTTGTTGATCTGAAACTGAAAAAGTATTCAGACTAACTGTTAAGTGAATTTCATTATCATGCGCTTCGTTCGATGATGAAATCGAAGTACTAATTTTCCTTGCATTGCAAACTCAATCATCAAATCGTTGATGTCTTTTTGAGGCGTATGAATTCCTTTCGAACATTGTTTTCCGACATAAATTATCAATGCATTTTTAGACGCATATTCGTCGATTAACACTGGAGAAACCAAGCGATCTGTCAAAATAACATCCGCTTTTTTGATATAATTTAATGCTTTGAGCGTCACCAATTCTGGATCTCCAGGACCAGCTCCCGCTAAAATTACTTTTCCTATTGTTGTTTGCATGTTTGTAATAAATTAGTTGATTGATAAGATTGAGTTGATGTTTTGAAACTTTTATATTTTAGATAATTTTATCAATGAAACCGTCAATTCGAGTGGAATTCTGTAAGAATTTTGTATCGAGAATAAGGTTTTTGAAGATAATATTCATCTTAGTTCTCGATACAATTTTTATAAATATCACTTCTAAAAATCACTCGAACTGACGAATTTTACTTAAAAAAATTAGTCAATAAACATCAAAGCTGCGACTGTATTTTTCGTTGTTTCGTCAATCAAAATTGCATTTCCTGTATGAATATTTTCTTTGAAAGAATAGAAAAATAAAGGCTGATTTGTCTTTAAAACCACTTGTCCAATATCATTTAACTTGATTTCATCAGAAGGAATAAATTCCCAATTATTGATGTCCCATTGCTGATCGATTGTTTTGATTTTTGCACGAACCGAATGAAAACGATGTTGCAACACATACGTTTTTCCTTGTTGTAACGCATTATTGTCTAACCAACAAATCCACGCCTTTGGCTCATTTGTCGTTTGCGGCTCTTCAGAAGTTTTTACAATTGTATCTCCTCTACTTATATCTATATTATTTTCGAGATGAATCACAACATTTTCTCCTGCTTCAGCCTGATTAACTTCTTCTAAATGACGTTCTATTTTAACAATTTTTGATTCGATATTTGATGGATAAACCTTGATAGAATCTCCTACTTTGTAGACTCCACTCAAAATTTGTCCCGCATAACCTCTGTAATCGTGATGCTCTTCATCTTTTGGACGAATTACCCATTGAACCTGAAAACGAGCTGCTAAATTTTTATCAGTTTCAATCGTAACTGTTTCCAATTGATGCAATAATGTTTCACCATTATACCAAGGCGTTTTCGCAGATTTTTCGACAATATTATCACCAACCAAAGCAGAAACTGGAATAAAAGTCACTTCATCATAATTCAATTGATCTTGAATTTGTTGAAAATCATTTTTTATCGTTTCAAAAATATCTTGTGAATAATCAACCAAATCGATTTTATTAATCGCAATAATTGCTTTTTTAATTCCCATTAACGAACCAATACTTGCATGGCGTTTTGTTTGAGAAGTAATTCCTTTACGCGCATCAACCAGAATAATAATCAACTCCGAATTTGAAGCACCTGTAATCATATTTCTCGTATACTGCTCATGTCCAGGCGCATCTGCAATAATAAATTTTCGTTTTGCTGTCGAAAAATATTTGTACGCTACATCTATTGTAATTCCTTGTTCACGCTCAGCACGTAAACCATCAGTAATCAAAGACAAATCAATTTCATCATCTTCGTTTGATTTACGTTTTTCTAAAACACCCAATTGATCGGTGTGAATACTATTCGAATCGTAAAGTAAACGTCCTATTAAAGTACTTTTACCATCGTCTACGTTTCCTGCTGTTATAAATTTTAATGTATTCATTTTACTTAATTTCTATAGATATTATAGAGTTTTGTTTAAAAAAATTTTGACTTAGAAATAACCTTGTTTCTTGCGGTCTTCCATTGCTGACTCTGACAATTGATCGTCCAAACGAGTTTGTCCTCTTTCGCTGATTCTTGTATTAATAATATCAGTAATAATATCGTCAATCGTAGAAGAATCCGAAGGTACAGCCGCTGTACACGTCATATCACCAACCGTTCTGTAACGCACTTTTTCTACTACAACTTTGTCATCAGCATTTGGCTGAATAAAATCTGAAGTCGCAATTAATTTATCATTGTAAACAATACATTCGCGCTCGTGAGCAAAGTATAAATTTGGTAATTCGATGTTATTTTGTTTGATATAATTCCAAACATCTAATTCTGTCCAATTACTAATCGGGAAAACACGAACATTATGTCCTTTTTCAATTTTTCCATTCAAAATATTCCACAATTCTGGACGTTGAAGTTTCGGATCCCATTGACCAAAATCATCTCGAACCGAGAAAATACGCTCTTTTGCACGTGCTTTTTCTTCATCTCGACGTGCTCCTCCGATACATGCATCAAACTCATTTTCTTCGATCACATCTAACAACGCATACGTTTGTAAGGCATTACGAGAAGGAAAACGACCAGCTGTTTCTTTCAGATTATATTTTTTTATAGCATCTTCTACAGAAGCTACTATCAATTTTTCGCCGATTTGGTCGACCAAATAATCTCTAAATTTTATCGCTTCAGGAAAATTGTGTCCTGTATCTACGTGTACCAATGGAAAAGGAAATTTCCCTGGACGAAAAGCTTTCAATGCTAAATGAATCAAAACAATAGAATCTTTTCCTCCTGAAAATAACAACGCTGGACGCTCAAATTGAGCCGCTGTTTCTCTCAAAATGTAGATTGCTTCGTCTTCTAATTGATTTAAATAATTTTTTTCTTGACTTGACATTCTTTTCTAAATTTCTAACTTTCTAACTTATTTTTTGACAATAAAAAACTCCTCAACAAGCTGGAGGAGTTTATGAATTATTATTTTCGTTATTAATACGTCACAACAATTTCCTCCTCTTGCAAAGAGCGACACATATACATTGACATATTAAAGACTAAATTTTTCATTTTTCTTGTTTCATTTCTGACTTCAAAATTATATTATTTTTCTAAATTATTATAATTAATAGGATAATTTAAATAACAAACCTATTTTCTACCTTATTTAAAGAAAAAAATTCTGTATAAATTATTTTAATAAAATAATAATCTATAAAACCGATAGATTTTATGTTGTAAAAATAAAAATTTTATTTAAAATACAACGATCGATTTCAAAAAAGATAAAAAATGAATATTCTACAATTAAACCTATTGTACAGGTTTTATACAACCCATCTTGAAAAAATGAGCTACAGTTTCTTCTTATTATCTTTTTATAAATGATATGAGAAGTAACATTATCTCATCATTTATAACAAAAGCATAACATGAGTTTTATATAAAATAAAAAATTATAAATTCCGATTTATTAAAACGTTAAACACTGAAAAACAATTAATTAAACTAAATTTATATTTAACATCTCTCTCACCATTCAACATAAATCTTCTTATAACACATACAAATCATACTTAATTTTGACAATATTTTTCGCTTATGTTTTAACAAAAGACGAAAACCAACCTAAATTTATTATGATAAAAAAACTTACACTTTTATTAAGTTTTTTCTTATTTGCCTATGCTTATAGTCAAATAGGAATAGAAACAAGTTTCCCTAAAGGAGTTCTACATATTGATGGAAATAAAGATAATCCCAAAGATGCTACTTCGGCAATTTCTAATGTGCAACAATCTAATGACTTCATTATTTCTCAAACCAATGGAAATGTTGGTATAGGAACTACTTCGCCAACTACCAAATTAGAGATTAATAATGGAACGACTAATGGAGCTATTAAAATTACAGATGGAACGGAAGGAGTTGGAAAATATCTTATGAGTGATAATTCAGGTTTAGCAAAATGGATTAAACCAAACTCTTTTAAATCTGCTATAATTTGGACATACAATGGAACACCACAACAAATAACCACTTCACCTGAAGTTGTAAATTCAAAAGGTGAATATTTATCAAATGGGAGTAATCTATATTCTAATCTCTCTCTCACGGGTTTAACTACAGGAAAATGGATTGTAAATATGGGTATAAGATTATCTACATCTAAAAATATTGCAAATGCATTTTGGTTACATGGTAAAATCTCAAGTTCTAATTCTGGTCAAAGTTATGTAGGTTGGAAAAATTTAGGTCCTGCAGGAAATGCTACTGGTTACGCAAGTGTAATCTATGGTGATGGAACAGCGAATGGAAAAGGTTTTTTTACTGGAACAACAATTATAGAAGTAACTTCTACATCTCCTATCAATTTGTATCTATTATTAGAAGATCTTGCTACATGGCAGTTTGATACCTCTTCTCCAGAGAATTATTTTTATGCAATTCCGATTAACTAACCATTAAAATTAAAAAAATGAAAAATAATTTATATTATTTAATCTCATTATGTCTATCTACATTAGTTTTTTCTCAAAATGGAAAAGTTGGAATTGGGACTAATTCTCCGCAACAAGTTTTGCATGTAGATGCATCAAATAACACAATAATAGGTACTCCTTCTACTAATATTAATGATGATGTAGTGATAACATCGCAAGGATATACAGGTATAGGAACACTAACACCAAGTAAAAGATTAGAAATAAAAAGTGCTACCAACGGAGCTATTAAGATTGTAGATGGTACGCAACAACAAAATGCTTTTTTACTAAGTGATGCTAACGGTGTAGGATCTTGGTATGTACAAGGAAGTATAAAGCAGATTGTATTAGGCAATTGGCAAAACATTCCGACAATTGTTTCTGATAATTCTGGAGGTACAAAATATATATCTGTTTCAATAAACCTTACTCCAGGAGTATGGATGGTAAATTTTGGAGGAACTTTTAAAATGAATGATGTTAATACCCCTTATTGGCTACATATTTATTTATCTGACTCTGAAACAAGCAGAACAAATTCAACTTTTGATTTTTTAGGTAGTGGTGGTAATAATACAGGTTACGCAGGATTGATGATAGCGAACAGGACAAGTAGCGTAGGTAATGCAAATCTTATTAGTGGATCTTCTATTATTAGGGTTAAACAAAATACTACAATTAAGGTATTAGTTGAAAATAATCAATCGGATACTGCCCCAAAAAGAAATTGGAATATAACTAATAATAATTGGGAAAACTATTTTTACGCAGTTCCATTAGATAGTAATTAATCAACCATTTTAAAAATGAAAAAAAATATTTTAACTCAAATAACATTCCTTCTTAGCTTTTATACTTTTGGTCAAGTGGGGATAGGTACAACAAATCCACAAGGTACTTTACATATAGATGCTGCAACAAATACAGTTTTAGGAACACCATCAACCCATACTGATGATTTTATAATAACTTCTACAGGAAATGTTGGAATTGGCACACTTGCTCCAAGTACAAAATTAGAGATTAATAGTTCTAGCGCTGGTTCAATAAAAATTGTAGATGGAACTCAGGGTGTAGGAAAAGTGTTAGTAAGTGATGCAACTGGTATCGGAACTTGGCAAGATTTACCTGTATTTAAGTATGTAACAAGTGGTAATTTTAATTCATCTTCTGGTGATATTAATTCGGATACATCTACAACTCCTATCAAATATTCTCAAGCTTCAATCGTATTATCTAAAGGTAAATGGATGATAAATACCGGACTAACAATCATGTTAAGAACTACCAATGCTACAACAAATTTAAACCCATATTGGTTATCATTATATCTGTCATCTTCTCCTACTACAGTATCCAATACTAACTTTACTTATGTTGGTAATGTTGCTAAAAATTTTGGAGGAAATATGATTAAAAATCAAACAGCAAACAATCCTAATTTCATTACAGGTTCAACAATTGTAGATGTTCAAAATGACAATACAACACTATATCTTTTGATACAAAACTTAAGTACTGATAGCAATAATAATGCTGTGGATTGGAAATTCTCTCCAAGTAATTATGAAAATTATTTGAATGCAGTACCAGCAAATTAACATTTTCTTTATTATATAAAACTCGTTTTTTTTAATAAGAAAACACTTATAAAAATTGCATGGACTTCCTTACCTTTGCAAAATGTCAAGAAAAGCGAAACAAAAAATCATATTAAATAATATAGAAGTTTTACGTGCTGGTGCAAAAGGTGTATCAGTTGGTAGAACAGAGGAAGGAAAAACAGTTCTGATAAAAGGTGCGATTCCTGGAGATGTTGTAGATGTACACGTTTTGAAGAAAAAAAGCAGCTATTTAGAGGGACAAGCAATCGAAATTCATACAAAATCTCCTTATCGTGTTCAGCCAGAATGTGAGCATTTTGGTGTTTGCGGTGGTTGTAAATGGCAAGATATGAGCTATGATGCGCAACTTAAATTTAAACACGACGAAGTGGTTAACAATTTGGTTCGCATCGGAGGTTTCAAAGATTTAGAGGCTGAAATTGTTCCAATTTTAGGTTCTAAAGAACAATATTTTTACCGCAATAAATTAGAATTTACTTTTTCTAATGCACGTTGGTTAACATTAGAAGAAATTCAGTCAGGTAAAGAGTTTGACGATCGTGATGTTGTTGGATTCCATATTCCTGGAGCTTGGTCTAAGGTTTTAGATGTTACAAAATGTCACTTACAACGCGATCCTTCGAACGCGATTCGTGTCGAAGCAAAACGTTTTGCACTAGAGCATAACTTAGATTTCTTCGATTTAAAAAACCAAGAAGGCTTATTGAGAACATTAATGATCCGTACTTCTCAGAATGGACAAGTGATGGTTTTAGTTCAATTCTTTCGTGAAGAAAAAGAAAATCGTGAAGCTTTTTTACAAAACTTAAAAGATAAATTCCCAGAAATTACCTCTTTATTGTATGCGATTAATCCAAAACAAAACGATTCTGTTTATGATTTAGACATCGAAGTTTTTGCTGGAGAAGATCATATTATGGAAAAGATGGAAGATTTGAATTTCAAAATTGGTCCAAAATCTTTTTATCAAACAAATCCAGAACAAGCTTACGAATTATACAAATTAACTCGCGATTTTGCCGGATTAACTGGAAATGAGTTAGTGTACGATTTATACACAGGGACTGGAACAATTGCTCAATTCGTTTCGAAAAAAGCGAAAAAAGTAGTTGGTGTAGAATCTGTTCAAGAAGCGATTGATGCAGCAAAAGCGGCAGCAAAATTTAATGGAATTGATAATTGTGATTTCTACTGTGGTGATATGAAAGATGTTTTGAATCAAGATTTCATTAACGAACACGGAATTCCAGATGTTTTGATTACTGATCCTCCACGCGATGGAATGCACAAAAAAGTGGTTGAAAATATTTTGTTCATGAATCCTGAACGTATTGTGTACGTTTCGTGTAATTCTGCAACACAAGCACGCGATTTAGAATTGATGAAAGAGCAATATAAAATTGTTAAAGTTCAGCCAGTTGATATGTTTCCACAAACACATCATGTAGAAAATATTGTACTTTTAGAGCGAATTTAAAATTCAATCCAAAAAAATGAAAAATATTCAACGTTTTCTAACTTATTCAATTTTTGCTTCTATCGTTGCTTTAGCATTCTATAGCTGTGAAGATGATGATATTTGTACAGACGAAGGTGAAGTACCGCGCTTGGTTACTGATATGTATTATACTGGTACAACAACTAAATTAGAAGATACAATCTATTATTGGTCTTATCGTTTAGCTGATACAATCAAAAATTTACCAACAGATACGATAAAAGTAGATTCAGGAAATGTCCAAAACAAAACAACTTTTGGGATGGCATTGCGCAACAATAAATACAAAAAAATGATTTATAAAGTTGCTCAAGGTCGTGATGTTTACGTTAGAGATTCTATTAATAAAGATAAAATCATTAGTGTTAAAAGAGCTAAAAGAGATGTCTTGGTATTAACATACGATGCAATATCAAACAGTTACACATCAAAAGCTTGTGGATTTGGAATTACTTTTTCTGGAACAAAAGTAGAATTAGTAAAACGAAATGGTAATACCAATTGGATAAAAAATATAGAAACTGTAAATACTGAAATTAAAGATGGCTCAACGACTATTATTAAGCTTTTTGCTGATCCTCGTAACTAGTTTTAGTTTCGCGCAAGAAAATAAAACAGATTCGACAAAAGTTTCTGTTTCAGATTCTATTCCGAAGAAAAAGTATCACGATATTTTTGTGGGAGTAGATTTATTTAATCCAATTGTTTCTGCTTTTAATGATAAAAAAGGCGCAAGCGCTTATGCTTCTTATCAAATCAATAATAAGTGGCATGCCGTTGTAGAAGCTGGAATAGAAAAAAATAAGTTCAATGAAATTAATTGGAATGTTGATGTTGATGGCGTTTTTGCAAAGCTTGGTGCAAACTGGTTTGTAACGCAAGATGTAGACAACCATTCGAACGGAATTTACATTGGTGGACGAATTGCTTATTCTAAATATTCGCAAACCATCAATAGTTATCCGATTAGAGATTTACAATCTAATGAGATTACAGGAACAGGAAGTTTGCCAAAAGCAAGTGTAAGCAGTTATTGGATAGAAGCTGTTGTTGGTGGACGTGTAGAGATTTTCAAGAATTTTTATGGTGAATTAGCTTTGCATCCTGCAGCTTATATTGGTGGTAAAAAAGATCAAGGAATTGATCCTTTGGTTATTCCTGGTTATGGAAAATACAATGGACCATTTAATATGCCTATTTTTTGGGGAATTGCTTATAAGATAAAGTAGGGTTAAGAATAGAAAGTATAAAAAAGGAGCTAAAAAATTTAGCTCCTTTTTTATACTTTCTTGACGCGAAGCTGAAATGAATTCAGCTTGACATTTTCTTTTTTATCATTATTAATAACTAAATTAGTTTTTATAACAAAGTCATCCTGAACTCGTTTCAGGATCACATTATGTGTAAGGATTTGTCATGAAAATATATTATGTTTATATACTTACAAACAAATATCGAACTGTTTTCTATATTGGAGTTACAAACAATTTAGTTAAAAGAATAGAATCTCATAAAGAAGGAATGGGTTCAATTTTCACTCAAAAATACAATCTAAAATCACTAATTTATTTTGAAGAATTTACTTCAATTAGCCAAGCTATTTTAAGAGAAAAACAATTAAAAAACTGGAAACGAGAATGGAAAATCAATTTGATTAAATCTAAAAATCTTAATTTAAAAGATATTAATATTTTATAACATACAAAAAAAGGAACTCTAATTGAGTTCCTTTTTTAGTTTTGAGAAGATTTCAGACTAATCCAAAACCTTTGCTCCTTTTACTTTTTGATTTGTTAAAGCAATGTCTAAAACTTCTTTCATTTCTTTTACAAAATGAAAAGTCATTCCTTTCACATATTCTGCTTTAATTTCTTCGATATCTTTTCGGTTGTCTTCGCACAAAATAATCTCTTTGATATTTGCACGTTTTGCCGCCAAAATTTTCTCTTTAATTCCGCCAACTGGTAAAACTTTTCCACGAAGTGTAATTTCACCTGTCATCGCCAATTTTGCTTTCACTTTACGTTGTGTAAAAGACGAAACCAAAGACGTCAACATTGTAATTCCGGCAGATGGTCCATCTTTTGGTGTTGCTCCTTCTGGCACGTGAATATGAACTTTATAATTCTCGAAAACTTCTGGTTTAATACCTAACTCATCCGCATGCGCTTTGATATATTCTAACGCAATTGTCGCAGATTCTTTCATCACAGTTCCTAAATTTCCTGTAATCGAAAGTCCACCATTTTTCGCTTTAGATAAAATAGATTCGATAAACAAAATATCTCCTCCAACACTTGTCCAAGCTAAACCAACCACAACACCCGGAACTTCATTGTTCTCATATTGATCTGGCGTGATTGAAGGTCCTAAGATTTTCGAAATATCTTCGATTGAATATTTAGCATTAAATTCTTCTTCCAACGCAATATGTTTTGCAGCCGAACGAACTAATTTTGCAACTTTTTGATTCAATTTACGAACACCAGATTCGCGCGTATAACCCGTAATCAAATATTCGATTTCTTTTTTACCTAACACAACATCTTTCTCTTTTAAGCCATGTTCTGTTAATTGTTTTGGTAAAAGGTGACGTTTTACGATTTCAGATTTCTCCTCTATTGTATAACCTGCAATATTAATCATCTCCATACGATCGCGCAACGGACTTGGAATATCTCCAATATTATTGGCTGTCGCAATGAAAAATACTTTCGATAAATCGTAGCCAATTTCTAAGAAATTATCATAAAAAGTTGAATTTTGCTCAGGATCTAAAACCTCTAACATTGCTGATGAAGGATCTCCATGTGCACTCGCTGTCATTTTATCAATCTCATCTAAAACAAAAACTGGATTCGAAGATTCAGATTTTTTGATTGATTGTAAAATACGTCCTGGCATCGCTCCTATATAAGTTTTACGGTGACCACGAATCTCAGATTCATCATGTAAACCACCCAACGACATACGTACATATTTTCGTCCAATCGCTTCTGAAATAGATTTCCCCAACGATGTTTTACCAACACCTGGAGGTCCATATAAACAAAGAATTGGCGAACGCATATCTCCTTTCAATTTCAAGACTGCAAGATGCTCCAAAATACGTTCTTTCACATCTTCTAAACCATAATGATCATGATCTAAAATTTTCTTTGCATTCTTGATATCAAAGTTATCTTTCGTTAAGGTATTCCAAGGTAAATCCAACATAAATTCAAGGTAATTGCGCTGAATATTATGTTCTGGCATTTGCGGATTTAGACGAGAAAGACGATTAATTTCTTTATCAAAATGATTGGCTACATCTTCGCTCCAACTTTTCGTTAAAGCACGTTTGCGCATTTCATTGATTTCTTCTTCTGTCGAATTTCCTCCCAACTCCTCTTGAATCGATTTGATTTGTTGATTCAAGAAATATTCTTTTTGTTGTTGATCTAATTCTTTGCGAACTTTATTCTGAATTGTATTTTTCAACTCCAATTTCTGAAGCTCAACATTCATAAAACGCATCACTTCCATTGCGCGAAGTTTCATATCAGAAATCTCTAACAACAACTGTTTTTCATCTAAACTCAACGTCAAATTAGACGCGACAAAGTTGATTAAAAACGTGTTACTTTCGATGCTTTTTATCGCTCCTGCAGCTTCTGAAGGCAACATCGGATTTTCTTCTACAATCTGAAAAGCTAAATCTCTAATCGACTCTATAATTATTGGATACTCTTTGTTGCGTGAAGTCGGAACTTTTTCTGTCAAAATTTCTACTTCAGCCTTGAAATAAGGATCATCTGTGACAAATTCTTTGACTTTGAAGCGTTTCATCCCTTGTAAAATCACCGTAATGTTTCCATCTGGCAACTTTATCATTCGCATGATTTTCGCAACTGTACCAACTGTATACAAATCGTCTTGTGTAGGATCTTCCACAGCAATTTCTTTCTGCGAAAGCACTCCAATAATGCGATCTTCTTTATAAGCTTGTGTTAAAAGTTGTATAGATTTATCTCTACCCGCGGTAATTGGCGCAACCACACCCGGGAATAAGACAGTGTTTCTTAACGATAAAATAGGCAATACCGAAGAAATATCTTGCTTGCTCAGCTTGCTTTCTTCGTCTTTACTCATCAAAGGAATTAATTCGATTTCTTCTTCCATTACTTGTGCTAATGACAAATTGTCTATGTTCATAATTTTTTATACGTTCAAAGTGTCAGTAAAACTATTTTTAACTGACGAAAGCTTTTCATAATACCAGAAAAACTAGGATATAGTTCTTGTTTGAAGCATTTAGAAAAGCGAGTATAAATAAGACAAACGTTGTGCCAATAAAATGTATTGTCAGTTTTTCAATAAAGGTTTATGATAATAAAAAATCGGGATTTACCCGATTTTAGATTTTGCGATAACTTTGCGATAAAGTTCTTCATATTGCGGAAGAATTGCTGTTTTATCAAATCGTATTGCTTGTTCTTTTGCTTGATAACTAAATTCTGCCAAACGCTTGTCGTCTTCTAAGATATAAATTGCTTTTTCTGCCATCATTTCGACATCTCCAACTGGACAAACAAAACCTGTCACACCATCAATATTTACTTCTGGAATTCCACCTGCATTTGATGATATAACAGGAACACTTGCTGCCATTGCTTCAAGCGCTGCCAAACCAAAACTTTCTTGTTCAGATGGTAAAAGGAATAAATCTGCGGCTTTCAAAACATCATTCAAGTCACTTACCATACCTAGACTTTTTACTTTATCTTGAATGCCTAAATCTTGAATCATTTGATCTGCTAGTTCCCATTCAGGACCTTCTCCAGCAATAATCAGCTTTGACGGAATTTGTTTCTGGATCAAATTAAATGTACCAATTACATCCTGAATGCGTTTTACTTTTCTTAAGTTAGACGTATGTAAAATTACTTTCTCCTTTGGTTGAGCTAAATTCGCTCTACAACACACATATTTTTCTGGAGAAAATTGTTCGTTATCAATAAAGTTTGGAATTACTTTTATCTCATTTGTAATGTCAAATGCACAAAGCGTATCTTGTTTCAAACTTTCAGAAACCGATGTTACAGCATCAGATTCGTTGATCGAAAATTCAACAGCCGTTTTATACACAGGATGTTTCCCTACCAATGTAATATCCGTTCCGTGTAAGGTTGTTACAATTGGTAATTTATAGCCTTTTCGCGCCAACATTTGCTTCGTAAAATACGCTGCATACGCATGCGGAATCGCATAATGTACATGAACCAAATCTAATTCGTAATGCAAAACTTTATCATACAAAATTGTACTCAACGCCAAATCATATGGCTGATATTGAAACAATGGATACGTTTCGACATGAATTCGATGAAAGTATATATTTGGTAATTTGATGTTTAATCTCGCAGGAACATTTGTGCTAAAAAAATGTACTTCATGACCTTTTTCCGCTAAATCCATTCCCAGTTCTGTTGCCACAATCCCACTTCCTCCGTAAGTTGGGTAGCATACAATTCCTATTTTCATTTGCGATTTTTATTTAGACAAATTTAAGGTAAAATTGCTTCATAAATGACTTGTCGAATATTTTCTCGCACTTTTTTAATGGAAAGATAATTTGGCTCAACAGTTTCATTGACACGATTCGAAAGAAAAATATACACAATATTATATTTAGGATCAGCCCAAACCATTGTTCCTGTAAAACCTGTATGACCAAAACTTTCGGCTGATGGACCTATTTTAGACGTTGTTTGCATTTTATCAAAGCCAGCTCCACGATGATTCCCTTTGAATTGTTGTTTTGTAAATTCCGCCACCGTTTCTGGCTTCAAATAAACCTCATCACCATATTCGCCTCCATTCAAATACATTTGCATCAATTTTGCCAAATCAATCGAGTTAGAAAATAAACCAGCATGACCAGCAATTCCGCCCATCATTGCAGCTCCTTGATCGTGTACAAAACCATGAACGAGTTGATTTCTGTATGTTTTGTCATATTCGGTTGGAATAATATCTTCTAAACTAAATTTTTCTTTTGGATTGAACGTTGTGCGATACATTCCCAATGATTGGTAAAATTTCTCTTGCGTTAGTTGATTCAAATCTTTCCCAAAATCTTTTTCTAATTTCTTCTTGAAAATATAATAACCTAAATCTGAATATTCGTATGATTTACGACCTAAAGAAGATTTATAAATATCTTCATAAATCGTATCTTTTATAGAATTGATGATAAAAATGTTATCCGTAACTTTTATTTGATGTTCTTCATCTTGCTTTCTCGAATAGAAATCTAAATATAATCGCGCATTTTTTACATTGACGGTTTCATTATAAAAGCCAATCCAAGGTTTAAGACCGGCTTGATGCGCTAATACTTCACGAACTTTTAAAGAAGATTTATTCGAGTTCTTCGCATCATTATCAATTTCTCCAATTGTTTGATCGAGGTTTAACTTGCCTTCGTTAACCTCCAACATCAACAAAGGCAACGTCGCCGTCACCTTTGTTACCGAAGCGACATCATATAAATCTGTCCACTTCACTTTTTTTGAAGAATTTTTATCTTGTGTTCCGAAGCTTTTATCATACACGATTTTCCCGTCTTTAGCGACTAAAATTTGCATTCCAGGCGTGTAATGATTTGCAATTGCTTCTTCTGCAAGTTTATCTATTTCTAAGAGTTTTTTTTTCCTAAATTCACATTTTCAGGCGAAGTAAATCCTAAACGTTTGATATGTTTTGTTACAATTCCTTGTCCTTCTTTCAAATTTTGATTGATATCTACAGGAAACGTTCCATCTGCATCAATTGCTCCAAAAATAACTTGTGCAGCCGCTGCTTGAGCATCTTTTGTATTTTGATAATGAACTGTAACTGCGTCCAAATTTGATAAATCAAGATCTTTCAAACCGTAAGGACTTGTGAATAACGAAAAGATTTTCTTTTTGTCTTTTGGTAACGCTTTCAAAATTGCTTTCGAATTATCTGACAATTTATATGGTTTGTAAACCGTTTCATTCGATAAAAACGCTCCAGAAATAATCACATCATAATCATTTAATAAATTGATTTGATTTGGATTTGAAATTTTTACTAATTCAACATTTGCATATTTTTGTAAATGTGTCAAAAATTGATCATAATCTGTTTGTTCAAGCGGAACGAATGCTATTTTTTGATTCAATTTTTTAATTGGTAATAGTTTGTGTTCATTCTTTACAACCGTCGAAGCTTTCTCAAAAATCTTAGTTGTTAACGCTAAATTTTCAGGAGAATTCAAATCTTCTAACACATTTGTAGGATTTAAAGTTTTAATTTCATTTAAACCTGTGATATATTTCGCCATCAAAATTTTCTTCACACTTTCTTCTAAACGCGCTTCAGAAATTTGACCTTTATTTATTGCATCAATAATTTTTTGTTTCCCAACGTGTACATTTTGAGAAAACAATAAAATATCATTTCCTGCTACAAATGCTCTATAATCCACATCACCAGCAGGAAACATTTTTGCTACTCCATCCATATTCAACGCATCTGTAATTACAATTCCTTTAAATTGTAACTCTCCTTTCAAATAATCTGTAATAATATTCTTTGATAAAGTAGATGGAATTTTAGCATCTGGCTCCAAAGCAGGTACATTTAGATGCGCCACCATAATTGATTGTACACCAGCTTCAATCATTTTTTTGAAAGGTGCAATGTGATATTTCTCTAAATCTGCTTTATTATCTGGAATCAAAGGCAATGTTTTGTGCGAATCTTGGTCTGTATTTCCATGTCCAGGAAAATGTTTTGCAGACGATAATACGTTTTGCGCGCGCATTCCGTCCATATAAGCAATTCCTTTATCTGCAACGCGATCAGGATTTGAACCAAAAGAACGATTTCCAATAATTGGATTATTTGGATTAACATTAACATCAACCGAAGGCGAAAAATTAAACTGAACGCCCATTCTGTTAGCTTGTACACCAATTTGTTTCCCTACTTGATAAACCATTTTATTATCACGCAAAGCGCCAAGCGTCATATTCCAAGGAAAACGTTCTACACCTTTCAAACGCATTGCCAATCCCCATTCTGCATCCATACCAATCAATAATGGAATTTTAGAAATGGATTGAAATTTATTCGTCAACTCAATTTGATGAGCCGCTTGATCTTGCATAAAAATTAATCCTCCGATGTGTTCTTTTTCAATTAATTTTAAAATATCATTTTCGTGAATTGAATCTCTATTAGTATAGGCTGCAACGATAAATAATTGACCAACTTTCTCGTCTAATGACATCGAATTATATTTTTCGTCAACACACTTCATCTGAATTGAATCTTTATATAGAGGAGAAATTTGTTGTGCTCTTGAAGCGATAGGTAAAATAATTGTTAAGATTACCAATTGGATGACTCTTTTCATTCCGGAATAAATTAATTTTGTACGTTTTTTCTTATTAGGAAACATAAATTTAAGGCTAATCGGTTTGGATTGGTAAATTTATAGTAAATTGTGAAATTAAATAAAATTATATGAGTATTTTCAGTGTTGTGCAGGATAGTATGTTAAATCATCCTGGACTAATAACTGTTTTTGGAGTCGCAGTAATTATTATGTTACTGCTTGATTTAGGTGTTTTTAACAAAAATGCACATGCCGTTTCGAACAAAGAAGCTTTAATTTGGACTGTTGTTTGGATTTCTTTGGCAATGATTTTTAGTGGAGTAATCTATTTTGTGTTTAAAGAAGCTGATGGACATGCCTTTGCCATTAATAAATTCTCCCAATTTCAGGCTGCGTATTGGATAGAAAAAGCTCTATCCGTCGACAACTTATTTGTCTTTATCTTGGTTTTTGGGTTCTTCAAAATTCCGAAAGAGTATCAGCACAAAGTTCTTTTTTGGGGTATTTTAGGCGCATTATTTTTCCGTGCAATCTTTATTTTCGCAGGAGTTGAATTAATTAAAATGACTTATTTACCAGCTTTTTCTATTGGAGACTGGCATTTTAATTTAGCCGAAGACGCTGCACACGCTAACTTTGCTACAAAAGAATTTTTTAGACCAAATGTTGTTTTAACACTTTTCGGATTCTTCTTAGTTGTTGCGGGTATCAAATCGTGGAAATCTGATAATGATGAGGATGAGCAAGATTTATCAAAAAATATTGGCGTTAAATTGGTTCATAAATTCTTTAAAGTAACACCAAATTTTGATGGAGATAAATTCTTTTCTGTTCAAAACGGAATTAAAATGGCAACGCCACTTTTTGTTGCTTTAATGGTAATTGAAGTAACCGATTTGGTATTCGCTGTAGATAGTATTCCTGCTATTTTTGCTGTTGCACCAGATGATCCATTTATCCTATATTCATCTAATATTTTTGCAATTTTAGGTTTACGTTCATTGTATTTCTTATTGGCAAACTCAATGGATAAATTCAATAAATTACATTATGGATTGGCTATTATTTTAAGCTTTATTGGTATTAAAATGATTATTATGCCTTTCTATCATTTTGAATCAACAGTATCTCTCTCAATTATTGGAGGAGTTTTATTGATTACAATAGTTTGGTCGCTACTTTCTAATCGATCAGAAACATCAAAATAACTAAAAAGTCGCTCAATGAGCGACTTTTTTATTCAATTTTATAATCCATCGGAACCATGTTGGCAATTTTTTCCCAACTCCAATATCCTTCTACAATCAAATCAGCAGGATGATAATAAGTCCCGTTTTCTTCTATTTTCAATAAATCACTGCGTAACGCAAAAATAGATAATTGGTTGCTTATATATTTCGAGCCATTGTATTTTGCGTAATCCAAATCTTCTTTTTCTCTTTTATACTCAACCGAATACAATCCTTTAAAATTAAGGAATTGATTTTTTCCATCTACAACCTTTAAGCTATCGTATGGTACTTTTTGATTGACCAAATAAGTAATTATTTTTGGAGGAATTTTACCTTCAATCCTACCTCCTAACAACGTCTCTTCTTTAAACTTTACATATTCTGGATTATCTTTTCTTACTAATCGTTTTATATCATACCCTTGTTCTTCAAGTTTATTATCATAAATAGCTTTCATAAAATGATAAACACTTCCCAAATAAGAACTTTTTCTATTCTGATTCCATTTATTCTGCTTTGACGAACTTCCTTTTAATTCAGTAAAAAAAGCAGTTCCGAGCGTTAATACATAGTTAGTTTGATAATTTACATTAAAATCAATCAAATCATATTCAATCTTATAACCTAAATAATTATTGGTAATAATTAAAGGATTGCGCGAACTTGCTTTTAACTCCTTTGTTTGCTTATTATAATTAAATCGTAAGTCTTTTGGATTCTCTATCTTACATTTTTGCGCAGCTTCATTAGAACCTAAAAATAATTTCAAGAAAGTTTGATAAAAAAAAGCCCAATCTTCTTTAGAAATAGCTTGTACAGTAGTTTCTTGTAAAGAAATAACTTCTGTTTCTAAAACTATTTTGTAGTATTGATTTTGATTTGTCTTAATTCCGAGAATAAAGTTTTCGAACAAATCAGCTTTTGCAATTAGATTATATTGTCCGTTTGGAAGATTTAACTCAAATTCACCTTTTTCATTGGTTTTTGTTTGTATCGTAGAACCATCTACATAAATTGATGCATGAATAATTGGTTTTGAATTTTCGTCAACAATACTTCCTTTAATCTTGTTTTGAGAAAATACACTAACGGATAAAAGAAAAACTAACAAAAAGTAAGTTTGTTTAAAATTCATGCTCAAAAATTTTAAACAAGATAATAAAAAAACCGCTTTTCAGCGGTTTTGATTTTATTTTATGAAGTATAAAACACTTAATGATAGCATCGAAGATCTATTTGTTCCGTTATTCCAACGATTATAATCGTAAGTGTCAATCAAACCATATTGGTAACGTAAATTGAACTCTATTTGACGATTGATCGAATAACCACCACCTACATTAAGGGCTAAATCAAAAGATTTAGGAACGTTATTCGTACGCTCTGGCTCGTCTTCATCAAACTTTTCTGAAACTTTGAAACCTAGTTGTGGACCAGCTTCTACAAAGAAATCTTTTCCTTGATCATCAAAATAGTATTTGTACATAATTGGTACATTAACATAATTCAAGAATGCTTTATATTTTTCACCTCCTTCTTTGTACAAAGAAAACTCTCCTTGGTTAGAATATAAAACTTCTGCTTGTAAATAATGATTCTCATTTTTAGTTGTCAATTGATACTTAGCTACAGCTCCACCTGTAAATCCAAATCTTTCTTTTGAAACACCATGAACAACTGTAGTATTACTTAGACCTACACCTCCTTTTACACCAAATTCTATCTGAGCAAAAGATAAAGTAGATAAACTTAAAAGAAATAAACTAAGTAGATTGGTTTTTAAATTTTTCATAAGTTGTTGTATATTTTTTAACAAAATTAAAGATTTTTTTAATACAATTTTCATTCCGAAAAAAAAGCCCTTCACATGAAGAGCTTAATTTATCTAATTAAATGTTATTTACTTAATTGCGGTGGAAATTTAGCTAAAATTTCTTCTATTGCTTTTGGTATTCTTTCTGCTTTTGCACTAACATTACTCAAGTTAAGGTCAGATCCAACTCCTTGCCAAACCAAAATATTTTTTTGATCATCAATAATATCAATGATAATAGTCCCTGCTTGATAAGACGAAACATTAGAACCACCGTAATATCCACCATAATAACCATAAGGTCCGTACCCCCAATTGTTATTATTTACAGAAACTTGTTCTTTAGAACTAGTTAATAAATTAACAACTAAATCAGCTCCAGAAGATACTTTAGTGAAACCTTTTGCTGCCATTTGAGTGTCAATTGCTGTTAACAAACGTTTTTTATCTAAATCATTTACTTTCAGCTTTTCTAAACCTTTTTCGTGATACGAATAGGTTTTATAAGAAGAAAAATTTACTGATCTATCATAATCTGTACTAACTTGTACTGTTCCACAGCTAGTTACAAATAAAGACAACAAGATTATAAAAGTAAAATGTATAATTTTCATGACTTTAAATTTTTATTAAATTTACAATTATTATTACCAATTGTAAAGTTAAATTAAAAAAAAGAAGCTTGAATACCTCAAACTTCTTTTTAACTAATATTTACAATTTTATTTTGCTAATTCTAATTCGTGAACTTTCACTTCAACTATTCCATTGTGATTGATTCTAACCAAATCTACAATTTGCGTTTCGTTAACTAATTCTGGATTAAAATCTGTCTGAACTTTTACATAATTCTCTGTAAAACCAAACATTTTTCCATCTTTATTATCATGTTCCCACAATACTTTTTGAGTCGTATTTAATTGAGATTGATAAAAAGCTTGACGTTTTTTCTCCGATAAAATACGCAACATTTTATTACGACGTTTACGCTCTCCTTGACCCACAACTCCTTCAAATTCGATAGCTTCTGTGTTATCACGTTCCGAATAAGTAAATACATGTAAATAACTAATTGGTAATTCGTTCAAGAAATTGTATGTTTCCATAAATATCTCTTCTGTTTCTCCAGGAAAACCAACAATTACATCCACACCAATACACGCATTTGGCATCACTTCGCGAATTTTTGTAACACGATCTAAATAAAGATTAGATAAATAACGACGTTTCATTTTTTTCAAAATCTCATCGCTACCCGATTGCAACGGAATATGAAAATGTGGAACAAATCGATTACTTTTTGAAACAAAATCAATTGTTTCATTTTTCAATAAATTTGGCTCAATAGAAGAAATTCTGATTCGTTCTATCGCATCAACTTGATCTAATTCTTGCACCAATTCCAAGAAAGTATGTTCGTGTTTTTTATTCCCGAATTCACCTTTCCCGTAATCACCAATATTTACACCTGTTAATACAATTTCTTTGATTCCTTTTTGTGCAATTTCATTCGCATTTTTGATGACATTTTCAACTGTATCCGAACGCGAAATTCCACGAGCCAAAGGGATTGTACAATACGTACATTTATAATCGCAACCATCTTGCACTTTCAAAAAGGCACGCGTACGATCACCAATTGAATAAGAACCAACGTAAAAATCGGCTTCTTCAATCTCACAAGAATGTACAATTGTTTCTTCTTTTTTATTGATATCGTCTAAATATTCAGCAATATTGAATTTTTCTGCAGCTCCTAAAACCAAATCAACACCTTCCATTTCCGCAATTTCTTGCGGTTTCAACTGCGCATAACAACCTACAACGACAACAAAACCTTCTGGATTTGCTTTCATTGCATTTTTCACAATCGTTCTGCACTCTTTGTCTGCATTTGCGGTTACCGAACATGTATTGATTACGTACACATTCGCAGAATCTGTAAACTCAACCTTCTGATATCCATTATCTTTCAAGTTTCTTGCGATCGTCGAAGTTTCAGAAAAATTAAGTTTACATCCCAATGTATGAAATGCAACTGTTTTAGTTTGATTATTCATAGCTGCAAATTTAAGAAATTATCCATAGTTTTGAAACATAAATAAATCAGCTATTCAAAATGACTAAATACTTTATCTACATTATGTTATTCGTTTCAATGTTTTCGTGTTCTAAGAAAATTGAAATCGATGAAAACAAAGTATTTAAATTAAATCGTTACGATAATATTTCTTCTTTAGATCCGATAAATGCGAGAACACAAGCCAATACGTGGGCATGTAATTTAATGTACAACAGTTTGGTAAAAATTGATAACGAATTAGAAATTCAACCCGATATTGCAAAATCATGGACAATTTCAGAAGATGGAAAAACATATTCTTTTACTTTGAGAAATGATGTTTTTTTTCATAAACATGAAGCTTTTGGAAAAGATTCGACTCGAATTGTTACTGCTTCTGACTTTGAATATAGTTTTAATCGTTTAAAAGATCCGAAAGCCGGAGGTTCTGGAGGTTGGATTATGAATAATATCGATTCGTATAAAGCGATAAATGATACACTTTTTGAAATTAAATTGAAAGAAGCTTATCCTGCATTTCTGGGATTAATTTCGATGAAATATGCATCTGTTGTTCCAAAAGAATTATTCAAAAATGGAAACGAAGAATTCTTGAAACATCCAATTGGTACAGGTCCTTTTCAATTCAAAATTTGGGAAGATAATGTGAAAATGGTTTTTAGAAAAAATCCAAAGTATTTTGAGTTTGATGAAAAAGGACAACGTTTACCATATTTAGAAGCGGTTAATTTATCATTTTTACCAGAGAAAAATTCAGAATTTTTAGAATTAATCAAAGGTAATTTGGATATGATGGCAGATTTGGATCCATCTTATAAAGACGAAATTTTAAATCCAATCGGAGATTTGAATCCAAAATATTCAAATATTTTAACGATTCAGAAAGTTCCTTATCTAAGTACCGTTTATTTATGTTTTTACCTTGATGCTCCAAACGCTGTTGATTTGAAATTGCGTCAAGCGTTGAATTATGGAGTTGATAAAAACAAAATCATCAAATATATGATGAAAGGTCAAGCTTTTGAAGCAGATGGAGGTTTCATTCCGAAAGGTTTACCAGGTTATTCGCCAGAAAGTGGTTACAAATATTCTCCCGAAAAAGCACGCGAATTAATCAATAGCTATAAAAAATCGAACGGAAAAATTACACCAATCGAATTGACAACTGTACAAGAATATGTAGATGTTTGCGAATATATTGCGGCGGAAATGGCAAAATTAGGTTTACCAATAAAAGTGAATGTTGTACCTGGACCAACGATGCGTGATGGAAAAGCAACGGGAAAATTTACGTTGTTCCGAGCGAATTGGGGAGCAGATTACCCAGATGCGGAAAACTTTTTGTCCTTATATTATTCGAAAAACTTTGCGCCAGAAGGTCCAAATTATTCACATTACAAAAATGGTGAATTTGATAAAATGTATGAGCAAGCATTTTTAATCAATAATCCAGAAGAACGCGCTAAACTTTATCAAAAAATGGATGCTTTGATGATGCAAAACGCTCCAATCATACCATTATTCTATGATCAGACAACGTTGTTTTTAAATAAAAAGGTTAAGAATTTTTCTATGGGACCAATCAAATTATTGGATTTAACGCGAGTTTACAAAGATGATACGGTTAAGTAAGAAGTCAAAACTTTGAACATCTTTTAAAAAAAACTAAATAATTTTTCATTTTATTTCACGACATTAGATAATTGTTAACTTATTTGAAATAATCGGTTTTCTCTAACGTTTGAAATCAATCTTTTAAAAGAAATAATTTCAGAATTAAAGGCGTTAAACCGAGTTTTTTTAGATATATTTGACACCAAATTTTTAATCAAAATCATTTAAATTTTTACTTATGAAAGTAAGACAGCTTTTCGTAGTAGGATCTATCATTACCCTTGTTGCAATAGGTGTAATTGCTTATTTTTGGCCAGGTATTTTATGGTCTTTAATAATTGTTCTTCCTTTAATAGCCTTAGGAACTGCGGATATTACGCAAACAAAACACGCTATTAGAAGAAACTTCCCTATTGTAGGTCATGGTCGTTATTTATTAGAAAGTATTCGTCCAGAAATTATGCAATACTTTGTAGAAACGGATACAGAAGGAAAACCTATCGATCGTTTGATGCGTAGTATGGTTTACCGTCGTGCAAAAAATGTAATTGACACTGTTCCTTTCGGTACGCAATTAGATGTTTATCAACCTGGATACGAATGGTTAAATCATTCGATGTATGCTGGAAAAATAAAACATGCTGATGATCCACGTGTAAAAGTTGGTGGAAGCGAATGTAAACAACCTTATTTAGCGAGTTTATTGAACATTTCTGCGATGTCTTTCGGATCGTTAAGTGAAAACGCTGTATTAGCAATGAACAAAGGAGCTAAATTAGGAAACTTTGCGCACAATACAGGTGAAGGAGGTATTTCTCCTTATCACTTACAACCAGGTGGAGATTTGATTTGGCAAATTGGTACAGGATATTTTGGATGTCGTGCAAAAGATGGAGGATTTGATCCTGATAAATACGTAGAGCGTGCTACTTTACCAAATGTAAAAATGATTGAGTTGAAAATTTCTCAAGGTGCTAAACCAGGACACGGAGGAATTTTACCAGCCAATAAAAATACACCAGAAATTGCAGCAATTCGTGCTGTAGAACCATATACAACAGTAGATTCACCTCCTTCTCACTCTGCTTTCTCAGATGCTGAAGGAATGTTACATTTCATCAAACAATTAAGAGAATTATCTGGAGGAAAACCAGTTGGATTCAAATTATGTATTGGTATCAAACGTGAGTTTATCGAGATTTGTGAAGCTATGATCAAAACAGGTATCAAACCAGATTATATTGCGATTGATGGTGGTGAAGGTGGAACTGGAGCGGCTCCTGTAGAGTTCTCAAACTCTTTGGGTATGCCATTATTAGATGGTTTAGCTTTTGCAGTTGACACTTTACGTGGTTATGGTCTTAAGAAAGACATTCGTGTTGTAGCTTCAGGGAAAATTATTTCTTCTTTCCACATTGCTCGTGCAATGGCGATTGGTGCAGATTTAGTTTATTCTGCTCGTGCTATGATGATGGCTGTTGGTTGTATCCAAGCTTTACAATGTAATACAAATACATGTCCAGTTGGTGTTGCGACACAAGATCGTGAATTGATGAAAGGTTTAGATGTTGAAGACAAAGCAACACGTATGTATAATTTCCACAAGAAAACAATGCATATTTTATCTGAATTAATTTCGGCTACTGGTGTAAAATCACACAGAGATTTTAACCGTTCTCACGTTAATTTACGTATCGATAATACTAAAGTAATGGCTTATGATCAGTTATATCCAGTTGTAGAAGAAAATAGCTATATTGGAAGAGATGCTGAAGATGTTTTGGCAGAAGTAAGACAAAGAGCTTTATTGAAAAACTAATTTTATTAGAATATAAATAACAGAAAAGCATCTCAAATTGAGATGCTTTTTTTGTTTTAAATCTATAATTTATTCTTTTTAATATAATTAGAAGGTCGGAAACCTGTATGTTCTAAAAAAGCGTCTGAAAATGTTTTTCTCGAATTAAAACCAGTTTCTTCTGCCAATGCATCAATTGTATATTTTTTGATATTAGGTTCATCAACAAAACGCTTTAACAAATGATTAATTCTTAACTCATTTATATATTGATTAAAGTTTTTTGCTCTCGACCTGTTAATATAACTAGACACAATCGTTCGGTTTGAATTAAGCTCTATAACCAAATCATTCAAGGTTATTTTTGGATTGAGAAATAATTCCTTTTCTTCAAATAATAATAAACTATTTTCAAAATTTTCGTCAATTTTATCTAATTTTTCAGGTTGTTTGCTTTTTTTATGATTCAATAAATCATTATGATCCGAATTCAATTCTTCAATTTGAGTCTGTAAAATAAATTTCTTCTTTTTATGATGATGATTGATTTTAAACAAAACGATTCCTCCAAAAACAATCAAACAAACAAATCCTAAAAACATCATATTCTTGATGTCCTTATTCTGCTGATTTAATAAATTGCGCTCCGTTTTAAGGTAAGTATTCTCGTACTTGTCCAAATTAGGTTTTAGAATAGTTTTATCGTTAGCGTAAAACATACTATCAAACGACAACAAGTTATTTACAGAAGCAAGCTTATCTTGCCTATTTCCATTCATTTCATTGTATTCCAAAACTCTCTCATAAGAAAGTCGTAACTCCTCATCTACTAATTTATATTGTTTCGAAAATTCAACAACATTTTCAAAATACTTAAAAGCTTCTTCATTATTATTCTGTTGGTATAAAATTTCACCTAAAAATTGCTCCGAAATTACATACCATTTAATGTCATTTAAATTCCAAAAAGTTCGTTGAGCTTGTTTTAGCGTTACAAAAGCTCTTTTATAATCTTTCTTATAAAAATCGATAATAGCTTTATTTTTTAAAGCATATTGATAATTTACGGTATCTTTTGTTTCTGACAATTCTATTTTATTATAATAATCACTTTTATTTAGTTGATTTACTTTACTATTTAAATAAGATAATTTTCCCAGAATTGCTAAATAAGTACTAAATGATTTTGATTCTTCTTTATGTTTTTCAAAAAAAACTAAACTGTCTTCGTATAACTTAATGGCTGTTTTAATTTCATTTAAATTTTCTTTCGTTTTTGCAATTCCAACTATTGATGAATAATAAATAAAATCATCTTTAATCTCAGTAGAAACTTGCTTTGAAATCGTAAAATTCTTCAAAGCATTGTTGTAATTACGTTGTTCTAAAAAATAATTTCCTTTTTCGATATAAGCTTCACTCAACACCAATTTATCATTCAAACGATAAGCTGTTGCAATAGTAGAATCAATAATTCTTAGATTTTCTTCTACCAAATCATTATTTTTTTGACGAAGAAATTCTGCTTTATCGACTTGAGTTTTACCTAACAAATTTATCGAACTGAATATGAATAGAATAAGACTTATACTTTTTAAAAGTCTATTTTCAGAAATTCTATAATATAACATACTGTAAATCTTTATTTTAAATAAAGTTGTAACCAATGATCATTTAACCCCAAATGGTTGAAAATCATTTAAAAATATAAATTAAAATTGTTTGTACAAAAACTTTTAATCGCAAAACAATTACTAACAATTATTTTATGAAATTTCTACAAATTATTCTCTTCATCATCAGCACTTCCATTTTTGCGCAAGAAAAATATTCAATAACTGGAAATCTAACTTCAGAAAAAGATCAAAAACCTATTCTAGCAGAAATTGTGTTATATGATGATTTGCAAAACATTATTAAAACAACTCATACAGAAAATTCTAAATTCGAATTTAAAGAATTAGAACCAAAAACTTACTCAATTTCAATTATTTACAATAAAACAATTCAAGAAGAAAAACCTTTTTATTTGAATGAGAATAAAACGTTTCAATTAACTTTTAACGAAACAATCCATATCAACGAAGTAATCGTGAAAGGTAGAAAGGAAACATTCAAAATAGAAAACGGAAATCTTATCGTTGATGTAGCAAATTCTACTTTAAATAAAACAACTAATTCTACTGAGTTATTATCAAAACTACCTGGAATTATATTAGGCGCTGACAAAGAATCTTTGACCATGATAGGCAAAGGCACTCCATTATTATATTTGGACGATCAACAAGTTGATTTTTCTACACTATTGGGCTTGGCTGTAGAGGATATAAAATCAATTGAAATTATTAAAAATCCTTCAGCAAAATATGAAGCTAACGGAAAATCTGTTGTAAAAATTAATCTTAAAAGTAGTAAAAAAGAAGGTCTTAAATTAACACTACAAGAAACTGTATCCTTCAAAAGAAAGTTTAATAATTACTTCAATTCTACTTTTCAGTTTCGTAAGAATAAAAGCGAATTCAAAATAAATGCTTCTTATAATCAGCTTAATCCGTGGGAAGGAAATGGGTTTGATTATACTGTAAAAGGTAAAAACATTGCTTCAGATTATCTTATAAAATCTGAAACAAAACGTCCACATTTTATTGTGAATACAAGTTATTTTCAGGAATTAAATGACACTGGAGATTATCTTTCGTTCGCTATTAATTCGAATTTCAGAAAAGATAAAGGTTTGATTGACACCAACACAAACTATACTGAAAATAACGTTAATCAATCAATTCTAACGCTTAATGACAACGAAAATCATCGAAATTTTGTGAATACTTTGATGAATTACAATAAGAATATTAAGTCAATTGACGCAAGTATTTTAACTGGTTTACAATACACTATTTATAACACAGGAACAACGTATGATTTTTATAATAATATAAATGATAAAGGTTTAAGTTATAATCAATCGCGCTATCAGAAATACCGAATCAATGTCGTGGCAGCCAAATTTGATGTAGAAAAGAAATTGGAGTCTGATCAAAAAATTGAGTTCGGTAGCCGATTTACCTACGCTAAAGCAAAAACGAATAATGAAACAATTTTTCAGAACAACCAAACTGAGCACTTTTTATATCATTTCACAGAGCTTAATATTGCAGGTTACACACAATACTCAAAAGATTATGAAGATTGGAATTATAAAGCTGGTTTAAGATTTGAAACAACAAACTCGGAAGGTTTCAACGAAACAAAACAATTAACTGATATTGATAAAAAGTATGTAGATTGGTTTCCAAATGCAGAAATTAATTATAAAATCAACGAAAATAACAATTTGACGTTCTTTTATAAACGCAGCATTGACCGACCAAATTACAGCAATATTTCGTCTGGAAATCTGTACGGAAGTCCGTATATAGAATACAGTGGCAATTTTAATATTTTACCAACCTACACCAATACAATCTCTGCTAATTATGCGCTTAAAAATTGGAGTTTTACAGTGAGTTATTATCAAAGTAAAAATCCATTAGGTTATACTTTGGTTTATGATGATTCAAGAAATATATCAACTTTTACTTCAGTTAATTTTGATAAAGAGAAAAATTATTCGTTCGGAATTGACGCGCCATTTCAGTATAAATTCTGGACCTCACAGACAAGTTTATATCTTATTTACTCAGAAATCGAAGATAAAACGGCTTATTTAAGAAAATCTACACCTTATCTATATCTATATTCTAATCACAATTTTAGAATAGGAAAAGATTTTAATTTTATGCTAGATGGATATTGGTTAACAAAACGAACAGAAGGTATTTACGAACGAAACTCTCAAGTAATCGTTAATCTTGGTTTATCGAAATCTTACAAAAACTTCGATTTTACAGTTCGCTTTAATGATTTATTCAAACAAATGGAATTCCGAGAAGTTTTAGATTACAAACAAATCAATTCTAAAAACGTATTTCATGTTGATAATCAAGAATTTTCTGTCGGAATAAAGTATAATTTTGGACGATTAAACAAATCAATTTCTAAAGAAAGTAAAGTAAACGAAGACGAAAATAGAATTAGATAATATCAAAACCAAAAAAGCCGTTCTTACGAACGGCTTTTAATTTATGGATTGTTAGAACTGTATTTAAATTATAATTCTAAAGCTCTTTTAGCATCACCTCCCATTAATACATTTAATGGATCTTCAACACCTTCTTTAACTGCAACTAAGAATCCTACAGATTCGCGTCCGTCAATAATACGGTGATCATAAGATAATGCAACATACATCATTGGAGCAATAACAATCTGTCCGTTTTTAACAACTGGACGCTCAACGATATTGTGCATTCCTAAGATACCTGATTGAGGTGGGTTAATGATTGGCGTAGACATCATAGATCCAAATACACCACCATTAGTGATTGTAAATGTACCTCCTGTCATTTCATCAACAGAAATTTTACCATCGCGTACTTTGATTGCTAAATCTTTGATAGATTGCTCAACACCACGGAAAGTTAAGTTTTCTGCGTTACGTACAACTGGTACCATCAAACCTTTTGGTCCTGATACAGCTACAGAAACGTCAGAGTAATCAAATTTTACTTGGTAGTCACCATCAATCATAGAGTTTACGTCTGGGTATAACTCTAATGCGCGAGTAACTGCTTTTGTAAAGAAAGACATAAATCCTAAACCAACACCATGTTTAGCTTTGAATTCGTCTTTGTATTGGTTACGTAATTCAAAAATTGCTGACATATCAACTTCGTTGAATGTTGTTAACATTGCAGTTTCGTTTTTAACAGAAACTAAACGTTGAGCAATTTTACGACGTAATGAAGATAATTTTTTCTCTGAAGAAGAACGTACACCTGATACAGGAGCTTGTCCCATAGCTGGAGTGTAACGAACTGCATCCTCTTGAGTGATACGTCCATCACGACCTGTACCTACAACTTGAGAAGCGTCAACTCCTTTTTCATCTAAAGCTTTTTTAGCAGCCGGAGATGGAGTTCCCGTAGCATAAGTTGCAGCTGGAGCAGCAGGTGCTGGTGTAGCAACTGGAGCTGGAGCAGCTTTTACTTCTTCTTTAACCTCAGCTTTTGGTGCTTCTGCAGCTGGAGCACTACCTCCTGCTGGTTTAGCAGCTGATGTATCAATAAGACAAACAACTTGTCCTACTTCTACAACATCACCTTCTTCCGCTTTCAAAGTGATAATTCCACTTTCTTCTGCTGGTAATTCTAATGTTGCTTTATCTGAGTCTACCTCTGCAATTGCTTGGTCTTTTTCTACGTAATCACCGTCTTTTACTAACCACGTAGCGATCTCTACTTCTGTGATTGATTCCCCTGGTGATGGGACTTTCATTTCTAACATATCTATTAGCTTTATTTTTTATTTAAATACTTTATTAATTACCTCTTCGTAAATTGCAGCCCAACGTTTGCTTGAACCTGGTGCTGTAGCAGCACTTTCTACTGGAGAAACAACGTCGAATGGATATTTTCTTAACTTACGTAAGATATATGTCCAAGCTCCCATGTTCTCTGGCTCTTCTTGTGCCCAAATCAATTTAGCTTTACCAAATTTAGAGATGATTGCATCTACTTTCTCTTCGTTTAATGGATATAATTGCTCTAAACGAATAATTGCAGTTTCTGTATCTCCTAATTCTTGGCGTTTTTTGTCTAAATCGTAGTAGATTTTTCCTGAACAGAAAACTACTTTTTTCACTTTTTTCGCATCTACAGTTACATCTTCGATAATCTCTTGGAATCCTCCGTTAGAAAAATCTGTTAATGAAGATACAGCTGATGGATGACGCAATAATGATTTTGGAGACATTACAACCAATGGTTTACGATAGTCTGTTACAACCTGTCTTCTTAATGCATGGAAGAAGTTAGCTGGAGTTGTGATATTTGCAACAAACATATTGTTACCAGCACACAATTGTAAGAAACGCTCTAATTTAGCTGAAGAGTGTTCTGCTCCTTGTCCTTCATAACCATGAGGTAATAACATTACCAAACCGTTTTGTAATTTCCATTTATCTTCTGCTGCAGAAATATACTGATCGATCACGATCTGCGCTCCATTCACGAAATCACCAAATTGTGCTTCCCAAATAGTTAATGCTTTTGGATTAGCCATTGCATATCCGTAATCAAATCCTAAAACTGCATATTCAGATAATAATGAGTTGTAGATTCTTAATTGACCTTGCTCATTATTGATATGGTTTAATAAAATAATTTCTTCTTCTGTGTCTTCAGTTTTAACAACTGCATGACGGTGAGAGAAAGTACCACGTTCTACATCTTCTCCAGATACACGCACGTTACGTCCGTCTGTTAAGATAGAACCGAAAGCTAAAGCTTCTCCTAATCCCCAGTCGATTTTATCATCTTCAATCATTTTTGCACGTCCTTCAATTAAACGTGAAACTTTCTTGATTAATTTTTTACCTTCTGGTACAGTAGATACTGCTTTTGCAATTTCTTTTAATTTAGCTTCGTCGTAAGCTGTATTTGCAGTTTCAAAAACTTTCGCTTCATCAGCAATTTCATAACCTTCCCACTCTTCCGGTATAAAAGGGAAAATGTGATTACGTTCGATTTCTTTAGATGCTTCGAAATTTGTTTCTAATAAAGCTTTAAATTCAGCTTCTTTTTGCTTAACGATTTCTTCACCAATTACACCTTCTTTTAATAATTTATCCTTGTAAATTTCACGAGGATTAGGGTGTTTAGCGATTAAGTTATATAATTTAGGTTGAGTGAATTTTGGTTCATCACCTTCGTTATGTCCATATTTACGGTATCCTAATAAATCGATAAATACATCAGAACCGAATTGTGCGCGATAATCTGCTGCGAAACGGAAAGCGTGTACTACAGCTTCTACGTCGTCAGAGTTAACGTGCATAACAGGAGACAATGTTACTTTTGCAACATCTGTACAGTAAGTAGATGTACGTGCGTCTAAATAATTAGTTGTAAATCCAACTTGGTTATTTACCACAACGTGTACAGTACCACCTGTTTTATATCCGTCTAATCCAGCCATCTGAACAACTTCGTAAACGATTCCTTGTCCAGCTACTGCTGCATCTCCATGAATTAAGATAGGAATAATTTTAGAGTAATCTTCGTTATAATCCTCTTCAGCTTTAGCGCGCGTAATACCTTCTACAACTGCATCAACTGTCTCTAAGTGAGATGGATTTGGTGCTAAGTTGATACGAATATCTTTCCCGTTAATTGCTTTGATTTGATTAGAAGATCCCATGTGATACTTAACATCACCAGCCATTAAATCTGTATCAAATGCTTTTCCTTCAAATTCTGAGAAAATTTGAGAATAAGATTTTCCAAAGATGTTAGCTAATACGTTAAGACGTCCACGGTGAGCCATCCCCACAATAACTTCTTCTACTCCATGCTCTGCAGACTTGTTAATTAACGTGTCTAATGCAGGAATCAAAGACTCGTTTCCTTCAACAGAAAAACGTTTTTGTCCTACATACTTTGTGTGCATAAAGTTTTCAAAAGCTGTTGCTTCGTTTAACTTCTCTAAAACTCTTTCTTTTTCCTCTTTCGATAATTTTGGTTGATTCAAGTTTTGGTTTAACCAATTCTGAATCCAATTAATTCTTTGAGGTTCTCTTACATACATATACTCGATTCCGATAGACTCGCAGTACATGTTTTCTAAGTGGCCAATAATCTCACGTAATGTGATTGGACCACCAATTCCTAAAATTTCACCAGCGTTGAATGTTAAATTCAAATCCGCATCAGTCAATCCGAAGTTTTTGATATCCAATGAAGGTTCAAAAGTTCTACGTGCTCTAACTGGGTTAGTCTTAGTAAACAAGTGTCCACGTGTACGGTAAGCATCAATCAAATTGATCACTTTAAATTCTTTCTGTACATTTTCAGGAACTTGAGCTGCAACAGTTGGATTAACTACTGCTTGTACTGATTGACTAGCTCTTGCTGGAGCTGACTGAGCTGCTGGTGCAAATAATGGCTCTCCATCATATGTTGCATTCGCAAAATCATATCCTTGGAAAAAAGCTTTCCAACTTGGTTCAATACTATCCGGGTATTGGATGTATTGATCATATAAGTCGCCTATAAACTCTAAATGAGCGGCATTTAAAAACGAAAAACGATCCATAAATTTTACTCTCTATGAGATTTTAGCTACAAAAATAAACTATTTAAGACTTTAAAAAAAATTACTTTCATCATATTTATTCTATCACGCCATAAAAATATATTATAATCAAATATTTGTTACATTTGATATAAATTTAAGAAAGATTTTACATTTAGATGAGAAATTTTCTAACAAAAAAAATAAATAACCGTTGGATTGGCTTCTTTATTATTTTCACCATTTTTATCCTAACAATTTGGTCAAGTAACAAAGTTGTACAAGAATTAAAACATGAAGAACATAAACGGATTGAAAACTATGCAAAAGCATTAGAATTAGTAAGTTCATCAGAGTTTTTAGATTCAAAAACGCAAGATTTTTTGTTCAAATTAATCGAAGACAACAAAACAATTCCGGTTGCATTAGTCGATGAAAAAAATATGATTGTTGACACCAAAAATATTGACGAATCGATAACCAAAGATTCTGTTCAATTAAACAAGTATGTTACGAACATGAAACGCTCTGATCAAATCATCGAAATTGAGTTAATTGGTAGCAAAAATTACATTTATTTTAAAAATTCAAAACTTCTTAATCAATTACAATATTATCCTTTTATCATCATTTTACTTGTTATCGCCTTTTTTGGTTTTGCTTATTGGTATTTCAAAACAATTCGTGATACCGAAAAAAGTTATTTATGGGCTGGTATGGCAAAAGAAACTGCTCATCAAATCGGGACACCACTTTCATCTTTGATGGGTTGGGTAGAATTATTGAAATTAGAAGAAATAGATCAAACTTCGGTTATAGAAATTGAAAAAGATGTTGACCGATTGAAACATATTGCCGAACGTTTTTCTAAAATTGGTTCGACTTCTGAATTAAAGCAAACCGATATTATTTCGACTTCGAAACAAACTGTTGATTATATTTCGCAACGTATTTCTAAAGGAATTGAGGTTAATTTTAAAGCTGATGTAGATGAGTTTAATATTAATCTTAATGCATCCTTATACAGTTGGGTGGTAGAAAATTTAATGAAAAATGCCGCCGATGCAATGCAAAACAAAGGCGTTTTAGATATTTCAATTACAACTAAGAATAAATTTGTCGAAATTTCTATTGCTGATACAGGTTCTGGAATTCCGACCAAGTTACAGAAAAAGATTTTCGAACCTGGATTTACAACCAAAAAACGTGGTTGGGGATTGGGATTATCGTTAGCTAAACGAATTATTAAAGAATATCACAAAGGAAAAATATTTGTAGCAAAATCTTCTAAAGAAACGGGAACTGAATTCAAGATTTTGTTGAGGAAATAATCGAAAATATCACATAAAATCTTAATACTATATAAGGTATACTTTTTGTAACTTTGTTAGAACGACATCTGTTTTATAAAATCTATAAATATGAATGCAACTACTATTGAACAAGTGAATTTGAAATTAAAGCAACTTCCTGAATCACTTTTGGAAGAAGTTGAGCGTTATATTGATTTTCTGACTTTTAAACATAATCAAGAAACTGAATTTGAATTAAGTGACGAACAAAAAGAAATCTTGGATAATCAAGAAAATTTGCCTTTAACTCAATACCAAAACAATGCGGATTTTTTAGCAGAAGTTAAAAATGAATACGGATTATAAAGTTAGTATTTCTCCTATTGCAAAAGCAAATATTAAAGAGGCAATAACTTATTACAGGGAAAATACAACACTAAAAGTTGTGCAAAGCTTTTTGAAAGATTATGAAATAAATGTTGAAATTATTAGACAAAATCCATTTTACAATGTTTATTACAAAAATTTTAGAGGTAAACCAATGAAGAAGTTTCCTTATATTATTTTTTACACGCTAGATGAGAAACAAAAAATGATTCTTATAAAAGCAGTTTTTAATACGCATAGAAACCCTACAAAATATCCAAAATAAAAGATGAACTGAAAGTTTTTTCAGCTCATCTTTTTAATATTGTTTTCTTATATCTAAATTCTAGCGTTTCATTACTAATTACTATTCTTTCACACCAATATAAATCTCAATCTCTGCATCTTCAGGATTTTGAGCTTTTTCTGTGTACAATTCGTAATCATAAATATAGGTACGATTAAGATTTGCATCATCGTTCCAAATTTCTGTCCAAGTTCTTCCTACTGCTTCGTGCAATTCTCCTTTTGCTATATATTTTTTGAATGTTTGCGGTTCAAATTCACGACCAATCATTCCTTCTGGAATTTCATCTAACGAAGAAACTTCACAACCAATTATTGTCGTATACTTCCCTCTAAAATCACTTTCGTAATCCGTATAAACTGAATAAATATCTGAGCTAATTGCATTTGGAATTTTAGCTATGATATTATCTCCGAAAAATTGCGCCCACAATTTACCCAAATCTTCAATCGCTTGCCCATCATTATTAGAAGTTTGAGTTGCAATTCCTATTATTTTTAAAAATTTCATAATTTCTTATATTAAAATCCTAAAATCATTTTCGCAATAGAAAAGTAGATTAACAATCCAAAGATATCATTACTTGTTGTGATAAATGGACCTGTAGCAATTGCAGGATCTACACCATATTTATTCAACATGATTGGAATAAAAGTACCTATCAAACTTGCTAAAATCATTACAATAACCAATGCTAAAACTATTGTTGAAGAAATTTCGTAACTCGTACTCATTAAAAAATGCGTCGCTAACAAAAGTACAAGTGCTAATAAAGTACTATTTAACAATGCTAATAACATTTCTTTACCAAGTCTTTTCCAAATAGAACCTGTAATATTACTATTTGCCAAACCTTGTACAATAATTGCAGAAGATTGTACACCGACATTTCCTGCCATGGCTGCCACAAGTGGTGTAAAAAAGAATAATTGCGGATACAAGTTCATTGCATCGCTAAAACTCTGCGAAACATTAACTGCCACAAAACTACCTACCAAAGCTAACAAAAGCCATGGTAAACGAGCTCTTGTTAATTTCCATATATTATCATCAGAATCTACGTTCTGAGTAATACCGGCTGCTAATTGATAATTTTCTTCAGCCTCTTCTCGAATTACGTCGATAACGTCATCTACCGTAATCACACCAACTAAACGCATTAATTCGTCTACAACCGGAACCTCATACAAGTCATATTTTTCTATTACTTTCGCAACCTCCATGTCACTTGTATAAGTTTTTACATATTGAATTTTTTCGTTAAAAACATCAGCTACTTTTGTATTAGCAGACGTTGTTAACAAGCGTTTTAAACTTAAAGTTCCTAACAACTTATCTGCTTCATCTACAACATAAATCGAAAAAACTTCTTCAAGATCTTCTGCCTGTTTTCGCATCTGTTTGACAGCTGTAATTACTGACCAATCTTTGTTGACCTTAATCAACTCTTTTCCCATTAAACCTCCCGCTGTATCTTCGTCATAGCGTAAAAGATCTACAATTTCTCGAGCATGTTCTTGGTCTTCTAATTGAGCAATAACCTCGTCTTTCTTCTCATCAGAAAGCTCATTAATAACGTCAACTGCATCATCAGTATCCATTTCGGTGATGACATCTTCGGCAATTTCTTTTGCGGTAAGCGTTTTAAGGAATTTACGTCGATCGTCCTCTTCTAATTCAAGTAGGATATCGGCGGAAATTTCATTATCGAGTAAATCAATTACAAAAGATTGTTCTTTGGTCGAAAGTTCGTCAAACAATTCAGCAATATCGGCAGGGTGCAAATCTTGCAACATTTCCTTAACCTCTTTTGCATTTTGTTCATTAATTCTCTCATTTAATAACTCAATAAAATCTTTTGTAATTTTCAACTCCATAATCTATTTCATTCTTTTCGTTAACTCAATAAAATCTTCGACAGATAATTGCTCAGCGCGCATATTCAAAAACTCGTGATCATTTAAATCTTCTGGTATACCAAGAGATTTTAATGCATTACGAAGTGTTTTTCTTCTTTGTCCAAAACCAGCTTTTACTACTTGAAAGAATCTTTTTTGTTCTATTCCTTCAATTTCGGTACGATAACGTTTCATAATAATTACACCCGATTTCACTTTTGGTGGTGGTGTAAAAACGTGTTCTGGAACAGTAAACAAATACTCGCAATGATAATAAGCCTGTGCTAACACAGAAAGTATACCATAATCTTTTGTACCTTTTTTTGAAGCGATGCGCTCTGCAACCTCTTTCTGAAACATTCCGCAAACTTCAGGAACTGTATATCGTTCTTCTAAAGCTTTAAAAATGATTTGTGATGAGATATTATACGGAAAATTTCCGAGAATTGCAATTTGTTCATCAAACTTTGATGAAAAATCCATTTTCAAAAAATCTTCAGAATGTATTTTAAATCCTGGATAAAATGGTTGATAATATTCTTTAAGATACTCAACTGACTCTGTATCAACCTCAACAACTTCAATATTCTTCTTCGCTTGTAAAATATATTTTGTCAACACTCCCATTCCAGGTCCAATCTCCAATACACGATCGTATCCCTCCCAAGTAAGACCCTCGGCGATATCACGTGCAATATTTTCGTCATTCAAAAAATGTTGACCTAAATGTTTTTTAGCTTTTACTTTCAAAAATTCTAAATTTTAAGTTTTCTTTAACCAACTATTCGCAGAATATCTATCGTAATATGTGTCTTGCGAAATAAGTTTTTTTTATCTTAGCCCCAAAATTAACCCAAATGTCAAAAACGAACGATAAATTTGAGAAAAAAAGACTGCGATCTTCTAACATTACTGTTGTAATTAGTATTTCGCTTGTTTTATTTCTATTAGGTATTTTCGGCTTAATTGTCATTAATGCTCAAAGTTACGCAGAACATCTAAAAAGAGAATTAAAAATCGAGGCATATTTTAAAGATGTCGAAGATCCGAAATTAAAAGATAAGGAACTTGATTTGCAAAAATCTTATATCGATTCGTTAAAAGTTAAATATCCGTTTGTTGAAGCTACGCAGTATGTAAGCAAAGAAGATGCAGCTAAAATTGCTAAAAAAGACTTGGGTACAGATGGAAGTGATTTCTTCGAAGAAAGTATTTTCCCTGCTTCAGTTCAAATTACATTAAATCCTGCTTTGATACAATCTGTTGAACAAATTGATTCTATTAATAAGGTATTGGCAAAAAATCCAATTGTAGATGAAGTAAAAAGTGATAAAGAAGCAATGGTTACAATTTATCATAGTATCAACAAAATCACTTTTTGGATCATGATTTTTGCAGTAATTTTCTTAATTATTGTAGTTGTATTAATCAACAATTCTATCCGTCTTAAGATCTATGCAAAACGTTTTAGCATCAAAACAATGCAATTAGTTGGTGCTCGTCGCCGTTTTATTGTAAAGCCATTCTTAATAGAAGCCGCTATTCTTGGTTTCTTCGCAGCTCTTGTTGCAGTTATAGGATTAGGTTTCTTATGGTACATATTAGCAACAAAAGTTGGGCTTGTGTTATGGAATCCTAACTTCACTCCTTTAATTCTTATATTAATCGGAATTGGAGTAATTATCGCAGTATTCAGTACATTATTTGCTGCATGGCGTTATTTAAGATTAAAAACTGATCAACTTTATTAATGAAAACAAATTCTATCGATACAACAAAAAAATCAGCATCTACTAAAGATGCTGGTTTTACTTTTTTATTCGGCAAAAGAAATTACATATTTATGGCAATTGGTGTTGCACTAATTGGTCTTGGATTTTTATTAATGACAGGACATGATGCGAACACTCGTCCAGATGGAACTTGGGATGCAAATTATTGGAATGACGAAATCTATTCTTTCCGCAGAATTAGATTAGCTCCTTTCTTAGTTGTTGTAGGGTTTATCGTAGAGATTTATGCCATTTTAATCAATCCGAATAAAGAAAAATAATGAATACTTTACAAGCAATTATCATTGCTATTATAGAAGGATTGACAGAATATTTACCAATTTCTTCTACAGCACATATGGGATTCACAGCTGCTTTGATGGACATCAGCGATCAAGAATTCTTAAGTATGTTTCAAGTTTCTATCCAATTTGGAGCAATTTTATCAATCGTTGTTCTATACTGGAAAAAATTTTTTGACTTTAAAAATTTTGATTTCAAATTTTATATCAAATTAGCATGTGCGGTTGTACCTGCTTTAGTATTGGGATATTTATTTGACGATAAAATTGAAGCTGTTTTAAAAGAACAAGTATATATTTCAGGCATGTTAGTTTTTGGAGGTATCATTTTACTATTTGTTGATAAATGGTTTAAGAATCCAAAGATTGATGATGAAAAAGAAATTACGTTAAAACAAGCAATTATCATTGGTTTTTGGCAATGTTTAGCGATGATGCCAGGAACATCTCGTTCAGCTGCCTCAATTATTGGTGGAATGACGCAAGGTTTAACTCGTAAAGCTGCTGCTGAGTTTTCATTCTTTTTAGCAGTTCCTACCATGTTAGCTGTTACAGTTTATTCTGTTTTTTTGAAAACATGGGGCAAAGATGGACCAACACCAATGAAAGGTTATGAAATGATTTTACAAGACAATCATCATATTATGTTATTTATTGTTGGTAACCTTGTTGCATTTATTGTTGCCTTGATTGCTGTAAAAACTTTTATTACAGTTTTAACAAAATATGGTTTCAAATTTTGGGGTTGGTATCGTATAATCATCGGAATTATATTATTAGTTTACTTTTCATATAATCCTCCAAAAACTGAAAAAGACAACGCAACTTCAGTAGAAACTACAATGATTCAGCACAAATAAGATGAACGTAGAAAAAATACAAGAAGGTCACGTTTTTTTGATTGACAAACCACTTGATTGGACTTCATTTGATGTGGTAAACAAAATTCGTTGGAATATCAGAAAATCATACGATTTAAAGAAAATAAAAGTTGGACATGCTGGGACTTTAGACCCAAAAGCAACTGGACTTTTATTGGTTTGTACAGGTAAATGGACAAAACGTATTGATGAATTTCAGGCGCAAGAAAAAACCTACACAGGTACAATCAAATTAGGTGTTACAACGCCTACGTATGATTTAGAGTCTGAGGAAGATCAAACTTTTCCTACAGAACATTTGACACAAGAAATAATCCACGAAGCGACAAAACAATTTATTGGAGAGATTGAACAATTTCCACCTATGCATTCTGCGATTAAAGTTGATGGAAAACGTTTGTATGAATTAGCTCGCGAAGGTCAGGAAATAGAACGTAAAGCTCGTAAAATTACCATTCACGATTTTAAAATCACGAAAATAGATTTACCTTTTGTAGATTTCGAAGTAAATTGTAGCAAAGGAACCTATATTCGTTCGTTAGCTTTTGACTTTGGAAAAGCAGTCAATTCTGGCGGATATTTAACTGCATTAAGAAGAACAAAAATTGGAGATTTCGATATTATTAATGCTGAAAATTTAGCTTTAGAAAAAAGTTACTTTGAGAATAATAATGCTACAGACGAACTATAAACTTCCATTTATTTAGATAAAAAGAAAGCCGAAAATATAAATATTTTCGGCTTTTTATTATACTAGCTCTATCAAACTTCCTCGCTCCTCGTCTTTTGTGATTTGCAAAGCAACTGGAATTCTATCTTTTAATTCGTCAACGTGAGAAATAATACCGACAATTCGGTTCTCTTTCTGTAAACTCATCAACGTTTCAAACACGATATTCACAGCGTCTGCATCTTGTGTTCCGAAACCTTCGTCAATAAAAAAGAAGTTCTTTTCCGATTTTGCACTTGTTTGCACACTTTCTGCCAAAGCCAAAGCCAAACTCAACGAAACTTGGAAAGATTGTCCACCAGAAAGCGTTTTCACACTACGTGAACGACCTTCGTTCAAATAATCAATAATCTCAAACTCATTGTTGTCATTCATTTGCAAACTCAATTGATTTCTCGTCATTCGATGAAATCTAACATTTGCGTTATCACATAACTGTTTCAAATAAATTGACGAAACATATTGTACAAAACCCGCTGAATTAAACAAATTTCGCATCGTTTGTAAATTTGATGCGCGCTTTTGCAACTTCTCAAATTCAATCAAAAGATCTTTCTTTTCAGTAAAAGATTTGTTCAATCGCTCAATTTCAGTTTTTGTTTTAGTTACAATTTCGGTCGCTTCTTTCAACTGATTTGCAACAAAAGATAATTTCTCTTCTTGTGCTTTAAAAACGGTTTCATCAAAAGAAACCTCTGATAATTTTTGTTCTAATTCATGAATAAAACTTTTCAACGTTTCGAATAAAACTCTAAAATCCTCTAACTCTTTTCTGATTTTCGTAACATTAAATTGCTGATTTAAAACCAATTGAACTTCTTCAATATTTTGTATTTGATGTTTTTCTAAAGCTTTTTTTAGTTGATTTTGATTAATATTTAGTTCCTCTTTCAGTTCAATAAGTTGTTTTTCAAGCAATTCTATTGACGTTTTTTGAGAAGCTAATTTTGGATTCAGTTGATTCAAGCTTTCTGTAAATTGAATATAATCTTGTTCAATTTTTGTATTATTTAACTTTAAATCATTCAAATTATGCAATACATTTTCTATTGTTTGATTTTGAAAATTTTCAAACTTCAACACTTTCAAATTTGCTTGATTTTGCTTGATTTGCGAAGCTTTTTCAGTTTCTTCTAATCTAAATTTTTCTAAAAATTCTTTATATTTTGATAAGTTTTGACGTTCTTTTTCTAAAGTTTCTCGATAAATTTCAATCTCTTTAGTTTTATCCGAAATTGTTTTATCCAAAGCAATAGCTGCTATCTTTTTTTCTTCAAATAATTCAACATTTTTCTGATCAAAATCTTTCCAAACAAACAAATTCAAATGATTTTCTTCTTGAGTTTTTAACTCATTTAGAACTTGATTTTCTTGTTCAATTTGTTTTTCAATAAACTGTTTTTGATCAACAATTTTCTGAACTTCATTTTGCTTTTTCTGAAGCGATTTTAACTTTTCATCAATTTGATTTAATTCATTATTTACAACTTCAAATTTCGATGAAACATCACCTATCTCAACAATGTTCGGATGTTCTAATGCGCCACAAAGCGGACAAGATTCACCATCATGTAAATTATGTGCGAAATGCGCCAACTTTTGTTGAACTTCTAATTCAGACTTCTGTTTTTCAATTGATTTTTTAGTTGATTCAAGCTTTTCAAATTCAGAACTAAACCAATTTTCAAAACTTGAAATTTCAATATTTTCTGTTTTTAATTGAGTTTCAAAAAGATTAATTTGTTGCTTTTGTTCCTCTATTTTAGATTGCTGTTTCTGAATAGATTGTTGCAAATTTTGATTCTGAATAAACCAATTTCCAACTTCCATCAAAGTCTGAGAATCAATTTTTGATTCAGCTAAAGTTTTGACTTCTTTTTCAGATGATTTGATTAAAGCTTCAATTTTTTGTTCATTCTTCTGAACTTCGTCAACTTCTTTCAAGCCTTTTGCTGTTCTCGCTTTTAACTTTTCTATTTCCTCTGAAAAAGTTAAAATCTGAACAATCAATTCTAAATCAGTTTCTTCTTTTCGTTTTATTGGTAAAGCTTCATAATCGTTTTTAATTGCTTCAATTTGAGTTGAAATTTCTTTGATTTGATTCTCGATTAAAGCCAGTTGTTTTTGTTGATTCTCAACTGAAATTGACTTTTCTTCAATCTCATTTGAAACTTTTTTATTATTTTCTAAAAGCTGAGAAAATGCATTAAAAATCAATTCATAACGTTCAATTTCAAGTTTTCGTTGATCCATTTCATTTTTCTGAACTGAAACTTTTTCAAAATCAATTTTCTTTTGTTTTAACGTCTCAAAATCTGATTTCAACGCTTTTAAACGTTGAAATGATTCATTCATTTGATTGTATTCTTCTTGAACATGATTGGTAACTTTTGTTTGCTCAATCAAATTATCTTCAAGCTCTTTTATTTTTTCTTCCGAAACTTCTTCAAAACCAGATAATTTTCCCTCAAGTTGATTCAGATTCGTTAAGTTTTGAGAATTTAAAGCTGCAACTTTATCTTGTAAATCATAACGATGAAGTCCAAAAATTTCCTTCATCATTTGCGTACGAGCAGTTGGTTTTAACTCAATAAATTCCTTGAATTGTCCTTGAGGAATAATAATAGTTCTCCTAAAATTTTCTGAACTTAAGCCTAAAATTGGTTCTATATCAGAGCTTTCTTGCGGAATCCATGCCTGATCAAATTTGTATAAAACAACTCCAGAATTAACAATTTTATCAAAATTCTTTCCGTTGCGTTTATATTCTCTTGTTATTTTATAATGAACATTTTCCGCATTATGAAATTCGAATTCTATAAATAATTTATTCGACTTCAAATTCATCATATTATATGCAAAATCTTTCGCTCCTAACCGATCAGAATTTCCATACAAAGCAAATGTTATCGCTTCCAAAATAGATGATTTTCCGGAACCTACATTCCCGAAAATCCCAAATAATCCCGCTTCTGTTAAATCAGAAAAGTCAATTGTTTGTCGCTCTTGGTATGAATAAAGTCCTTCTATGGTTAATTTTACTGGAATCATTATGAATTCAAAATTTCGTTAAACAAATCCTTTATTTCGTCATTTGGTTCTTGATTTCCATTCTTCGATTTGAAATAATCTGTAAACAATTCTTTCATATCTTTTGTTTGATCTGCAAACTTATATTCAACCGTTTCAATTGCTTGATTTTTAACTTTCGGAATCAAATGGATAATTCCTGAATGAGATTGATAAATCAATTTTCGTTCATCAGCTTTCAAAAAAGAATCACTTTCTAAAGTCAATTCTACCAACGCATTTTGATTTTCATTCAACCATGCTACAGCTAGATTTATATCATCAAAAGTTTTGCGAACAAGCGGTTTTCCGTTCTTTAATTCTATTTTATGATAAGAAATAGTTTGATTTGGTTCAGCTTCTATTATCGAAACATATTTAGTTTGACCAGCTTCGGAAAAGCTATAACACAAAGGAGAAGAACTGTACACAACAGGTTTTTCTTCTGTTCCTATATTCTTGAAACCATGCAAATGTCCAAGAGCTGTATATTGAATTTGAGGCGGAATAGCTTCAGAAAAAATCATATCTGCATTTCCAATTTTAATTGGTTTTTCACCTTCTGGTTCTTCTAAAATTTCAGCACCTTTTTGGTTCATATACAAATGCGCCATCAACAAATTAACACCATTTGCATCACAATATTCGTCCGAAATATTTTTCCAATTTGTCGCTAAAACTTCATTCAAAGCTTCTTCTTTATTCTCTCCAAAATATTGTTTCAAACGGATTTCGTTTGCATAAGGCGTATGAAGAATTCGGATTGGGAAATCTAAAGAATTTAATTTCAATTCAATCATTCCTTCTGTTGATTTCGAAATTTTGAAATCATTCAATTCAAATTCCTGAATTTTTGCATTTGGATATCCAATCAAAATAATTCCACATTCGCGTGCCAACGGATCTGGAGCATCAATCAAACTTGGCGAATCGTGATTACCAGAAATCGCTACAACAGGACGTTTTCCGTTATTCGAAAGTCTTTTTAATGTTTTGTAAAATAACTCTACAGCTTCTACACTTGGATTAAAATTATCAAATAAGTCGCCCGCAACAAGAACTAAATCAACCTGTTCTTGTTCTGCTATCTCGACAATTTCATTCATCACTAAAATTTGTTCTTCTAATCGAGAAAAACTATCTAATTTTTTACCCAAATGCCAATCGGCTGTATGTAGAATTTTCATTATTTATTCTTCCAAATTTTGTTTATCCTTTTCGTTAAACTGTTTATTAATCGCTTTTAACCTAGCTTTACGCTCAGCTTCAGCATCTTTCACTTTTTTTCTTTTTTGCGCTTTTTTAGCTTTTACAGCTTTTTTATTTGCATCTGTATTTCTACTCATTTTCTCTGTTTAAAAATATTCTATATCCGCGTCAAACAATGTCGCAAAGTTAATTGAAATCATAAAGAATTGTCAATCTTTTGTCCAACTAAATTGAATTCGTTAACTTGGAAAGAAAGTAATCGAATTTATTAATTTTAAAACATTTATTAATGGGAAAAGGAGATAAAAAATCGAAAAGAGGAAAAATTGTAAATGGCTCTTATGGTGTAAGGCGTCCGAGAAATAAGTATTATTACGAGGATGAAGTAGTTGAAGAAAAACCAACCAAAAAAGCTAAAAAGTAATTTTTTGAAGCTGAAAATCAGGATTGATTTTCAGCTTTTTTTATTTTCTACATTTCTTCAATTTCTTAAAATCTACTTCATTAATATTAAAAAACTTATTGTATTCGGGATCAACCATACTTTCTTCAAAAGCAATTTTATTAATAGTACTAATCGTAAACCAATTGGCATTATAATCGCGATCTGGATAATGTTGCACTAAAACAAATCTGTAAATATGATCATCGGTATCTACAACTTGTAATCCATAATGAGTTCCTCCATTTTCTTTGATCAATTTGTTCCAATCTTTCGTTAAATTCTTGACATAAGTAGAATTATATAATGCATTTGCAGCAAGTACTTCGCACTTTGAAGAAGTTTGTGCAAAAATTTGCATTTGAAATAGAAGAAAGATAAACGTTAAATACTTCATAGTTAATGTATAAAATTTGTTCTCTAATAATTATAATGAGATTTCTAACCTACAAAATATATTTTTAAAAAATTATGTTTTAGCTTTGAAACCGCTTTAATACTCAGTCTTAGGCAAGATGAAACATAATGATTTGGAAATTAATCGCTTAATTGAGCGATTAGAAAATTTAGGAATATTAGTCGATAAAATAGAATCTTCTGGTTTTGGGAGTATGTTAAATTTTGAGATGAGTTATCAAATTCCGGATCAAAATATATCAAGCATAATTAATTTTAGACGGTTTGATATACAAGATGTTTACTTATATTTTAAAGATACTATTGACCAAAAAGGAACTATACTATTTGTTGAATAACATCTAAAGTATAGCTTTTTTATAGTTTTTCTAAATCAGAAACTGTATAAAAATTCATGTTATTATCTTTAACAAATTTGCATATTTGTTCTAAAGTATTAAACTCTGTTTCATATTCTTTTGTTGCTTTAGGAACAGTTTTATGTGCATAAAAAATGACTACTTTATTATGTTCTTTTGCATATTGCAACAATGATAAATAGTAGGATAAATTAAAATGCTGGTAACTATTATCTAATCCCAAACCATAAATTAATGGCTCTTTTTTATAATAACAATTTTGAAGATTTGGGGCTGAATTACCATAAGTAGTTCCACGAATTGTTTTGAAATATTTCAGTAATAATTGATCTGATTCCACATCTCTATTTCCATAAGGATAAGAAAAATCTTTTGCATTAAAACCTTTTTGTTTCATCAGATCTAACATCGGTGTAATTTCTTGACGAATAAAATTATCTCCTCCGTTTTGTTTGATATAATCTACCGTTTTAACATGATTTAATCCGTGTGCAGCAATTTCATTTCCATTCTTTTGTAGGTATTTCAATTCTTGAATTTGATTATCCGTTAGCTTATCAAAATGCGTTACATAAAAAGTACCTTTCCATTTATATTGTAGCAATTTAATATTTACATTAAACCATTCGTCAACATAATCATCATCAAAAGTTAAGACAACTCCACCACGAGTATTTATTTTTTTAGGTTCTTTAATTGAATCTTCTTCTTGTGTACAAGCATTCAAGAAAAAAATAACGAAAAAGCAAGTAAAATAAAAGGTTATTTTTTGCATCAATTAAGTTTTAGGTTTCTAAAATAAAAATACATAAAAGATGATTATAATTTTGCAACAATATCAGATTTAAGGAAATCTTAATTTTATTTATCACATTCAAAAACTAAAAAACCACTCAAAATTGAGTGGTTTTCAAAATACTATATTGTAATTTATATCTGTTGATACATAAAATTTTCACCAAGATAAACACGACGAACGTCTTCATCATTTGCTAGTTCTTCTGGCGAACCTTCTTTCAAGATTTTACCTTCGAACATAATATAGGTTTTATCAGTAATTGCAAGTGTTTGCGATACATTGTGATCGGTAATTAAAATTCCGATGTTTTTATCCTTAAGCGAACGAACAATCTTCTGAATATCTTCTACCGCAATTGGGTCTACTCCAGCAAAAGGCTCATCTAACAAAATAAAGTTAGGTTCTGTTGCTAAACAGCGCGCAATTTCGCAACGACGACGCTCACCTCCCGATAGTAAATCTCCACGATTGGTACGTACATGCTCTAAAGAAAACTCTTCTATCAAAGCATCTGTGCGCATTTGTTGTTCTTTCTTAGAATGTTTTGTGAATTGTAAAACAGACTTAATATTATCTTCAACAGAAAGTTTACGAAAAATAGACGCTTCTTGCGCTAAATAACCAATTCCTTTTTGCGCACGTTTGTACATTGCGTCACCAGTAATATCATGTTTATCCATGAAAACTTTTCCTTGCGTCGCTTTTACTAAACCAACTATCATGTAGAAAGAAGTTGTTTTACCAGCACCATTTGGTCCTAACAATCCAATGATTTCTCCTTGTTCTACCTGAAAAGACACATTTTTTACAACGTGTTTTTTACCATAGTCTTTTACTAAATTTTGTCCTTTTAATACAATTCCCATATCACTTCAAAGATAGAAAATTTGTTATTTAATTGCATTGATAATATCATATTTTGTAATGATATGATATTTACCGTTCTCTAATTCGATTAAAACTGCTTGATTATCTTTTGTAATCAATTTCGAAACTTCTTCAATAGATGTATTCGCTTTTACGATAGGAAAAGGTTTTCCCATGATTTCGTGAACTGGTTTGTCCGCTACATTGCGGTCTTCCATAAACGCCTGAAATAAATCCGATTCATCTAACGATCCTACAAATCCGTTAATGTCCATTACTGGAATTTGAGAGATTTTGAAACGACGCATACGATCAATTGCATGAGAAGCTAACTCCTCTGTACGAACTGTTAACAATGGTTTATCTACATGTTCTTTTATTAAATCTACTGCCGTTTTTACTTCTTCCTCTAAGTAACCTCTGTCACGCATCCAATCATCATTAAAGATTTTTCCAACGTAACGAGAACCTGAATCGTGAAATAAAACAACCACAACATCATCAGGACCAAATTCGTCCTTCATTTGTAACAATCCTTTGATTGCAGAACCAGAAGACATACCTACAAACAATCCTTCTTCTAATGCTAAACGACGTGTATAAACTGCTGCATCTTTATCAGTAACTTTTGTAAATCCATCAATAATATCAAAATCTACGTTTTCTGGTAAAATATCTTCACCAATACCTTCTGTTACATAAGAATACACTTCATTTTCGTCGAAAATTCCTGTTTCTTTATATTTTTTGAAAACTGATCCGTATGTATCAACACCCCAAATTTTTACGTTCGGATTTTTCTCTTTCAAGTATTTTCCAACTCCAGAAATTGTTCCTCCAGTTCCAACACCAACAATAAAATGTGTTATTTTTCCTTCTGTTTGTTCCCAAATTTCTGGTCCAGTTTGCTCATAATTTGCTTGCGCATTTGATGGATTATCGTACTGATTAACATACCAACCGTTAGGCGTTTCTTCTGCCAAACGTTTCGAAACTGAATAATAAGAACGAGGATCTGTTGGCTCAACATCCGTAGGACAAACGACAACTTTTGCACCAACAGCGCGCAAAATATCCATTTTCTCCTTCGATTGTTTATCTGTAATTACACAAATCAATTTATAACCTTTGATCACCGCTGCCAAAGCCAATCCCATTCCTGTGTTACCAGAAGTTCCTTCGATAATTGTACCACCAGGAACTAAACGACCATCTTTTTCAGCATCTTCTACCATTTTAAGCGCCATACGATCTTTACAAGAAGAACCTGGGTTAAAATATTCTACTTTTGCTAAAACAGTACATGGTAAATCTTTTGTAATGTGATTAATTTTAACCAAAGGTGTGTTACCAATCGTTTCTAAAATATTATTTGCGTATTTCATTTTTTCTATTTTTTAATTTAAACGATTAAATTTTATCTAAAATTAATTGCTTTTGCAGGAGTAATTTTAGAAATCATATACGATGGCAAAAGTAAGACAATTGCGCAAACTAATAAAGCACCAACGTTTAATAATGCAATCGATCCAAAATCTAAATAAACTGGTGCAGTTGATAAATAGTAATTTTCGGGCGGAAGTTTTATAATTCCGAAATATTTTTGAATGAATAATAATCCAAGTCCAATTACATTTCCTGCAATTAATCCAGGTAACATAATAAATAAAGCGTAATTAATGAATAATTTTCGGATTCGCCAATTTGTTGCTCCAAATGCTTTTAAAATTCCGATTGAATGAGTTCTTTCTAAAATCAATATCAACAAAACCATTACCATGTTTATTACCACGACAAAAAGCATAATAAACACGATAATCATAATATTTTTATCAAAAATTGTAATCCAATCATTAATCTGAGCAAAAGAAGCCGTTGCAGATTCTGATGTTAAATTGTAAGGAATTGCCTCGTTAACTCGTTTTGCAACAGGATCAATATTTTCTACATCATTTACAAATAACTCGAAACCACCAACCGTTGTAGAATCCCAATGATTAAGACGCTGAACGTGCTTTAAATCGCCTAACATAATAACATCATCAAAATTTTTGATGTCCGTCTTATATAATCCAGAAATAGTAAAACGTCGATAAATAGGTTTTGTATCCTCTTGTATAAAATACATCACAAACGAACTATCAACATCTAATTTTAACTCATTTGCTATTTTCTGCGACAATAAAACTTCGTCAACAATCGAATCTTTATTCACTTTTGGAAAATGTCCTTTCACCAAAAACTTCTCAAAACGAACTGTATCATAATCAGTTCCAACTCCTTTGAAAACAACTCCACTAAAATTTTCTTTTGTTCTAATTACACCACTTTTGTTTGCAATTGCCTGAACATGTTTCACTTCTGGAATCTCCTTAAATGTTGGATAGAAACTCTGATTAATTGATATAGAATCCGAGTTTAATGATGTATTGCTGTTGTAATTACGAATGGTAATATGCCCATTGAAATCGGCTAATTTTTCTTTAATTGCAATTCGCGCTCCAACACCAGTAGAAATGGTGATTAAAGAAACAATCAAACCCAATGCTACTGCAACTTGACCAATTCGAATGATGATACTCGAAAGGTTATTTTTCGTATTTTTACCAAGCGCAATTTTTTTGGAAAACCACCAAGAAAAACTCAATATTTATAATTTTTATAAGATTAAAACTAATTTTTAGGCTTATTTTTCGCCTGAATTCAAATCATTCAAAACGATATGAAAAACTTTGTCAAATATACATCAATTGGTTTACTTCTATGCATTCCTTTATTTACGATTGCACAAACTTTTGAGCAAAATTCTCAAACTAAAAATAATCCCGAACTTTTGAATAATGATAATGGACTTTCTATTGGTTTAGGTGCAGAAAATGTTATGCAATATTTACCACAATTAAAAGGTAAAAAAGTTGGCCTTGTCTCTAATCAAACTGGAATCGTAAGAAAAATTCTTAGAAAAAATCCTTCTGATTATGAATACAAAAACACAAATCATACCGTTGATTTATTAATCTCAAATGGGATAAATGTTGTAAAACTTTATTCACCCGAACATGGTTTTCGTGGAGATGCAGATGCTGGTGCAAAAGTAAAATCTGGTGTTGATGCAAAAACTAACTTGCCAATTATCTCACTTTATGGCGATAATAAAAAGCCAAAAGCAAGTCAGATTGCAGATGTAGATGTTTTGGTTTTTGATATGCAAGATGTTGGCGTTCGTTTTTACACTTATATTTCTACTTTGCATTATGTTTTGGAAGCTGCTACTGAAAATGGTAAAAAAGTAATTGTATTAGACAGACCAAATCCAAACGGACATTATGTGGATGGACCTGTGATGAAAAATGAGTTCAAATCCTTTGTTGGAATGCACAATGTTCCGATTGTTTATGGAATGACGATTGGCGAATATGCACTAATGATTAATGGAGAAGGTTGGTTAGCAAATGGTGTAAAAGCAGATTTAGAAATTGTACCATTAACTAATTATACTCATCAATCGAAGTATAGTTTGCCTGTAAAACCATCGCCAAATTTACCAAATGCACATGCTATTAATTTGTATCCAAGTACATGTTTATTTGAAGGAACAAATGTCAATGAAGGTCGTGGAACGGATATTCAGTTTCAGGTATATGGTTCACCATTTCTCAAAAATATGCCTTTTCAATACACACCAACTTCAAAACCAGGTGCAACAAGTCCAAAATTTAAAGATGAAGTTTGTTATGGAGAAGATTTATCGGATGTTCCGTATCAATCTGCCATCAATTTGAAATGGTTAATCAATGCGTATAAAAACAATACGAAGCAGCCTTTTTGGACGATGAATGGTAAAAAATTGTGGATTGATCAACTTTCTGGAACTAGTGAATTGCGTAAACAAATAGAAGCAGGTTTGTCAGAAGCAGAAATAAAAGCAACTTGGCAAAAGGATTTGGAAGCTTTCAAGAAGATTAGAGTAAAATATTTGATTTATAATTAAATTAATGCAAGTTAAAAGAAGCGTTCTTCAGAAACTGTCTACAAATGAATTAAATTCTTACATCAAAGATGATTCTAGATTTATTCCTGAAGCAATAGAGATGGCTTTCGAAATTTTAAAAAATGAACGAAATGTTCAGTTTTCTGAAATTGAAACAACTCGAATTAAAAATTTAATTTCATCTAAAATTATTTATCACGAGAACGAAGAAAAGAAAAATTCTTTCGAACCTAATTTAGTTGAAGATATCGAGGAAAATAATGAGGTTCCGAAACTTCATACTAAAACTGAAATTGTTTTTCATTCAAGTGTATTTTTTTCTTTTATTGGAGCTGTATTATTGTATAAAAATCTAAAAAAAATTAAAGACATAATGCTCTTTCATTATGTTATTTTAGCTCTTTTTAGCCTTTCGATGTTAGTTTTTGATTATTATTTATACGAATATATTGTTAATCATCAAGAAGAATTATCACATATTAAATACAAACGTTTTGGTAATTTCGGGATATTTATAACAATTCGTGGAATAGCAAATTTTATTCTTATTAGCTTAATATGGAATTATTTTTTTGGAAAAGATTTTAAGTATAGAGAATTAAAATAATATAAAAACGGAAGCCAAATTTGGCTTCCGTTTTTATGTTTTAGAATGATTATTTTTCTCCGACAACCGCAGAAATAGATTCACCCAATTCTTTTACTTTTTCATATAATTTTGTAGAACCTTTTTCAAACTCTATCGAAATTTTTCCTTCACGTGCCTTTATTTCTAACGAATCTCCTTCTCGCCAAACATAGTTTTTTCCTTCTGTCGTTGGCTTACCAAAAGCTTTCTCAATTTCATTTATTGCAGCTTTAGACTTTGGTTTATCAAAAATTGCAGAATATGAATAAACTTCGTTACTATCGCTCACATTGATAGATGTATTAGAATGCGTTGTTGATCCAGATGATTTTGCTTTAGAAAATGCTGTTGCTGTTTGTGCATTGCACGTGAATGCTGTTAGCAAAATTGCTCCTATTAAAGTTAACTTTTTCATGTTTTAAATTTTAAGTAAAACTCTGAAAAAAAATAATTTATAATGGTTAATGAACGGTTAACGATGCGTTAACGCAACTATTTGATCACTTTTGTAATTCTGTTTCCTAAATTTTTAATTTTAAGATACAAATCGTTATTATCGTTACTTTTTCCGAAATTAATCGCTACACTCCCGTCTCTCAAACTCACTTCGTAACTTCCATTCCATGTCCAGATCAAATCTGTATCATTACTTTTTGGCTCACCAAATTGGTTGGTGATAATTTCTCTTACAGCAGAAGTTTTAGACATACTAAAATCAGCTTTGTACGAATATGACTCACTCGTATCACTGACATAAAGGTTTTTCGAATTTTTTGTTTCTTGTCCAAAAACAAAACAAGTAATAGTTAAATAAATAATTAGTAAATATTTTTTCATAAGGTTTAGATTTATCTCTTAAATTTCATTAAAAAATAATTCTAAAACATTTATTAAATATTTATTTAATTAGAAATACTTAATTAAGGATAGAAATAATTTCGTTTCCTAATGTTTTGACTTTGTTATAATAAAATTCATCATCACTACTTTTACCATAATGAATTTTCGCTACACCATCCAAAAGCTCAATATTATAATTTCCATTATCATTCCAGACCAATTTATTTCCGTCCGTTTTTGGCTTTCCAAACTGCAATTCAATTAACTCTTTTACAGTTTCATTTTTACGATTATGAAACACAGCTTTCAATGAATAAAGAGTTGCATTATCGTTCAGAATATATGATTTTGTCGAAACAGCAATATTTTTTGGTCCAGGGTTATCTAAAATAAAAATCAATTCTTTTTCTAACTCCTTCATTTTGTAGTAATAAAACTCAGCATCATTGTTTTTTACCAAATTTGCTTTTACTTCACCTTCTTTTAAACTAATTGTATAATTTAAATTGCTCCAAACAGTTTCACCTTGATAATATTTGGGCAAACCAATAATTTGCTCAATTTTCGATTTAATTGATTCTCTTTTATTTAATGTGAAAACGCCTCGAAAAGAATAAGTTTCTTGTCTATCATTAATTACATAATTCTTGGTAGAAACTGCTCTATTTTTAAAACTTGAATGAGTTGTTGTAGATTGCGCCATTCCATTTACAGAAAGCATAAAAAGGGCAAGAAGTAAAATTTTATTCATTGTACTAACATAATATTGGATAAATATCCTAAAAATAAATAATATATAAGAGATAATTGTTGGACTAAATTTTAGAAATCTCAACGTACAACATTTCTCCTGTCATAGAATCAAATGAAACAATTACATTTCCTGAAACATAATCATTTGTAAGACGATTTGGATCCGAATTTGGACTTCTTTTATAATCCGCAATCCTTGTAATTCTTGTTTCATCAATAATCGGAGAAAGCTCGTTAACCACTTTTCCTTTGTACGTTTGACAAATTGGATTGGGCGATAAATAAAATTTAACCGAAACAACCTCCTCATTTAAGATGTTCAAATAGATTCCTTTCTCTTTATACAACAAATCATAATCATACTTTTTTGAAGTTGAATTATTTGTATTTTCTCGACGGATTATTGCCGAATCAAATTCTGATTGAAATTGTTTAAATAATTGATTTTCTGTATTAATTCCTAATAAATCAAAAAAAAGAGACGGAGTGGCTTGAAAAGAATTCATTGCATTAAATTTAGGTTTGAAGATACAAAAAAACCTTCCTATAATATAGAAAGGCTTACAATTTATATTGATTAGATTTTACTAATTCTCTTTTACAAAAACACCATCAGCTTCAAAATTATACTGTAACTGAGGTTTTGTAATTTTTGCAATTTCATCTTTAGATTTACCTGCATCTTCTGCATAATGACGTAACTTTTCTACAGAAACTTCACTTACAAATGCTTTTCCATGTACAATAACATTTGCTTTTTCGCCATCTAAAGGCATAAAAAATCCGTAATCTTTGAAACGAACAAAAGATTGCTCCTCTCCTTTTCCAAGATCAACTTTCATCCAACAACCTTTCTTTTTACAAACTGATTGAATTGTCGATACAAACTGAACATTCTCTATAGAATCTCCACTTTTCATGTTCTCGTACAATTTTCCAATTTCACTTGTTGTTAATGTATTTTTAAGATCAAATGTTTCTCCGTAAACTTGATACGCGTACATATCATCAACTTTTGCAGAACCATTCGCCAAAATCTTAGCTTGTGGTTTTGTTACTTTTTCTACTTGTTGTTTTGCTTCTTTTTTTGATTGAGCATTTGTAACACCAGCAAAAGCTAAAACTGTGCAAAATCCTAGTATATATTTTTTCATTGTTTTCTTTATTTATTCCAAATTTAAATAATTATCCATTAATAATTTAATATTAGGATAAGAATTTTCTAATAACTGAGGAATTTCGCTTACTTTTTTCCACTCAACTGTTTCTATCCCTTCCTCGGTTTGTGGTAAAGGTAATTCTACTCCATCATAAAAAACTTCGAACCAATAAGTTTCTTTAATCACATATTCTCTCAAATAATAAATATGAAAAGTTGGCATCAAAAATCGTTTCAATTCTAGATTTGTAATACTGCATTCTTCTTCAATCTCTCTAATTGCAGATTCTTCTTTTGATTCTCCTTCTTCCATTTTCCCTTTCGGTAAATCCCATTTTCCTAATCTAAAAATGAAGAGAATATCGTCTTGCGGATTACGAACGATACCACCAGCTGCTTTTATATGTTTGAAATAATTTAGGAAACTCGCCCAAACTGCATCAATATCATCACTAAAAATATTTACAAATTTTGACGTATTTGTAGACAATAAATGAAAAGCTTCATCGAATTGTGTTTCGTGATGAAACAAAATATTTTTTGCTTCTGAATTGGATTGATTGCTGAAAGTTAGCTGACTTTCATTAAAAAAAACTTTGTACATTTGAACGATTTGTTACAAATTTATAAAAAAACTCACAAGGATATGAAGGTAAATACAAATAAAGTACGCTTTGCAAAAAATCAACAAGATGCATTTAACTTTTTGTTGGATATGAAAAATTATGAGCAATTAATGCCTGCTGACACAAAATCATTTGAAATTCACGAATCTGGAAAAGGTTTTACAGTTGGTGTTGGAGCTTTACCAAAAGTTGGAATGCGTTTAAAGGAAACTGTTGAACCATCAAAAATTGTTTTTGAATCACCAGCTCCTGCTTTTGAATATACATTAACGATTTCTATTGATGCTGTTGACGATAACTCTTCTGATGTAACATTAGATTTTGATGGAAATTTTAATATGATGATCGAAATGATGGCAAAGAAACCATTAACATCTTTCATCGAAACGATTGCAGAAAATTTAGGAAAGATTGCTTAAGTAGCTTTTTTTCAGAATAACGAAATAAAAAAAACCAGAAGTTTAACTTCTGGTTTTTTGTTTTAATAATATTTGATTATAATCCTCTCATTCTTATAACAGGATTTAAGTAAACACCACCACAAGCGTCTAATCTTACTTGTAAAGCCAATCGTTCTGTAGATTCGCAAGCCATTCCACTACCACTATCATATTTACGAGCAACATAATATGTTGTTCCGCTTGTTATAACTGTAGTTAAAGGTAAAGCTGTAGTTGCTGTATCTGAATTATACCAAACTAAAGTAGATCCTGGTAATTGAATATCACCTAAAGTAACCACCTTATTTTTACAGAATTTATCATCTGATAACTCAGTTGGTTTTGTTGGAAAAGAATTAATTATAATTTGATCCGTAATAATACATGAACCTGCAGTAGTTGGATCATAATTAATCTCTAACTTATATGTACCATAACCATACAAAGATAAGTCGATATCTTTAGTTGTTGCTATAGGTGTTGTTGGATCTGCATGATCGCCAGTTAACTTATACCATTTAAATGTTGTAAATGCATTTGGGTAAAATCCATCTGCAGATAAAATTGATGATGTAGCTAAATCTCTACAAGCAGATACTGCCCCAAAACCATAAGTAGAATTATCTTGCGTTTTATCCAAAAATGTAACATAGCTTGTATTGTTACCTCCATTTGTACTATAAGTACCAAAAACTAGAATTTGATAACTAGAGTTTGCGTCAATATCCTTTACTGTTAAGTAATCAAAATTAGTAGGACCATTTGTTATCGTAAATTTAGCTCTAGTTCCGGCTACAGAAGATACGATAGAACGTGTCACATCACAAGCTGTTCCACTTAGATTGGCTTGTTGAGTAACTTTTAACTCTTTCCCCGCTGCGATAGAAACCTTATTACTTAACGAGTTTAACACCTCTGTTGTAATACTTGAATTTGCATTAAATGTTACTCCTCTTGTTGTTATACTTTTTATAAGTAATACTGAAGAAGATGAACCTGCAACAGTATTTGCTGAAGTATTAGCCTGAGTAAATTCTAATGTAGCGGTATTAAAAGCTGTTGTGCTATTTGTTGGATTAAAGTAATAAAAATTAGATGAAGAATTTGAAGACAACTTAATTATAGCATTATCTGCAGTTACTAGAAAACTTGGAGATTGACTATCAAAATTACCTGTCAAATTAACTTTCGAATTATTTATATTTAATTTACCTGTTGAAATTGGATTATACGCAGAATTAGAAATACTTTGTAAATTCATTGTAATATTAGACGCATCAAGATCAGAAGTTCCCGTCATATAAATATCAGAACCTGTATTCTTAAAATCATCAACAAGTTTATAATACGAACCATCTTGTACATTAATTCGCATTTTAAGATCAGTACCTCTTAACTGAATTTTATGTCTTGCTGTACCATCATAAGTAGCATCAGTTTGTTTACCAGAAGTAAGTATACGGCTAAGCCCTGTAATTGTATTATTGTTTAAATACATAGAACCTGATAAATAAATATCTTTAGATCCATTTCCTTTCAGCGACATATTTGCTGGAGAATCATTTTCAAAAACAATGTTATTAATATAAATATCATTGTTTATCGCAACTTCATTTCCTTTTGCTTTAGAATATGATTTAAAGTGAGCATTATCAAATTTTGTTGGAGAACATGAAGACGCATTAGGCGTACCATTTGCATTTGTAGTCCAGTTGATTGAGTTATGCCACTGATTTGTTGTAGAAGCACTACCTATCCAATATAAATCTACAGGTGTTGCTGACACTAATTTTGTATATCCAGTAGTCGCTGCATCTGCACTTCCGCTAATATTTATTGTATATGACGCACTTTTCCCAAATTTTATATTCTTAACATCATAACTATTCAAAGTTAATAGATTAGGTGTATTAGTAGCATCTGTAACAGTTGGCGATATGTTAAAATTGACTGTATTTGTTTGACCATCTAGAATTGTAACCAATTGACAAGTCCCTGTAGAAATGGTTTGATATTTGTCAATAATATTTATTCTATAATTTGATTCGAAGGCAATTAAATTACCTGCATACACTTTTAACTCATTGACATTAATTTGATTTGTTGCTGTAGAAAATATCCCAGCCCCAGGAACACTTAAATATGTGTTTGGCTCTAACTCTAAGTAAGCAGCATCAAAAACACCAAACATACTTTGTCTTATAGAACTGTTAGAGTCTTTTAATACAATTTTATTGTATTTTAATTTATTATCAATCGTATAATAACTAGTATCACCAGCCGCATTAAAGATTAGAAAAACGTTAACTGTACTTGTTCCTCCATCTAAAGTAAATTGATTATTTAAGTTTGTATTGTTAATGTTGTTATATGTCCAGAATTTTGTATTTATAATACTATTCTTTAAATACAAATTCGTTTTAAAAGAAGATCCTCTTTCTATTACTCCCTTAAATTCGTTGAGATTTATCGTTGGAGCATCAAATACTAATGATCCATTTTCTAAAACAAATGTATTTCGACCTAAATCTGATTCATTGTAATAAGTAAAATTTGATCCTTTCAAACTTAATGCTCCTCCTCCTGTAACAACTAATCTATTACCTTCATTTAAAGACCCTTTTAGGACACCTTCATTTAGCGTAATAGTTTCTGGTGAATTTAAATTAGTTGACTTTGGCACAAAAAATAAATTCTGAATACTAAGCGTTGCTCCTTTCTGTAGTTCTAAAGAACCTCTTATTGTAAATGAATTATTTGTTATGCTAAATATTTCAAAACTTTTCCCAATAAAGTCTGGTAATACAGTAAAATTATGAATATCTATTACTCTATCAATATCTATTCTTCCAGAAATAGTAGAATTTGTATTAAAAAAAACATTATCATTTGACGTAGGTAAATTAGCCACTGCAACTTGAGCTGTCCCACTAGAACTCCAGTTACCTAGATCTGTCCACGTTTTTCCATCACTTTTTCCTCCCCAAAAATAATCAACAGCAACTCCACTAGTCACATTTATATTTTTATTCAAATTCTCTAGAACTGAATTAGTAAATGTTACTACATTCTTAGAATAAATACCATTAGCAACCATATTACTATATGCTGGTGTTGATACAACAGGTATATCTAAGTATGCTAAAGTATTGTCATTTGACAAATAGGATTTAAATTTAGTAGTACCAGATGATAATGGATTATAATTAAACGTAGTAACTGCTACATTTGGGCTTGCACTAGGCGTAGTTTGTGTTGATGTACCATAAAATCTATAATCAAATCCTTTGTCTATTGTTAAATTACCAACAGATAAATTTGCTGTATCAAAATAAGTATTGGTATTTTTTATAGTCAAATCTGTAATTGATAAACTATTATTATTAATTATAGTACAAGTTCTTCCTGTATAATTATTTGCATTATCTATAATAACTTTTGGTAAAACAACTCCAGCTTTCTCTACTATCAACCCTCTGTATAAAGGAACTGATGTTGTATTATGTGCCAAATTATTTGACTGAGTTGATCCTCCATGAATATACAATGTAGAATTTGTAAAATTGTAATCTTCCCTAAAAACCGGACCGTTTAAAAATATAGTTTATTAACTTAGGGATAATTATGAAACAGAGCAATTTTACAGAAGTTCAGATCGTCAAGATCTTATCAGAACAAAATCAAGGCAAAACAGTCAATGAAATTTGTCGTGAACATGGAATAAGTCAACCCACTTTTTATAAATGGAAGAGTAAATATGGCGGAATGGAAGCCCATCAATTAGCTCAATTAAAAGAACTAGAGAAGCAATTGTCCCAATATAAAAAAATTGTAGCAGAGCTTACTTTGGAAAACGTAGTTTTAAAAGATGTTATCGAAAAAAAGCTATAACGCCTTGTGAAAAACGAGAGTTGGTGTTGTATTCAAAAGAAAAACATCAGCTAAGTTCTCGCAGGGCTTGTCGTCTATTTAGCTTAAGAACATCCGTTTTTTATTATCAAAAAGTACGTAAAGATGAGGATGATAAAATACGTTTTCAATTGATAGCGCTATCCAACGAGCATCAAACT
>NZ_JASCQG010000019.1 GCF_030005555.1 Empedobacter sedimenti | reverse complement strand
AAATTGCTCTGTTTCATAATTATCCCTAAGTTAATAAACTATATTTTTAAACGGTCCGGTTTTTAGGGAAGATTACATAGGATAATTACTATCTAAATTAAAATATTTGAACAACTATTAAAAAAATAGAAGGTTTGTTCGATTTATTAAGAATTTTTTTATGAATGAGAAATTATTGTATAAAAAGTGCAAATCAATATATTTTTTTGAGTTGACTTAATCGATTTAATTTCTTGCAATTTTAATATTTTATGGTTTTTATTGTTCATTTATTATTTTGAAGAAAAGAATGTATATATTTATATATTGCGATTACGCAATCTGCTTGTCTAACTTAAAAATACGCTCTCCTTCATTGTTTATTTTGTTAATTAATATTTCTACTGCCAACTAAAGATTTATTAATTAAACAACTACTATAAACATGAAAAATATTGTCCCTAATTTATTTCTGTTCCTATCTCTATGCTTATTTAATTGGGTATACGGGCAAGGAACATGCAATTCTCCGGTTACCTGGACGACAAATAATTTTACAGCAGTAAATGCGCTTACCGTTAATTCTTCACAAGTTATAGGGGATCAATTCTCAAATAAAAACAGGTTAACAGACACAGATTTAACAAATGCAGCAACCTGGACATCAGTACTGATTAATCCAACAGCATTTATTGAGGTTCAAAATAACTCTATTAATTATCCTGCCGGAACTTATGCAGGAGTTGTTTTATCTGAAACAAGTGCAGTTGCTTTATCAACAACATACCGAGTTGAAACTTATTTAAATACAGTCGCGACTGGTGACTATATAGAGGTTACCGTACCTATCTCAGCAGTTTCTGCTTCCAATAGAAACCTTGGAGTAACTTCAACTAAACCGTTTAATAAAATAAGGGTTACAGTCACAACATTGGGTATAACAGTAACAGATATTAACTATGTTTATACCATCACATCATGTGCAACTCCGCAGACTTTAGTCTGTAATACAAGTACACGAATTATAGAGAATAATTTTGCCGCTGTCGTTAATTATGAGTACAATAAAACAGGAACAAGCGGTCTGACAGTAGGCAACATTACAAACATTGGAAACATTGTCAATAGCGATACAACAGATTTTGCTACAATGTCTTTAGGGGTTGCAGTAGGTGCTTCAGCTCAAGTATCGATAAAAGATTTGAATAAAACATATGATGCAGGATCTTTTGCTGGATTTGAGATTTCAAACACCAATCTACTCAATTTAGATTTATTAAACGGAACAAAAATCGTCACTTATTTGAATGGTGTTTTACAAGAAACATCGAATAGCAATACCTTACTCGTTAGTTTATCTTTATTAGGAGGTGCTAACAGGGCTGAAGTAGGATTCACGACAACTAAATCATTTAATGAGGTTCAATATGTACAGACAAATCTGCTAGGACATAATGTATTTGGATCAACCCAGATTTATAATTTGGTGGTAAAAAGTAATTGTAACGGACCAGCGCCCTCTTGTAATGTAGATACTAGAATTATAGCTCCTACTTATCCAGCAATTGTCCAACAAATTCGTACAGGTACGGGAGGAGTGACTGTTGCTTCAATAAGTAATTCAAATAATGTTATGAATAGTGACATAAATGATTATGCTTCAATTAATGTAACTGCTTCTGTAGCAAGCACAGCATCCTTATCTGTAGCGACAAGTGGTCAGCAATTTAATGCAGGATATTTTGCAGGATTTGAAATTTCGAATGCAAATTTGTTAAATGTTAATCTATTAGGTGGGATTTCAATCAGAACTTATTTAAATGGAGTAGAGCAAGAAACATCAAATTCAAATTCGTTATTATTAAATGTAGGCGTTTTAGGCAGTGCGCCACGCAGTGTTGTCGGTTTTGTTACAACAAAACCATTTGATGAGGTTCAGTTTAGAATGTCAACATTATTGAGTGTTGATCTGTTAGGTGAGACAAGAATTTATAATATGATTGTCAAACAATTTTGTGAAGGAGCAGCATTTGCGTGTAATACGAATACATTAATAGGGAAAAATCAATATCCAGTTAGTATTGGTAATAATACAGGGGTAACAGGTATTGCAACAGTCGGTAATATTGTAGATATTGACCATATTTTAGATAACAATCCTTTAACATATGCTAGCATTAATATTCCAGTGGGAGCACTTAGTACAGCGACAATTGCTATACACAAACAATTGACACCTTTTAGCGTAGGAGCATATGTTTCTTTTGATGTTGAATTTACAAGTTTAATTAATGTAGCTGTTTTGCCTAAATTAAAACTTCGTTTATTAAGGAATAATGCACAAGTAGGGATTATAGAAGGAAGCAATTTCCTTTTGGGTGCAAATGTCGCGACAAATATTCGAAAAACATTAGGGTTCAAGGCACCTGCTGCATTTGATGAAATACAATTAATTTATGAACAACCAGTAGGTATTTCATTAGGAACCGTTAAAATATACGATTTATACATTATGAATCCATGTCAAAATCCTATTGACTGTAGCACTAATCAGCCTATTGAAAACACACCTAATCATCCAGTAGTCATAAATCAATTTAAAACAGGACCAGAAGGACTCGCTTGTGCTCTGTGTGGAGTTGACAACGCTCAAAACTTAATTACTCCATCAGCTACGGATTATACAACTTTAAACATGAATGTTGGAGCTGGAGGAACAGTAGGAATAAGTGTTTTAGATTTAACAAACAAATATCCGAGTGGTACCTACGTAGGATTTACAATAGAAGATGTTCCTTATCTTCTTCAGGCAGACGTTTTAGAAGGATTCTTTGTCAAAACGTATCTAAATGGTGTTTTACAAGAGGTAGCAAATGATGCAAGTTTACTTGATTTATCGATCATATTATCAATTGGAACAGGAAAAAGAAATTATGGATTCCGAGCAACTAAACCATTTGATGAAATTAAATTTGAAGTTTTTTCTTTAATAAGTGCTTTCAACAATATTAAAGTATTCAATCTTAAAATAGATGCAAGCAACCCAACCGCTAATGATGGAAATCTAATTTGTCAAAATAATATATGTGTTAAACAAGGCGATTTTTCAACTGCAGGAATACCATCCACAAGTGTAGGAATATCTTCTTTAGCTTCTCCAAGATCAACATGGCCAGCCGATGTTCCAAATGGATTTATTGTGTTAGAATCAAAGAATAAAGGTCTGGTAATTTCTAGAGTTTCTAGCTCTACAAATGTTCTTCAACCACAGGAAGGAATGTTAATTTATGACACTAGTGCAAGCTGTATCAAATTATATAACGGAACAACTTGGAAATGTATTTCAAAATCTTGTAATGAATAAATAACTGTTATAATTATGAAAAATCTTGTTTATATCATATTAATCTTAAGTAGCTTTTCTTATGCTCAAATTGCTGTAGGAAAAACAAACGTTGTTGGATCAAACACATTATTAGATTTTGATCAAAGCTCAACAAATTCAAAAGGCATTATTTTACCTGCTGTAACCAATACTACAAATGTATCACCTACTAACGGAACATTTGTCTTTGACATTAATACAAAAAAAGTACGTATGGTTGAAAATAATGTATGGAAAGATCTCAGCGATATAGGAAATACATCAAACCTTATTTCAAATACATCCAATGATATAGGAAACGGAGTTATTATTGGAGCCGAAACCTCTGTCGCAACAGGCATTTTAGTCTTAGAATCAACAGATAAAGCTATGATTTTACCTAAAATATCAAATCCTCATTTAACCGTCAAAAGTCCTTATACAGGAATGATATGTTATGATACCGTCAGTAAAACACTTGCTATATTTGATGGAACAAATTGGAACTATTGGAAATAAGCGTTAAATATGTTTTTAATTATTTGGCTCAATGAAATACTTTTTACTTGAGCCAAATAATTAAAAAAAAACTTTTTTTTGTGAAATTTTCAATGTATTTGAATGTTTAAAATATCATTTGTTCTTCATTTGTAAATTCTGATGAAAGTGACCAGTGTATTCTGGTTTAAAATGACCAGTGAAAATGAAGTGTAAAAACACGGTCAAAAAGTAGTTACTAAAGTACTAAAATTATGGAGTTATTATTTCATTTTTAGATTTCTTTTCGCTGATTGCATTTTTCTTTCGAAGTGATTCTCCTTTAAGGTCTATTCTTAGGGAGTTGTGTACCATTCTATCAAGTATAGCATCTGCAACAGTTTGTTCACCAATAACCTCATGCCAAGCACTAACAGGAAGTTGAGAAGCAATAATTGTTGATCGTTTTCCATGTCTGTCTTCGATTATTTCCATAAAAAAATCTCGTTTGTGATTATCTAAAGTTTGTAATCCGAAGTCGTCCAGAATAATAAGGTCTTGCTTTTCTATTCGGTCTATTTCTTTATGATAAGAGCCATCTGCTTTAGCCATTTTTAGTTTTGAAAATAATTTACCTGCACTAAAATACATGACTTTATACCCTTTCATACAAGCTTTGTAGCCGATTGCAGAGGCTATAAAACTCTTTCCAACACCTGTTGAACCAGTGACTAAAATATTCTGTTTTTGTCCAATAAAATCACAAGAAGAAAGTCGTGCAATCGTATTTTTATCAAGATTTCGGGTTGTACTTGCGGTAATTTCTTCCATGTACGCTTTGTAACGGAATTTTGCAGTGTTTATCAATCGTTCAACCTTTCTGTTTTCTTTGTCATCGAACTCAGAATCGATTAAAAAGGCGATTAATTCGTCATTAGTATAAGTTGTACTTCCAAGTTCTAAAGTACTTGTAAAAGCTCTATGCATACCATAAAGCTTCATTTGTTTCATTTTGTCTAAGGTGTTCTGATTCATGTTGTTTTAAATTTTTATTTGATTATTCATAGTATTTACCACCTCTAATATTACGGTGTTTAGGAAGTTTTTTTTCTTGAACAAAATCCCCTTCATAGAACTGATCTAGTCCTTTGTCTAAAATATCTTTGATGGTTTTGTAATTATATCTTCCGTAATCTGAAGCTCGTTTACACGCATTCTCTAAACGTATTTCACCTATTTTTTTAGCTAACGATAAAATACCGATACATGATTTATAAGACTGTTCGGGATGATGTTTTTTCTCAAGAACTTTAGCAATATAATGCTCTGTATGTTCACCAATATTCTGAGCCCAACTAATAAATCGATTAGGATTCCATTCAGATATATAGTGATAAGAAGAAGGCATGTGATTTTTCTGTGTACTGTAACCATATTTAGCATAAATACGCTCATGTAAAGCGATTCGTCTTTCATTATGGTAAATTTCAACCATGTTTTTACTGTACATGATCAGTACTTTTTTTCCGATATAGGTAAAGGGAACACTATAACAATGTTTGTCTTTTGTTAAATAGACATGACTATTTTTTTGAACGGTCCACGGCTAAAATCTTTGGGTTGATAGTGTATTTTAGGCAGAGGAATCAGCTCTGAGCGCTCTATTTCTTCAAAAACTGCTCGACGTGAGATTTTTTCTTTTTTTAAAGGTTGATTATTATGGATTTCTAAAAGTTCGAAAATAGCTTCGTTTAAGCTTTTTAAATCAAAAAACTGTTTGTTACGTAAAGGAGCAAAAATTCTTGTATAAGTGATTCTCACTGCATTTTCAACTAAAGCTTTATCTTTGGGATGATACGCTCTGGTGGGAAGAATGGTTGTGTTATGGTAAAGTGCAAAATCTTGAAGACTATCAGCTATTTCAGGTTCATAACGATGACTTTTCTTTACCGCTGATTTTAGATTATCTGGAATTATGGCAGCAGGAACACCACCATAAAAAGCCAAGGTATTGACTAAACTCCCAATAAAATCTTCTTTCTTTTGACTCAATGTAGCTTCTACATACGTTAATCTACTAGACCCTAGGATACTTACAAAAACTTCAACTTCTTGTATTTCGCCTGTATTTCGGTCTATAATAGAAAGTTTTTTACCTGTATAATCCACAAACATTTTGTCACCAACCTTGTGTTCCATGTGGTAAGAAGGTGTAATACGTAAACTCCATGTACGATAATGATGACAAAATTGAGCATAAGAATAACCTTCAGGATATTTTTCTTTGTACTCTTGCCAAATTAAATATCGAGTTACTCCTGTCTTTTTAAGCTCTTTGGATACATAAGGAAAGAAGTTTTTCGCAACACTTTCTCGACTATCAGGTAAGAGTTCTCGTGTTTCAAAAAGATCTTCTACTTCTTCTACACTTAAATCCGATAATTCTTCAAAAGTTAATTGATACGCATGAAATAACCCAATATACTTACGTACTGTATTGCGAGAAAGTCCTAAGCGATTACTAATACTTAATTTACTTTCTCCTTTGCTGTAAAGTCGTAATAATTGTTTGATTTGCAACATATCTATCTTGTTGTTTGCTATTTTTGTTTTTAGCTAAACTAACTTTTTGATATGTTTTTACAGCCCAATTTTTAGGTGGTCATTTTTACCAGAATCATATGGTCAAGTTAAACCAGAATCAGGTGATCAATTTCGCCAGAATTGGGTGGTCAATTTTACCAGATTCTCCAACTTCTCTACCTTCACTTAATATCACGCCTTCTCGAGGATCAGCTTCACATTGATTCCCTTCATATACCTGTGAAGTATTAAATCCCTTTTCAAATGCTCTATCATATAATTCATTTAAAAGGTTCTCAATTTCTTGAGAATTGAAATTTATATGTTCTTCTTTTATAACTTATTAATTTAGAATTTAACATTACTGAAATTTAAACAAGTTAATGGCAAATTATTTATGATTATATTTTTTTCAGTATAAAGTGTTTAAAATAAAATATCTATGTTAAAAATAGTATTGCTAATGAAACAAATTAAAGAAACTTATATAATATAAATCTCATCTTTGGTAAAAAAATAATAGCTTGAATTTTTGGGATGATTATTTGTATCCATACCTGTAAACGAACTAAAAGCTGGTAAAATTAGTTGGAAATCAGTCACAATATAACACGGAAATTTAACAAATCTCACAACTGGAGTTTTCATTCTAATTCCTGGATGAAGATGTCCCGAAATCACAAATTTTTCTTGCGATTCCACTTTTTCATGGGAAAAAATGAAATTCTCTTCTTCGTAAATTTCATAAACTTCTGTAACACCCATGTCAATCAATTTTTCCTTTGATATTCTATCGTGGTTACCTTTTATTAGGATAATTTTTAAATTAGAAAATTGAGATTTCCATTTAGCAAATAGCTTAAATTCAGAATTTTTTCCTGCATGAACAAAATCACCTACAACTATCATTTTTTTAGGTTGGAAGTGAAAGATTAAATCTGACAAACGTTTCAAATCGTTATCGATAATTTCGGTTGGTAAAGCGATGCCGTTTTTTCTGAAATAAGCAGTTTTTCCTAAATGTAGATCCGATAAAACCAAGGTTTCTGCTTCTTGCCAAAACAACGCCCGTTGATTTGTTAAAACTAAATTTTGTTGCTTAACATTGATTGTCTTTTCTGCTAAAATCATTTCCGTTTTGCTTTTTTCTTCAAATTTGCCTCTTGCATTTTCCTAATTCTCGTACTCAAATCTTCGCTCGAAAGTGATTGTCTCAAACTGTCTACTTTTATCGGAAAGCTTAAAGGTGTAAATCGATTCGATTTTACATAAATGATTTTACTTTCACTAATGCGATCAAAGGCTGTGTTTAATCGTTGTTCTTCCAATTGCTGGTTAAAAACTTCCGTGTATGCCTGTCTTAACAATAAATTTTGCGCGTCATAATCTTCCAAAACAGAAAATATAATTCCCGATGAAGCCTGCAAAGATTTGTTATTAACTTGTCTTCCGGGCATCGTTTGGACAACCATTCCAGAAATCACAGCAATATCTCTAAATTTTCTTCGTGCCATTTCAGTCGCATTTACACTGCTAATAACGTCTTGCATTAGGTTTACTTTGGAAAGAATTTGATTCAATTCCGTATCCTTCAATTGTATTTCTCTGTCCGAAAAAAGTTCAAACCCATAGTCGTTCATCGCCATCGAAAAGCTGATAGCATACAATTTAGAAATTCGATATGCCAATAAAGCTGCCATCACTTCATGCACCAATCTCCCTTCAAAAGGGTAAAAAAACAAATGATAACCTTCTCCCGTTTTGATGTGCTCTACTAGAAATTCATCTTCTTTCGGAATGTGCGAATTTTCATTCTGATTCACCAACAAGGGATGCAAAAATCGAAGTTCTTTTTCACGAGCGTTTGGTGAAAGTGATTCAGCTAATTTTTTACGTAAAAAAAAGCTTAAATTAGATGACAAAGGCAATCTACCTCCGAGCCAACTAGGAGTTATCGCTTTACCACTCGACAATTTTACAAAAACTGTCATTTCTTTCAGCATAGCGAATTCTAAAACACGTCCTGCCAAGACAAATTTATCACCTTTCCTCAGTTTAGTAATATAATATTCTTCAATCATCCCAATATAACCACCCGACAAAAACTTCACTCGTAACATCGAATCGCTTACAATAGCTCCAATATTCATGCGGTGCAACATGCCTATTTTTCTTTTTTCAACAACTAGTTTTCCATCTTCTTGTTTCACCACTTTATGAAATTCTTCGTAATTCTCACCTGTTTTTCCGCCTTGAGTGATAAAATATATACACCATTGCCATTCCTCTTCCGTTATTTCAGAAAAAGCATAGGTATTTTTGATAATGGGATAAATTTCTTTGGGATAAAAACCACCGCCCAAAGCCAAAGTAACGAGAAATTGCACCAAAACATCGTAAGCCAAAACGAAAGGTTCCCTGCTTTCAATCACTTTATTTTTAACGGCTTCTTTTAACGCTGAAGCTTCAATCAATTCTAAGGAATGAGTGGGAACAAAGTAAATTTTTGAGGTTTCAAAAGGAGAGTGTCCGCTTCGTCCTGCTCTTTGCATAAATCGTGCAACGCCTTTACTGGAACCAATTTGAATCACAGTATCTACAGGTTTAAAATCGACACCCAAATCTAAAGAAGATGTACAAACCACCGCCTTTAACAGTCCGGAACTTAAATTTTCTTCTACCCATTGACGCAAATTAGCATCAATGGAACTATGATGCAATGCAATTTGCCCAGCAAAATCGGGATACGCTTCCAATAAAAGCTGATACCACATTTCGCTCTGGCTACGCGTATTGGTAAAAATCAGAGTAGATTTACTTTCTAAAATAATGGGAACTACATCTTGTACCAATTTTCCGCCCAAATGTCCTGCCCAAGGTAAAATTTCTACTTCTGAAGGATAAACGGAGAGAATTTCGATTTTCTTTTGCTCTTTAGCGACCACTTTGGTTCTCTTTTTAGTATTCGGAATCAAAACATCCAAAGCTTGATCCAAATTACCGATGGTTGCCGTAATTCCCCAAATTCTAATGTTTGCTTGCCGAAATTTTAGAACAGCTAAAGCCAATTCTACCATAACGCCACGTTTGGTACTCAACAATTCGTGCCACTCATCAACCACAATTGCTTTGAGATGCGTAAAAAATCTTTCGTTATTTTTTTGAGCCAAAAGAAGATGCAAACTTTCGGGCGTTACCAAAAGAATGTCGGGCATTTTCTTGGTTTGTCGGGCTTTCTTTTGTGCATCGGTGTCGCCATTTCGAACTTCCACCACCCAATCGAGCCCGATTTCATCAATCGCTTCTTGCATGGCTCTCGCCAAATCCTTAGCTAAAGAACGCAGTGGGGTTATCCAAAGGAGTTTCAGACCTTTTCCGTATTTTTCGGGATGATTAAAAAAATCAATAACAACAGCTAAAAAAAGAGAGTAAGTTTTCCCAAAGCCAGTAGGAGCAATAACCATCCCAGAATAGCCATTCGCAAAGCGTTGCCAAGCTTCCTTCTGAAAACCAAAAGCTTCCCTATCCTTGGCTTGCATCCAGTTTTTGATGAGTTGATAGCCGTTGGATTGCTCAAATTTCTCGGTCACGTGATTAATTTTTTAATATCTTCAATATCGTCTATATCCTCCACTTTTTTATCGCGTCGCCAACGTAAAATTCTTGGAAAACGCAATGCCACACCCGATTTATGTCGACTACTAAAACCTATTCCTTCAAAAGCCAACTCAAAAACCAATTCGGGTTTTACCGTTCGTACAGGTCCAAATTTTTCTAACACATTTTTAGAAATAAATTTGCTAACATCTTGTATTTCTTTATCTGTTAAACCAGAATACGCTTTCGCAATCGTGACTAATTTTCCTTCTTTTTTGACGGCAAAAGTATAATCAGTGTAATAACCGCTTCTTCGCCCACTTCCTTTTTGAGCATAAATTAAAACCGCATCAATCGTTAACGGATCGAGTTTCCACTTCCACCAATCACCTTTTTTGCGACCGGTATGATAAGGAGAATGCACATTTTTTAGCATTAAACCTTCACTATTAATTTCTCGAGCATTTTCTCGAATTGCGGGAAGTTGATTCCAATTTTCAAAAATAATTTTTTCTGAAAGATGTACTTTGTCCGAAGGATTGACTTCTAGAATTTGCTCTAATTTTAATCTTCTTTGCATCATCGATTTTTCGCGATAATCATCTTGATCACACTCTAAAACGTCGTACGCATAAACAACAATGGGAATTTCATCCAATATTTTTTTGGTTAAATTTTTACGGTTTAAGCGTTTTTGAAGTTCAGTAAAATTTAAAACTTTCTCATTTTTAAATGCTAAAATCTCACCATCCAAAACAAAATTACCCTTCCACTGAAATAATTCATCTCTAATTTCTGGAAATTGATCAGTCACCAATTCTTCGCCTCTCGACCAAATAAAAACTTCGCCTTCTCGCTTGATAAATTGTCCCCGAATACCATCCCACTTGTATTCTACCAACCAATCTTGCGTTTCGCCCAAATCTTCAATTTCTTTTTCTAACGCATAAGCCAGACAAAACGGATAAGGTTTGGATAAATGGGTCGCAGTATAATCGCCTTTGATCAACTTTTCGAAATCGACTTCTTCTATTATCCAAGTCCCCATAATACTGTGCGTAACGGCATTCGGATCTAAATTATAATATTTTGCAAGCGTATTGATTAAAGTTTTACTGGAAACACCAATTCTGAAACTGCCACCCAAAAGCTTATTGAAAATAAATCGCTCTACATAATCTAAACCGCTCCACGCATCAAGAATGAATTCTTTTTTCTGATCTTCTGTTTTTTCTTTTAGATAAATGATTTTTTGCATCCACTCTGACAAAGAATAGTCAATCGTTTTGGTTGGTGGTGGTAAAATAAGAGAAATGGTTTCCCCTAAATCACCCACGCTGGAATAACTTTCTACAAAAAGCCATTCTGGAATTCCGGCAACTTCCATCGCCCACATTTTCATTAAGGTAGAATTGACATTTCGTTTCGGTTTTCGCCCTGTAAATAGAGCTAGAAACCATAATTTATCATGCGAAGACGCCTTTTGAAGAAACTCGATAATTGCCTCTTGTTTTAAAGAGGTTTTGTTAGTACTGTCGAGCGCATTAATTAAAGTAGCAAAATCGTTCATTGATGACTTAAAAATTTTAAAGCAATTTTAATATTTACTTCTTGTTTTGTTCATATTTCTTATACCGCTTTTCTTTTTTCAAAATGACAATGGTGTATTGTCATTTCGACGACAGGAAAATCTCAAAAAATCTTTATGAAAATCTATTTCTCTTCCTCCATTTCCGTTCTTTCTTCGTCGTCGCCGTATTCAGTTTTTATTTCTTCGGAATAAATACCTATTTCGTTTAAATATTTAGAAAAAATAGCCGTTTGACCATGTGTTACATAAACTTTTTCGGCTTCCGTAGCTTTGATTGCACTTAACAATCCTTGCCAATCTGCATGATCACTAATTGCAAAACCTGCATCTGCACTTCGCCATCTTCTAGCACCACGAATCTGCATCCATCCCGAACAAATGGCAAACGCCATATTAGGTATTTTCTTCATCACTGGATTATCAACCAAAGCGGGTGGCAACAAAATTATTTTTCCATCCAAATGCTTTTTGTCATCACGTAAATCTATTGTTTTGTACTCAGGTAATGTAACACCAACACTTTCGTAAGCCTCATTCAATTTTGCAATGGAATAATGGACATTTAACTCTCCAATACCCTCTAATGCTTTCATAATACGCTGCGATTTCCCTAAAGAATAGCCTATAAAGACCGAAGTTTTTCCTTTCGCTCTATTATGATCTACCCAATCACGCATGTTTTTTTCTTGTTCTGCCACAGAAAGCCAATTGTAAACAGGAAGACCGAAGGTACTTTCGGTAATGAATTCGTGGCATTTTACAGCTTCAAAAGCCGTAGAAAGCCCATCATCTTGCAATTTATAATCTCCAGAAATTACGCTTACATAACCTTTATACTCCATCCTAATTTGTGCTGAGCCGATTATGTGACCTGCAGGATGTAATGAAACTTTAACCCCATTTATAGTTAGTTGTTCGCTATAACCGATACTTTCGCATTCGATATTTCTACCAATTCTTGAAAATAAAATAGGTTTAGTGAAATGATGACACAAATATTTTTTCATTCCACTTCGGGCGTGATCGGCATGTCCATGCGTGATAACTGCTAAATCTACAGGTCGCCAAGGATCAATATAAAACTTACCTGGAATGCAATAAATACCTTTGGATGTGAATTTTAGCAGTTTCAAATTAATTCGTTTTTTTTGATTTATTTTTTAAATGTTTCGCTACAAAAAATCCTGCAGCGAGTACTAGCGATGTTCCGATGATTTTTTGATTTGTTTTTGATGGTACTGGAATAGCCATCTTTCCATAAACAGCATGTGGATCGGTAGAAGGTTGTAAAACATTACCTTCATCAGCCTTTCCTTTTTTCACCTTCATCATCAGCCTTAAAACACCAGTTGCTAAATTGGTAAAGGTTTCTGGAAAAGCTCCATGTGCAAGCTTTAACATAAATGATGTGGCGTCTGGAAAGGTATCATTTTTAGATTTGTTTATTAAATTATATATCACCTTTGCGGTATCTTTAGGATCGGCTGCAAACGGAGGTATTTTAAAATCTAAACCTGAGAATTTAGCGGAATGCATATTTCCTGTAGATTGTTGAACTTGTGGATAAACGTTGCAAATATGAATTTCGGGATACACACTATATTCACTTTGTAAACCACTCATCAACCCTTTTATTCCTGTTTTAGTTGCCGAATATACCGAACTAAATGGAGCTGGCATATATCCTCCAATGGAAACATTATTAATTAAAATGCCTTGATTTTGTTCTTTAAAAACGGGTAAAATGTAGTACGCTCCGTGCATATACCCCATTAAATTGGTTTTGATTACTTGTTCGTTTATGTCCATAGGAATTTCCTCAAATTTTCCGCTTGCCATAACACCTGCATTATTCACCCACACATCTATGCGTCCAAATTCTTTCAGAGCAAATTCAACTAAATCTTTTACTTCATTTGCATTAGAAACATCAATTGATTTATAAATCGCTTTTCCACCGAAAGCATTGCATTCTGAAACCGCCTTTTCTAAACCTTCTACACCTCGTGCTGCCAAAACCAATTGATATCCATTTTGAGCAAATAAGTGTGCTGTAGCTAAGCCAACACCACTAGAAGCGCCAGTAATTACCACTGTTTTAGTAATTAAATCAATGACTGTATTTTTCATAATTATAAATAGTAATATTAAACAAAAAGTCTCAGAGCTCTGAGACTTTACAGTATTTTAATCGTTAATTAGACAGTCTATTTTTTCGAAATCATTCTATACACTGCTAGACATAAAACTGCTCCAGCAATTGCAACTAAAAAACTAGAAATATTAAATCCGCTTACATCGACACCTAAAAGCATCGATCCAAGCCACCCACCGACAACAGCACCTAAAATCCCAATAATTATTGTTACTATCCAACCACCTGGATCGTTACCAGGGTGTATTGCTTTTGCTATTGCTCCGGCTATAAGGCCGAAAATAATCCATGTTAGAATTCCCATAATGTGTGATTTTTAAATATTAATAAATTGTGTTAAAAAAAATATTTCAAATGCAATGCCATAAATAGTTTGTTTCTGCATTTTTCTTTAATTAATTAACATTGTAGAAGACAATAATTTATTCTTTTACAGTTTCAGTTCTCCTTCAATTCCTCCGTCTTCAATTGTATTTCCTGTAACGGCGGCAAAAAGCATTTTCGACATGGCAATAAACTTATTGTCTTTGGTTTCGTAATAATACCCATCGTTTGGCGAAACTTTTATTAGACTGATATTAGGATCGTCTTTTCCATCAAACCAAGCATTTGCAAAATTGGTCCAGTATTTATCAATTAAAGTTTTATCTTTTGAAACACTGGCTTTTCCTTTAATAAAGATGTATTCGTATTTAGAATTATTCATAAAATACAGTTCTACATTAGGATTGGCTTCAATTTCATCATTTTTCAGTGAATGAACATCACTCAAAAACCAGAGGTTACCAGCCTCATCTACTTCTTGAAGAGCCATTGGTCTACTTGTAGTATTACCGCCAATATTGGTGGTAAAAAGCAAGTTCGGGCAGTTTCAGCAATAGATTTTATCTTTTCAATGGCTTTATTTCCGCTCAAATTTTCTGTCGGTGACTGTGCATTTCCCATAATTTTATTTTTTTATTTCTGAATTGTGATTAAAACAATTTTTCTCCTCATTGATATGAAAAGTAAAATTTGTACAAACTATAATGTCATTGCTATCAAAATGTTTTACAATGCCATTTTTTTCCATCGTTACAACCCAACACGAATTTTGATGCATACCATAATCAATTATAAAAATAGTATGACCTCTACCAATAGGGGTATCAACAAGTATTGTAGGACTAAGTTGTAATATCATTCGTCTAAATTTTATATTTATATCACGTTAAACATTTTATTATGAAGGAACCTTCCTTTCTTCTTCACGGTCCCAAATACGATGTAATTTCATTACTTGAATAAAATCCGCTATCCAATTCTCATTTTCATCTTCTAAAATCACTCCTCTATCAAGTTTAACAAATGAATTATCCATTAACGAACCTGCTCCTTTTGCAAATGCTAATATTTTACAATGTCTGTAAGAATCATTGATAAATTCATAGTAATCTGAATTCAATTTTAAAGATTCTATTGATTTGCCTGATGGTGTAAACACTGCATCATAACAAACAGATGGATCTGTAAGATAACTATGGGAAATCTTTTCTTTACTTCCTTCTTCATAAGTTAGCTCTCCAACTTTAGATGAAATTAATACCGCTTGAGCTCCCTCTTTTTCCAATGCTTTTTTTAATTGATCTACACTTTTTTTAGAAACACCATTATCCACTAAAAAGGCTACTTTTCTAGTTTTAATAGTTCCTTCACCTTCTTTAACTTTCATACTCAAAGCATCAAATGAATTTATTTCTTGTTTTTTAGGCTGTATAGGATAATTGGGATGATTTTGCCTTGCAAAACTTAATGTAAGTTCATCCAACTCTTTTGGAGGTTTAATACCAAGATTATCGCCTACTTTTTGCGCTAGAGTTTTATCAATTTGATAAAGTATAGCAACTTGTCTCTCTCTAATTTTTGGATCAGTTACCTTACTCAATTCAAAACTAAAAGCATCTATAATATGTTGTTTCTCTGGTTTGGATTGTGAATTAAAAAACAAGGTTGCTTGCGAGAAATGATCAGCAAATGAATCAGATCTAGCCCTTACTTTTTTTCCTTCTACTTTTTGTTCATGTGATTGAAAACCTTCTTCTCCCTTTAACATTGCATGATATGGGCAACCAGAAGCTTTGCTGTTAGGAAAATAACTTACACTTCCTTTTAATATATCCATTCTTCCCGTGCCATCTTTTTGATTATTGTGTTTTTGATTCAGTGATCTATTAATAGGTATTTCATGGAAATTTGCTCCTCCTAATCTATAATTCTGTGTATCCATATACGAAAAAATTCGACCTTGCAATAAAGGATCATCAGATAAATCAATACCAGGAATAATTCTACCTGGATCAAAAGCTACTTGTTCAGTTTCAGCAAAAAAATTGTCGGGATTGCGGTTAAGGGTCATCGTTCCAATGATTTTTACAGGAACTAATTCTTCTGGAACCAATTTCGTAGCATCCAAGATGTCAAAAGAATATTTTAATTCATCTTCTTCAGGAATTAGCTGAACACCTAAATCCCATTGCGGAAAATTTCCTTCATCAATAGCTTCCCATAAATCTTGACGATGAAAGTCAGAATTAAATCCTGATATTTTTTGAGCTTCATTCCACGCAATAGAATGCACTCCTAATTTAGGTTTCCAATGGAATTTAACAAAAGTTGCTTTACCTTTCTCATTAATCAATTTAAATGTATGTACACCAAACCCCTCCATCATTCTAAGGCTTCGAGGAATTGCTCGGTCAGACATCGCCCACATTATCATATGCGCAGATTCAGGCATTAATGAAATAAAATCCCAAAAAGTATCGTGCGCTGAAGCAGCTTGGGGAATTTCTTTATCTGGCTCTGGCTTAACAGCATGTATTAAATCAGGGAAATTCATAGCATCTTGAATAAAAAATACAGGAATGTTATTTCCAACTAAATCATAATTACCATCTTCTGTATAAAATTTTACTGAAAATCCTCTAACATCCCTAGCTAAATCAGTTGATCCTTTAAATCCTGCAACAGTTGAAAAACGAATAAATAGTGGTGTTGTTTTACCTTTTTGAAGAAATTTTGCACATGAATATTCGCTTATATCCTCATGTATTTCTAATATTCCGTGGGCTCCACTACCTCGAGCATGTACAACTCGTTCAGGTATTCTTTCTCGATCGAAATGACCCAACTTATCAAAGTATATATGGTCTTGTTGTAAGGAAGGTCCTCTATCTCCAACTTTTAAGGTGTTATTATTATCATAGATAGACACACCATCATTAGTCGTCAATTTTTGATTCGAATTATCAATTGTAAATTGACTCATTTGTTCTGATTTAAGGTCTGATTTTTTTGATTTTTTCATATGCTAATATTAATTAATGAATTAGAATTGACGAATAGAACGTAATAAGAAAAAATAAAATCAACACAAAACTTATAGCTTTATTGTTATTTATTTATATTATACATAAATTTATTATGACATAAATCAATTAGAGTGCCATTTTTTCTTAAAATGATAAAAAAGCACCTTTATAAAAACAATAAACTATTTAAATAACCCCTTGTGAATTTTAAATAATTTGAGTTTTTAGATTTTTAATATTTCAATTAAAGTAATTTTATTAATGTACTGAATCACTATTAGTGCAGTAATTTTAGCTGGAATTCTGGTTTTAAACCTTTCAAAAGTCGTTGCATAATTGCGTCTAATCATAAACTGATCGCATAGTTGAGATTTATATCATTCAAAAAATGAATATCATAAACAGATGCGGGATTGATATCAATCCCCTGGAAAACACCAGCTAAATTTCAATAGATCACATGGATCATTTAAAGGAAAAACTCCATATGAAATACTGAAATCAATACTAAAATAATTATATTTATTGTCTACGAAGTGATGAAATACAACAATAATAACCCTGCATTATAGTTTCTCCCATTCCATTTTGCCAGAAGTAAATAACAAACTATAAGAACAACAATAATAAACATTGTTCTTGAAACTATATACCAATTTGATATATAAATTTCTTTCGCTTTGCGCTTAGCAATTGTTTTGTAAAAAATGAAAATGGTTCTATTATAAATCCTTTTGTAACAGAACCATTCTTATATTAATATTTTTGATTTATATACACTTCTCTGTAAATAGCTAATCTTTTAAAAACATTTTAAGAATCTTATATGCAAAATTTAGATCTATTAGCTTAATAGCATACTAATAACTGATAGAATCACTTTTAACAATTAAAAGTCTATGTAGAATATTTGAATTTAATCTATAATTGTTAAATGTTTAAGATTATAATAAATAAAAATCATCTATTTTTTCTTCACATAAAGTTTTGATTACATGTATCCATGAATCATTATCATTTAGACATGAAATATACTCATAAGCTTCTCCCCCATTATCAATAAATATTTCTTTTCCTTCCATTGCTATTTCCTCTAGAGTTTCCAAACAATCAGATACAAATGCAGGGCAAACAACTGCCAATTTTTTTATTCCTTTTGATGGTAAAACTTTTAAAGTAGAATCTGTATATGGCTCAATCCATTTATCTTTTCCTAGTCTAGATTGAAATGAAACAATTGTTTTTTCGCGAGATAAATTTAATTTTTCTATAACTTTTTTTGTTGTCTCAAAACATTGATGACGATAACAGAATTGATGACTTGGATTAAATTCTCTATCACAACAGTCACTTAAATTACAAGTCCTTGTAGGATCTGTTTTATAAATATGTCTTTCTGGGATACCGTGGTAAGAAAATAACAACCCATCAAAATCATTCGAAAACTTGTCTTTTATACTTTCAACAAGACAATCTATATATATATCTTTATTATAAAATGGTTCCACATAATTTATTTTAACAAATGGAAATTTTTCTTTTCTTACTTTTTCTGATTTCTCTACTACAGATTCTGTTGTACTCATAGCATATTGAGGATACAATGGAAATAGTACAATCTTATTGACTCCTTTCTCAACTAGTTTAGAAATTCCATTTTCTATACTAGGTTCAGCATATCTCATTCCTATTTCAACAGGAATATCAACAATATTTTGTAATTTATTTTTTATTTTTTCAGTAATGACTATTAAAGGAGATCCCGCATCTGTCCAAATTTTCTCATAAGCTTGTGCGGATTTTGATGGTCTTGTATTTAGAATTATTCCTTTTACTAAAAGTGTTCTTAGAATCCAATTATAGTCAATAACTCTTTCATCCATTAAAAACTCTCCAAGATATTCTTTTACGTCATTTACGGATGTAGATTTAGGTGATCCTAAATTAACTAATAATATTCCTTTTTTACTCAATTTATTTACTTTTATGGTTACTAATTTTTTTTAATAAATAATTAAAAAAATGTATAAACATGCAACTCTATTTACAATTTAAATGAAATTTGTATATTAATGCATTACAACATTTACAAATCGGAAATATTTATAATTGTTTTATAACAATCAAAATACTCTTGTCCATAAGTGTTTTTATTATTCATTATTTTTAATCTAAATCTTTGATAGAAAGTTTTTACAAACCTCACTTTTACTAAAGACAATAAGGTGCTTAATTGAATCCAGATTGAAATTTCAGTATGGATGTAGATACCTTGTAGTGAAGTTTTGATATTAATTCTTCAAAAGCAGAAAATGTAGAAAAATATATTATAATCGTTTAATATTTTAAATCATTATTATTCTTTCATTTTACTTCTTGAATGCTTCGTTAAAAATGCTTAAAACTCTGTTTCGAGCAAAATTATGAGCAACTATAGGAGAAGGATAATCATCAGTTTCAAATTCTGATACCCACTTTTTAATGTAAAGAGATTCTTTATCAAATTTCTCTGTCTGAAGAGTTGGATTAAAGACTCTGAAATAAGGTGCCGCATCGCATCCTGATCCAGCAACCCATTGCCAATTACCATTATTTGCAGACAAATCATAATCGTTTAGTTTTGAAGCAAAATAAGCCTCTCCCCAACGCCAATCTATGAGTAGGTGTTTGCATAAAAAACTTGCTGTGATCATTCTTACTCTATTATGCATAAAACCAGTTTGATTAAGCTCTCTCATTCCTGCATCTACAATAGGATAACCTGTTTTCCCATCGCACCATAGCTTAAATTCCTGCTCATTATTCCTCCACTTAATATAATTATACTTAGCCTTAAAAGGTTGGTGAACAACATATGGAAAATGATAGAGTATTTGCATAAAAAATTCTCTCCAAATTAATTCATTTAGCCATGTTTCATTTAGCTCTATCGCTAACGCAACACATTTTCGTACACTAATCGTTCCAAATCTAAGAGCTATACCTAATTGGGTCGTAAATTGTAAAGCAGGATGATCCCTATATTTATGGTAATTTTGAATAATTTCCTTATCTAGCTTTGGCTGTTTGAATAAAATTGATGTTTTTAAAAAACCAATTTCTTTGAGTGAAAGAATCGCTTTGAATTCTGTTTTCAAAAATTTACTGTAATCAGGGTTATAACATTTATAATCTTCTGTTTTCAAAATTTGTTTCCATTTTTTTGCATACGGCGTATATACTGTATAAGGAGAACTATCTTTCTTTAAAATATCTTTCTTGTCAAAAATTACCTGATCTTTAAATGCTTTAAACGAAATGTTAAATAACTTAAAATAATTGTAAATCGAAGTATCTCTTTTAATTGCCAAAGGTTCATAATCACGATTACAAAATATAGAATGAATAGCAAACTCAGTAGAAAGTTGCTGAAAAATTTTGAAAGGATCACCATAATATACATCGAGACTTGTCCCAAAAGATTTTAATTGATTATTAATCTTTTGAAGCGCTTGATGAATATAATCCACCCTCCTATCTTTCTTGTCATCCAGTTGTCGTAGAATACCTTCATCAAAAATAAAAATAGGTAACACAGGAACTCCAGATGAAAGAGCGTGGTACAGCCCAACATTATCTTCTAAACGAAGATCTCTTCGAAACCAAAAAATGGAAATTTTATTTTTCATTTAAAAATGGATTATCATTTCGATTATGTTCTACCCAAACCAAATTGGATATATCATAACCAATTTCTGAAGCTAATGCAAGAAAGTTTGTTTTAATATTATCTGGAATATCTTGCGTCCTAGATAAAATCCATAAGTAATTTAGATTTTTACCTATAACCAATGCATATTGATAGTTTTCATCCAAAGCAATTATGTTATATCCAGCATAGAAAGGTCCAAAAAAGCTTACTTTTAGATTTCCAATTTGCTTACCGTCTCTAAATTTTGCTTTACCTATAGCTTGCTTCCATACTTGTTTATCCTTATTAAATCCGCTATTTGAAACCACCAGATTTCCTTTTTTATCAAAAGTGTAGTTAGCGGACACATTATCCAAGTTTTTCTCGAAACGAAAATCTAAACGAGCGATTTCAAACCAAGTACCTAAATATCGATCAACTTCAAAATTTCGAACAGCTTCTGCCTTTTTAGGAATAGAGGAACATGAATTGGAAAATATTAACAATCCTATACAAGCTGTTTTCAATAGTATTTTATTTTTCATTTTCATGAGATTTTGATTTAAATTGTTTAAAAAAATAGAGAACTAAAAGAAATTGCGTATATCCATACACAGAATCTTCTATTGGTATAGTTCCCATTCTGATTCCCAAAAAATCATCAGGATTATAATTTACAATTGGCGACTCTAATCCTGTACCTGTTAGAATACCATTTACAGGAAAGAAACCAAGCATAAGAATAGTGAAAACAAACGAAGCTTTTCCTATCCAATTTACACAACGAACAAAGTGTAAGTACAGTAAAACAACCAATGTTATAACAGCTGTTAATAGGGTATAAATTCTATCATAATAAAGTAAAGCGACAATTGAACAAACAATCACACTAAAAAAAACAATCAGATTATTAAAACAGGAAAGCCTATTTAATTTAAAAAATTTATCAAAGCAGAAATAAGTAAATATGCAAGAAAATGGTATACAAATAAAAAACAACCATTCTTCTAAAGGTAGACCTCCTATAAAAAAACCAAGTGTATAATCTGTATTAAACCACCACACTCCTTTAGCTGTAAACCAAATATCCCATGCAATAAATGGAACAGCTACAACAAGTGCTGCCTTAAAAAAAGCTCCAAAATGACGGTGAAAAAGAATACGAGAATCAAAGGATGATATGAAACAAATAATTATTGTAAAAAATAAAATCAAAATATAAGTATAGGACATCATTTTTGCGCAGAATTAAAGTACATTTTAAAATACTTGAAAGGAACATATAGAAACCCAAAACATTCTCCATTATCTTTATTTAGATGCTTATGATGTTGTTTATGAGCCCTACGAAGAGCAAGAAAATACGGATTCTTTATTCGTTTAAAATAATTCAGTCGTTGATGAATAAAAACATCATGCACAAAAAAATACGCCATACCATAAAGCATAATTCCTACCCCAACAAAAAATAAGTAATTATAACTATTGAGCGAACCAAAATACATCAAAGCAATAGTCGGAATCGCAAATATCACAAAAAAATAATCGTTTTTTTCAACTGATCCTTTATGGCTATGATCATGATGATCTTTGTGGAGAAACCATAAAAATCCATGCATCACATATTTATGAATAAACCATGTAACAGGCTCCATAAGTACAAATACTAGCAATACTAAAAATAAATTCATACACCTAAGTATTAAACAATTGCTTTAATACTTGATGACGATAATCAAATATTCTATTTAATTTTTTTTTCACCAAAAGAGAATGAACAACATTTCCCAAAACTCCAAAAGGAAGCTCATATTCTACTGTATCTTTCATTAAAATCCCCTTTTCATTGGGAATAAATTCATGAAAATGTTTCCAATATTTATATGGTCCTTTTTGTTGAAAATCTGTAAAGCTTTGCTGCGGATCTACTTGAATAATCTTTGTCTGCCATTTCAAAGGAATACCCAATAGTGGTGACACACTATAATCGATGAGCATACCTTCAAAAATTGGCTGATCCTGATCTTCTGACAAAACTGTAAAAGCCATATCTTTTGGTGTAATTTCCGAAAGATTCATTGGAGAAGAAAAAAATCGCCAAGCTGTATCAATATCACAATACAGCTGTTGTTCTCTATACAAACGGTACTTCATCACTTATTCGTTTAAAATTTTTTCAATATTTCTACGCAAATTTATAGACGATATTTTATGCCTATTTTCCGATAAGATTTGCGTATCTTCTTCAACCTTTGAATAGTAGTTCAAAAATGAGGGTGCGTTTTTTTGTACTGATAATCTAATAAACCTCAATTCTAAATTTTCAGGTTCTATACGTATCGCCTCCTCTATATTTTTTTTACCTTTATTAAAAGTTTTAAGCTTATTAAATGGATTAGATACATGCTTGGAATTAATTGTTTGAGCACCACCTAAATAACCCAAATAAATAGCAGATTTATTTTTTATATGGTCCAATTCAACTATTACATTTGCACATAATTCTTTGTCATTAGATAACTTAGCATAATTAGCCCTTAGCTCTTCTAGAACTACCTCAGTGTGATTTATAAAACCTAAAAATCCCACAATGAGAAACCCTAACATTTTAATCATAACCAAGCAGCTTTATATCTTAAGTAACTTTTAAACGCAACAAAAACTTTTTCAGAATTAGCTATTCTAATTCTTCCATTTAAAATTTCTTTGGATGATTTTTTTTTGATCTTCTTAAACAAAGAAAGATAGTATTTATATGCTAGATAAACACCAAAAATTGAAGAAGCTGGAAGTTTTTTAATCCCAATCAACGCTTCATCAAATTCTTCTTCTATTTCTTTTTCAATTGCGTATTTTATCTTATTATCAAAACCACTTATATCCACATTCGGAAAATAAGTTCTTCCCAAAATATGATAATCCTCTTTCAAATCTCGAAGAAAATTAATTTTCTGAAAAGCAGAGCCCAATTTCATTGCATAAGGTTTTAATTCTTCATACTTATCTTTATTACCATCTGTAAAAACCTGTAAACACATGAGTCCTACTACCTCAGCAGAACCTAAAATATAGGATTTGTATAAGTCCGTGTCGTATTCTATTTGTTGCAAGTCCATTTCCATGCTACTCAAAAACTGATTGATAAGCTCTTTATCAATCTTATAATAATTTACAGTCTCTTGAAATGATTGTAAGATGGGGTTAAGCGATATCCTCTCATTTAATGCATGTAAAGTTTCTTTTCTCAATCTTTTTAAAAGCTTCTCTTTGTTATATCCATGAAAACTATCTACGATTTCATCTGCCAACCTTACATAACCATAAATCGCATAAATAGCCGATCTAATAGAAGGTTTTAAAGCGAGAATACCCAAAGAAAAACTTGTGCTATATTTTTGAGTTGTCATCTTACTCACCGAATAAGAAAGCTCATCAAATAATTGTTTCATACAGAATTAATTTTTTATTTTGTTGATCTCATTGGCAACTATTTTACCAGATATAATAGAGGGAGGAACTCCTGGTCCTGGAACAGTTAACTGACCAGTATAAAATAAATTTTTTAGCTTTTTATTTCTCATTTTAGGTTTTAGTACTGCTGTTTGATTAAGTGTATTAGCCAATCCATAAGCATTACCACCATAAGCATTATAATCGGACACAAAGTCTCTGACACAATAACTTTTTTTAAAGTCAATTTTAGACTGTAAATCTTGAGTACCTGTATGCTTTTCTAATCGCGAGAGCATTTCCGTTAAATACTTCTCACGTACAAATTCACTGTCATTTATTCCTGTAGCAATCGGCATTAGTAAAAACAAATTTTCTTTCCCTTCTGGTGCAACAGAATGATCTGTTTTTGAGGGACAACAAGTATAGAACAAAGGTTTTTCAGGCCATCTTTTATCTTCGTATATGCTATCTATATGCAGATCTAAGTCATGTTCAAAGAATAGTGTATGATGTTTTAAATGCGGAATTGTTTCGTTAAAACCTAGATAAAAAATCAGACTAGATGGTGCAAAAGTCCTTTCTCTCCAATAATCTGCGGTATAATTTCTGTATTCTTCGTTCAAAAGTGTTTCAGTATGATGATAATCAGAAGAAGCAATTACTTCATCAAATTCATGGATTTTACCATTTATAAGAAGCGAACTTACTTTTTGATTTTTTACATTTATTTTTTCAACATTCGAATTAAAATGAAAGTTCGCCCCTTGTTCTTCTGCTACTTTTTTCATTGCTAATACCAGTTGGTAAAAACCTCCTTTAGGATAATAAGTACCTAGTACATAACCGCCATAATTCATCAAACTATACAAGGCTGGAATCTTTTCAGGAGATGCGCCCAAAAATATTACGGGGAACTCCATTAAAGCTCTCAATTTCTTATCTTTAAAATACCGTGCAACATAGGCTCTAAAATTAGATAATAAATCTAATCTCAATGCACTTTTAGCAATTTTAAGAGAAATAAATTCACTCCAATTGGCACAAGGTTTATGTACAAAATCCTTCATTCCTACTTCATATTTGAATTTGGCAGATTTCATAAATTTTTCTAATTGAAAACCAGCACCTTTCTCTATTTTTTCGAAGGTTGCTTTTAGTGCTTCAAAATTTTCAGGTACATCTATTTTTTCATCAGAAAAAATCATCTCAAATTGAGGATTTAACGATATCAATTCAAAAAAAGAAGAAGTAGTATAACCAAAATCCTCAAAGAAATCTTGTATAACATCTGGCATCCAATACCAACTAGGTCCCATATCAAATACATAACCTTCTTCTGTTTTTAATTGTCTTGCTCTTCCGCCTGGCTGATTATGTTTTTCAAATATATGTACTTCATGTCCTTCTTTTGCTGTATAAGCAGCAGCTGATAAACCAGAAAATCCAGATCCAATAATGGCTATTCTTTTTCTCATATCTTGTTTTTAACTTCCTTTATATGTAGAATAGCCATAAGGAGATACAGTCAATGGTACATGAAAATGCTTATCCCCTTTAATATGGAAAACAATCTCGATAAAAGGATAAAATGTTTGCAACTTTTTTCTATCAAAATAAGATTCAATATGAAATACGAGTTTATAAACACCGTCATTATTCTGACCATAAGGTAAAAAATTCCCTATTCTACCATCTTTATCTGTAATTTGTGTACTTACCTTAGTCCACGAATTGTCCACATTCATTTTCTGTAATGTAACTGAAACAGATGGTGCAGGCTCTCCTGTAGAGTTATCTAAAATATGGCTGGACAATTGATACGTTTTCGTTTGCGAAAAACAAAACAACGAACAACAGATAAGTAGAAAGAAAAATATACTCTTTTTCATACTAGTTGTATTTAATTAATATGTTTGTAAGCCTCTTTTAATAGAGATTCTGTTTCAAAATTCTTTTCATAGATTGCTTGATGAAATTCTTCGAGTTTATGAAGTAGATTTATTAATTCCATTTTTTCAACATAAGTTAAATTACCTGCTACAATTTGTGTCGCAAGCCTAATTTTATCCATTTGTTCTTCAAGAACTTCTAAACCTACTGAACTAATTTGAATAACTTTACTTCTTTTATCCAGCTCAGATGAAGCTTGATCTACCCAACCTTTAACAATTAGTCGATTTATAATTTGCATCCCTACTGGTTTTTCATGCACATTTTTCTTTATCAAATCCATTTTTGTCATCTCCCCAAATGCCTTTAAGTTGATTAAGTAAATAAAATCTTCTTGAGATGAAAAATCCGATCCTATAATAGCAGATTTTGAATAACTTTTCGCATACCTATTCATATGAACAAGTAATGTACTTATAACACTTTCAGGCGATCTCATTTTCTCTTTTCCGATCCAATGAGGAACATCACAAGAACTTTCTAGATGATTATTTAAAATAATCCACTTTTTAAAATCATCAATAGAAGCATTAGCATTACACGTATTTTCTTTTTCAAATTCTTCTATTAAATCAACTACATCTTTGATTAATTTGAAATTCATTTCTTGTATTTAGTTTACAAATATACTATTTTAAAACAAATAAAGAATAATATTATACTATATATTAAAAATAATATCCGAGCTTATTAAAAATTATTAAAAACTATGTCATTTTATAATTATAATTCTAATTTATTTTTGTGAAGTCGATATTAACATTATAATTTAAATAATCGTTAAAAGTTTATAATTAAGAGGGGAATACATATTCTCACTTTTTTATTTGATGTCCCAATTAAAATTCCATAGATTTAAAAGAAAAAAAATCAAGTTAGAAGCTCAAGCAATATTATTTTATTAGTAAGTCAAACATTTTTTATAAAAATTAGTAAAGATATTTTATTACAATATGTTAAATTTTTAATAAACTTAACCACACCACCCCCTACACCATTGATAAATAAAGACTTTTACACTTTCTGTATCGAAATCTATTATAGAGAAGATGGCTACATCGAAAAAATAACTGATGCAAATGAAATCATTAATTACCTAAAAAATAACTTTTAAAAACTAATATTATGCATAAAACTTATCACGATAAACAGAAAGAAATAGAAAAAGTAATGAAACGTGTTCCAAACTGGTTATCGAAAGGCTATAAAGAAATAAATAGTGTTATTCTTTTGAAATTTTTGGAACTAAAAAAAAACGATTCAATTTCTAAACAAAAATTTAACATGGAATGTGATGAATTAATTGGAAGGAGTAAATTTCCTGGAGACTTTAATCAGATGACTAATTTTGGACAAAGAAATCATGGAAAATTTTTCGAAACTATAAATGATCAAGTCTATTTATGGAAGCCTGTTGCTGAATTTATTCATGCAGAATACGAAAAAATTAAAAAGAATTATTGATTTCTCAAAAGAGAATCTTTCAGAATTTTAGCAATTTCTTGACGTAAACTTTCTGGCTTAATTACTTTTAAACTCCACGCTCGTGACATGATTTCTTTAATAAAATCGGGCGTGGGTTTTAATTTCAAATAAACGCGAACTCCATTAGGAATATCTTCAACTTTTTGCGAATGATGAATCGGTAAACTTTTGATATAATTACCATCGCTAGAGTCAAATTCCAATTCAATCTCCTCTACCCTTTTGTCCCCATCATCAAACATCGCAAATAACGATTGATACTTTGTTTGAATATCCTCTATTGAAAATTTTGGAGCAAACTTTTCCCTATGAAAAGTTATATCAGACATTCGATCAAAACCAAATGCACGCAATCCATTATTATTTTTATGATCATTTCCGATTAAATACCAACGTTCAAGACTTTCTTTTATCGCCAAAGGTTCTATAATACTCACATTTTTTTAATTTGTATCATATTTTAGATAATTAAACTGAATCACCTTTTTATCTTTGATAAAATCTACAACATCAGTAATTTGATTTAGCCCCAAAGGTTTTCTTTCTTAGATTAAAAACATTTCAGGCAAAGCATTCGCTTGATTCATGATGGCAAACATTTCATAATAATCCAATGATGTTTCGATTAAAAATTCTTGTTCTGAATAATTAATAAAATAGCCTTTTGATTTAGTATATTTTAAATCTATTCCTAATTCATTTTTAATCTTCGTTTTATCTCGACTAAAAGTCGCGGGTGCGTATATAAAAGCCTCATCTCCTGTAATCATTGCTAAATAAGATGAAATCTCATTATTGCCCACAAACTTGTTCGCTTTATTACTTTCTCTAATAAATTGCACGAACTGAATCAAACGTAAAAAAAGGAACTATTTTTCTTATGTTGTAAAAATGAAGTAAATATGAAGACAAAACTATTTAAAGTCACAATTTAGTAAAAAATATTTTTGATATTCTTTCTTTAAAAATATAGATCCAACTACTACAAAATTAGTTGATAACTATTTTGATTTAGCAAGAAATGATGAGTTTGAATTGTTGCAAAAAAATATTCTAGACTATTTTGCTTATAAAAATTCTAATAAACATGTTTCAGAAAAATTATCAGTTGTTCTTGAAATTTTAAAAGAAAAAACAAAAAAATCAAAATTTCTTTTTTGCGAATTATTTTTTGGATTTACGACATTTAAAATTTTAAAATCCATAACTTAAAATGTCCGTTATATCATACAATTTGATTCACTTTGCATGGAATAACGGACATTTATGTTTGATCAATAATTATTTCTTAAATACATTATAAATTAACTAGTAGATCTAATTGCTTCTGAATTTCTTCATTTTTTATTTTACGATGTGATGCATTGTACACACTTTTTCCATTTTTTATAATAAGAATTTGCGGTGATTCATGCTGAACATTATATCGTCGTTCAATCTCATTAGAGAGTAATCTATACGTTAATAAATCTAAATAATTCAGTTCAAAATCGCTTTCTTTTACAATATCCCAAATAATATCACATAATCCACAAGTTGTGCTGTGTTTATAAATAATTTTTGGTTGATTAAAAGATGCTTGATCAATTTGATCTAAGTGATCTAAAGTTGTAATATCTATTTTTTTCATTTTTTTTTCTATTATTTCACTTATAAAATTACGTCTAAAAGAAGGAATAACCTACTCTATTTTCCTTATATGATAAATTATAAAAAATGCACTAAGAAAATCTCCTTGTTCATTTTTTTTACTCTATATTAATTTTCAATCTACGCTAAAACGAATTTGGTATAAAACTACAAGATGTATAATTATAGTAATTTATTAAACAAAATAAAACCTATTTTTGTAACAAATTTTCACTAAATTTGTTACAACCTTAAAAGTTATTTCAAATTGAAAACATCTAAAAATCAGATAAAAACAAAGATTTTAAAATCATCCCTTGGCGAAATATTTTTCGCCGAAGATTTTTTTCAATATGGTTCTTCTGGTAATATCAGATTAACTTTATTCCGTTTAGAAAATGAAGGAATATTACAACGTTTAGCCCAAGGTATTTATCTTAAACCAAAAAAAGATCCGTTGTTAGGTACTATTTATCCTACAATTGAAGAAATAGCGAAACAAATCGCACAAAGAGATAAAGCACGTATTGCTCCTACAGGAGTATTGGCTTTATATTTATTAGGTTTAACAACTCAAATTCCTTTAAAAGCTGTTTACTTAACCGATGGTTCGCAACGAGAAATAAAAATAGGAAATCGTACAATTCAATTCAAAAAAACAGTTCCTAAAAGCTTTGCCATCAAAGATCAATTATTACACTTGATTGTTCAAGTTTTTAAAGAAATTGGTCAAAAAGAGATAACAGAAGATTTTTTAAATCAAATACAACCTAGCGTGCAGCAATTGAATAATGAAGTAGTTCAAAAACAATTAAAGTACGCTCCTGTTTGGATTCAAAAACAAATTATTAACCTTGCGAAAGACAATAACAATGTGGATTAACCTTACGAAAGAACAAAAAATTCAGGTACTTGAACAAACAGGTATAGCTAAAAGTTTACCTGCGTTTGTAATAGAGAAAGATTGGTGGGTTTGTATTTTGTTGAAAGCTATTTTTCAATCACAATATGCTAATTCAATTATCTTTAAAGGCGGAACATCATTAAGTAAAGCTTACGATTTAATTGATCGATTTTCTGAAGATATTGATTTAATTATTGATCGTCAATTATTAGGATTTGATGAATTAAATTCAAAATCTCAAATTAAAAAATTACGAAAAGCTTCAGGTGGATTTATTATCAATGAGTTTAGAGAAGAATTAATTCAACAGTTGGATCAATTAGGAATTAGCAAAGAATTATATAAAATCAAATACAATGAACATGTAGATGATACAAGTGATCCTAATACATTAGAAATTTATTACCAACCTGAAGCTCCTGTCAACAATGTTTATATACAACAAAGAGTATTATTAGAAATGGGTACAAGATCTTTAACAGAGCCATCTGAAACAAAATCTATTATCTCTTTTTTAGACGAAAATTATAAAGACTTGACTTTTACAGAACCTGCTTTTGATGTACAAGTAGTAATACCTACACGTACTTTCATTGAAAAAGTTTTATTGCTCCATGAAGAATTTTCAAAACCCATTGATAAAATCAGAACCGAACGATTAACACGACATTTTTATGATTTAGACAAAATGATGCAAGCAGGCTTTGGTGAAAAAGCAATAGCTGATGACAATTTATTTCAAACTATTGTAGATCATCGTAAAATTGTAAATCCATTAAGAGGTTTAGATTATTCAAACCACGAAAAAGGAAAATTGAGCATTATTCCGCCTGATGAAATTCTTTCAAAATGGGAACAGGACTATAAAACAATGCAAGATCATATGATTATTGGAGAAAGTTTGAGCTGGTCAAATTTGTTAAATCAAATGAAAAAAATTCAAGATTTATTTAATCAATAATATTAAATTGTAATAAATAAGGTTGATTCTTTTATTGAATATTACTAAAATTTAGTTAAATTTATAGTAATACTCACTACACCAAAACTACACCTCACTACTCTACACTCACTATAAACAGTAAGTTTTTCACATTCTGCATTGGCAAATAATTCATTTTAAATTAATTACATGTTTAACATGTAAAAAAGGTTCTTCATCCCAAGATGAAGAACCTTTTCTTTTGGAATTTCATATTTGTGTAGAATAACGGACATTTTTTATGCTTTACTTTCTTAATTCTAAATCTAATCTTTTTAATTTACGTTGATAGTTTTGTAAATAATTACGTTTCAATTTTTCAGACAAATAAGATTTTGAAATTAAGTCTTCTACTTTATCTTCTTTAGAAGTTAGATTTTGAATGACTTTTATTATCGATTTCTCTGTAATTCCTGCATTTTCACCTAATACAAATAATTGATCGATAATTTTTCCTTTTGAAATAGATTTTGGTAATAATCCATCTTTTAAAGCAAATTCTGAATCCTCAATATGAATTTTCGTATTTAACAAATCATACGCTGGACTTAATTTAAAATCACCTTGTTTAGTTTCTATTAAAGAAAAATTCTTTAAATGGGCATCTCCATTTGAAAATAAATAATTAAAAATAATTAATGTAAACAATTTAGGCGTTTCTACTTTCCAAGCAGGAACATATTTTTTCAAAGCGTCAAATAATTCCAAATAACTGCCTTCGTATTTATATTGTTCCCCATCTGTAGCAGGAGATTTTTGTAACAAAGAAGCAAAATCTTCTACAGCTAATTTTTCTCCATTTGCATCGTAATCAAAACGTTTTGTTATGTATGCAGGACTTCCATCTTTAAAGAAAATTAAGGCGTTTTCTGCTGTTTCAATTTTAAAAATTTGTTTCGCTATTTGCATTGTCAAATGCTCGTTTGCTGGTGCAAATTCACTATTTTTAGGTAAATCAGAAATTGGCTTAAGAATATATTGTCCACTTTCGTTTTCATTGGTCAATCTTAATTCATTTCCATCAAGAATTAGCGAATATTTCTCTTGAAATCCTGAAATTGAAATATGCGTTTGATTTTGATTAAAGCTGCTTTTATCTTTTCGATCAGCTGGTGAAGTATAGTTTAAAATTGGATTTACTTTTCTGCCATCAAACATCTTTTTCAATACGCTTGAACTGTACGTACTAAAATTTTCTTTTAAAGAACCCGGGCAATTTTTTAACTCTAAATTCATTCTACACTCTTTCTATTGTTACTGCACCCACGGTATCTACTTTAGATGCTTGTAATAATATTCCAAAAGCATCATCTTCATCAATTTTAAACATCTTACAAATCATTCGTTTATTTACACCTTCGGGTAATAAATGATAAAAAAACGGGAATAATGTATCAGATTCAAACTCGATTTGACTTTTAGGTAATGTTAAACTTATTGGAGGTTTAGATTCATTGGATAACCAATTTTCATTGTATTTAAAATGAAAACTACCATTATCTAATTGTGTCAAAACTCCTGCCTTTTCGCCTTTATACAAAATATGAGCAATTCTCATTATTCAACCGTTTTAATCTCTAATCTAATTTCTAATCCTAATGCATCACATAACTTTTGTAATGTTTCTAACGTTGGATTACCTTTTCCGCTTTCAAACTGTTTAAGTGTACGTAAGCCAACACCCGAAATTTCAGCTAATGTTTCTTGTGTAATATCTAAAACTTTACGACGTTCTTTTATCTGTTCAATTAATAATAGTGTCATATATTGCACTTTTATAGTAAATTTAGGAATAAATATAATATAAAACAATAAAAGTGCAACTAATTGCACTTTTTAAGATTTAATATAAATTTTGAATATAATTGGCATCAATTAGTGCCATATATTGCACTATTAATATAATAATCAATGTTAATACATTACAAACTAACTAATTGATCTAATTGTTTTTGAATTTCTTCATTTTTTATCCTACGATGTGATGCACTGTACACACACTTTCCATCTTTAATAATTAAGATTTGTGGCGATTCGTGCTGAACATTATAACGACGTTCAATCTCATTAGATATTGGTCTGTACGTTAATAAATCTAAATAATTCAGTTCGAAATCGCTTTCTTTTATAATATTCCAAATAATATCACATAACCCACAAGTTGTACTGTGTTTATATATAATTTTTGGTTGATTAAAAGACGCTTGATCAATTTGGTCTAAATCTTCTAAACTTGTAATATCTATTTTTTTCATTTTTGTTTCAATTATTTCATCTATAAAATTACATTGAAAAGAAGAAAAAACCTATTCTATTTAATTATTGTATTTTCTTTGTAAATCAAAATATAGTTAATATTAGATTTATGAAAACTTTTTTTTATACTATATAATGTTAAACTTTCTTAAATTTTTATACACCAATACTACACCTCACTACTATGTATCTCTTATAAACACTGAATTCATCACTTTCTGTATCGGGAAATAAATCGGATAACAACAGATAACAAAAACCCAACAACTGCTATATGAATTAATAGTTTATATATTTTTTCTAGTATTTGTCACTAAATATTTTATCATAAAACAATTTTAATTTCATTTAATTAAGATCTTTTCAGTGTATTTTAATTAAATGAAATTATGTCCTCCCTCCTTCCCTTTCCAAAAGATTCCAAAATTCATCATCGATTCTTTTTCTAAAATATTTGTAACCGTTTATTTCGCAATATAGAAACGTAAATAGTTTATTTTCGAGAATAATTATACATAAAAATT
>NZ_JASCQG010000018.1 GCF_030005555.1 Empedobacter sedimenti | reverse complement strand
TAATTAAAGTTAATGATTTTAAAAACACTACCTTAAATTTTAGGTCTTAGATGTCCACTTTTTGCTGAAAATTTACATATTGATTTAAAATATTATTACTTCGTTTTTTCTAATGCTTGCAAAATATCTTCGATAATATCTGTTTTATCCTCTAAACCGACTGATAATCGAATAGAACCCGGCATAATTCCTAAATCTGCACGCTCTGCATCTGATAATTTTGCATGAGTTGTTGTTGCAGGATGCGTAGCAATCGATCTCGAATCTCCTAAATTAGATGTATATAAAATCATTTCTAATGCATCAATAAATTCAAAAGCACGCTCTTTTCCGCCTTTTACCTCAAATGTAACGATTCCGCCACCGCCTTTCATCTGTTTTTTTGCTAACTCATATTGCGGATGCGATGGTAAAAATGGATATTTAACATCTTCAATTTCAGAATGATTTTCCAACGCTTCTGCCAAAGCCAATGCATTTTCACAATGACGATCCATACGAAGAGGTAAAGTTTCTAAACTTTTAGAAATTGTCCATGCATTAAAAGCAGACATTGCTGGTCCTGTATGACGAATAAAAAACATCATTTCGTTGATTAATTCCTCATTTCCAACAACGACTCCACCTAAAACTCGACCTTGTCCGTCCATGTATTTTGTTGCAGAATGTATCGATAAATCAAATCCAAATTGCAAAGGCTGTTGTAAATATGGCGTTGCGAAACAATTGTCAATTGCAAAAATAACATGTGGATGTTTTTCTTTCAATTTTGCTAAAGCTTCTAAATCGAATAATTCTAATCCAGGATTTGAAGGTGATTCTAAGAAAACAATTTTCGTATTTGGTTGAATTGCTTTTTCCCAATCTTCGATATTTGGCGTTTCAACATAAGTATAAGTTACACCCCAACGCGGAAACAATTGCGTAATTAATTGATGCGTAGAACCAAAGATAGCACGACTCGACACAATATGATCTCCACTTTTGATGTATGATGCAAATGATGCAAAAACCGCTGCCATTCCTGATGCAAAAGCCAATCCAGCTTCTGCTTTTTCTAACGCACAAACACGATTAATAAACTCTGTTGTATTTGGATTTGCATAACGCGAATACACCATCCCTTGCTCTTCTTCCGCAAAAATTGCGCGACCTTGTTCTGCGCTATCAAAAATAAAACTTGATGTTAAATATAATGGAACCGAATGCTCGCGAGTAGCTGATCTTGGTGCTTGCTCACGAATTATCTTAGACTGATCTTTTTTCATAAGAATCAAAGTTAACGATAGTTTCATTAAGTCAAAAGCTTTTTTACAAGTTTTAAACCGAAATTATTTCTGTTTTTATTTATGATTTTCATTTTAAAATTCGATTATAAAATGTTTTTTTGGAAATATTTCAGAATCGAAAGTAAATCTTTCATTTTCATTATGATTAAAAATGATGATTCGAACAATTTTTCATAAAATATCATTCAGATTTAATCTCTACCTTTGCAGTCTTATATCAATTTATGTCATTCGAAAATTTAGGATTATCACCATATTTATCAAAAGCAATTACAAAACTTGGATTTTTAAAACCTTTTGAAATTCAGACCGAAACAATTCCATCTATTCTTAAAGGAAAAGATGTGATGGGAATTGCAAAAACTGGTTCTGGAAAAACGTTGTGTTTTGTTGCGCCTTTGTTACAAAAAATTCAGCATCAATCGTACGAAAAATCTCGTGCTGTAAAAGCCTTGATTTTAGTTCCAACACGTGAATTAGCAGTTCAAATTGAGCAAACTTTTGCAGGATTACAATCTGCTTTACGTCGTGAAGTACAAACGCAAGCTGTTTATGGAGGAACTTCGATTAATCCACAGATGAAAAATTTGTATGGAACAGAAATTCTAATTGCAACGCCTGGTCGATTATTGGATTTGATGGATCATAATGCATTTACGTTAGATCAATTGCAATATTTGGTGATTGATGAAGCGGACAAAATGTTTCAGATGGGATTTGGAGATGAAATGAATCGAATCCTGAAAAGTGTTCCGAAAAAGAAACAATCGATTCTTTTTTCTGCCACTTTAAATGATAAAATTGATGAAATAAAATCTACATTAAACATAAATCCAATTGTTGTTGAAATCAAAAAGCAAGAAATTGATTTAGAACAAATCGAGCAAATTGCTTACAAGGTTGATGCAGAAACAAAAGGTCCTTTTTTACGTTATTTAATCAAATCTGAAAATTTAGAGCAAGTATTGGTTTTTGTTTCTTCGACACGAACTGCGGATAATTTGGTCGAAAAATTAAAAAAGAATAAAATCTCTGCAATGGCGATTCATAGTAAGAAATCCCAAGGTGCGAGAATGGATAATTTGGAAGATTTTAAACTAGGTGATGTTAAAGTTTTGGTTGCAACAGATTTGATTGGACGCGGAATCCATATCGAAGGTTTACCAACTGTTATTAATTACGAATTACCTCGTTCGCCTTTAGATTATGTACACAGAATTGGGCGTACAGGTCGTGCGAATGCAAACGGAAAAGCAATTAGTTTGATTACAGAAGAAGATTTGCATCATTTCAAAATCATTCAGAAAAAAATGGGTAAAAAAGTTGATTTACTTCCAACTGATGAGGTGAATTTGCACGGATTCTAAAATAAGTTTTAAGTTATGAGTAATAAGTTCTAAGTTTTCTCTGAACTCATTACTCATAATTTTTTGCTATATCATTTTTCTTTTTTCATTATGCACTTTAAATATGTGGTCCAAGCATATTTTTAGGATCAAGGATTTCGTCCAAACGTTCTTTCGACAATAAACCATGATCTAAAACTAATTGATAAACACTTCCACCCGTTTCTAAAGCTTCTTTCGCAATTTTTGTACTTGCTTTATAACCAATATACGGATTTAGCGCCGTCACAATTCCAATACTATTCTGAACTTCATTTTTTAAATGCTCTGCATTCGCTGTAATTCCGTCTACACATTCAACACGTAACGTATTCATCGCATTTGTTAAATATTGAATAGATTCCATAATCGAGAAACCAATTACAGGTTCCATTACGTTTAACTGTAATTGTCCCGCTTCTGCAGCCATTGTAATTGACAAATCATTTCCAATCACTTTAAAACAAACTTGATTGACAACTTCCGGAATTACTGGATTCACTTTCCCTGGCATAATCGAAGACCCTGGTTGTTTTGGAGGTAAATTAATCTCAAACAAACCTGTTCTCGGACCTGAAGTCAACAAACGTAAATCATTACAAATTTTTGACAACTTCACACAAAGACGTTTCAACGCAGAAGAATAATCCACAAACGAACTCGTATCCGAAGTTGCTTCCACTAAATTATCTGCCAAAACAACATCTTCATTCAAAATTGTTGCGATTTTAGTTGTGCACAATTGCGCATAACCTGGAACAGCATTCAATCCAGTTCCAATTGCAGTTGCACCCATATTAATCACCAATAATTCGGCAGCAATTCTATTCAAATTATCAACTTCTTTGTGTAATGTATTCGCAAAACCTTCAAACTCTTGTCCAAGCGTCATTGGAACCGCATCTTGTAATTGCGTACGCCCCATTTTGATTACATTCTCAAACTCTTTTGCTTTTTTATCAAAGGCTAAATATAAGTTTGTTAACGCTTCAACCAACGGTTTGTTCATATCAAACAAAGCCAATTTCAAAGCTGATGGATATGCATCATTTGTAGACTGAGAAAGGTTGACATGATCATTTGGCGAACAAAATTGATAATCTCCTTTCTGTTTCCCCAAATGTTCCAAAGCAATATTGGCAATTACTTCGTTCGCATTCATATTAGTCGAAGTTCCTGCTCCACCTTGAATCATATCAATCGGAAATTGATCTAAATATTTACCATTTATCAATTCATTCGACGCAAAAGAAATTGCCTCAAATAACTCCTTCGATAATATTCCTAATTCATGATTTGCTTGTGCAGCACCTAATTTCACCACACCAAGCGCTTTTACAAATTCGGGATAATGTGACAAATAATTCGTCGAAATTTTGAAATTATTAATAGCGCGCTGCGTTTGCACACCATAATAAGCCGTTTCAGGAATTTGTAATTCTCCTAATAAATCAGACTCCGTTCTCATTTTATTCATTGTTTATTTATGTCAATTAAAGGTAAGAATTATTAAAGGATAAAAGACGAAAGCTTTTTACTAAAAATTTCAAAAAATCTATATCTTTAAAACATTAACACAAAAAAGATGAAAGCAGCTCGTTATTACTCCTTAGACGTTTTTCGTGGCGCAACTGTTGCGTTGATGATTTTAGTCAATAATCCTGGCAATTGGTCAGCTATGTTCGCACCTTTGAAACATGCAAGCTGGCACGGATGTACGCCTACAGACTTGGTTTTTCCTTTCTTTTTATTCGCAGTAGGAAATGCAATGGCTTTTGTAATTCCTAAATTGCAAAAACAACCTCAACAGATTTTTTGGCAAAAAGTAATAAAACGAACAATTCTAATTTTCGGAATTGGATTATTCATCAATTGGTGGCCATTTTTTAAGTGGGATAACAATGAACTTATTTTCAAAGCATGGAAAGATTCAGAAGAAAGCGGAATCCGAATTATGGGCGTTTTACAACGAATTGCAATTGCTTATTTTTTTGCTTCTGTGATTGCTTTTTATTTTAAACAAAAACAAGTTTTATTGATAAGTTGTGCGATTCTTTTATTTTATTGGGTTTTAACTTTCGGACTTGGAACTTCTGATCCTTATTCGTTAGAAGGTTTTATCGGAACTAAAATAGATAATCAATTGCTTGGTTTAGCACATATTTACAAAGGAGAAGGCGTTCCATTTGACCCAGAAGGAATTTTCAGTACAATTTCTACCATTCCACAAGTTTTATTTGGGTATTTGGTTGGTGATTATATTCAGAAACAAGGGAATATCAATTGGTTGAATCGTCCGTTACCAAAAACTGACAATCCGCAATATAAAATGTTAGCTGGTTTATTTGTTTTAGGAACAATTGCGTTGACAATTGGTTACGTTTGGCAATGGGACTTTCCATACAATAAAAAGATTTGGAGCAGCTCTTATGTTTTCAACACAACTGGTTTAGCGATCTTGACAATTGGCGCAATGATTTGGTTTATTGAAATTTTAGGAATCAAAAATAGCTTCATGAAATTCTTTGATGTTTTCGGAAAAAATCCTTTATTCATCTTTGTTTTGAGCGGATTATTACCTCGATTATTAGGTTTAATCAGAATTGAAGCTGGTTTAAATGATAAAGGCGAAATCAAATTCATTTCACCATTGGGTTGGTTCTACGAAAATGTTTGTGCAAAAATTCCTGGAATTCCAGAAATTGGTTCATTTATTTATTCGCTAATTTTCTTAGCTTTCTTTTGGTGGCTAGCTTATTTATTAGACAAAAAGAAGATTTATATTAAAGTTTAAAATCTTAATTATGAAGTATTTTATTATTGGATTATTAAGTCTTTTCTATTTTTTCTCTTGCAATGAACAAAAAGAAATCAATGATATTATTGCGTCTTTTCCTCCTAATTACGTAGATTATAATATACCTCCTGAATGTCAAGAAAACAATGGGTATTATAATAAAGATTCTGAAATTGTTTTAATTAATGAGAACGAATTTAATTCAATTATTAATCGTTTGGAAAAATTAAAATCTTCTAAAGAAATCAATGATTGTCCAAGTGATTTTAGCTTTTCCGTTGGAAAGGACAAATACTGTTCGTGCCTCTATGAAGAACGATTAATTTTTAAAAATGGACAATTACATGAAATTTCAGATACCTTATTATATGACATTAAATCTGCATTGACTTTTTATAATTCCAGACCAAAAGAATATTTAAAATACGATAATTTAATTCAAAAGTTCGGATTGCCTAAAAATTATAATTATCAACAAGCTGGTGAGACTCTTATATCTTATGACCAAGATGGAAACAAAACAGTAGATTTTATTGATTTTAAAATGCGATTAGTTACTTTAAAAACAAAATAAAAACACACCATAATCAATCCTCTATTCTAGCTAAACCTTCTTATAAACAGCATAAAACTGATAAAAATGCTGAATATTTTCAACATCAAAAATAATTTGTTTCCATTGATTTAATTCCAAAATCAACTGATTTTCGCGTTGAATAAATTTTCCGACAAAAATTTCATCATCATTCAAATACAAACCAAATTTATCATTAACCAAATGTAAATTTTCCACTTCCAAATGCTCAAAAAATAAAATAGACGACTCTTCTTCTGTAAAATCGATAGGTGAAGCGATACTCGAAGAATATTCTAACGCAATAAATTGATGCGAATTATAAATCGGAAAATAGATTGAAGGATAATTTTCTAAGTTCGAAAACAACTCTTTTTTTGCTTGAATAACTTCTCGAGATAAAAAAGGAATCGCGCTCAAATTTTTAACATTTCGCAACATATCAGCTTCCTCAAAATAGTTATCAAAGTGTAATATTTCGTTAACTGTTAAGTTTTTTTCGATCAAATGACTTATTGGAATGCTAAAATATTTAGCAATTTGAGAAATCGTTTCAATTTTTGGTTCTGCACGTTTTTCTTCGTAAGATGAAATATTTCCTCTACTAACTTCAAACAAATCAGCAAAAGCCTGTTGAGTTAAGTTCTTAACCTGTCTTAATTTCTTTATATTTTCACCTATTTTTGTCATTATTTAAAATTTTAACATTTTTATTTGCTAATTATTTTAGCAAATTGTTTAATTTTATGGAAACAAATTACAAAAAACACTAATAACAACAAAATGAATTATTTTTCTAAGATTGAAAATTTTATTCAAAACATCAATTACACCATCAGTTACAAAGACGAAAAAGAAGGTGTTTTTATGATTGAAAATTTATTGGATGGTGTTCAAAATCTGATTGTAGGAATTGCACCACCTGTTATCATTTTCGAGTTGTATTTATTTACAATTACAAATGATAATCTGGAAATGCTAAAAGCTTTGTTGATGAAAAATCGCGATATCATTCATGGTGCTTTTGCAATAACAGAAGACGGAAACAAAGTTATTTATCGTTACACACTTCAAATTGCGAATCTTGATCAAAACGAATTTGAAGCAACGTTAAACTCTTTGAGCTTATTGATGAGCGAATATTCTGCTCAATTAATCGAATTTTCTAAACAATAAAACAATATCACTATGAATATTTTCAAACGTATTTTTAGAATTGGACAAGCGGAAATACATTCGGTTGTCGAAAAAATGGAAGACCCAATTAAAATGACTGAACAAGGAATTCGCGAAATGCGCGATGATCTTAATCAATCATTAGAAGCTTATGCAAAAGTAAAAGCGATGGCAATTCGTTCGCAAAATAGCGTAGACAAAAAGAAAGAAGAAGCGGCAGATTACGAACGAAAAGCAATTCTTTTGTTAGAAAAAGCTGGGCGAAGTGAAATTACAGTTGAACAAGCCGAAAGTTTAGCGAAAGAAGCTTTGGGCTTAAAGAATCAATTGTTAGAAGAAATTACTGAATTAGAAAATCAAGTAATTATTCATGAAAAATCTGCAAATGAAGTCCATAAAAATGTCGAAGTTCTAAAATTCAACATTAATAAATGGGAAAATGAATTAACAACATTAAAAGCGCGTGTAAAAGTTGCTGATGCCACAAAACAAGTGAACAAACAAATGGCAAAAATTGATGCGAATAGCACCATTAGTATGTTAGAACGCATGAAAGCCAAAGTAGAAGAAGACGAAGCGCTTGCGCAAGCTTACGGAAGTTTAGCGGATAATTCAAAAACGGCTGATGATGAAATTAATGATACTTTGAAAGGAGATTTGATTCAGAATGAATTAGAAGCTTTGAAGCTAAAAATTCAGTCAAAAAATCAAGAATAAATCACTTTTTATAGTGAGTTATTTCTATAAAAAATTTCAGATCTTAAACCACCATTTTAAATTTTATGATTATGCAAAAATTTGAGTATAAAACAATCGAAATTACCGCAAGTGTTGGACTTAGTAAAATTACTATTTACACTGACCATGTTGATAAAATATTTTCAGAACTTGGTGAACAAGGATGGGAATTGGTAACTTCTGTTCCTGCAAATTATGTAGGGATGATGTCTTACAAAGTCTATTATACTTTCAAGAGAGTGATGCAATAAACTAAAAATTAACACTAAATGTCCGAAATTTTAAACCTTCTTTTTAATCCTGTTGCTAACGGAATTATGACCATTTTGATGGGATTTTCTCTTGTCTATTGGGTGTTTCAATTATTAGCTGGTGACGGAATTGACCTTGGAACTGATTCTGATTTTCATATAGGAGATATCAATGATGTTGATGCGCACCACGAAATTGACGGCGATCACGATGCTGATGCAGACGTGCATCACGAGCCAGGTTTTTGGGCAAAATGTTTAGAATTTATCAATGTTGGTAAAGTTCCGTTAATGGTAATTATTACTTTGTTCAAATTCATCAGTTGGGTTATTACCATTATTTCTTCGATTGTTTTCGGATTAGGTAAATTAGGTTTATATTCAATTTTAGTATTAATTCCAATTTTCATCATTGCTTATTTTATGATGCATTGGATAACGAAACCATTGGTGAAAATGTATGCAGAATTAGGCTATCACGGAGAAGAAGAAACTGATTTTATCGGCAGAATCGGAAAATCGAAGTCTAAAATAATAGGTGATAAAATAGGTTCTGCCGAATTTCAAATCGAAAAAGATATTATTACCCTTAACATCAAAAGTCAAAACGGCGAAGAAATTAATTTTGGAGACACCATTATTATTACAGACGAATCACCTTCAGATCATTATTATTTAGTCATTAAACATATAACCTTAAACAATATTTAACACAATCATGACACTACTATTTCAACTTACTTCGTTTCTTATCGAAGAAATTCTAACCATAATTATAAACTAAATCAATCAAAAACTTATAAAAAAAATCTCATGTCAAATTTTATTCTTTTAGCAGTTGGTGTTATCGTTTTCATCTTTATTGCATTCATCATTGTCTTAAGCATTTTCTATAAAAAAGTTCCACAAGGAAAAGCCATCGTTCGTACTGGTGTTGGCGGTTCTCAAGTCGCTTTTAACAAAGGAATGTATGTAATTCCTGTTTTCCACAAGATGGAAATTATGGATATTTCAATCAAAAAAATTGACATTGCTCGTCAACAAGGCGACGGTTTAATTTGTAAAGACAACATTAGAGCTGATATTAAAGTTGCATTTTTTGTTCGCGTTAATAAATCGGTGAATGATGTTATCAATGTTGCGCAAAACTTAGGAACAGAACGAGCATCAGAACCAGAAACATTAAAAAGTATTTTCGAAGCGAAATTCTCAGAAGCCTTAAAAACAGTTGGAAAAAAATTCGATTTTATCGAATTATACGAAGCAAGACGTGAATTTAGAGATGAAATTTTAAATATCATCGGAACAGATTTGAATGGATATATTTTAGATGACTGTGCAATTGATTATTTAGAACAAACTGAATTACAATTTTTAAGTCCAGACAATATTTTAGATTCAGAAGGAATCAAAAAAATCACTGAATTAACGGCTCAACAAAATATGAACGCCAATTTAATTCGTCGTGAAGAAGAAAAAGTTATCAAAAAACAAAACGTTGAAGCGCGTGAAGCAATCTTAGAATTAGAGCGTCAATTAGCCGAAAAAGAAGAGCGTCAACGCCGAGAAATCGAAAATATAAAAGCACGCGAAGAAGCAGAAATTGCAAAAGTTCGTGAAGAAGAACGTCTAAAAGCTGAATCTGTTCGTATTACAACAGAAGAGCAATTGGCGGTACAAGAAGAAAATAAATTGCGTCAAATTATTATCGCAGAAAAAAATAAAGTTCGTACTGATGCCATCGAAACAGAGCGTGTAGAAAAAGATCGTGCATTAGAGCAAACAGAACGTGAACGAATTGTGACTTTAGCGCAGATTGATAAAGAAAGATCAATCGAAGTTGAGAAGAAAAATATCCAAGGCGTTATCAAAGAACGTGTTCTTTTAGAAAAAGGCGTGATTGAAGAGCAACAAGGTGTGAAAGATGTTGAAGTTTATCGTGAAGTTGAACGTCAGAAACAAGCCGGAATCATTGCTGCATCTCAAGAAGCGGAAGAGCGTTTAATCGAAACTGTAAAAGCTGCGGAAGCTGCTAAAATTGCAGCAGAGCAAGAAGCTGCTCGTCAAGTTATCGAAGCCGATGCTCAAAAACAAGTTGCAGAACGTAAAGCACAAGAGTTATTAATTGATGCGGAAGCGAAAAAAGAAGCATCTGCAAAAGAAGCGGAAGCACGCAAAATTATTGCAGAAGCACAAGCTAAAGAAGAAGCTGCAATTGGTTTATCTGAGGCAGAAGTAATGGTTGCGAAAGCAGAAGCAGAGGAAAAACAAGGAACTGTAGAAGCGTCTGTAATCGAGAAAAAAGCGGAAGCGTTGCGTAAAGAAGGTTTAGCGCAAGCGGAAGTTGTACGTGAAAAAGCGTTGGCAGAAGCGAAAGGAATTGAAGAAAAAGCAGAAGCAATGAAGAAATTGGACGGTGTTGGAAAAGAGCACGAAGAGTTCAAACTTCAATTACAAAAAGAAAAAGACATCGAATTGGCTCAAATCAACATTCAAAAAGATATTGCTGGAGCGCAAGCTGAGGTATTATCAAATGCATTAAAATCTGCGAAAATTGACATTGTTGGTGGAGAAACAATGTTCTTCGAAAATATTGTCAAACAAGTTTCGAATGCAAAAGGTTTCGACCATTTAATCGACAATTCTAAACATGCAACAGATATCAAAAATGCGTTGATTGACGAAGATGGTGGAAGCGATTTAGCTGGAAAAGTGAAAAGTCTTGCCGATAAATATGGTATTTCGTCAAACGACATCAAAAACTTAACAATTACTGCTGCATTAATTAAATTACAGCAAGCTGCTTCGGCTTCTGGAAACAGTGAAGACACAGGATTTATCAATTCTCTTTTCGGAATTGCGAATCAATTAGGTGTTTCAAATAAAAAAATAGGTTAATCCATTAAACAATAATAGAGTGATTGAAATTTTATTGTTTCAATCGCTCTTATCAACACGTTTAATCACCTTTTAGATTTTAATTTAATGCAAGAAGAAAAAAATATTAACGTTACCGAAACGCTTGATGCAGGCGCGTACGAAATCATCCGAAAAAGACTTCTTACACAAAAAGATTTTCTTTCGGAAAGATTAACGAAATTGAACGAAGCTCGTAAAGAGGTGTTCAATTCTACCAATTTTGCATTAAGCGCAAACCAAAGAATTACGACAGAAAACACCTGTATTTCACGTGGAATTATCGCGTTCGATAAATTGTGTATTTTTGGGTACAACGTGCATTTCGGTTTACGCACAGACATTCAGTTGAGCGATGTTTTTAGTATTTATCTGTTTCAAGAAAATCAATTTATTCCTCAACCTCTCGACTTAATTAACGATCAGAATTTCTTTACAGATTTTCAGAATTTATATAAATATTACCGCGATTCTATCTTTTCTAAATTTCGTAGAACAGATAATTATTTGTACATGGTTTTCCAAACCAGTAAAAGCGCACAAGATTTAAAAGCGTTTAAATGGTTAATCAAAGACGGAAAATTAATTTATCAAGATGATCGCAGCATTCACGAAGTTAAAAAAGCAGATCAATTTGATTTCGAATGGCAAAAAACATCGATTGATGATCGTCGATTAGGAAAATTTCCACACATTTCTATTTTAGATAAAATTTTTATCGAAGCGATTGGTGGCGATATTACATTCAAAATTGAGGATAATACAGATACAGGAAAAGGAATTTTTACTGAAAAAGTTACGCATTTAGATCAACAATTAGACGATGCCGAATATTATTACGCCGATTTAGGAAATCTGATTGCGGTTAAAATCAAACCATTTCAAGAAGATTTCAGAGCGTATATTTACAATGTTCGTACCAAGGAAGTCATTAACATTCCAGCTCTTTTAGATGCGGCTGTTTTGTTGCCAGACAACCAAGGTTTAATTTTTTCGAATGGTTATTATTTACAAAACGGAACCTATCATATTTTCGAAAATAAGTTAGATAATTTTCAATTTTTCCGTCGTATAAATTCTCCAAACGGAGAAGATTTTATGTATATTTTCAATCAAGATGAAACCAATACATACATTCTTTTATCATACAATATCATTCAACAAAACGTCGAAACGCCTATTGTTTGCAATGGTTTCACGATTTTTAAAGACGGAAGTTTAATTTATTTCCGTACCGAAGAAGAAGCAACACGACATCATCAAGTTCAAATTTGGGAAACACCTTATGTCGAGCGTTTGGTGGAAAATCAAGAAAAAACAAATCATCCATTATACAAAATTGGAAACAAAGACATTGTAAAAGCAATGGCTGAATCTCAAGAAGTTATCCAATTAATTAACAAAGAAGATTCGTACGAAGGTCTGTATGAAGACATTGTAAAAAAAGCGAATAATATTGTTGATGGATATTTTTGGATCAATGACAAAGATACTTTTGAGCTTGCGATTCCTTTGTTAGAAATCAAAACGGTTGCCAATACAGCGATTGATGAATTTGCAAAAGTCCAAGTTCAGAAAAAATTTGCGCAAGAAACGTTAGAAAAAACGGAAGAATCGATAGAAGAAATCGTTTTCAAAATAAATAGTACAACGTACAATCAATTGGATTTATTGGTTGAACATTTAGCTGAAGCGCGTAAAATTCAAGGAAAAGTGATTGATTTACGTTCGATTCGTTATATCAATTTAGAACGTGTTCAAGAATTAGAAAATCAATTACAAGAAGTCAACGAAAGTTTATCAACCAAAACAATTGAGTTTCTTTTATTGGATGAAGCGCTGATTCCGTACGAAGAAAAAGTTGAAGAACAGAAAAATTTAGTGGCTTCGATTGAGAAAGTTGTTGATGCGAAAGTAATCGAAGAAGCGTGTCTTAAAATTGCTTCCGAATTAGAATTGTTGATTGATATTCTGAACAGTTTAAAAATTGAAGACGCTACACAAACGACAAAAATTATTGAAAAAATTTCTGTCATTTTTGCTTCGCTTAACGAAGTTCGAGCTCAATTAACACGTCAAACTTCTGCCTTAAAAAGTAAAGAAGCGGTTGCCGAATTTTCTGCTCAAATCACGTTGTTGGAACAAAGTGTGGTTAACTTTTTAGAATTATCAACAACTGCCGAAAAAACGGAAGAATACAATACAAAAATCATTGTTCAGCTCGAAGAATTAGAAAGTAAATTTTCAGATTTTGATGATTTCGCTTTAAAAATTGCAGATAAACGCGACGAAATTATCAAAGCGTTCAATTCGAAACGCGAACAATTGGTTGAACAAACCAATAAACGTACCAATTCATTAGAACAAATTGGTTTGCGTGTCTTGAAAAATATCGAAAATAAATCCAAAACTTTTTCTGAAAAAGAAGAAATTTTAGCGTTTTATTCTTCGGATTTGATGATTGACAAAATGCGTCAAATCATTCAAGAATTAAAAGATTTAAAAAATGTTTCGAAAGCCGAAAACCTTGAAAATCTTTTGAAAAAATCGCAAGAAGATACGCTTCGAGTTTTACGTGATAAAACTGAACTTTTTGTTGATGGACAAAATATTATTGCGCTTGGGCAAAATAAATTTATGGTCAATACGCAGCAATTAGCGCTGACTTTGTTGAATCGTAACAACGAATTATTTTATCATTTGACAGGAACAAGTTTCTATCAAAAAGTTAAAAACGAAGAAATTTATCGTTATCAAGATATTTGGAACCAAGAATTTGTTTCAGAAAATCAATTGGTTTATCGTGCTGAATATTTGGCTTATCAAGCTTTTTTAGCGAGAAATGAAAAAGATTTCGGTGCTGAAAAATTCATCAATCAAATCATTGAACAAAATTATTCGGAAGGTTATATAAAAGGTGTTCATAATTTTGACGCACTTCGAATTTTTACTGAATTAGTGCATGTCAATTCTAAATTAGACGTGTTGCAATTTGATGCTCAAACACGTACAACTACTCAGATTTTTTGGCATTCTTTAGAAAAGAATTTGCAAGAAAAATTGAATGCGATGATTAATTCTGCTCAATTAATTTTGAAAAATTTTCCAAATTCAAATCGTTTTGAAAACATTCTAAATGAAATAAAATCGCTTTTTGAAAATTGGGAAACGGAATGGGATAAATCGCAAACATCATCAGAAAAAATAGCCAATTATTTATTTACAACTTTCACGAAATATCAAGCTTTTTCGATGAGTAAAGAAGCTGAAACTTTCCGAAATGAATTTGTAAATTATTTAGAAAAGAATAAAAATTCGGACGATTTTAATGCATTAATTCAAGATGAACAATTTTCTTCAACCGAAAAATTTTACTTGATCGAAAACTGGATTCATTCTTTTATTGATGAAAATGAAAACTTCTTAAATTACAGAAATGTGGTGAATGAAGTGGCAACAATGCTTTTATTTTCGAAAGATCAATATCATATCAATGAAGGAAATTCTATCATAAAAATTGAAGATTTAAAAGGAAATCATGCGGTAATTGTTGACGGAATTTATACTCAAAATTATCATGAAATCATTTCGAAATTAGAACATTTTTCAACTGTTGATGTTCCAAATTTTAAATCATTCCAAAAGCTAAAAGAAGAAATTTCTAAGTCGTATGAAAAAGATTTAAAAATCGCAGAATTTGAACCAAAAGTTTTGACATCATTTGTAAGAAATAAATTAATCAACGAAGTTTATTTTCCTTTAATCGGAAATAATTTAGCCAAGCAATTGGGAACAGCAGGCGAAAACAAGCGCACTGCACGTATGGGAATGTTGTTGTTAATTTCGCCGCCAGGTTATGGAAAAACGACCTTGATGGAATATTTAGCCAAAACGATGGGCTTGCATTTTGTGAAAGTGAATGGACCAACAATTGGGCATAACATTACGTCAATCGATCCAATCGAAGCCAAAACTTCTGGAGAAAGAGAGGAATTGAAAAAGATCAATCTTTCGTTCGAAATGGCTGATAATGTGATGTTGTACTTGGATGATATTCAGCATTTGAGTGCAGAATTTTTGCAGAAATTTATTTCATTAGCCGATGGACAGCGAAAAATTGATGGAATTTTCGAAGGAGAAAGTAAAACCTACGATTTACGTGGAAAACGTTTTTGCATCGTTATGGCTGGAAATCCATATACTGAAAGCGGCTCTAAATTTCAGATTCCAGATATGTTGGCCAATCGTGCTGACGTGTATAATTTGGGTGATGTAATTGGTGATACTGAAACGTTGTTCAATATGAGTTTAATTGAAAATGCGACAGGCGATAATCCTTATTTGGATAAAATTGCTTCAAAAAGTTTGTCCGATTTTTACAAGTTAACAAATTTTGTAACCGAAAATCAAGAACAACTTCCAGATTTGGAAGGCAATTATTTGAAACAAGAAATTGATGATTTTATTGCGGTTCTAAAACATGTGATTAAGATTAGAAATATAGTCGTAAAAGTCAATCAAAATTATATTGCAAGCGCAGCAATGCAAGATGATTACAGAACTGAGCCACCTTTCAAGATGCAAGGTTCGTACAGAAATATGTCAAAATTAGTTTCGAAAATTGTTCCGATGATGAACGAAAAAGAAATTAATGAAACGATATTGGCACATTACGAAAGTGAATCGCAAACGTTGACAACAGATACAGAATCGAATCTTTTGCGCTTAAAAGAAATTGCAAGTTTGATGACTCCTGAAGAAAAAGAACGTTGGGAAATAATCAAAACAACATTCGTTAAAAACAATAAACATGGCGGCTTGAATAAAGACGATAAAGTTTTTACCCAATTGCTCGAATTCAACGAAAATTTGGAAGGAATTATCCAAGCGATCTTAAAAAAGTAATATTAAAACTGCTCATTTTGAGCGGTTTTTTTTATATTTAACCTCAACCAAAACATCTATTATGAAAGAGATCGCTCTTATTTTTGTGCTTTTTAGTTCAATTTTTTCCTATTCTCAAGATACAATTTTCATTGATCATAGAGGCGATACAATTTCAGGTAAAGATTTAAGTAAGTTCGAGAAAAAAAAGACTACGAAAAAAATAGTTCAAAACAATCAACTAAAATCTGTTATCTATTCTAACTTTTTAATCAAAGAAAAACCTCAATCATCTTATAAAGGTTATTACAAAAATGAACAACCTTATGATGGATATTTCATTAATAAAATCATTTTGAACGAAATTCCTTTGGTTGATTTTTACGAAAAAGGTGAACTAAAATATCAATATTCTTTTGATTTTTTGAAGCAATTAGATAATTATCAATTTTATGAATATGACCAAAAAAGTGTCTACAAAAATGGAAAAATTGTAGACGGTTTTGAGTTTATTGATAACGAAGACAATGCTACTCTATCACGTATTGGTTACAAAAATGAAAAAGCAAATTATCTTGAATTAAATCTTTTTGCGATGCACGCTTTTAACCGATTTACATTTGATTATAATGAGAAAGAATTGGTTATGAAAGATTTTGAAAAGCAAACTTCAATCAAATTAACCGAAAAAGGTAATGGAATTTTTACTGAGGTTTTTGATGAAAATGGAAAGTTGATTATCAATAATCTACAAAAAGAAGTACAAAAAGGCTCTCCAAATTCTAATACAATTTATAAAGTAGAAAACAATCAGTTGAAAGAAGAATATGTTTCATTAAAAGATGTAAATCCTCTATATGAACTGATTTATAAGGAAATTAATCCAATTATTGCAATCATTTATTCTTCGGTTGCCTATAATCGAACGATAAAATTGGATGAATTATTTAATCAATTTGTAGAAATTTTTAAATCAAAAAATATTCAAAAACTATATGGGCAAGAGTCGTTCATAGAAGGTCCAAATAAAGTACTTTCAAGTTTAAATTATAATAAAAATGGAAATCCTGATTGGGGTGTTAAAATTACTGAAACGGGAAAAAAATATTTGGTTGAATATTATAGAGAAGAAAAAGTGACTTTTACTAAAAAAGTTAATTCTATAGATGAAGTTCAAAAAACGATTAACAGTCTTTTTAAAAAATATGAAGATGAATGAATAAGCCGCTCAATGAGCGGCTTATTTTATTCATTAAATTTATCTCCTCTGAATATTTTGACAGGATTTCCTCTTGCAATAGACGTTTGATTATTCCATTTTTCTTGAACCAAGTCCTTCAATTTATTAGTTTCAAATTCTTGCAATTTCAATAACAAACGAGTTGTTGCAATTTTTTTGTTCTGATGTTGCGAACGTGAATCCATCGAAACCACAGAAATTCCGCTTGGTTGATGCGTTGCACGAACAGCCGAATTTACCTTGTTTACGTTCTGTCCACCATTTCCAGAACTTCGCATTGTTTGATAAACGATTTCATTTGGATTAATTGAATTTTCTTTCGGAATTTCTAATTCAAAACAACCAATAAACCAGTTTTTTCGTTGATGAAATTTTCGATAAGGACTTTTACCAATCCATAAAATTGTTCCAAACCAAGGTTTCAAAAATGTGTTTAAATCATTTCCTTCAAGTTCTATAATCACAGACGAAAGTTGATTAAAATCTTTGTCAATTTCTCTTTCGATTACGTCAAACTTAATATCGGATTTTGTGCACGCTTCCGAAAACTTTTTAAAAACATTAGTTACCACAAAATTGCATTCTGCAGGTCCTCTACCCGATGTAAGTTGAATAATTTTTTTCATCATCATTTATTTATCCATTCTTACAATTTTCGGCGTAAAAGTTCCCAACACTTTCACTAATTCGGTTTGTAAATTCATCACCGTTTTGATGTTTTTATACGCAAATGGCGCTTCATCAACACTTCCTCCTATCAGCTCAATTTCTGCATCTTTAAGTTGTGCATTCATAAAGCTTTTGGTAATCGTTGATTTACATTTCGCACGCGACATTTTTCGTCCCGCACCATGCGAAGCCGAATTAATGCTTAACTCATTTCCCAAGCCTTCGACAATGTAACCGTTTGCAGTCATCGAACCTGGAATAATTCCCAAAACTCCTTCTCCGGCTGGCGTTGCTCCTTTACGGTGAACAATTCGTTCCGTTCCTTCAACTATTTCTTTCCACGCAAAATTGTGATGGTTTTCGATGTTGAAAGCGATACGTTTTCCTATAGCTTTCGCAATTCTTCGATGAATATCGTCGTGACAAGCCTTGGCATAATCTCCTGCCAAATTCATCGCAGCCCAATATTCTTGCCCATCGTGCGTATCCAAATCCAACCAAGCCAAATGCTGAACTTGCTTCGGAAGTGGACATTGTTTCGCCGCCAAATACGTGTAATGTTTTGCAATATTTGCTCCCAAACCACGCGAACCACTATGCGATAAAACAGCCAAATATTCTCCTGGAATCAAGTTCCATTCTGGTTTTACCTCATCTAATTTCACAATCCCAAATTCTACAAAATGATTTCCTCCGCCCGAAGTTCCCAATTGTTGATAAGCTTTTGTTTTTAAACTTTTCAGGATTTGAATTTCATCAAAAATAGAGCGCTCAAAAATTTCGTGATCTGCTTTTAATTTATGCGTTTCATACATTCCGAATTTGGTATGATCTTGCAGAACCTGAATCAATTGATGCGATTTTCCTTTCAAAAAACTTGCTGGTAAATCGTAAACAGAAAGACTCATTCGACAACCAATATCCACACCAACTCCATACGGAATCACTGCATTATCCGTCGCCAAAACGCCACCAATCGGCAATCCATAACCAGAATGTGCATCTGGCATCAAAGCTCCTTTTACCGAAATTGGCAATTTTAACGCATCATATAATTGAAATTTTGCTTGCTCATCAATTTCATTTTCGCCAAAAATCGAAAAAGGCGAACGCGTCGTTTTCAATTCTTGTAATCTAACCTCAACTGGTTTTATCAATCCTTCCGCAACTTTTCCCCAAATTCCGTGACCAATGTATTTTTCTGGCTCAAGCAAAACTTCTTTAGCTTCGTTGAGAATCGTTTGTTTCTTTTCTTTTTTTCTGTATCGATGAATTTGCCCAATTGCAATATTGATCGAATTATTTTTTGGAAAGCCTATTTTTATAAAGTCTTTTCCAGAGATTTTATTTCCCATGATTAATGTCTTTTAGATAGCTGATGCTCTTTTTCCATCAGCATTTCAGCGATTTCTGTCGCCGAATTTTTGTTGTTAAAAAATTTCCTTTTCGTAAAGGGATTTTTAAATTTTGGTTTTAACTTATACGAATATCCTCCTCCAACTATTTTCTTTAAGAGGATTCCTTGATTTTTATACTTGTCAAAAAAATGATCGATTTGTGCTTCTTCACGCTTCAAGTCAATATCAAGCGGTTTGTAATGCGTTATCATATTTGGTTTGATGATTAACCGAAAACGCCACGGTTGTAGAAATTCATAAATTCCTTTGAAACGTTTTGTTTCTGGATCATATACCTGAATACACGCAAAATATCGACGTTCTTCATCATTCAAAATGGAATGCGGACCAGAATATTCGTAAGGTTGTAATTGTTTCAATTCTTGAATTCTCGGAATATAAATTCGCTTTCCGTTACGTTTTTGTTTTTTTACAAACTTTCGTGTTTCAGCATATTGAGAAGTGTTAATTTTCTTCAGAATTTGAGTAAAAAACTCAATCTCATTTTCCTTTTTAATATCATCTCTCAACACAAAATAGCGTTCGAAACCTTTTTGATATGGCTCTTTTAAAGGAACAAGCGGAATTGCTTTTTGCTCTTTAAAAATTTCTTTTCGACGTTTATATTTCTCTCTTACACTTTTTTCTTTCGCTGTTTTTACGCTTCTTTTCCTTGCTCTTTTTGTTCGTAATCGAGCTGAAAAGAAAATTGAATCTTCCATAAAATGGATTATTTGATTGCAAATAATTGTTTTGAAATAATTAGCGCTAATTATTTCTTCTTCGGAAGTTTTTAGAAGTTATTCTGAATCTAGAATGGAATAATAAAAGAAAAAGCCCGAAGAATCCTCCGGGCTTTTGATATAATAAGTAAATTATTTACGATTTATAAGCACGAAGAATGCTCATTGCAAAATCTGTTGCAATAGCTGAAAACTGATATGTCGTTTCTTTGAACATTTTATTTCTTCGTTATTAAATTGTTATACGTTATGATTTTTATCAGTGCAAATTTAAGTCAATAAAATTCACATTTCCAAATCGTTTGTGAAATTTCACTAAAAATAGGGAGAAAAAAAGAGATTGCGACTCACAATCTCTTCTCATAAATCTAGCTTATAAACTTTGAAATTAAACTGAGATTTAAATTTATTTAGTAAATGTTTTTTGAGATAAATTGGGATCAAGAAAATGTTTTCTGTAATCCCAATCAAAATAATTATTATGAAAAATGGTTGGTCTTGTTAGTTCTATTAACCCTCTTATCCAATAAAAGCAAATTTATCTTCGAACATTGATCCAATAATTGGTAAAGGTTTTTTTACTCCATTCGCCGCATTAATAATTCCGATAATCATTAATATTAGAGAAGCAAATCCTAAAATTCCGATAAATGGAATATCAACTGCAAACATGATGATGTTAAGAAGTATTCCCCAAACGAATGAGAATATAACTAATCCTAAACCTTGTTTTAGATGATACTTTAATAAATCATCTGCTTTGTCTTTTCCAACTACATAGGCTATTACCCATCCGATAATTGTGATGTATGATACGATTGATAAAGTTTTGTTGTCCATAATTGTACTTTTTAGTTGATTAAAATTCTTTTCCAAAATTCTTTTATTTGAGTTATAAAAACTAAAAAACCATACCTACATAGCTACTACATCATCAAAATACAATTACTACAAAACGACTACATGTTTTTATAATACACTTTAAAACAATCATTTATACTTAACAATTTTTAGAAGCTATTTCTTATTATTTATGAAAATTTGAATTTTTATAACGAATTTTGAAATATGATGAAACGTTCTAAATTTATCTTTTTGTTTTTAATAAGTATTTCAAGTTTTGTAAATGCTCAAAATAGTTATGTGGATAGCTTGAAAAATGAATTAAAAACGCAGAAAACGTCAAAAGAAAAATTTGTACTTTACAATGTTTTAGCCGAAATAAGTAGAACTTCTGATCAATATAAACAAGCTAATATTTACCTTGACGAGCAAATAAAACTGGCTAAAAAAGAAAACAATCAATTAGAATTGGTTAGAGCTTATGTACAAAAAGGAACTATTTATGAGAATCAACAATTATACAATGAAGCTCAAAAAGTTCTTGATCAATTAGATTCTATCACAAAAAACAACAATACTTTTATTATAAAAGCATATGTTAACTATCTACAGGCTTACCATTATATTAATCTAAATGAATATGAAAAATGTCTAAAAACAATTCAAAATTACATTCCAGAATTAGAAAAAATGCCTGAAGAATATAGTTTAAAATCTAAATCAAATTATTTTCTTTACGGAGTACATGCCAACTGGAACGACGCGAAAAATTCTATTCTTTATGCACAGAAATCGTTAGATTTTGCTGAAAAATCTGGTGATAAAAATCTATTGGTTACAGCTTACGCGAATTTGGGCGTTGCAGAATCGTTGAAATATTTGGAAAGTAAAAAACAAGAAGACTTAAATAAACTGATTATTACAAGTAAAAAGGCGGTTGAAATCAGTCAAAAATATCCCGATCAAGTATCTAAATACAATTACGCGATTGCGTTACTAAACTTATCAGATTATCAACTTAATTTTTCAGTACAATCTGCTCAAATTAAGCAAGAAATCAAAAAAAATTCACTAAAAATAGTTGAATTATGTAAAAATATTCCAAATTCTCAAAATGTAACTTCTGGCGCTTTAGGTATATTAAGTAAACTTGCAAAAGACGAAAATCGTCCTGATTTGGTTGAAAACTATTTATTACAAGCTAATGATATTTTGCTTACACAGAACAAAAAAGATTATTATGCTTTGATAAGTGTCACAACGGATTTGGCTGATTTTTATAGTCAAAATAAAATGTTTGAAAATGCATTTGAGTTTCAAAAAAAAGTAACAGAATATTCCAACTTGCTTTATGATCAAGGACAAGCGGAAACATCAAAAAAGCTGGAAGCACAGTTTCAAACCAAAGAAAAAGATTTGAAATTAGACTCTTTATTAGCCAAAACACAAAGCATCAAAAAAGAACGTTTTCTGTATGTTATTTTAGGAATTTTAGGTCTTATTGGTGCTTTTTTTATGTTTCGCTCTTATCATTTTAAATTGCGTTACTCAATTGGGAGAGAAAATCAGCTTCATTCAGAAAAACAGGAAGCTCATCTAAAGTTGCAATTACAAGACGAAGAACAAGCCAGAATTTTGGCTGAACAAGAATTATTGACGTTACAACAGCAAAAATTGCAGGACGAAGTTTTGGCAAGTCAATTACATTTAGAGCATAAAAATCAGGTTTTACAAACCCTAAAAGATAAAATCTCGACTGATAAACCTATCAATCTGAAGCAAATTTTGCGAGAAGAATCCCTATTGGATAATAATTTTGAGAAAACACAATTTATTATTCAAGAAACGCATCCTAATTTTTTCAAAAATCTTTCTGATCATGCGAAACAAAAGTTGACTCCCTTAGATTTGAAATATTGTTCGTATATCTATCTCGGAATGGATACCAAGCAAATTGCACACTTGTTAAATATTGAACCAAAAAGTGTTCGGATGACAAAGTATCGCTTAAAACAAAAATTTGGTTTAACTAAAGACAAAGATTTAAATCTCTTTTTTCATCAGATAATTACTTAAACTTATAAAAGTCAAATTATTATATGAGAAAAAAAATCTACTTTCTATTTTTAGTTCTATTCATACTTTCTTGCGAAGAAAAACCGCAATTTAATATTGAAGGAGATTGGACTTATGATAATCAATATAATATTGAGCAAGAAAATAATAAATTAAAAAAAGACGATGTCTATATTGATGTTTCTTGGGGTTTAAATTATTTTAAAATTTATGATAATACAATAGAATATATTTCAAGTGGTAATGATGAAGATTTTTCTTTCTTTAAGCGAGATTTGAAAACATTCAAACTTTATAAACTGAAAGGAAATGAAGTTTGGATATTAGATGCAACCTCAAAAATTTATCAAAAAAAGTATTATTTAGATAGCATAACCGATTATTTTATCTATTACAGAGATTTAGAAAACAATAAAAAAAGATTAAAATCTCCTTATAAAAATATCGATTTTGATGAAATTGTTTTTAGTTCGATTGGATATACAACAGGTTTTGTTGATTATTATACGATTAATAAGAATGGAATTGTGAATAAATTTATTACAAATAAAATTTTAGAAAATCATCAAGGTAAATTAACAAAAGAAGAAGTAGATTTTCTATTTCAAAAATACCAAGATACTCAATTATATTATCAACCAAACACAACAACTCCCCAAATATCTATTAAGGATGGTGGCGGAATTGAACTTTTGTTTACAAAGAACAATATTATAAACAAATCTATTCTTAATGAAAACGATTCAGGAAATCCAAAGATTGAAGAAGCTATTTATTACACACGAAAAGCAATAGAAAAAGCTGAATTTAAACTAACAAATAATTCATATCCAATTCCTTTTTTTAACGTAGAAAGTTATACCTATTTAAAAAGTGATATTGAACGAAATCTTACAGATATTGAATCCAATTATCTCTATTTTCTTCTAAATAAAGCAAAGGAAACCAATAAATTTGATAGAAAATATAAATTAAATCTGAACGAATATAGAACTGAAGAAATTAAATCTATGTTCGCAGATGATAGCTGTATTGAGATTAATTATAAAAATGGAAAAACTACTTATTATGATTTAGGTGTAAAGTTTTTTGCTTATTCTCACTTCAACTCTCGTTAATTTATTAAAATATAATTCATAATATTTTTCAAAATACTTGCAGTCTGCACGGAAAAGATTATTTTTGCCTATTCGACAAATAGAATATGAAAAATATCCGTAATTTCTGTATTATCGCCCATATTGACCATGGTAAAAGTACCTTGGCCGATCGTTTATTGCAAGTAACAAACACGATTTCTGATCGTGAGTTACAAAATCAAACTTTAGACGATATGGATTTGGAACGCGAACGCGGAATCACAATTAAATCGCACGCCATCCAAATGGAATATGAAAAAGATGGTGAAAAATATATTTTAAATTTAATTGACACTCCTGGTCACGTGGATTTTTCTTACGAGGTTTCTCGTTCGATTGCCGCTTGTGAAGGAGCTTTGTTAATTGTAGATGCTGCGCAAAGTATACAAGCCCAAACCATTTCTAACCTTTATTTGGCTTTAGAAAATGATTTGGAGATCATTCCAGTTTTGAACAAAATCGATTTACCTTCTGCAAATCCAGAAGAAGTAACAGACGATATTGTTGATTTAATTGGTTGTGAGCCAGAAGATGTGCTGCGTGTAAGTGGAAAAACAGGTGAAGGAGTTTTAGAGTTGTTACATACAATTATCGAGAAAGTTCCTGCTCCGGTTGGTGATCCAGATGCGCCGTTACAAGCCTTGATTTTTGACTCTGTTTATAATCCTTTCCGAGGAATTGAAGCTTTTTATAAAGTAGTAAATGGAGAAATCAAAAAAGGGGATCAAGTAAAATTCATGGCAACAGGTAAAAAATATGGTGCTGATGAAATTGGAACACTGAAACTGAACCAAGTTGAGAAAAAAAATATTAAAACTGGAGATGTAGGTTATATTATTTCTGGAATTAAGGAAGCTTCTGAGGTAAAAGTTGGTGATACAATTACGTTGGTTGATAATCCTGCTACTGAAGCAATTGATGGTTTCGAGGAAGTAAAACCAATGGTTTTCGCGGGTATTTATCCAGTTGATACAGAAGATTACGAAGATTTACGTGCTTCTATCGAAAAGTTACGTTTGAATGATGCTTCCTTAACTTTTGAGGCTGAATCTTCTGCTGCTTTAGGTTTCGGTTTCCGTTGTGGATTCTTAGGAATGTTACACTTAGAAATTATTCAGGAGCGTTTAGAGCGTGAGTTCAACATGACAGTAATTACGACTGTTCCTAACGTTTCGTATGAAGCTTATTTGGAGAAAGATCCAGAAAAAATGATTCCGGTTCATAATCCATCTGAATTACCAGATCCATCAGGATTAAATCGTGTTGAAGAACCATATATTCGTGCAGCGATTATTACAAAGTCTGAATTTGTTGGACCAGTAATGAGTTTATGTATTGAAAAACGTGGTGAATTACAATCTCAAAATTATTTAACTCAACATAGAGTAGAAATGATTTTCAATATGCCTTTGGCTGAAGTTGTTTTTGATTTTTATGATCGATTAAAATCTATTTCAAAAGGATATGCATCGTTTGATTATGCACCTTCTGGAATGAAAGCTTCCAAATTGGTAAAAGTTGATATCATGATTAATGGTGAAGTTGTAGATGCTTTATCTGCCTTAATTCACGTTGATAATGCTTACAATATTGGTAAAAAGATGTGTGAGAAATTACGCGAATTAATTCCTCGTCAACAGTTTGACATTCCAATTCAGGCTGCAATTGGTGCAAAAATTATTGCGCGTGAAACAATCAAAGCGTTGCGTAAAGACGTTACTGCTAAATGTTATGGTGGTGATATTTCTCGTAAACGTAAGTTATTAGAAAAGCAAAAAGCTGGTAAGAAGAAAATGCGTCAAATCGGACGTGTAGAGGTTCCACAATCTGCTTTCTTAGCTGTTTTGAAATTGAATGATTAAGATTTCATTTTATATATTAAAAGCCGTTCATTAGAACGGCTTTTTTTGTAACAAAAAATTCTTAACTTCTACTTATTAATAAAAATAGTATGAAAACTTTCCTTAAACTAGAACAACTTGCAATTTTAGTCGCTTCAATATTGATTTACTATGAACTTGATTATTCCTGGTTTTGGTTTGCTGTACTTTTTCTTGCTCCAGATATTTTTATGATCGGTTATTTATTTGGAAATAAAGTTGGTGCAATTAGCTATAATTTTATACACAATTATATTCTCACAATTGGACTTGCATTAATCGGTTATTTTTTCAAAGTTGAATGGTGTATTATGTTAGGATTAATCTTTACTGCGCATACTGCACTTGATCGTTTCCTTGGTTTTGGTCTAAAAACATTTGAAGGTTTTAAGTTTACACATCTTAATAAACTATAATTCCGAATAAACTTTCTACCTTAGCTATTCTTTAAATCAAAACATGAAAAATAGACTATTTACACTACTTACATTAGCCTCTATTTCGGCTTTTGGACAAAATATATCAAATCAAACTATTGATCAAGTTACTGAAAATGCAATAAAAACCTTTGATGTTCCTGGAATTTCGGTAGCCGTTATCAAAGATGGTACAATTGTACACAGTAAAGGATATGGTTTAAAGTCGATCAAAAGCAAAGAAAAAGTACAATCTTCAACTAATTTCGGAATTGCATCAAATTCGAAAGCGTTTACAGCAGCAGCTTTAGCTATTTTGGTAGACGAAAATAAAATTAAATGGGACGATAAAGTCATCAACTATATTCCAGAATTTAAGATGTACAACGACTATGTAACAAACGAGTTTACAATTCGCGACTTACTTACTCATCGAAGTGGACTTGGATTAGGAGCTGGAGATTTGATGGTTTGGCCAGATGGTCACAATTTTACTCCAACAGATATTATCAACAATATTCATTATCTAAAACCTGTATCTGGATTTAGAGCAAAATATGACTACGATAACTTATTGTATATTATTGCAGGTGTTGTTGTAGAGCGCGTTTCGGGACAATCTTGGGTAGATTTTGTTACAAAACGATTAATAGAGCCTATTGGAATGACGCATACAGCTGCAAGCTGGAATGTCTTAAAAGATCGTAAAGATGTAATTGATCCTCATGTGCCTATTGATGGTAAATTACAAGTGATAGAGCGTTACAAAAACCCTATTTTTGATGCAGCTGCAGGGCTTTATTCTAATGTAGATGATTTAGCGAAATGGTTGCAGTTCAATCTTAATAAAGGAAAAGTTAACGGAAAACAAATTATTTCTGAAAAGCAAATGCAAGAAATGATTTCGCCTCAAACTTTACAACCAATTCGCACAACCGCTCCTTACAATTCGTTGTTCAAAGCTTATGGTTTGGGTTGGCAATTACAAGATATGAATGGTAAACTAGAAGTTTCGCATACTGGTGGATTAGAAGGAATTGTAACACAAACAATGTTTTATCCGCAGTTAAATCTCGGAATTGTTATTTTAACAAATCAGCAAGAAGGAATGGCCTTTAGAGCAATTTCTAATACCATTAAAGATCATTATTTAGGTAACAAACCAACTGATTGGGTAAAAACTTATGGTGATATCTTGAAAAAAAATGTAGAAGCTGCTGATGATATAACAAATGCTGTTTGGAAAACCGTAGAGGCTAATCAAAAGAATAAAGCCATCAAATTTGATCCAAAATCTTTTGTAGGAACTTTCAAAGACAATTGGTTTGGAGATGTTTCGATTTATGAAAAGAAAGGAAAGTTGATTTTCGAATCTAAGCGTTCGCCACAATTAACAGGAGAATTATTCTTCTATAAAGACAATACTTTTGCCGTAAAATGGAATAATCGTTATTTCCATGCTGATGCTTTTGTCTTTACAGAAATACAAGATGGAAAATTAAGTGGTTTTACAATGAAACCTATTTCTCCATTAACAGATTTTAGCTATGATTTTCAAGATTTAAGCTTTACAAGAAAATAATTTACAATACAATTAATTATATCATGAAGTTCGAGTTTTGTACAATTCGAACTTCATTTTTTATCTATATTATGAAAGTAAAAGGATACATTTTTGGTCTACTATCCTCTATCTCTTACGGATTAATCCCGTTGTTTATTTTGCCTTTAAAAAAGGTTGGTTTCTCGATGGATACAACTTTATTTTATCGATTTTTCTTCTCAGCTCTTTTACTTGGAAGTTATCTAGTCATTGCTAGAAAATCATTGAAAGTTGAGAAAAAACATCTTGCAATCATTTTATTATTAGGAATGTGTTACGGAATTTCATCAGACGCTTTATTCAAAGCCTACGATTATTTAAGCGCCGGAATTGCTTCCACATTATTATTTGTTTATCCACTTATTGTTGCCATCATTATGGCTGTATTTTACAAAGAACGCTTAACAATGGCTTCTATTTTAGCCATCGTTTTCACAATTGCAGGCGTTATATTATTGAGTATAAAAAATGGAAAATTTGATTTGAATTTAATCGGATTATTTATTGTTTTTATTAGTGCCTTAGGCTATGCAATTTATATTGTTACAGTAAATAAATCGAGTGTAAAAACATTAAATGGAACAACTCTTACCTTTTATTCTTTTATTATCTCAGCTGCTTATTATGGAACTAAGTTAATCATCGGGAAAGGTAGTTTTGCAATACCATCATTCCAAACCGGAATCAATATTGCTATTTTTGCGTTTGTTACAACAGTTATTTCTAGCGTTGCATTGGTTTATGCAATCAAATATATTGGCTCTACACCAACTTCCATTTTAGGAGCTTTTGAGCCTGTTGTAGCTGTTGCAATTAGTGTAATGATGTTTGGCGAACATTTCTCACTCAATTTAGCATTAGGCGTTTTAATGATCATTATTGGCGTTACCTTAAATATTATTTCCGATGCATACAAAAATAAAAAGCTGAAGAAAGCTGCTGCTTAAACAATACATAGAAAACCTACAATTACAGTTGCATTTGTAGGTTTTCATGTTATAGGTGGTCAGTTAGATTCGATGATTTTCTTTAAAAAAATCAATATAATAAATTATTATAATCAAATATCGTCTATAGATTTTTAAAACTCTGTATGTTTTGTCACACAAGCGAAATTATCTCAATTTTGTTCCGAAATAGTTTCACTTTTCCTTCTTGTTCTAACGTTTTCAATAAACGCGAAACAACTTCTCTAGAAGTCGCTAACTCCGTTGCAATTTCCTGATGTGTGATAATCATTTCTTTACTCTGAATTGCATTAGATTTCATCAACAAATAATCAATCAAACGACTGTCAACTTTCTTAAAAGCAATATTATCTATCGCATGTATAATTTCATCATACCTTAAATCAAGCATTTTTAGCACATATTGTTGCCAACTTCCATACTTCGAAAACCATTCTTTTACTTTTTCCGCCGGAATTGCCAGTAATTCTACATCTTCATCAATCACAGCCTTTATATTACTTGGTTTATCTCTAATGCATTTTGCCAAAGATTCTGCACAAGATTCTCCGTATCCTATGTAATACAAAAACAATTCGTCTCCGTTTTCATTAATGCGCAAAACCTTAATCACACCAGAAAGTACAATTGGCACATTTCTAATGTATTGTCCAGGTTTTATAGCAACTGTAGAAGCTGGAAATCTCATTGTTTGAATTTCGTTCGAAAATTCAGTAATAAGTTCATTCTCTGAAAATAATTCTGAAATTAATTTCTTCATTTAATTTAGTTTAGGTAATAGATTTCAATATTGATAATTAAATATAGAAATTTTTTATGCTTATTTTTGCAACAATGAAACGAAAATTTAATCCTGAAAATTGGAAACGACAAGAACATTTCAATATGTTTTCTAATATGGATAATCCATATGTCGGAATTGTTGCGGAGGTTGAATGCTCTAAAGCTTATGAATTTGCAAAAGCAAATAATTTATCTTTTTTTGCGGTTTATTTACATTGCTCTATGTTAGCCGAAAATCGTATCGAAGAATTTAAATATCGCATTGAAGATGAAGAAATTTTTGTTTACGATCATTTAGATTGCGGAACTACAATTGGTAGAAAAGACGGAACTTTTGGTTTTGGATTAATGAATTTCACTGAAGATTTTGAGATTTTTAATACTCAACTACAAGAACAAATTGCGAGTGTAGAAAATTCGGTTGGTTTGCACATCAAAAACGAAGAAATTACCATTGGTTTGGTTCGTCATTCTACATTTCCTTGGTCAAGATTTACAGGTTTAACACAACCATCTAATTTTGGAACAAAAGAATCTATTCCGCGAATTATTTTTGGTAAAGCTTATAAAGAAAACGACAAAATGTACATGCCTGTTTCGGTAGAAGCCAATCATGGGTTTGTAGATGGTTTTCATTTGGCAAATTATCTACAAGAATTTGAAAAAGAGTTAAGTAAATTTTAGAAATAGTAAAACCGAATTTTGAGTTTCGAAATTCGGTTTTAATATTTTATTCTGATTCCATCCGAGGTTCATTTATTGGCTCTGGTAAAATAATTTTCATGTTTGGAAAATATTTTTCATCTTCTTTTAAAATAAAATCTTTATCATACTCGTAATAATGCGATAATCTTTGCAAAATAAATTGATTGGATTCTAAATTTCTTTGAAATCTAATTTTATAACCTTTTTCTTCATCCTCAAAAATATCAGTTTCTTCAAAAGGTACTTTAATTGCTTTTCTTATATCTACAAATTTTTCGACAATTTTATCATCTTGATTAACTATTAATTTATAAATTCTACCATTTATTTTAGTCTGTAAATATTTGAAGTCACTATTCAAATTAATTTCTTTTACTTCAGAAATATAAATATACAAGTTATCCTCTGTAAAAATAACTCCTATATTTTCTACATTTAAATGGTTTGATTTCGCAATTATAGTTGTTTGTTCTAATGCTTGATAAAAATTTTTATCTTTAATTTCTTTTGGAATCGAGTTAATCTTGTTTGTTTGACAACCTAATAAAAACAAAAGAATTAAAACTGAATAGATATATTTCATACAAGTGTTTTGATTAAAGATAATCAATTCACTGCAACTTTTTTATTTAGTTTTTTTGCCCACGAAATAATATAAATCGTTCCGATAATAGAAGGTACAATCCAGAAATAAATATTATCTCCAAAACCAGCTCCCGCAACCAAAAATGCAGTAACCGAAGCAATGTAAGCACCTACCATTTTACCCACATGACTCATCGTCCATTTTTTAAAATTATTGACATCTTTATAAAAAACAAAATCACGATAAGCCATAAATGCGCCTAAACCTCCGAAAATTAAATACAAAATTCCGATTCCGTCACCTGAAAATAAAGGAAGTATTCCGAAAACAAGCATTATTATCGAAGTAAAAAGCATTGCGCCTGAAATTACTTTATCTAAATTATTTGTGTATTTTTTACGTTTATAATTCAGTATTCTATTTCCCATCAAAATCATGTAAATCGTGAAAATACCAATCATCAAAAGAAAAGAATTGTGATGATTAGGAAAAGCACAAATAATTAGCGAAAGAATTGAGCTGACTAACATCCCAATCGAAAATACTTTTCCGACTTTCTTATGCATCAAACTTCCTTTTTTCATGAACATAACAACAGTTCCTGAAATTAAACCAATTCCTCCGAAAAATGCGTGAATGTAAATAATGATTTTGACTAAATTTTCCATAATGTGTTAATTAATTATGGAATAAAAGTAATCTAAGAACACTTACTTTTTTCAAATAGTTTACCGAATTGTTGAATTTTCAGGATGAGTTGTAATTAATCTTCAGATTTCACTATTTCGATAGCATCATTCATCAAATCAAACTCATAACCTTTGTAAGCCAAATAAGCTTTTACTTTATTTGTTTTCTTAAAAGATTCGCGCTCTGAAGCCAATAAATTGAACTTTTTTCGCGTAAGATGTAACAAGTTTGACCAATATTTATCTGCGTCAATCTCTTCTTTCAATGCAATGTCAATCATCTTTTGGTTAATTTGACGCAGTTTTAGTTCTTGACGCAAGCGATTTCTTCCCCACATTTTTTGGTTCACTTTTCCTCGCACAAAACTATGCACAAAACGTCCTTCGTTCAGAAAACCATAATCAATTAATTTGAACAAAATTTCATCTTTCGCTTCAGGAATTAAATCAAACTCGCGTAGTTTTTTCTCTACTTCCCAATGACAACGATCTTGATACAGACAATATTTTGCCATTTTATCTTTTATCTCATTGATTGTATAAATCTTTTTGGGATTGTCTTTGGAGAAACTCATATTGCAAAGATATTTTTAAATAGTTATTCATCAACACTCAATACGAAGTAATTCAATATATTTGTGATAACTTAAATAAACTATAAATACTACTTTTTTTGATGAATAGAATTTCTATCCTCGATGGTTTGCGTGTATTTGCAATTCTCATTGTAATTATCGGACACTATTTACATAATTATGACTTACATGGTAATCAATTTTTAGAGTTTATCCGAAGCTATGGTTACTTTGGCGTTCCATTCTTTTTTGTTATTTCTGGTTTTGTTATACTTTATTCGTTAGGAGCAACAAAAAGTTATACTGATTTCTTGAAAAAAAGATACATCAGATTAGCTCCGGGTATGTTAATTTGTTCCGTTATAACATTTAGTTTTTTCAGATTTATATATACGGGAGATGATTTTACAAACTCAAAATCTTTCGCAAATTTATTAATTGCAAATACTTTTATAGATCCGCATGTTTTTAATTTAGCTACAGGATCACTCAACTATTATTACATCGATGGTTCGTATTGGAGTCTTTGGGTAGAAGTATGTTTTTATCTTTTGATTGGGTTTCTATATTTTAAAAACAAACAGACTTACATTCGAAATTTCATTCTTATTTGCGCTGTTGGTTTTCCTATCTATTTTGCAATGAGTAGTAGTTTTGTACATCAATATCTGCAACCATACTTTAGTACATCTACATTAGATTATCTGAAACTTGTAAGTAGATGTTTGGTGTTATTCCGAGAAAGTTTTTGGTTTATGATCGGAATGTTTTTATATAAGCTATACAACAACAAATCGGACAAAAAATATATTGTTTACATCTTAATTTGTGCTTTAATATTGGTCTTACAAGAAAAACTTGATATTGGGTTTACTCTTTTAACTATGTTTACAGTAATGGTTTATTTAGCATTTGTTTATAAACCTAATTACCTTAATTTCTTGACCAATCCTATTATCACAAAGATTGGTGTTAGTTCATATTCAATCTATCTTATACATAGTTATTTGGGTTTAGGAATTATTGAAATGTATAATCAATATGTTGGTAAGCAATCTTATTTCATTTATTTTGTAATGATAATTTCTGTTGTAATCTTTGGATTGTTTAGTTACAAATATTTGGAAAGACCAATTTCTAATTTCATCAAAAAAATACTATTTTCACATAAACAAAAAGCTGAATCCTAAGGATTCAGCTTTTTTATATTATCTATTTTAAATAGTTAAAAGAAATATATGAACTTCTAATATCTCAATACTATTTTTATTAAGCCTTCTTCAATTCAGCAATGTAATCTGTTGGATTCTCTGCATTAAAAACTGCCGAACCAGCTACTAAAGCGTCTGCTCCAGCTTCAACCAATTTTGAGGCATTATGAATACCAACTCCTCCATCAATCTCAATAATAACATCTGCACCAGCCTCAGTAATCATTTTCTTTAATTTAGAAACTTTATTATAAGTATTCTCGATGAATTTCTGACCTCCGAAACCTGGATTAACACTCATGATTAATACCAAATCTAAATCATTAATCACATCTTCTAAAACCGAAACAGGCGTATGTGGATTAAGCGCCACACCAGCTTTCATACCTTCTGCTTTTATCGCTTGTAGCGTACGATGTAAATGTGTACATGCCTCGTAATGAACTGTCAAGATATCTGCTCCAACTTGTTTGAAAGTTGAAATGTAACGATCTGGATCAACAATCATTAAATGTACATCAAGAACTTTGTTTGTTAACGAATTAATTTTTTCGATAATTGGCATTCCGTAAGAAATATTCGGAACAAAAACGCCGTCCATAACGTCTAAATGAAACCATTCGGCTTGCGAATTATTCACCATTTCGATGTCTTTTGCTAAATTACCGAAATCAGCTGCTAAAATTGATGGTGCTACTATTGGCATAATCTTATTTGTTGTTTGTTTGTATTTTGTTCTGCAAAGGTAAGGAAATAAAAAAATCGTTGAAAACGCAACGATTTATATTTTTTAGAAATTATATCCAACTCGAAAACCTAAATCTAAGGCAACATCTTTGTCAGTTGTTTTTACTGTCCTGTAATGCGAAGTTTGTGTTGTATAATCGTAATCATCATATACATTTGTGTTTTGATAAAGCGCAATTCCTAATCCTGTATAAAATTCGTAAAAGAAATTTTGAGCAAAAGAACGTTTCAATCCATAATTCAGCGTTAATCTACCTTGAGGCTTCAAGCTTTCTCCAGCATTTTTCAATGTCAATAAATCAGGAATAAAATTTGCTTTTAAGGCTATATAATTGGCAGAATTATTCTTTGTATTTTTATTTTTTGAAATTCTTCTATTAAAATTATAGTAATAACGTCCTTCCAAATCTATACTTGTTGTAAGAATGTAATTGAAATCTCCTTCACCATTCCAATCCTCTGTATAAGAAAAACCTCCAATATAATCTAAAGTTCCAATTGCAGTGAAATTTTCGGATAAAGCTTTTTCATATTGAATTCCGATTCCAATTAAACTAACATTTGCATTAAACAAATCTGTCGCTTTTTCTTGTGCAAATAAAGAAGAAGATAATAAAAGAGTAAATAATAGTTGTTTCATTTTTTGTGTTAATTAATTTAAAACGAATATAATATATTGTTGATAATATTAGCTATTTTCCTTAAAAATTATATCCTATTCTAAATCCTATATCAAATGAACCGTCTGAACTTCCTTGACGATAAGTTCTCTCCTGATATTTATTATTCTCATCTAGATACAACTGCTGAGATTCTTCTCTTTTGGTAAATAAAATTCCTATTCCTCCATAAGCTTCGTAAAATAAATACTTGTTAAAACTCCTTTTAAATCCGTAATTAAACGAGATAATACCTCTTTTTTCTAAAACAGCGCCATCTTCATTAGTTGTAGTTAACCAATCCGGAAAAATACTTCCTCTTAATCCAAAATAATTTGCAGAGTTATTAGTGGTCGTTTTCCCGCTAGCCATTCGTTGCTCAAAATTGTAATAATAACGACCTTCTAATGATAATTTTAAGGTATAAATAGTTTTCAAATCAAATTCTAATGGATGATCAACTGAATAAAAATTAGCCATATATTCTACCGAACCAACTGTAGTTACATTATCGTTAATAGCTTTCTCGTATTGTACGCCAAAACCGATAACATCTAACCCTACATTAAGTAAATTGGTAGCTTTTTCTTGTGCAAATAGTGAAGTAGATAGTAAAAAAATAAATAAAATTTTTCTCATAAAATGTCAAATAAAACGAATATAATTATTTTAAATCACTTTATTTGAGATGTTTATTAAGATTTAATTATTACTTAATCCAAAAAAACTTTCGTATCAATAAAATTATAAGGCTCTTCGTCTTTCAATTCTTCATTAATAATAAATTGAATAGAATCTCTTGATAAAAATAAATAAGTATAATGATCCGGCTTTTCGTCAGACTCTCTAAACTCGTAATAATCTTCGTTTTGCACACACCAAATTCCTTCGTCTTCAGAATAAGTTACCCGATCATCACTATGTATTGTTTTGAAACTAACAGTCATTGTACCATCATTTCTTCTGGTTACAATCCAACTATTTGTTTCGCCTTTAAAAAATTTTCCATGATCTGTTCCAGACCAAATTCCCACAAAGCGATCATCAACCTTAACAGATTGAATAAAGTCAACTATTTCTTTGATTTTAGGATCATTCATAAATTAATTCTACATTAAAATTAGCGAAAAAAAGTGTACTCCATATATTCCTTCATCTAAAAAGGACTTACTTTGCAAAATGGAATAAAAAAACATCAAATTTATGGAAAATAATATGCTAAATCAACACCCTGCTGATGTTGCAGAACAATTGGCGGAATTAGATGTAAAAAGCAGAAACATTGCTTTTTATATGCTTTCTAATGATGATAAAGTTGATGTATTCTCCTATTTTGAGCCTGATATTCAGCAAGAAATAGTCAAAAGTTTGACGGACAAAGATTTGGCCGAAGTCTTAAATAATTTAGATCCTGATGATAGAACCGAACTTTTTGAAAATTTCCCAGACGAATTAATCAAACACTCAATTAATCTTCTAAATCCAGAAGAACGTCTTATCGCACTCAATTTAATTGGATACAAAGAAGATTCGATTGCGCGCTTGATGACGCCAAACTACATCCAAGTAAAAGAACATTACACGGTACAACAAGTTTTAGCACACATCAAAAAGTATGGAAAAAAAGCCGAAACTTTAAATTATATTTTTATCGTAGATGATCAAAATCGATTGATTGATGACCTTAAAATTGGACAAATATTATTGGCCGACGAGGATACAAAAGTTTCAGATTTAATGGATAGAAATTTTATTTCGCTCAAAACAACCATCGAAATTGAAGACGCTTTTGAAATTTTTGAGAAATATGATCGATTTACGATTCCTATTGTAACTGAAAAAGGAATTTTAGTCGGAATTGTAACCTTTGATGACATCCTTGATCGAATGAAAATTCGTGACACCGAAGATATTCAGAAATTCGGTGGTATGGAAGAGCTGGATGTTTCATATACCAAAACTCCGATTGTAGAATTGATCAAAAAACGTGCAGGTTGGTTGGTCATTCTTTTTGTTGGCGAAATGTTTACCGCTTCTGCAATGAGTTATTATGATGAAGAAATTGCAAAAGCTGTTGTCTTAGCCTTATTTGTTCCATTAATTATTTCGAGTGGAGGAAACTCGGGCTCACAAGCAGCTTCACTGATTATTCGTGCGATGGCTTTGGGCGAATTGAAATTAAAAGATTGGTGGTATGTGATGAAAAAGGAATTTGCTTCGGGATTAATCTTGGGAGGAATTCTTGGTTTCGTAGGATTTATACGAATTGCTATTTGGCAACTAACCGGAATTTATAACTATGGAGAATATTGGCTTTACATAGCATTAACAGTTGCATTATCCTTAATTGTTATTGTTTTGTGGGGAACACTTTCTGGCTCTTTGGTTCCATTTATTTTGAGAAAAATAGGTTTTGATCCTGCAACTGCATCATCACCATTCGTCGCAACTTTGGTCGATGTTTCGGGGTTAATTATTTACTTTACAATTGCAGCAATGTTACTTAGCGGAAAATTATTATAAACAAAAAATCCAGCCAATTGGCTGGATTTTGTATTTTTTATCGTCCGATATACGTTTTCAAAATCTTAGATCTTGAAGTATGTTTTAAACGACGAATTGCTTTTTCTTTAATTTGACGAACACGTTCTCTTGTTAAATCAAATGTTTCTCCAATTTCTTCTAACGTCATTGGGTGTTGACCGTTTAAACCGAAGTATAAACGAATTAAATCAGCTTCACGAGGCGTTAATGTTTGCAATGCACGCTCAATCTCTACACGTAAAGATTCTATCATTAATTGCATATCTGGAGATGGAGATTCACCAATGTTTAATACATCATATAAGTTAGAATCTTCTCCTTCTACTAATGGCGCATCCATTGAGACGTGACGACCAGAGTTTTTCATCGACTCTTTTACATCACCTTCGGACATATCTAATACTTCAGAAATTTCTTCTGCAGATGGAGCACGCTCATGTTCTTGCTCTAATAAAGCATATGCTTTATTAATTTTATTGATCGATCCAATTTTATTTAATGGTAAACGTACAATACGAGATTGCTCTGCTAATGCTTGTAAGATAGATTGACGAATCCACCAAACAGCATAAGAGATAAATTTGAAACCACGCGTTTCGTCAAAACGTTGCGCTGCTTTAATCAAACCTAAATTTCCTTCATTAATTAAATCTGGTAAACTTAATCCTTGATTCTGATATTGTTTCGCAACAGAAACCACGAAACGTAAGTTTGCTTTTGTTAATTTTTCTAAGGCAACACGGTCTCCCGCTTTAATGCGTTGAGCTAACTCAACCTCTTCTTCTGCAGTAATTAAATCTACTTTACCAATTTCTTGTAAATATTTATCTAATGACGCAGTTTCACGATTCGTTACCTGCTTTGTAATTTTAAGCTGTCTCATTTAACTAAAACCCTCCTATTATTAATGATTATTATCGATTTCTTTTGGTGACTTATGAACACCTGTATATATGTATACGCAGATAACTCAAAAAGGTTACAAAAAATTGTAAAATATTTAAAAATTAACATCTTAAAACTTCATAAATCATTTGAGCAGAGAGTTTCGCTGTATAGTTATCAACATCAAAAAGCGAATTATATTCAACTAAATCAAAGATCTTCACTTTGTTTGAGTTCATTAAAACCTTCAAAATATATTTAATTTGTAAAGGTGTTAATCCATTAATTGTCGTTGCGCTCACACCTGCCGCAAAAGATGCATCAAAAACATCCATATCCAGCGACACATAAAGTGCATCAAATGGTTGAATGATCGTTTTCAAATCATCTAAAACCTTATTCAAATTGAAGTGCACTTCATCTGCTAAAATAAAATGAACGCCTAAATTTTCTGCTCGTTGAAATAATGCTTTCGTATTTCCTAATTCTTGAATACCGATTGGAATATAATTGAAATTCATTTTATTCACTTCACAATACTTAGCCATTTCGTAAAAAGGCGTTCCTGAAGTAGAGTGAGGATTTGGTGTTCTCAAATCAAAATGTGCATCAAGATTGATGATTCCAATATTTTTGTATGATTTTGCTAAAGCCAAAAAATTTCCTAAAGCTGTTTCGTGCCCACCTCCAATTACAATCGGAAAATGATTTTGTTGGATGATTTTATTAACTTGATTAATTTGTTCTTCTCGTGCAGATTCTAAATTTTTATCATCACAGTGAATATTTCCAGCATCGAAAATAAAATCAGTTTCAGAAAAATGTAAAGGCAAATTTGCTAAACTTTTTCGGATCAAATCTGGCGAATTTTTCGCACCAATTCGTCCTTTATTTCGTTCAACACCTTCTTCCGAACAGAATCCTAAAAGTACTTTTGGTTGAATAGATGATGATTCAAATTTATCATAATCAGAAATCACTTGATGAATTCTTAATCCTAATTCTCCATCTTCAGAATCTATTCTTCCAGTCCAATTTTCTTGATTAAATAGTGTTTTTTGCATGATTAATAAAATTTAGGTAACGACAAATTATATTTTACAGTCAGAATACGAATCGCAGCAATAATAGCGCCCGAAACGATAAAATTGATATTACGATCTAATCCAAAATCATCAAAAACTAAATAAGCTACACCTCCAATAATACAGGCTGTTGCATAAATTTCTTGCACAAAAATAGATGGTGTTCTATTCATTAAGACATCTCGCAACATACCTCCCATCACAGCCGTCATCATTCCCATCATCACAGAAATAAAATCGTTTGCACCCAAAGAATGAGCTTTCTCTAAACCTACTATTGTGAATAAGGCAATTCCTAATGTATCGAAAAGCATTAATGTTGTTCGTAAACGTGAAAAGTATTTAAAAAATAATCCTGCTAATAAAATTCCAGCAAAAACTGCATAAATAACATTCATGTCATCTATCCAAACCAATGGATAACTATTTAAGAATAAATCACGTAAAGTTCCGCCACCAACGGCTGTTATAAAAGCAAAACAAGCAATTCCGAACCAATCATGTTTTTGTCTTTCATCTCCAGCTAAAGCACCAGAAATTGCAAAAACAACCGTCCCGAACAATTCAAAAACATATTGAATTTCCATCTATAAAAAATTAATTCGCAAAGATACGAATCTATAAATTAATGACTTTTGAACTTCGGTAAAGATAAATTGTATTTGATTGCGGCAAGGCGAATAGCAACAATTGCTGCACCAGAGACAAAGAAGTTAATGTTACGATCAATATCTAATTTCCATAAAATCATGTAAATAATTGCTCCACAAAGACATGCGAAGGCATAGATTTCTTTCTTGAAAATAATAGGAACTTCGTTCAACATCATATCGCGAATAATCGATCCAAAAACAGCTGTAAACATACCCATAACTGGTGCAATTACAGGATGAATACCTAGATTTAATGCCTTTTCTAAACCTACAATTGTAAATAATGCAATACCTAGTGTATCAAAAAGCATAAAGGTTTTACGAAGCTTCAATAACGGTTTATAAAAAATCGCAGCTAAAATAACTCCTATTGCAACTGCATAAATTAAATTAACATCTTTAATCCACATAATTTCAACGGATAATAAAATATCACGAATAGTACCACCACCAATCGATGTAAGAAAAGCTATAAATGTAACTCCGAACCAATCATTTCCAGATTTTTCATCAGCTGCTAAAGCTCCTGAAATACCAAAAAAAAGTGTTCCAAATAATTCGAAAAAATATTGAATTTCCATTTCTATTGTATTAAATCATATTGTATTGCCTAAGATCAAAAATAAACACTTTTCTTTATTAATTGATGTTTATAAATATACAATCGAAAATAAAAAAAGACCAACACATTTGTTAGTCTTTTTGTTAATATTAATAATAATTTGTTTTTTCTAATTGTTTCTCATCAATTGGATCTTCATCCAAATAGCGTTCTAAACTATCATCTAACTCTTTCATCCAAGGTGTATGATGTTTTTCTGCTTTTGTTTGATCCATTACTGATGTATATGTTTTGTCTCGGTACGTTAAAATATTTTCTTCTTTATCTTTTAACCAAGATTTGAACATATTAGCAACTTTATCCAAATCAAACATTGGATAGTCCGTTAAATGAATTAAATCTTTCAAATAATCAGTTTGAAAATCTACATGATCATCAGCTGAAATTGATTGTTTTTCATAATCAATCCATTTCTGAATATCGTTTTGAATATCCTGTTTTGAAGGCAAATCAATTCGTCCCAAAATATAATCACGTGCAAACCATGCTTGTGCATCAAACATATTAAATGTGTAATATTGATCTTGCATTCCCAAAAATAACAATTGAGCATTAACATCTGATATTACACCTTTATACATTCCTTCTGGATACAAACAGTTTTTTGTTTTTAAACGAAAATTATCTGGTAAAAACGGAAATTTGTGTTGATAACCTGTACACATAATCACTGCATCAAACTCTTTTGATGTTCCGTCTTTGAAAAATGCTTTCTTATCCTCAAAATGTGTTACCAAAGGTAATTCTTCTATTCCATTTGGCCATTTACAATCGATTGGATTTGTACGATAAGAAATTGTGACCGATTTAGTTCCGTGTTTATAGCATTGTACCGCAATATCTTCTGCCGAATAACTACTACCAATCAATAAAATTTCTTTGTCTCTAAATGGATCAGCTCCGCGGAAATCATGCGCATGCATTACATTTCCTGTATAATTCTCTATACCTTTAAAATAAGGCATATTTGGTGTAGAAAAATGTCCTGTTCCGACAATTAAATAATCAAAATACTCTTCGAACGTTTCGTTTTTCTTTAAATCATCAAAAACAACGCGAAATTGTTTTATATCCTCTACATAATCTACCCACCTTGCAACGGTATTAAACTGAATGTACTTTCGTGCATTACTTTGTTTAATTCTCCCTTCTATATAATCGAATAATACTTCTCTTGGTGGATAAGAAGATATTGTTTGACCAAAGTGTTCAGAAAATGTATAATCTGCAAATTCTAAACATTCTTTTGGTCCATTCGACCATAAATATTTGTACATACTGCCATGCAATGGCTCTCCGTATTTACCTACTCCTGTACGCCAAGTGTAGTTCCACATTCCTCCCCAGTTGTCTTGCTTCTCAAAACATTTAATTTCTGGAACTTTGTTACCTTTCTTTTCTTCTGACTCAAATGCTCTTAACATTGCCAAACCACTTGGTCCAGCCCCGATAATGCCTACTTTTAAACTCATGAATTGTTTTTAATTAAACTTATATGAACTACTCAACTATCTCTCGATAGCAATTGATTTTTTATGTCTGAAACGACTTGATATAGAAACAAACTTCTATAAAACTGTGTAAAACAGAATAGAATGTGCAATCCATAGATTACAACATATAAAGAGATAGAAAATCTCTTGCTGAATAAATAAAATTTTATTCAAATTAAATTATTCTTCAATTTACTAAAATTGTAGCAGATGGACAAATATTAATGAAACATAATGATAAGCGTAATTATTATGGCGTTCCCTTCGGTCGGGCTATTCGCTGCAATCTTTTTTGTTATGATATCAATTTCATTCAATCAACAAAAAAGGATTTCCTCTAGTATCCCTAAGGCATTTAAAGTGATAAGTGATAAGTGATAAGTGATAAGTGATAAGTGATAAGTGATAAGTGATAAGTGATAAGTGAT
>NZ_JASCQG010000017.1 GCF_030005555.1 Empedobacter sedimenti | reverse complement strand
AAATATGGTAAGGTCAAAAATCCTAATGATTTTCCTACATTTCAAATTAATCAAAATAATAATACAATAATATTAAATAAAAACTATACTTTTAAATGTTCCTAACAAGGGGAAGATTACAATTCTTGCAAATAATTTTGAAAAAACTTTAGATTTATTAATTAATGAAAAACAAGTAAATGGTAAAACTTTTTATGGTATTGGAGTTGTTGATAAAGGAAAAGAAATATTAGATTTTGTTTTTGATAATGAATTATTTAAATTAAGAGAGTTTATTAACAAGTCAAAAAGTAATGATGTGATTTTTCGAAAATTCCAAAGGAAAATTGAAGATTTTGAATTGTTTTTTCAAGCTTATTTCAATGATGGAAAGGAATACATTTCATTTGATTTTGTAAAAGAAGAAGATGATTGTCCTTTTTAAAAATAATGATCGAATAACTTCATAAAAAAAGTCTCACAAACAAGTTGAAAGACTTTTGACAGATACTAAAATATAACTACACTTGGTAGTGTTACTAAATGCTTTTGAGAAAAGTTGACTTTCTTTAATAAGTAAAAAAGGATTTGATTATTTGTTCAGATAACCTAACAAAATTGTAGCAACAACAATTATGATGATTGCAAGAACAAAAATATCGACTAATCGGATAGATCTCGAGCCAAATCCTACCTTTTTTGATTTACTTATTCTTTTTGATGGCATAAGTAGGGATTTATATTTACGTAAAGATAAAATTTTCTCTAATACAAAATTTTAAAAAGGCGATTAGTTTTCAGATTCTTAATAAAAAAAAATAGTTCAATCTTGGGGACTGAACTATTTGTTATTTTTATTGTCAACACCAAGGTTGTTGGTTTGATCTTTTTGGCGTTTTTTTTCTTCATCAGATAGCTGATCGTAAAGTTTACTTTTTACATCATCAAGCATTTCTTTGAATGACTCGGGTTGCATTAAGTAATATTGATAACTTTTTTCGAAATCCGAATATTTAATTTGATGTTTTTTTAAGATATCCGAAGCATCTTTGGCTAAACTAAGTGTTTGATCTTCGTTTTGAACAGGATACATTTGTATTCCTTGTTGACTTATATATAAATCAGATAAAACCTCAATCATATCACTTCTACCAATCAAATTATCAGGTTTTTCATAATTTTTTGGTGTACAGCTAATAATCGTTCCGATTAATAAAATGAAAGTAAAAAATAGTGTTCTCATAATTTTCCGAAAATATTTCTTAATCGTAATGTAATTACACCAAAAACTGCTTCTCCGATAATATCTGAGCTAATTTTAGATTCGCCTAAAGTTCGGTCAGTAAAAATGATTGGAACTTCTTTTAATTGAAATTTTTTAATCCAAGATTTATACTTCATCTCAATTTGAAAACCGTAACCTTTGAATTTTATTTTATCTAAATCTAATGTTTCCAATACATTTGCTCGATAGCCAACAAAACCTGCTGTAGCATCATGTACAGGTAAATTTGTGATGATTTTGACATATTTCGAAGCAAAATAAGACATCAAAACTCTATTCATTGGCCAATTTACCACGTTAACACCATTAGAATAACGCGAACCAATTGCAACATCAGCTCCATTAGCTAAAGCATCATAAAGACGAGGCAAATCGTTTGGGTTATGAGAAAAATCGGCATCCATCTCAAAAATAAACTTGTAGTGATTGGCTAATGCCCATTTAAAACCATGTACATAAGCACGACCTAAACCATCTTTTGTCGTACGAATCTCTAAATGTAAGCGGTTGTTAAATTCTGGTATCAGACGTTTCACAATATCATTTGTACCATCTGGCGAACTATCGTCAACAATCAATACATCAAACGTTCCGTCAACTGATAGTGCGGCACGTATAATGGCTTCTACATTTTCTTTTTCGTTGTAAGTCGGGATGATGACTAATTTGTCCGACATAATTATTATTTTGTGGGCATAAAGATAGTTATAAGATTGTTAGGGTTTTGTATTTTTGACAAAATTATGAAAACAAACGATTTAATTTCGATAGGAAGAAATACACTTGGAAACGATACCGTGCTTATCGTTTTGATTGTATGTTTGTTATTGGTGTGTGCATCAAAGTATTTGTTTGCAAAGAACTTTAAAACACTCGATAATAAAACGGAGTATATGAGTTTTACAGATGATAACACTACCTTGTTCAGCTTTGTTGTGAACGGAATTACGGTATTGCTAATAAGCTTGTTATTGGTATCCTATTTTAATATTACATACGGACATTTCATTAATTTTAAGTTCTATTTTTTATCCAGGGTAGCAATAACATTTGGCTTCATAAGTCTTATTATGTTATTCCGATTATTAATAGAAGTTACGTTTTATAGAGTGTTTTATGAATCGAGTACAATTTCGTATTTCATGAAAAGTTCTAGCTTCGTCAATGCGAAGAATGTTTTGCTTTTACTAGTTATTTGTTTTCTATATTATTACACCACTATTAACAAAGATTATTTGATGATGGGAGGTTTTATATTGTTGTTTTTGAATAGAATATTCGAAATTTATCATATTTACGCAAAACAAATAAGTAGCAATAAATCAATTTGGTATTATAATATTTTGTACCTTTGCACCCTAGAAATTTTACCCATTATGGTTTTAGCAAAACTATTAACTGTAGGTAAGGTAATCTAAAATTACTATGAAAGTTAAATCAGTATTAGTATCACAACCTAAGCCTCAGGCAGAAAACTCGCCTTACTACGAGATTGAAAAGCGTAACAAAATCAAGATTGATTTTAGACCATTTATCCAAGTTGTCGGAATTGATGCTAAAGAAGTTAGACAACAAAAAATCGATTTTACAAAGGTAACAGCAGTCATTTTTACAAGTAGAAATGCTATTGATCACTTTTTCCGTTTAGCAGAAGAATTGAGATTTACCGTTCCAGATTCGATGAAATATTTTTGTGAATCAGAGGCCATTGCTTTTTATTTACAAAAGTACATTGTGTATAGAAAACGTAAAATTTACATTGGCGAAAAAGTATTTGCCGATTTAGTTCCATTGCTTAAAAAACACAAAGACGAGAGTTTCTTGTTACCTGCATCTGATGTTTTGAAACCTGATGTTCCAAAATTATTAGATAGTTTAAATTTAAATTGGCAGAAAGCAACTTTGTTCAGAACTGTTTCAAGTGATTTATCAGATTTATCAGATGTAAAATACGACATTTTAGTATTTTTTACACCTTCTGGTATCAAATCATTGTTCGAGAATTTTCCAGATTTTGTACAAGATAATACAAGAATTGCCGTTTTTGGAAAATCGACAGTTGATCAAGCAAAAGAGATGGGATTACGTGTAGATATAGAAGTGCCAACAAAAGAAACGCCTTCTATGACTATGGCATTAGACAAATACGTGAAAGAAGCAAACAAATCTAAATAAGATTTCGCTTTACCTTTCTCTCTAATTAAATTTTATGTAAATTAAAGAGATGGAAAAAACTTGGGAAATAAAACAACAACCCTCAACTGAAATAATTAGCGGTTTGCAAGAGTCACTAAACATTTCTGAGGCACTTGCTATTTTGTTAGCCCAACGTGGAATTGAAACTTTTGATCAAGCAAAATCATTTTTTAATCCAACTTTAGATGATTTACATGACCCATTTTTGATGAAAGGAATGGCAGATGCTGTTTCCCGCATTAAAAATGCAATTGATGACGAAGAAAATATCTTAATATTTGGAGACTACGATGTAGATGGAACGACTGCAGTAACACTCTTTTATGAGTTTCTGACTTCCATCTACTCGAAAGTCTTTTTTTATATCCCTGATCGAAATAACGAAGGTTACGGAATTTCTCAACAAAGTATAGATTTCGCTATAGAGAATGATATTTCAGTTGTAATCGTTTTAGATTGTGGAATTAAGGCACATGAGCAAATTAAATATGCCCAATCTAAAGGGATTGATTACATTATTTGTGATCATCATTTGCCAGATCGTTCTGTACCAAAAGCTTATGCGGTTTTAGATCCAAAACAAAAAGGTTGTCGTTATCCTTACAAAGAATTGAGCGGTTGTGGTGTTGGTTTTAAATTGGCACAAGCATATACCGAGAAATTCAATCTTCCTAAAGAAAATCTTTATCCTCTTCTCGATTTAGTTGCAGTAAGTATTGCAGCAGATATTGTTCCTATAACTGGAGAAAATCGTGTGTTAGCCTATGCAGGGTTGAAAAGATTAAATTCAGAGCCTCGTTTGGCTTTTCAACAATTGATTCCGGTTAATATTAAGAATAATGTGAATATTTCGAATGTAGTCTTTTCTATAGCGCCTAAAATTAATGCTGCCGGACGCATAAAACACGGCTCAGAAGCAGTTCGTTTTATGTTGAGTACTGATGAAGAAGATTGTAAAAAATACTTGAATGATATCAATTCGTTAAATAACGAACGAAAGTTGATTGATGTTGATATTACTGAAAGTGCTTTAGATCAATTAAATAAAATTAATACAAAAGAAAAATTTTCTACAATCGTTTACGATCCTACTTGGAACAAAGGAGTAATTGGAATTGTAGCTTCTCGTTTGGTTGATATTTATTACAAACCTACCATTGTTTTTACAAAAAATAATGAAGGTGAAATTGTAGGTTCAGCCCGTTCAATACAAGAGTTTGATATTCATTCAGCGATTGAGAAGAATGCTAATTTATTGACGCAGTTTGGTGGACATATGGCTGCTGCTGGTTTATCAATGAAAGAAGAAAATTTTGATCAGTTTAAATTAAATTTTGATCAAACAGTGAGAGAAATGTCGAATGGAAAGCATTTTACTCCTTCAATTCTGATAGATAAAGAGATTTCTTTTAACGATATGACACGTTCTTTTTTAGAATCGGTGATGAGAATGGCTCCATTTGGACCAGAAAATATGAATCCTGTTTTTATTTCGAAAGATTTATTGGCAACTGATTTCCGATTAGTTGGTAAAGAACACGCTCGTTTGTACGTACATCAACGCGATACACGTATTACTTTTCCTGCAATTGGTTTCAAATTGGGGAAATTTGGACCAAATTTAGAGAAAGGTCAATCGTTTGATATGGTTTACACAATCGGAATGAATTATTGGCAAGGAAAAGGAACTTGGCAATTAAATATTAAAGATATTCGCTTCAACGATTAATGATTTCCTTCTACAACCAAAACCATTTCACCTTTTAAATTCCTTTTTTCGGCTATTTCGGCTAATTCAGTCAAAGTTCCACGTAATGTTTCTTCAAATTTCTTTGAGATTTCTCTTGACAAACTTGCTTTACGTTCCGCTCCAAAAGCTTCTGCTAAATCTTTCAACGTACGACCAATTTTATGAGGTGATTCGTAGAAAATCATCGTTTTCTTTTCTTCTACTAATGAATCTAATTTAGATTTTCTACCTTTTTTTACAGGTAAAAATCCGACAAAAGTAAATTCGTTATTTGGTAATCCAGAAACAACTAATGCAGGAACAAAAGCGGTTGCGCCTGGTAAACATTCGATTACGATATTATTTGCCACACATTCTTTGGCTAACAAATAACCTGGATCAGAAATACCTGGAGTTCCGGCATCTGTAATAATCGAAATGATTTGACCATCTTTTAACTGACGAATAATATCTTCGGTTGCTTGATGCTCGTTGTGCATATGATAGCTACGCATTGGAGTAGAAATTTCGAAATGTTTCAGTAAAATACCACTATTTCGCGTGTCTTCTGCCAAAATCACATCCGATTCTTTTAGCACATCAACCGCTCTAAATGTAATATCTCCCAAATTTCCGATTGGCGTCGGAACCAAATATAATTTTCCACTCATACGACAAAGTTAAGAAGAATTGTTTTGAGATAAAATTTATCTATCTTTAATGTATAACTCTAATCTGGTTATGATGAAAAACTACCGATTTTTTTGGCCTATAATCCTCTTTTTTATGTTAAACAGCTGCTTGATGGTGAAGCCACCTGAAGCCAAAACTGAAATGATTGTTGTAATAGATTTTGGAAAATCTTGTTTAAATTATGATGAACAAGATTATTTAGCTGAAACAACTAAAAAATCGAAGAGAAATTTTACGACTTCACTTTATACAGAAAAAGGTTGTGAGGATTTATACATTTTAGATGATAGTAAATTTGATTTTAGAACTTTTTATGATAATCAAAAATTATTTATAAACCATCAAGCAATAGTTTCCTATAGAGAATATAATTTTAAAGGAAAACTGATTAAAATCGTGTATAAAATAAAGCCAGCTAATTAGCTGGCTTCTTATATTATTTCAAAATATCTGCTAAATCTGCAATATCTTCAGCTGAAACTTTGTCCAAAACTTTGTCTAAATCTGCTCTTGGAATATCTAATTTAGAATCGATAACCAATACATTTCGCAAACCATTAATTCCAAAAATCATTTTCTTAACTCGTCCGCCATCTTCTTGTAATGAAATATTCAAACGGCTGTCTTTCGCTTTGAATTTTACCAAGTTTTCGTATTTTTCTCCACGCATAGACGATTGCAAATCATTCATGATTCTTTTTTGCTTTCCTTGTCCTGCATCTGTAACAACAAAAACTTTTGCCGATTTTAAGTAATTAAATAAATCTGTTCCACCAGCTTTTCCAGCTAATTTCAACGCAAAAGAAGGTAAAGGAATTACAGTAGATTGATTGTCGTATTTTGTGTAGAACTCTTGCATGTTGCTTGTTGTACCGCAAGATTGCAATGTTAACAATACTGCTATAAAAGATAAACCGATTATTTTTTTCATTAGTTGTGTGTTTATAAATCAGAGAAAGCTATTACAACTCTCGTACCGAAAATTACAAATAACTAAAAATCATTTCCAAAATCGACGAATCATCTAAACCAACCATTTGTTCTAATTCAAAAATTGAAGCATGTTCGATAAATTCGTCAGGATATCCATTGATGGTGATATTTCCTTTGTAATGAATAGAATTTAAAAATTCTAAAATTCCACTTCCAAAACCACCTTTTTTTATTCCATCTTCAAAAGTTAGAATGGTAGAATATTTCAATGAAATAGCTTTTAAGCGAGATTCATCTAATGGTTTTATGAATGGAAAATCAATCAAAGCAATTTTATCTTGAAGATGATTTTGAATGATAATTTCTTCAATTCGAGAACTAATTAATCCAGTTGAAAGAATTGCTAATTGTTTTCCTTCAAAAATAATTTCAGATTGACCGATTTCTATTTTTTCTGCTTTAGAATTATTAGTTTGGATATTATTCTTTGGATAACGAATCGCAAAAGGTTGAGTTGTAAACTGAGCTGTGTGCAATAGATTTTTAAAATCTTTCTCGTTTCGAGGCGAAGACACAATCATATTCGGAATTTCGCGCAAATACGGAATATCAAAATAACCATGATGCGTCGCGCCATCTGTACCAACAAATCCTGCACGATCAATACAAAACACAACAGGTAGATTTTGTAACGCTACATCGTGAATCACTTGGTCGTACGCACGCTGTAAAAATGTGGAATAAATCACACAATACGGAATGGTATTTTGCGTAGCCAAACCAGCTGTAAAAGTCACCGCATGTTGCTCTGCAATTCCGACATCAAAAACTCGTTCAGGAAAATCTTGATGACATTTTACCAAATTACTTCCCGTGATCATCGCAGGCGTTATCGCAACGATTTGTGAGTTATCTTCAAGTAATTGATGCATGGTTTCACCAAAAACATCTTGATACGATTTTTCTTTCTTCTTTGATTTTATTTCGCCCGTTTCTTTATCGAACAAACCTGGAGCATGCCATTTTACTTGGTCAATTTCGGCTTGCTCGTAACCTTTTCCTTTTATTGTTTTGATGTGTAAAACTTTTGGACCTTTGATTAAGTCAGCTTTATTGAAAGCATTCAATAATTCATCAAAGTTGTGTCCGTCAATTGTTCCAATAAAATTTAAACCGAAATTGGTAAAGATATTTTCGGATTGATTTTCTAATGATTTAAAATGTTTTTTCAAACCACCAACCGAAGGGTCAATTCCGATATCATTATCATTCAAAATCACTAAAACATCCAAATCTGTTGATCCAAGATGATTTAACGCTTCCAAACTCATTCCAGAAGTAATCGATGCATCACCAATAATTGCAATATGTTTTCGGTCAATTTGATTGATTTTATCTGCAGTTGCCATTCCAACAATTGCAGAAATAGAGGTAGAAGAATGTCCCGTTCCGAATGTATCATATTCACTTTCGATGCGTGTTGGAAAGCCAGAAATACCGTCTTTTTGACGAAGTGAATCGAAAATTTTTTGACGACCAGTCAAAATTTTATGAGGATAACATTGATGACCTACATCCCAAATCAACAAATCTTGAGGAGTATTGTAGTGATAATGTAATGCAATCGTTAATTCAATCACACCTAAACTTGCGCCCAAATGCCCTGGTTTTACACTCAAAGTATCCAAAATAAACTCGCGCATCTCGTGAGCTAAAGCATTTAATTGAGATGCTTCAAAAGTCCTAAGTTCCTTAGGATGATTGATTTTTGAAAGTAGACTATCCATTATTCTTTTACAAAATTACATTTTTCTGAGGAATTCTCCGTACCTTTGCATGTTACAAAATTTAATGTAACATGTTCCAAATAGGAAAAACCCTTGTATCTGAAGAACTACTGAATGAAGATTTTGTTTGTAATCTGAACAAATGTAAAGGGATTTGTTGTGTAGAAGGTGACGCTGGCGCACCTTTGAATGATGACGAACTAACTGTATTAGACGATATTTATGAAGATGTAAAACCTTATTTGCGTCCCGAAGGAATTGCGGTGATTGAGCAAGAAGGTAAATACACAATGGATACTGACGGCGATTGGGTAACTCCATTGGTCAATAATCGCGAATGTGCTTATTTAGTTTTCGAAGAAAATGGTTTTTCGAAATGTGGAATTGAAAAAGCATATGAAGACGGAAAGGTCGATTACAAAAAACCGATTTCATGTCATTTGTATCCAGTTCGTGTTAAGGAATATTCAAATTTCACTTCTGTTAACTATGATGTATGGGATATCTGCTCGGATGCTTGTACCTTAGGAAAAGAATTGAAAGTGAATGTTGCAACATTTGCAAAAGATTCGTTAGTCCGAAAATTTGGACAAGAATGGTACGATGAATTAATGGCCATTCAACAAGAATTAAACAACCAAAAAAAGTAAAAAATTTATGTCAATAACAAGAGCAAGAAGATCTACTGACGCTATTGAAAGATTATATATCTCAATGCGTCATTTATTTCATAGAGGAGTGTACCGTCCATCTGGTGCACCTGGAAAAATATTAAGAAATTTATTATTCGAAATCAATCCTGAAATCTACGGATCAATGACAGATCCAAATAAGGTAGAATTAAGCGGATTGATGTACGTTTTAGATCGTTTACCAGAAGGAATTGTAGAAACACCTTATGTGTCTTTTACATCTGACGAAGGATATGATCGTTCTATTTTTACACCAATTATTCCTGCAAAACGTCGTCGTTTTTGCTATAGAATTGATGATGATCAAATGAATATCGAAATATCTCGCGGTCGTTCTGATATTTATGATGTTTTGACGCACTTAACGTTTTTATACAATGAGGCGGATAAAATTAGAAATAGAGCATTCAGTAACGAAACACTTTCTAAAAGTAGAGCGTGGGAATTCATCGAAAATGTTGTATTCAATGAAGTTGAAATTTCCCGTAAAGAACGCGAAGTTGCTTTGATGCATTTATCGACTATTTTAGGAAGAACGTTTGAAGAAACACAAGAAATTCATCATTATTTCAGTAAAGCTACTGATAAAGATTATTTTTTCCGAGTAGTTTATTGGATGGGTTACACAAGCCAACAAGATCGTATCGGAACAAAGAAACGTGAAATTACATTTACGTCAACTTTACGCGAATCGATTGGTCATCATATGATTGGTGAGCATTGGGCAAATGAAATCAAACGTGTATTATTCGAAAATAATCTTCAAGATAAAAACATACATATCATTTCTGCTAATATGCACAGTGTTTCAAACATGTTGTATGCGTATGATGGTTTGAAAAGAAAATACAAAAATGATGGTGTAGAAATTTATGAAGATTTGAGTGCAGCAAACAACAAAATGTTGCGAGAATCGTTAAATGATTACACACAACAGAATGGTTTAGTTTACATCAAAGATCAATCAGGAACAAATATCGATGTTCAAATTATTGATTTATCTAAGGTAAATGTTACAAATTCTGCGTTTTCTTATGCAAAAGATAAGAACAACGAGGTAATTATTGTGATGGATTATGCTTTTGGAGAGCAAGCTTTCGAAGCAATGGATGAATTGTTGAAACCATATAGAGTTGGAGACGTAAAATTCAAAATGAATGTTAAATCTGTTGCAATTATGGGTAAAGCTGGAATCTTAGAAGGAATCAAAGGTGATATTATGATTGCTACTGCACATGTTTTCGAAGGAACTACAGATAATTATGTTTTTGATAACGAGTTAACTGCTGATGATTTTGCTGGACAAGGTTTAGGTGTTTACGAAGGACCAATGATTTCGGTTTTAGGAACATCGTTGCAAAACAAAGACGTTTTAGAATATTTTAAAAATTCGTCTTTCCAAGCGATTGGATTAGAAATGGAAGGTGCGCATTATCAAAAAGCAATTCAAGTAGCTTCAAAAATTAGACATCACATTGATAAAGATGTTAAAGTAATGTATGCATATTATGCTTCTGATAATCCTTTAGAAACAGGAAGTACATTAGCTTCTGGTGGTTTAGGATTAACTGGAGTAAAACCAACGTATCTTATTACACAAAAGATATTAGAAAAAATTATTAAATAAATTTAATGAAAAATTTTTCCATTTTAGGCTACGGTCATATTGGACGTGTACATCAACAAGCGATAGAAGAAACAGAGAATGCACAATTAATCTCAGTAATTGATTTTGATTTGCCCGATGATTTTTCTGTAAAAAATTATTCGACATTAGAAAGCTTCTTGAAAGAAGATCAAGAAACAGATGTTGTAATAATTGCGACGCCAAATGGTTTGCACCGAGAACATGCGATTCGTTGCTTAAAAGCTGGGAAAAATGTTTTGATTGAAAAACCAATTGCATTAACGATAGAAGATGTTACGGAAATATTGAAAGTTGCTGACGAAAAAAAATTAAGAGTTTTTACGTCTATGCAACTTCGTTTTTCTCCCGTAGTTCAATATGTCAAAAATTTGCTTGATAATCATTCGTTAGGAAAGATTTTTATGGTAAACATTAATTGCTATTGGAATCGTAATAAAAGCTATTACAAACAACGTGAATGGCACGGAATCCAAGATTTAGACGGAGGTGTTTTGTTTACTCAATTCTCTCATTTTGTTGATATCATGAATTTTTGGTTTGATGAGGTTATTTGTACAAATTCAAGAAGTTTCAATTTTACACATCAAGAAATAACAGAATTTGACGATTCAGGTTGTGTCGATTTTACGGCCGATGGAGCAATTGGACATATGATTTATACTACATCCGTTTTTAATAAAAATTTCGAAAGTAACATTACCATTATTGCAGAAAAAGGAACCATCAAGATTGGTGATCAGTATCTTAATCAAATGATTTATTCTGATCTCAAAAATGTATGTTGTTCTAATAAAATTTCGACAGAACAAAAAAATTTCCATCCAAATGCAATTGCAGAAGTTTCTGAAGCTTTATCACTTCAAAATGAATCTTTGCTCGAAGGAAAATATGCCGTAAATTTGGTCAAGTTTATTTCTGAAGCTAATCGTTTAGCAGAAAATAATAAACGTCAACAAAAAACAGAGAACTATGAAATTTCACACTCGTAAATGGGTAAAACCAGAAGATCTTAATCCAAATAAAACACTTTTTGGAGGTAAACTTTTGGCTTGGATTGATGAAGAAGCAGCATTATACAGTATCATACAGTTAGAAAATTCGCATGTGGTAACTAAACATATGTCCGAAATTAATTTTATGGCTTCGGCACGCGAAGGTGATATTGTAGAAATTGGAATAGAGGTTGTGAAATTTGGAACAACTTCGTTGATTTTACAATGCGAAGTTCGAAATAAAATGACACACGAAACGATTATTACAGTTGATCGAATTACAATGGTTAATCTTGATGAAAATGGAAAACCAATAGCACACGGGAAAACTGAAATAGAATACGTGATTGACCGTTTAGCCGGTAAAGGTTAAAAAAAATATATTAATAGAAAAAGTCGAAACTTAGTTTCGACTTTTTTATTTTATTCTGAATTTACTAGGGTTCTGTTTTGAACTTTTTATTGTTAAAATATAGAGTTTTGAGTTTTTTACTTCATAAAAAAGAAGATAGTCTTTAATGATTTTAATTCTAACATTTTCAAAATTTGTTTTTCGCCCAATTTCAGGAAATAAAACAATTAGATTGATTTGATTTTGAATTAATTGAAAAAGTTTTTGACTATAAAGAATTGATTGGTTTCGATTTTTCCAATAATCTAAAATGTCAAACAATTCATTTTTTGCTTGAGTTGTCCAAATTACTTTTTCAGCCATTCATTCATTTCTTCATTAACAACATTATTTGACAAAACATTGTTATTTAAAATTTGATTCTTAGCTTCTATTATTGCAAGTTTTTCATCTTCAGAAACTTCATAAATAGAACTTTCAGTCTGAAATTTTAATAATTCTAAAATTTCTTCCAATTTCATTTTATCATTCAGATTAGAAATTTGAAGAATTAGTTCTAATTTTAAATCAGAGATATTCATATTGCTTTGTTTTAGAATAAGATAAAGTTAGTAAAAAATTTAAAACATAAAAAACTCGTTGATTTAATTGATAAAATTCAACGAGTTAAGTGATATTTATTCAAAAAAGAATTACTCTGTAATAAACAACGATTTCAATTCAAGTGCATCAGCAGGATTCATTCTTCCAGCTAATATCAAACTTAATTGTTTACGACGCAAAGCAGCTTCATAACGTTCTATTTCTTGCTCAGATTCAGGAATTAATTCCGGAACTTGAACTGGTTTATTATCATTATCAACAGCTACAAATGTGTAAATCCCACTATTTGTTTGGTTGTAAACACAATTATCATAATCATAAACATAAACATCAACATAAACTTCCATCGAAGAATTAAATGCACGAGTTACTTTAGATTCTAATTTAACTGTGCTTCCCATCGGAATTGGAATGTTGAATGCTACGTGATTTACACTTGCTGTTACAACTAAGAAACTTCCTCCGTGCATTTTTGCAGAAATAGAAGAAATTCTATCCATAGAAGCCAGTAATTCGCCTCCAAACATATTTCCTAAGTTGTTCGTTTCGTTTGGTAAAACTAAGTTTGTCATTACCGCTAACGATTCTTTTGCTGTTTTTGCTTTCGCCATAAACTTTTGTTTGTTGAGTTGCAAATTTCTGTAAAATATTCGGATTTAGAAAAACTTAATAAAAAGTAATAACTAACTGTAAATAAGTAAACTAATTTGTTAACAAAAAATTTATAGTTAAAAAATGTTAATACGCTTTGTTGTATAAAATCAAATCTTACATTTGAACAGAATTATGAGAACATTTGTTACATACCTACTTTCTGCTTTATTTCTGCTGTTTTTTGCGGAAACTAAAGTGTTGGCTAGTACGCAACATTCTCAAGAAAATTTTACATCACAAACTGTTGCTAACGATAATACTCATTTTTATCATGCAGGAAAAGTTGTAGAAACTAAATTTTCGGCAACTTCACATACATTTCAACTACAAGAATTAAGCCCAAGTATTGAACAATCGGATGACGATTTACAATTATCAAAACAGATTGATTTAGAAGCTTGTGCAAAACTATTAAGTGTTGTTTTAATCTTAACTTTTTTATTAAAAGGATTAAGAAAGAAAAACATCTTCTACAATAAAACCATCAAATTTTCGAGTTGTAAATACATTTTGCTACGTACAATCAGAATTTGATTTTCTTAAAAATTTTAAAATTACATTACAAACAAAACTTCTGTTAGGCGTTTATAACAGTAAGTTGATGCTTTTTTGTATGTAATATTTTTTGGTACAACTACTTCGCCAAAAAATTTTTAAAACCAAATTATCATTTAATAGTTAGAAGAATTATGAAAAGAGTCGCATTATTTGTTGCTCTGAGTACTGTTTTGTTGACAACAAGTTGTTCATCAAAAAAACAGGAAAAAGAAGAAGAAAAAGATTATCCAGTAACTACTCCGCTTAGAATGGATACAATCTTGAACAAGGATTATGTTTCGCAAATTAAATCAGTTCGCAACATCGAAATTCGTGCACAAGAAAAAGGATTTTTACAAAAAATCTATGTGGATGAAGGGCAATATGTACAAGCTGGACAGTTGTTGTTTCGTATTATGCCACAAATGTATCAGGCAGAATACTTAAAAGCGAAAGCAGAAGTAAAAGAAATGCAAATAGAGTTACAAAACTCGAAAACATTAGCAGATAATAATGTTGTTTCTAAAAATGAACAAGCTATTGCACAAGCGCATTTAGAGAAGTCAAAAGCAGAAATGCAATTAGCACAATTACATTTATCATTTACGGATATTCGTGCGCCATTTTCGGGTGTGATAGATAGACTTCCGATGAAATTAGGAAGCTTGATTGATGAAGGTATGTTGTTAACAAACTTGTCAGACAACTCTCAAATGTTTGCTTACTTCAATGTTTCTGAGCCAGAATATTTAGATTATCAAACCAATATACAAAATCGTGGAAGTAATGCTGTTTCATTGATTTTAGCAAATAATCAACCTTTACCAGAGAAAGGAAAAGTAGAAACGATAGAAGGTGAATTTAATAATGAAACTGGAAATATAGCTTTTCGTGCACGCTTCCCAAATCCAAATCGTTTGTTAAGAAACGGCGAAACAGGAAAAGTTCAAATGACAGTTCCGTTGCACAATGTATTATTGATTCCGCAAAAAGCAACTTACGAAATTCAAGATAAAGTATATGTTTTTGTTGTAGATAAAAATGGGAAAGTAAAATCTCGTAACATCACTGTAGGATCAGAAATGCCCGATTTGTATGTTGTAGAAAGTGGTTTGTCAGAGAACGATCAAATTTTGTTAGAAGGAGTACAGAAAGTGAAAGATGACGATAAAGTCAAAACTAAATTCATGGCGCCGCGCAAGGTATTTGCTTCTCTAAAATTAAAAGCCAATTAATCATTAAAGACGAAAATTATGTTTGATAAATTTATTCGAAGACCAGTTCTTTCGATTGTCATTTCGTTGATTATTGTTTTCTTAGGAATCTTGTCATTGGTCAAATTACCTGTAACGCAATTCCCTGCAATTTCGCCACCAAAGGTGAATATTACAGCAGAATACCCCGGTGCAAACAACGAATTATTGATTAAATCAGTCGTTATTCCGTTAGAACGTGCACTAAATGGAGTTCCTGGAATGAAATACATTACATCTGATGCAGGAAATGATGGTGAAGCATCTATTCAAGTCATTTTTGACTTAGGAACCGATCCTAATATTGCTGCTGTAAATGTGCAAAACCGTGTTTCTTCAGTCGTGAATAAACTTCCTCCGCTTGTTGTTCGCGAAGGTGTAAAAATTACGCGTGAAGAATCAAATATGTTAATGTATATCAACTTGTATAGTAAAGATCCGAAAGCAGATCAACAGTTTTTATATAATTATGCAGATATCAATATTTTGTCTGAATTGAAACGTATCAACGGAGTTGGTGACGCAGATATTTTGGGAAATAGAGAATATGCGATGCGTATTTGGTTGAAACCAGATCGCATGCAAGCGTACAATATTTCTGCAGAAGAAGTTATGAACGCACTAAATGAGCAAAGTATTGAAGCTTCACCAGGTAAAACGGGAGAAAGTTCAGGTAAACGTTCAGAAGCATTTGAATATGTGTTAAAATATTCAGGACGATACAATACAAAAGATCAATATGGTAATATTATTTTGCGCTCAAATCCTGATGGAGAAATTTTACGATTAAAAGATGTTGCTGATATAGAATTTGGTAGCTCAATGTATGATATTTACTCAACTTTGAACGGAAAACCATCTGCTGCAATTGTTATCAAACAATCGTACGGAAGTAATGCAAGTGAGGTTATCAAAAATATAAAATCGTTGATGGCTGATCTGAAAGAGAACAATTTACCAAAAGGAATGGAGTATGAAATTTCTTATGACGTTTCGAAATTCTTAGATGCTTCTATGGAAAAAGTTGTTCACACACTTTTTGAAGCTTTCGTTTTAGTTGGAATTGTGGTATTTTTATTCTTAGGCGATTGGCGTTCTACATTGATTCCTGCTTTGGCGGTTCCTGTTTCGTTAGTCGGAACTTTTGCGTTAATGAGTTTCTTTGGAATTACATTAAACTTGATTTCTTTATTCGCGTTGGTAATGGCAATTGGAGTTGTTGTCGATGATGCAATTGTAGTGATCGAAGCTGTTCACGCGAAGATGGAAGAAAAAAATCTTTCGCCTTTACGAGCAACAGAAGAAGCGATGCGCGAAATTAGTGGAGCAATTATCGCAATTACATTTGTAATGGCTGCCGTGTTTATTCCAGTTGCGTTTATGTCTGGACCTGTAGGTATTTTTTATCGTCAATTCTCGATAACAATGGCTACGTCTATTATTCTTTCTGGTATTGTAGCGTTAACGTTAACGCCTGCATTGTGTGCAATGATTTTGAAAAATAATCATGATCAACCAAGAAAGAAAACGATGTTAAATAAATTTTTAACAAAGTTTAATCACTTATTCAACAAAGGATCATTTAAATACGAGAAAGTTTTAACAAAAACAGTTAATAAACGTACGGTTACATTTGGTGTTTTATTGGCGTTTTGTGCAGGAATTTTCTTTATCAATAATAGTTTACCTTCTGGATTTATTCCAAACGAAGATCAGGGAATGTTTTATGCAATCATTCAAACACCTCCAGGTTCTACTTTGGAAAGAACAAATGATATTTCGCAAAAATTACAAAAAATTGCAGAAGGTATAGATGGTGTTTCTTCAGTTTCATCACTTGCAGGTTATGAGATTTTAACAGAAGGAACTGGAGCCAATTCGGGAACATGTTTGATTAACTTAAAAAGTTGGGAAGATCGATCTAAATCGGCTGATGAAATTATCAAAGAGTTAGAAGAGAAAGCGGGTAATATTAATGGTGCTAATATCGAATATTTTCAGCCACCATCTGTTCCTGGATATGGTGCTGCTGGTGGTTTTGAGTTGAGATTATTGGATAAAGCAGGTAGTGGAGATTATCATAAAATGGAAGAAGTGAGCCGCGATTTTGTTAAAGAATTGAGTCGTCGTCCAGAATTAAGTTCTGTTTTCACATTTTATAGTGCATCTTTCCCTCAATATATGTTGAAAATTGACAATGATATTGCAGAACAAAAAGGTGTTTCGATAGAAAATGCAATGGATAATCTTTCGACTTTAATTGGTTCTAATTACGAAACAAGTTTCATTAAATATGATCGACCTTATAAAGTTATGGTTCAGGCAGCTCCTCAGTACAGAGCGTTGCCAGAGGACTTATTGAAATTATATGTCAAAAATGATCAAGGAGAAATGGTTCCGTATTCAGCTTTCATGAAAATAGAAAAAGTGTATGGACTTTCAGAAATTACGCGTCACAATATGTATAATGCAGCAGAAATTAGTGGAACACCTGCGCAAGGTTACAGTAGTGGACAAGCGATTGCAGCGATTAATGAAGTGGCAAAAAATACATTACCTCGTGGTTTTGGTATAGATTGGGCTGGAATTTCAAAGGATGAGGTTTCTCGTGGGAATGAAGCGGTGATTATTTTCGCCATTTGTTTAATTTTCGTTTACATGATATTAGCAGCACAATACGAGAGTTTTATTCTGCCTTTACCAGTTATTATTTCATTACCAACCGGAATTTTTGGAGCATTTTTCTTCTTGAAATTATTAGGATTAGAAAACAACATTTATGCACAAGTTGCAATGGTGATGTTGATTGGTCTTCTTGGAAAAAATGCCGTGTTGATTATTGAGTTTGCGGTACAAAAACATAACGAAGGTTATTCAATTGTAAAAGCAGCAATTGAAGGAGCTGGAGTTCGTTTTCGTCCAATTTTGATGACATCGTTCGCCTTTATTGCTGGTCTTATTCCATTAGTAATGGCTTCAGGGCCTGGTGCTGTTGGGAATAGAACGATTGGTACAGCCGCCGCTGGTGGTATGTTGTTCGGAACTATTTTCGGGCTATTTATTGTGCCAGGTTTGTATGTTGCATTCGGAACTTTAGCGGATAAAATGCAATTGGTAAAATACGAAGATGAAAATCCTTTAACTGAAGAAATTGTAGAAGATGAAGAATAATACAATCAAAAATATAATAGCAATAGGTGTTTTTGGAACAATGATTTGGAGTTGTAAAGCGCCAGCAGTAAGTCAAGAGATTGAAAATCATCAAGCACCAAAACTTCCAGCGAATTTTGAAAATATTCAGAATAATGATGCGTCTTTAAACTCTGGATTAACACCTTGGAAACAATTTTTTACAGATCCTAACTTAGTTGTTTTAATTGACGAAGGATTAAAAAATAACCAAGAATTGATGATTACGCTTCAAGAAATTGAAATCGCGAAGAATGAAGTGATGTACAAAAATGGAAAACTTACACCAACTGTCGAAGCTAAATTGGGTGCTGGTGTTGAAAAAGTAGGACGTTATACAAGTCAAGGAGCTGGTGACGCGTCTACAGAAATTAAACCTGGACAAGAAATGCCTGACCCTTTGATGGATTATATGGCTGGATTTTCGGCGAATTGGGAAGTTGATATTTGGAAAAAACTGAGAAATTCTAAAGAAGCTTCAGTAGCTCGTTTTTTATCAACAGTAGAAGGGAAGAATTTTGTGCTTTCTAATTTGATTGCAGAGATTGCGTCGTCTTATTACGAATTACTTTCGTTGGATACGCAGTTAGATTATATTCATCAAAATATTGCGTTACAAAAAGATGCGTTGCGTGTAGTTAAAATTCAGAAAGAAGCCGCTCGTGAAACTGAATTAGCGGTGAAGAAATTTGAAGCTGAGTTGTTAAAATCTGAAAGTGAAGAATATGATATTCGTCAAAATATTACTGAAACAGAGAATAGATTGAATGCATTATTGGGACGTTATCCACAACCAATAAAACGCGATAATTCTGAATTTACGAATATGATTCCACAGACGATGAATGCAGGAATTCCATCACAATTGTTAGCTAATCGACCTGATATAAAACAAGCAGAATTAGAGTTGAAAGCGTCTGCTTTAGATGTGAAGGTGGCAAGAGCTGAGTTTTATCCATCGCTTAATATTTCAGCTTCATTGGGATTGAATGCATTCAAACCATCATATTTAGTTAAAATGCCTGAGTCTATTTTGTATTCTTTGGCTGGAGATTTAGCTGCACCATTAATTAACAAGAGTGCGATAAAAGCAGAGTTTAATACAGCAAATGCGAAACAAATTCAGGCATTATACGAGTATGATAAAACAGTATTAAACGCTTATTTAGAAGTTGCAAATCAAATGTCGAAGATTGATAATTTGGAGAAAAGTTATGCTTTTAAACAAAAACAATCTGATGCATTAGTACAATCGATTGATATTGCTAATCAATTATTTAAAAATAATCGTGCAGATTATCTTGAAGTTTTGATGACGCAACGCGATTTATTGGAAACGAAAATGCAATTAATCGAAACAAAAGAAAAACAATTAAGTACAGTTGTCGCTATATATAAAAGTTTAGGCGGAGGCTGGAAGTAGTTTTCATATTTCATTCTAACAAAAGAAATAAGCTGTCCAATTTGGACAGCTTATTTCGATTTATATTAACTTAAAATCGTTTAATTTTCAGTTCTAACCCAAGTTCCAGGGTTCTTTTTATTCATTTCGTTCATGTATTTTTGCGCTTCTGTCATATCATTAAAACTTCCGTAGTTGACATAATAATAACGACCTTTTACATACGAAACACTTGCATTTTTATAACCTTGTTTCTTTAAATCTGCTAACATACGATCAGCATCTTCTGAACGACGTAGAGAACCAGCGATAACTTGATATTTTTTTGCTGTAGATTTAGCAATAACGATAGGTTCTTTTTTATCTGATTTCAAAGTAGTTTTAGCATCTACTTTTGTCGATTTTTTCTCTTCAACCTTCGCGTTTTCTACTTTTGTAATCTTTTTAGTTTCTGTTTTTACAGCTTCTTTAGTAGCAGGTTTTTCTTTTACAATTGCAGTAACTTCTTTTTCGTTTTCATTAATCTTCGTTTCTTTAACTACGGTAATTTCAACTTTTTTAGGTGTTTCAATTGTGTCTGTTTTCGTAACTGTTTCAGCTATTTGGTATTCAACTAATGATGGCTCATCAATATTTTGAGGTGTGTTATACACATCATATTGCACAGCTTTGTCATCTGTTTTAGCGTCAGAATTACCAATCATTGGTAATACTAAGCCACTCCATTGTTCTGTTACAAACTGTTGAACAGGTTGTGGCGTATTAAAATATAGGAAGCCACCAACAATAATCGGAATTAAAGAGGCTGCGGCTAAAAATTTTGACATGTGTTTGTTAGAAGTTTTTGTTTTAGACGAATCTAAAATGTAATTGGCTTGTAAATTAGAAAGTCCGTAGGCAGCAATGAAATAATTTTGAGCATTTTCTGGTTTGAAATCAATTTTTCCAGCTTCGTTAAATTGTATTTCACCAATATTTTTTAAGGTTAGGATTTTTCCATTCTTCAAGTGTTCTTGCCAAAAATAGACTTGTTCATCCAAATAAGTTTGCGCTTTATCAAAAGCCATAGGCTCATCGTGCGCAATTTTGTTCACTAAAATTCCATCACTTTTTGTTAATGAAGAATTAAATGAAAGCTCTTTTCTTGGTGAAATAAATGTATTCGTTTGCTCATCAAACGTCACATTTGCAGTGTTTGAGATAAACGCACCAAAATTTGGAACGATTACACAATCGTGCTGAAATAATAATTGACTAATATGCTCTTCTAACCTCATTATACGAAATTAACATTTTTTTTAGATTTAGCAAAAAATAAATACTTAAAATTCTGCTTAGTTGGTTTAATATTAATAATTTAACACTATGTAAACCGATTTACCCTACATTTTAGCTTTATCTTTTCAGAAAGGAATTGGCGATTTTACAGCTCGAAAAATTATCCAATTTTTTGGATCTGCTGAAGCCGCTTGGACTTGCAAACCAAAAGATTTGATGCAAATTTCGGGAATTGGACTACAAATTAGCAAAGATTTTGCCAATAAAAAGTATTTAGATTTAGCATTTAACGAAATTGAATATTGTAAAAACAATGAAATCAATATTTTAACTATTTACGATGAAGCTTATCCAAATTTATTAAAAGAGTGTTTAGATGCTCCAATTGTGCTTTTTACAAAAGGAAATTTAGAATTTAATCAATTCAATAACAAAAAAATATCGATTGTCGGGACGCGCAAGATGACCAATTATGGGAAGAATTTTATTACGGAATTGATTGAAGGAATTGCTGAATTTGATACAACGATTATAAGTGGATTAGCTTATGGCTGCGATATTGAAGCTCATGCACAATCGCTCAAAAATAAAGTACAAACGTGGTCGGTGATGGGAACAAATTTTGATCGAATTTATCCTGCTTCTCATAAAAAAATAGCCCATGAAATGTTAACTAATGGAGGCTGGATTACAGAACAACCAAGTTTTAAGGCTGTTGTTCCAGAAGCTTTTTTGCAAAGAAATAGAATTATTGCAGGTTTAGCTGATGTTACAATTGTTGTAGAATCTGCTTTTAAAGGAGGTAGTTTAGTAACAGCAAAATTTGCGAACGAATATAATCGTGAAGTTTTTGCGTTACCAGGAAAAACGACAGATTCGTTAAGTGTTGGTTGTAATTATTTGATCAAGTCGCAACAAGCCTATTTAATTGAAAGTTCAAAAGATATTATTGAGTATTTTAACTTTGATATTAAGAAAAAACCGAATCAATTGGATTTGTTCTTAGAGTTTTCTGATGAAGAAAAAATCATTATCAACTATCTAAAAAATAATGGGAAACAACACATCGATAAAATGTCTCTTGACCTAAATTTGAAAACGTATGAGTTGATGCCAACTTTACTCGATTTAGAGTTAAAGCAAGTTATTGCAACACTTCCAGGTAAGTTTTTTGATCTTATCTAGTAATCTGTACAATTTTTCATCTAAAATTTTGTTATAAATTACAGTACTTTTGTGACTTATGAAGACAAAATTGTTTTTGATCATAGCAATGATTTTCACCAGCTTGAATGCGCAAAATAATAAAGCGCGTTGGAAAGATTTATTTTCTTACAATAATGCAAAGTTGTTAGAAGAAGTAAAAGGTGTGATTTATTGTGGAACCGAAAATGGATTATTTCTATTTAATCCGAAATCACCAACTTCTGACTGGATAAAACTGAATAAAACTAACTATTTAAACAACGTTGGAGTTTCTGCGATGGCTTATGATCCGGTTTCTGATGCTCTTTTGGTAGGTTATGAAAATGGAGGTTTAGATTTATTGCATTCAGGTGAATCTACGATGGTGTTGGATATAAATTGGTATGGTTTTGCAGGAAATAAAAAGATTAATCATATTTTGATAAATGATGGAATTGCTTTTATTTCGGGTGCTTTCGGAATTGTTTCGTATCATATAAAAGATCAAGAGTTTAAAGAAACTACACGCACAAATGGAACAATTGTAAAGGATGCGGCCGTTTTAGGAAATCAACTCTATATAGGTACGGATAAAGGAATATATTCGAGCGAATTATCTTCAAAAAAATTAAATAACAATAATTTTAATAGTTGGACAACTGTTACAACTGGAGATATTTCGAACATAGAGTTGTTTAAGAATGAAGTATATTATTCAATTGGAAATGAATTGAAAAGTTTAACTTCAACTTCAAGAAGTTTTACAACTGAAATTAAGAATCTGAAAGCTTCTAATGATCAGTTAATCATTACTCAAAATAATAGTATTTCAAACTTATCAGGAAATATTGCAGAAGATAATTTTGTAGGATTTAATGAAGGGATTTTTGTGGATGGAGAATATTATGGAGGAACAACGACAAAAGGAATTATTCGTATAAAAGAGAATAAAGCATTTTTTCCTGACGGACCATATAACAACAAATCGTGGTCAGTTACTTCAAAAAATGGTAAAGTTTGGATTGCTCCAGGCGGTACAGAAGCTTATGCAAATGTGTTAGAGAATAATGATGGGTTTTATTATTATGATGCTAAAAAGTGGAATAACTTTAGTTCTCAAGATATTTTTTATGTTCGCGATATTTTAAAAATTGTTGCCCATCCAGATAAAGACAATAATACATTTATTGTTTCATCTTTCAATAAATATGCACGAGATACAAATGGGCGTACAGATTTGTTAGAATTTGGAAATGATTTAGTTCCTAAAAAAATAATTTCAAATCAATTTCCAAGCTCAAGAATTTCTGGATTAGCCTACGATAAATTAGGCAACTTACATATTGGTGCTTCTTACCCAGATGGACAAAGTCCAGATTTTGAGTACACTTACTATGTAGAGAGAAATGCAAATGGAACGTGGAAACAACTAGGAATAGATCGTAATTCGCCTGTTGTTACCTTATCACCTTCTATTTCTGATGAATATATTTATTATCCTAATGGTAGAGAAGGTGGAGGAGTAATGGTTTTGAATAAAAACTATCAACTAGCCAGTGATATTACAACGGCGAATCAATTACCTGTCAATAATGTTTTGACAGTTGCAAATGATCGATATAATAATTTATGGATTGGAACAGAACAAGGTTTAGTTGTTTTATATGGTGCTGATACTGCAGTAAAATCAAACAATGTAAAGGTAGAACCAATTGTAATTATGCAAGATGGCATACCTGAAGCTTTGTTAACAGATGTGGGCATTTATTCGATAAAAGTAGATAATGCAAACCGAAAATGGATTGCAACAAATGGAGCAGGCGTTTATTATATTTCGGATAATGGAGAACAAACAAAATTACATTTTACAACTAAAAATTCACCTTTACCATCGGATGTTGTGTACGATGTTTCTGTAGACGAAACAACGGGTACAGTTTATTTTGCAACAGAAAAAGGTGTGGTGGCTTATAATGGTGATGTTTCTTCTGAGGCTTCAGATTTTAGTCAAGCGATTGCATATCCAAATCCTTATAGACCAGAATATAAAGGAAATGTCACGATAAAGAATCTTCCTAATCGAGCAATTGTTAAGATAACAGATGTTGTAGGAAATTTGGTTTTTGAGTCAAAAGCAGATGGAGGAATAGTAGAATGGAGCACAAATAATGCAAAAGGAAAGCCAGTAGCTTCAGGAATTTATTTAGTTTTGATGACAAATGCAGATGGTACAGAAACCAAAACATTGAAAATTGCAGTTGTCCGTTAATGAAAATTTTAGAAACTAAAGCTATTGTCCTTTCTTCTTTAAAATATGGTGACACGAGTTTAATTATTCGTTGTTATACCCAAAGTTTTGGCTTAAAATCATTTATCGCAAAAGGAGTTTTCTCCAAAAAAAAGCGAAATACTTCGTTGTATTTTCCGCTAGCAGAAATCGATTTGAGCTTTCAACCGAAATCTAATGAACAACAATTGGTTTTCTTAAAATCAGCGCAGACTTCGCATTATTACGAATCCTTGCATTTTCATCCTATCAAATCAGCGATTGTTTTTTTCTTAGCTGAGATTCTGAATTTAGTGTTAAAAGAAGAATCAGATAATCCAGAATTATATTTTTACATCGAACATTCGCTAAAAGAATTTGATCAAAAGAAAGACGATTTTGCAGATTTTCATTTGATATTCTTACTTCAATTATCACATTTTCTTGGGTTTTATCCAAATTTAGAAATTGACGGAAATCTATTCGATTTAGAAAATGGATTTTTTACCAATTCAAATTCATCCATCAATATGTTGAAAGCAGATGAGACCGTTTTGTTCAAAAAATTATTAGAATTACACTTTTCCGAAGATTCCAAAAATACATTCAATCAATCACAACGTTCTCTCTTACTCGAAATTTTAGTGAAGTATTATCAAATTCACACTAATAATTTCAAAAAGCCTAAATCATTACAAGTTTTACACGAATTGTTTAGTTAATGGGAAGAAAGAATAAAAAATCAAAAAATCAAGATATAGCAATAAATACTTCAAAAAAAGAGTTTATTTCTACTAAAAGTTCTAAAATAATTTCAATTGTATTATTGACCATTGCTTTGATTTTGTATAAGAAAGATGAAGTAATATTATTTAATGTAGGATGGTGGTGTTATCTTATCTTATTTACATTTTCGCTGATCTTAATTTTTGTAATATTAAATATACCAATACTTAAACGTAAATTAGTAGAAACGGGATATTGGAAAGATATTGTTTTAATTTCCATTTATTATTCGATTTTTCTCTCAATATCATTTTATTATGGATTGAAATATATTGTGAATGATTTAGTAAAAGAACCAATAATTATAGAAAATTGCGAGATATTAAAATTGAAGGAATCTCGTTATTCATATGATATTAATATCAATTTCAAAGGATACGAAGAGTCTATAAATTTAGATAAAGATGCATTTCAAAAATTAGAAAATGCTGATTTATATAAAAATCATGCAATTGTAAAAGCTAAACCATCTATTTTTAATATTTATGTAGTGGAGAATGTTCTAATTGAATCCAAAAATCTCCCGAAATAAATTCTAACAAATCTTTAAAACAAAGAATAAATAAAACTCCATATATTTGCTATAGTTAAAAGCATTCACAATGAAATTCAATACAAAAGCGATACACGGAGGTCAACAACATGACCCTTCTACAGGAGCTGTAATGACTCCAATCTACCAAACATCAACATTCGCGCAAAGATCACCAGGAGATTATAAAGGATACGAATATTCTCGTGGCGCAAACCCAACAAGAACAGCTTTAGAAAATGCATTAGCATCTATCGAAGGAGGAGTTGCAGGTTTTGCATTTGGTTCTGGTTTAGCAGCAATCGATGGTGTATTAAAATTGTTCAAACCAGGTGATGAAATCATCGCGATGGATGATTTATACGGAGGTTCTTATCGTTTGTTTACACGTGTTTACGAAAAATTCGGATTGAAATTCCATTTCGTAGATATGACAAATGTTGAGGCTGTTGTTGCTTTAATCAATGATAATACAAAAATGGTTTGGGTTGAAACGCCTACAAATCCATTGATGAAAGTGGTTGATATCAAAGCTGTAAATGATGCTTCAAAAGCAAAAAAAGCTGATATTTTAGTAGCGGTTGATAATACATTTGCTTCACCGTATTTACAACGTCCAATCGAGTTGGGAGCAGATATCGTGATGCATTCGGCTACGAAATATTTAGGAGGTCACTCAGATTTAGTTGCTGGAGCAATTGTGGTAAACTCGGAACAATTGGCGACAGATGTTCACTTCAATTTATTTGCAACAGGAGGAATTTTAGGACCACAAGATTCTTACTTAGTTTTACGTGGAATCAAAACATTGGCTGTTCGTATGGATCGTCACTGTTCAAACGGAATGAAAATCGCACAATTTTTAGAAGCTCATCCAAAAGTAGCGCATACTTATTATCCTGGTTTAGAAAATCATCCACAACACGAAATTGCGAAAAAGCAAATGAAAGATTTCGGAGGAATGGTAACGTTTACGTTGACTTCTGGGAAAAAAGAAGATGCGTTCAAAATTTTAGAAAACTTAAAAGTATTCACTTTGGCTGAATCATTAGGAGGAGTTGAATCGTTAGCAAATCATCCAGCTACGATGACACACGCATCTATTCCTGCAGAAAAACGTGCTGAAATTGGTATTACAGATGATTTAATTCGTTTGTCTGTTGGTATCGAAGATATAGATGATTTATTAGAAGATTTAGAACAAGTTTTAAACTTGATTTAATCGATAAAAGGAAAATAAAAAAACGGAATCTTATAGATTCCGTTTTTTTATTTATTGAATTGGAGTTAATGCTTCAGAATTACGAAGAATTGCAACGTATTGAAAATAATCAGTTGTTTTTAAATTTTCTTTTGGCGTAAAGTTTTCTCCAAATAATCTTGATTTTATTTGAATTAAATTTTGAGAAGATTTATATGGTGAATTTTTCACATTAAGATTAAAAATTGAGATGGAATTAGGTTCTGCAAGTTCTTTAAAATCAAGAATACCTTTTATTAACATCATTGGTCCATCAGCATTTACCCAGTTTATTTTTTGATTTTCTGGAGTAGGAAATTGGTCATTTTTAGGTAAATACATTTCACTATCCAATGTATAACTTACGATGCTTGTTACTTTATATTTATTCTCTAAAAGTCTTTCTGCAAAAGGCTTTTCTTTATCATTCATACTTTTTTGAAGAGTATGAAAAAGACCAAATAATCCATAGAATTTTTCATTTTGTAGATGATTCTTTGAAATGATATGATTAAAATTCTCAATCATTGCAGAATCTCTTGAAATTTTGCCATTAGAATCATCAAAGTTTGTATCAATACCCAAAACGACAATTTTAGAAGAATCATTTAATGTTTTATTGTAATCATACAAGTTATTCCATTTTTTTAGTAACTCCTGACTTGATTGTTGAGGAATTCTTTTCTTAATAGCTAAAACAACTTCTTTTAATAATTTTTCATTTTTAATATCAGAGCTTAGAAATGTGTTTAATTTTTTAGAATTTAAACTGTCCATTTCGGCAATGTAATACTTGAAACCAAGATTTTTATTCAAATATTTAAACATAAATTCATCTAGTTTTTGATTGTCAGCAAAACCATGAATTTCGCCTAATAGAATAACATTTGAAGTGTTGACATTATTATCAAAAATCTGAGTATTAAAGTTATTGCCAATTGTTGTTTGGTTATTTTTTAGATAGTCAATATTTGTTTGATTTTTTGATGCTAAGAAAATTTTATTGCTAATAAATAAATACAAGAAAGTAAGTGTAATTATTGAAATAAGAGCAATAATGAAGATTTTTAGAATTTTGATAAGTGTTTTCATGTTGTTAATTTTTATCAAAACTATCGTTAGTAAAAGACTTGTATAAATATATGTTTACGAATTGTTGATTTTTTATGATGAATCGTGAAAATTGTTTACTGAAAACTTTTTCTATTTTTACAATATGAAGTTTTTAATTCTCTTTTTACTTTCTGTGATGAGTTTTGCTCAAAAGTTGGATACCATTAATCTCAATCAAGTTGAGGTAATGAATTATTCTAAGTACAAACAATTTCGACCAAAATATAAGAAAGTTGTTCAGTTGACTGATCACACAAGTTCTGGACTAAAAATATTTTCGAATTTATTACTTCCAAATGAAAAAGAAATCGAAATTGTTGCGATTGAAATTTTGTTCGAATCTAAAGTGAAGAAGAAAAATTATTGCAACGAATATTATTATTTCAAACCAATTATTACAAAATCAGTAGATAATAAGACAAGTTTAATTGACGAAAAATGGTTTTCGGTCGATAAAGATTATCAAGGCAAATATATTTTTCCGATTCATTTAAAACTAAAACTTTCCGAAGCTAAAAACTATATTATTGGCTTAGAAACGTTTTATGAAAATTCTTTTTGTCCAGAAGAAAATGGTTATTTTGATTTGATTGAAACGAAGAAAAAATCAGATGTTTTTGTTCATTTTAAAGATCAACCAAACTCAGGTTTTCGTAAACAAGAATTATTTGGTAATTATGCTTTAAATTACGTTATTTATTATAAATAAGTGATTTATGAAATTATTTTCTCTACTTTTCTTTATTTCAATTTTTAGTTTTGCCCAGGGAATTGATACAATTAACCTAAAAGAAGTCGCTTTAGTAGACTATTCTAAGTATAAACAATTTCGACCGAAGTATAAACAAGTTATACCGCACTTCATGAGTTCTAAAAATGAAATGATGTTGCTTTCTAATTTTCAATTACCAAAACAAGATGTAGTTGAAATAGTAGCAATTGAATTTTTATTTGAGTCTAAAAGAGGTAAAAGAAATGTTTGTAGTGAAGTTTATTATTTTTCTCCTAAAATAGTAAAAGAGGTAAATCCAAATGAAAATTTGATTGAAGAGAAAATATTTAGTGTTAAAAAAGATTATAAAGGAAAATTCATTTTTCCAGTTAATATTAAAATTAAGACATCAGAAATTAACAGTTTTTTATTGGGAATTCAAACCAGTAGTGATGATAATTCTTGTAAAGAAAAATATTCCTATTTTGATTCATTAAGCGTGAAAGAAGCTTCCAATATATATATTTTTGTGTCATATGAAAATTCAAAATTGATGAAAACTAATACGTTCAACAATCATTCTCTCAACTACAAAATCTATTACAAATAGAAATTTATTTCCACAATAATTTCAGTTCCACTTTATATTTCCCAGCGTATGGTTTTGGGTTTGTAGGTTTCTCCGAAATCGAGAATTGATACACACCGCGTGCAGGTAATTCGAAAATAGTTTCTTTACCAAAAGGTCCACCTTTTATAGAATCCATAGGTCCTTTGATATGATTAATTCTGATATTTGCTGTAGAATCTTGCGCCGAAATTTTGATCCAAACTTTCTTAGCAGAATCTGCATTAAATGTAAATGTATTTGTTTGTCCTGCTATTTTAGTTGGTTCCGCTTTTGCTTTTGCATAACTAACTTCCAAATTTTCGGTTGTGTTATTAGCACTTAATGGAATAATTTTATCTGTATTAGAAACAATTTTTGGTTGAGGTTTTATAGCAACTTTTTTCTGAGGAGAAGTTGTTTTCACTACTTCCTCTTTCATCACATCTTCTGTTGTTGGTTTATCTTTTTTGATCAAATCTTTGTACGCAGAATCTACTCCAACTTTGCTTGGATAGATGGTTGGCGTAGATTTGTCTTCACAACCAATAAGTGTAATTAATGTAACAAAAGCGATAAAAGTCCATTTCATAACAGAAAAATTCTGTTGTAAAAGTAACTATTTTAACTGCAATTTCAAGGTATATTTTCCTTCAAATGGTTCGCCTTGCATCAAACTTTCTCCAATTTTGATTTGATATAATCCTTTTCCTCTCAAATCGTACAATAATTTTCGTCCAAAAGGCCCATCACTTTCACCGTTTGGTAAAATAATTTGATTGATTCTTAAGTTAGCTGAATCATTTTCTGGAATAATTTCTATTTCAATTTGTTTAGCCGAGTTGTTTCTGAAACTAAATGTTTGCTCCTCTTTTGCTTTTTTTATTGTTGTATATTCTCCTTTTCCGTTAATAAAATTCAATACACTATTATTTTCAATTTGAATAGGGAACTCAACAGGAACTTTATTTGTTATTTCCTCATCAATAGGTAAATTAATTGCATTACTATTTTTAAGACAATAACTCAAAATTGCGATTATTGCAATAATTAGTATAAGTAGCGGAATATATTTTTTCATTGTTGTAATTTTGTAGAGTACGCTTAGCAAATTTTAATCCAAAATGTATGTTGTATTTTGAAGTAGAAGGAAAAGGAAAGTCATTTGTGTTTTTACATGGTTTTTTAGAGAGTCATTTAATTTGGAATAATTTAAGAAAAAATCTTGAGAATGATGCACAAATTGTAACAATTGATTTACCAGGTCATGGAAATTCGCCTGTAGCTGATGAAACAACTACAATGGAAACGATGGCTGAGGCTGTGATCGAAGTATTAGATGAGTTAAAAATTGAACAAGCAACTTTTATCGGTCATTCCATGGGTGGTTATGTTGCGTGTGCTTTGGCAGATCTTTTTCCAGAATGTGTAGAAAATATTGTTTTGGTCAATTCTTCGACTTTGCCAGATGATGAAGCGAAGAAGAAACAACGTTTACGTGCTTGTGAAACGGCAAAGAAAAATTTCAATGCTTTGGTGAATTTTAGTATGCCAGCTTTATTTGCAACACATCATCGCGATAATTTTACAGAGGATCTACAATTTATTAAAGAAATTGCTTTAAAAACACCAATTGAAGGCGTTTGTGCAGCTTTGAAAGGGATGCGAGAGCGTCCAGATCGTTCGTCAATTTTGTATGATTTCAAAGGTGGAATCTATATTATTGTTGGAATGAATGATGAAACAGTTAATCCAGAATTATTTTTAACTCTAATTCCAGATTTGCCTAACATTCATTTGTACAAATTTGATGGCGGACACATGGCTTTTATAGAAAATTACGGCGAAGTTTTATCAATTTTAAAATCAATTTAACGCTTGCGTAGAAAAAATTCTTTCATCAATTGACCACATTCGTCTTCCATAATTCCCGAAACAATTTCAGTTTTTGGATGTAATTCGCCAATTTTTGCTTTAAAACCACGTTTTTCATCCGAAGCACCATAAACCACTTTCGAGATTTGGCTCCAATACAATGCGCCACCACACATCACGCAAGGTTCTAAAGTCACGTATAATGTGCAATCTTGCAAATATTTTCCTCCCAAATAATTTGCTGCAGACGTAATCGCTTGCATTTCTGCATGTGCTGTAACATCCGTCAAGGTTTCAGTTAAATTATGTGCTTTCGCAATAATTTTGTTGTTGCAAACAATAACTGCTCCAACCGGAATTTCGTCGCGCTCGAAAGCTGTAATTGCTTCGTTAAAAGCAATTCGCATAAAATATTCGTCTGTAAAAAGATTTTCCATTTCCATAAAATTTAAGGCAAAAATAATCATTTCCAACTTGGATATTCGATACATTTGCACAAATTGACGCCACTTTTTATGAATCAATCAAAATATATCATCGCAGCCATCATCACCTATTTTATGTGGGGATTTTTTAGTTTCGGATTGAAACCAATCGCAGGATATCCACCTTTGGATATTTTATTTTTTAGATTGTATGTTTCCGTGTTCTTTTTGGTTGTGATTAACGTTGGTTTTCGTCGCAATAAAATGAAAGCTGATTATGATTTGTTTAATTCATTTGATAAAAAGAAACAAAAAAAATTAGGAAGTTTAATTGTTGGTGGATCGTTGATTTTGATGACAAATTGGTTGATGTTTATTATCGTGATGAATCATATTAGCGTGCAAGCTGCATCACTTTCGTACTTGGTTTGTCCGATTATAACGACCGTTTTGGCTTTCTTTATTCTGAAAGAACATTTGACCAAAATAAAATGGATTGCAGTTGGTATTAGCCTTTTAGCATGTTTAGTTCTTTCTATAGGTCATTTGATTGACTTGGTTTATAGTTTGATTGTTGCGTGTACATTTGCACTGTATATCATCATTCAGAGAAGTTTAAATGTTTTTGATAGTTTTAATTTGTTGATGACGCAATTATTAATCGTAGCCATTCTGATGTTACCATTGGTTTTCATCTTTTCAGGACCAATTCCGACTGAAACAATTTTCTACCAATGTATTATGATGATTGTAGTTTTGTTTACGATTATTCCAATGTTTTTGAACAATTTTGCTTTAAAAGGAATTGATTCTTCAACGGTTGGGATTTTAATTTATCTGAATCCAATTATGAATTTCGTTTTGGCAATTTTCTATTACAAAGAAGCTGTTTCGTCAATGCAAATGATTGGTTACAGTTTGATTTTGCTCGCAATTGTCGTGTTCAATTCACAAACGATTTTCAAATTAAAAAACATAAAAAAATCTGAAGTGTAAACTTCAGATTTTTTTTATAAAAATTTTCAAGAAATATTATTTGATGTAAACTGAGTTTGGAAATAAACCAGTAACGATTGTTTGATATTTAAGACCTCCTTGTGCATTCTGAATAAATAAACGCCCACTAGATTTGTTGTCTTTAGAATCTAAAACGTAAAACGTGTCACCTTTTACATTAAATCCATATACATTTTCTGCTCCAGTTATATAATCTGCTTTTGTAGGTAATGCTGTTGCATTTGTAGCCATAGAGTAAACAGAATTATTAAGAATGTAGTATAATTTACTATTTTCCGCAACTAAGAAATTAGGATATTGTCCAGCAGCAAAATTCATTTCTAATTTATCTTCTGAAGTTAAATTATAACGAACTAATTTTCCTTTTGAACTAGTTTCCCAAGAAACACCTTGCGAAAGCACAAATAAATTTCCGTTCTGAATTGTTAAATCCGTAGGAACATCACCTACATTTATACTCTTCTTGTCTTTTGTTTTAAGATCGATGATTGATACAGTTTTACCAATTCCCCAACCACCTTTTTGTGCAACATAAAGTTTGTTGTTTTCAAGAACCATTTTTTCAGGACCTTCATCAACACTATATTTTTCTACAAAAGTTAAATCGCTGATTTTGTATTTTGCAATAAAATCGTCTGTCTTAACTTCTGGATCTCCCCAGTTTGAGATATATAAAAATTGATCATCAGAAACAATATAGCGCGGATTGCTCATGTTTGCTGAAGATGGAATTGTACTAATTTTTTTGAAAGTTGTATTGTCAACAACTTCAACTTTATTAGAAACGTTAAGAACGATATATGCTTTATTTCCTTTTACAAACATACTTTGCGCTACAGAACCTAATTGTGCTCCAGAATTCGCTTTTTTGAAAATTTCTTGAATAGGATTTGTTGTACTTGCATCTTTTGTTGGATCAAAATAGGTAATCTCTGCATTTGCTGAATTGAAATCTCCTTCATTCAAAACAAAAACTCCTTTCGAGTAGTTTCCATTTTCTGGATCATTATTTGGACCATCATCATCATTTGAACAAGATTGTAAAAAAACTCCAGCCAATGCGATAAGTGCAATTGATTTAAATTTAGTCATAGTTCTAAAATTTTATTTGTATTTGTATGTTATAATTTGTGCCTGTTTGCCAACGATTTTCTTGCGTTTGATACTTTTGGTTAAACAAATTATTCACTTTCATAGAAACGCTATAAAGTGGTGAAATCGTATAATTTAAACCTAAATTCGTTAGCCAAAAACCATCAAGTGTTCTTTCTTCTTCCGAATCAGTAAAGACTTTACTTGTGTAAATGTTTTGAACAAAAGCAGATAAACGCTTGTATGTGTATTGTGCGCTCGCCGTCCATTTATGATTTGGCGAATACATCAATTCTTTATTTTTAAATTTATCTTTTGTTTTGGTGTATGCATAAGTTGTATTGAAACTAAACGCATTCCATCTATAGTTGCCAATCATTTCAAAACCATAGGTTTCTGCTTTGTTGATGTTTACAGGAACCCAATAATAACTGTTTTGCGAACTGGGAATCCATTGTATCATATCACTCAACTTATTATAAAAAATAGTTGTTTGAATGTTTAAATTTTTGCCGATAAAATCATTTCCAAGCTCAAATTGATAAGCTGATTCTGATTTCAGATTTGGATTTCCACCCGTTTTCCAAAACAAATCATTGTAGGTTGGATTTCTGAAATTTTTCGAAACATTTCCTCTTAATTGATACGAATTGATCGGACGATAATTAAAACCTAACGAATAAATAAATGGATTTTCGTACGTATCAGAAAAATCATGGCGAATACTCGCTTCATACTCCAAAACATCTGATAATTTATGCTTCGCGATTAAGGCAAAATTGATTGAATTTTGATCACTTTTGGTCAAATTATTTCCGCTTCCTTGATTATAATTAGCTTCAGATAAAAGCGAAAGCTCAAAATTATTCGTGATTTGATGATTCAGATAATATTTTAAAATATAATTATCAACCTGCAAATCGTCCGAATAAGATTTGTGAATATTATTGAAATAACTGCTTTCTTCTCTGATATAAGCTAATTTTAACTGTGATTGCCATTTTTTATTTGGATTAAAATTCCATTCTGTCATCAAACGATAATCCTGATTTTCGTAGCCAGAAGGCGTTGAACCAATGTCAACCAAAGGAAATTCGCGCTTTCCGAAATTGAACATCGAATAAAGTTTCAATTCATTTTTAGGATTGATTTTATAACCAAAATTTCCATTAATTGTATTGAAATAATATTTTCCGTTCAAATTCTTCTTCATATGATTCGGAATTTTGTAATCATTATCAGATTGATTGCGTTCGTAATCGATTGAAGAACTAAATTTTTCTGTACTATATTTTAACTGATATTTTCCCGACCATGTATCGTAACTTCCGTATCCTAAATTAATTTTCTGTTGCAGACCTTTATCATACTCAAATTTATTTAACAAATGAATTGTACCACCGATAGAACCTGTTCCGTACGCAATACTTCCACCGCTTGGTTTTACCAAAATTCCATCGAACGAATTGCTTGCAAATAAATTAAAATCAGTTTGTCCTGTTGTTTGCGAATTGACATTAATTCCGTTCCAAATTACCGCTGTATGCGAAGCTAAAGTTCCACGAAACGAAGGTGAAGAAACCATTCCTCGTCCATTTTCTTTAAAATATATTGGCGTTTGCGCTTGTAAAACTTGCGTCAATTGATTAGGATTTTGCTCTAAAATACTATCATTAAGTTTGATAATACTTTGAGATTTGTAATGATTTTTGAGAAAAGCATCATTCAAAGTCAAAGGTTTCAAGTTGATTGTATCTGTCTGCGCAAAGGCAATTCCTGCGATAAGATTAAAACAAAGAAAAAGTTTTTTCATACTAAGATCTGTTTTTCCTCCGAAAACATTTTCTATTAATTTGTTAGCAATGGCAGGTTTCCTGACTTATTCTTGTACAAAAAGTAATTTAGAATTTACAGTTGCGGGGACAGTTTTGGAATTGAACCAAATTCCCTTTTAACTCACTCGTTGAGCACCATTTTGTGCAAATGTAAAGAAAAGCACTTAAAAATATAATAAGTAGATTGTTAAATCGTTAACCTTAAATTAAGATCAGATTTATTTTATTTGTACAATATTCAAAATCATTATATCTAGTGATTTTTATAAATGTTACAGTATATAAATTTGTAATCAAGAAAAACAATTAATTATTCAAACTTTAAAGACTATGGAAAACAATCAACCATACAAATCAGAGAAAAAACTTATTGCCGGAATTTTAGCGATAGTATTAGGAACTTTAGGTGTTCACAAATTTTATTTAGGCTACACAAAAGAAGGTGTTATTCAGTTAATCATTGGTCTTGTTACGTGTGGAGCAGGGGGACTTATTGGATTAATTGAAGGAATTATGTATTTAACAAAATCTGATGAAGAATTTGATGAAACTTATGTAAAAGGACACAAAGGTTGGTTTTAAGTAGAAATTACATTCTTTTAAATATTTTTAAATCTCAAAATACATCTGTTTATTTTGAGATTTTTTTATTGAACAAATTCGGTTCAAATAATTAGCAAGTTTTTTATTACATTTGCTTTAGGAAAAATATAATAAAGAACGAAATCGCATAAAATGGCTATAAAAACATTTAGAGAAGTAATCGCAGAGGCAATGAGTGAAGAAATGCGTCGCGATGAATCTATATTTTTAATTGGAGAAGAGGTAGCAGAATACAATGGAGCTTACAAAGCTTCGAAAGGAATGTTAGACGAATTTGGACCTGAGCGTGTAATTGATGCGCCAATTGCAGAAGCTGGTTTTTCTGGTATTGCTATTGGATCTACAATGACAGGATGTCGTCCTATCGTAGAATACATGACATTCAACTTCTCATTAGTGTCTATTGACCAAATTATCAATAACGCTGCAAAAATTTATCAAATGTCGGGAGGACAATTTAACTGTCCAATCGTATTTAGAGGACCTACTGCTTCTGCGGGACAATTAGGTGCAACACACTCACAAGCTTTCGAGAATTGGTATGCAAACGTACCAGGTCTTAAAGTAATTGTTCCTTCAAATCCTTACGATGCGAAAGGTTTATTAAAATCTGCAATTCGTGATAACGATCCTGTAATTTTTATGGAGTCTGAACAGATGTATGGAGATAAAATGGAGATGCCAGATGAAGAATATACAATCGAAATTGGTAAAGCAGAAATTAAACGAGAAGGTACAGATGTAACATTAGTTTCTTTCGGGAAAATCATTAAGCAAGCTTACATTGCTGCTGATGAATTAGCAAAAGAAGGAATTTCTGTAGAAGTAATCGACTTACGTACAGTTCGTCCATTAGATTATGATACAATCTTCAAATCTGTTAAGAAAACAAATCGTTTGGTAGTTTTAGAAGAGGCTTGGCCATTCGCTTCAGTTGCTTCAGAAATTACGTATATGGTTCAACAAAAAGCATTTGATTATTTAGATGCACCAATCAAACGTATCACAACAAAAGATACATCAGCGCCTTATGCTCCAAACTTGTATGAGACTTGGATTCCTAATGCAAAAGATGTAGTTGAAGCTGTAAAAGCAGTGATGTATAAATAATTAAGATTTATAAACTATATTTGTAAAGTCTAGCACACAATTTGCTAGGCTTTATTTTTTTAACCATATCTCAACAATGAAAATTTATATAACAGCTTTATTATTAGTTGTTTGTGTGTTTATTCAAGCGCAAGTAAAAATACAAGGTAAAGTAATTGATTCTGAAACCTTGAAGCCAATTCCGTACGCGGATATTAAATTACCCGAATTAAAAGTAAGTGCAACATCAAATTCTGATGGGACATTTTACATAGAATCTCAAGGAAATTCAACAAAATTAGTTGTATCAAAATCGGGCTACGAAGTAGCGAACTTTGTGTTAGAAAACAAAGTTGACTATAATTTTGAAGCGCAATTATTTGTAGCTGAAGAAGAAACAACAGATGATAATGGTACGGTTGATTTAGAAACAGCAGTTGTTTCGGCAAAGAAAAAACGTCTTAAAAAGAAAGAAAATCCTGCTTATGCTATTTTGCGCGAAGTTTGGAAACGTAAAAAGAAAAATGGATTAAAATTAGTTCCTCACTATCAGTACGATGAATATGAAAAGTTGCAATTTGATATCAGTAATATCGATTCAACTTTTATGAAACGTAAGATCTTTAAAGGAATGGAGTTCGTTTTTGAGAAAGTAGATACTTCTTCTATTAACGGGAAAACATATTTACCCGCTTTCTTGAACGAGTCAATTTATAAAGTTGCTGGGATTAATCAGCCTTCTACTAAAGAGCGTCGCGAATTATTAGCAAATAAAACATCTGGTTTTGAGAAAAATGAAGTAGTTGCTTCTACAGTGAAAAATCTTTTCCGAGACATTGATATTTACGATAACCGTGTTAATATTTTAGACATCAAATTTGTGAGTCCAATTGCGACAGACGGTTTCGCTGTTTATGATTACGAATTGAAAGATACAGTTGATGTTGATGGAGTAGAATCTTATCGAATCAAATATTATCCTCGTCGCGAAGGAGAATTGACGTTTAAAGGAGAATTATACATTTCGAAAGATGCTTACGCGGTGAAAGAAGTTGTGATGGAAACAACGAAAGAAATCAACGTAAATTTTGTACGAAACATTTTCATGAGTTTACAATATGATATTCCAAACGATTCTATCTTCTATCCAAAGAAAGAATACGCCATGTTGGATATGTCGTTGTTGAGTAAAAAGGAAAGTGCAAAAGGAATTTTTGCCCATAAAACCGTCAATTATTACAATTACGATTTTGACTCTACTCATCCCGAAGCGTTTTATTACGAAAAATTAGATCCTGCAAAAGCTGCACTTAACGAGAAAGACAATCAGTTTTGGGCAGAAAATCGTCCCGAAGCTTTAACAAAAGATCAAGAAGGGATTTACGAAACATTAGAACAATTAAATAAAGTTCCAAAATTCAATAATATCGTCAAAGCAATTGAGATTTTTGGTTCTGGATATTACAATGTCGGAAACGCAATTGATATCGGAAATTTATATTCGTCTTTTGGATACAACCAGATTGAAGGTTTACGTTTAAGAGCTGGAGCTCGTACCTATTTTTCACAAAATGATATGTGGCGTGCGCAAGGTTTCTTGGCGTATGGTTTTGGAGACGATAAATTCAAATATGGAGCAGATTTTCGTTATATGTTCAATAAATACAATCGTTTTCAAGTCGGTATAGGAACAAAACGAGATGTTGAACAATTAGCAGCTACTTTAACAGCTTCGGACGGAATTATGACGCGTAGTTTTGCTTCGTCATCAATCATCAATCAAGGAGATAATACATTTTTGAGTAATAATAATTTGACAAATGTCTATGCGTCGATAGAACCATGGAAAAATGTAACATTTCGTGTTGATGGGAACTATCAATTGATTAAACCTGCTGATACTTCACATTTCTCAATTGGTTACGAAAAAGATGGACAAATAAAAGAAACGTTGACAAACACAAGCGTTAGTGTTTCAGTAATTGCGCGTCCAGGTGCGAAATATTCGCAATATGGGATTGATCGTTACGAAATGTCTACACTCGCACCAACGTTGATGTTACGTTATACAAAAGGGTTGAAAGGTGTAATTAATTCAGATTTTGAATATGATAAATTACAATTTTTATATACGCAACCAATTTTAATTGGATCTTTTGGTAAATCATTGGTGACAGTTGAAGCTGGAAAAACATTTCAAGGTGTTCCTTTATCATTAATGAGCGCAATTCCTGGAAATGAGAGTTACGGACAAGTTTATGGAACTTTTTCACAATTAGATTATTATGAATTTGTAACAGACGAATATGCAACTTTAAACTGGGAGCACCACTTTAATGGTTGGATTTTGAACAAAATTCCTTTAATCAAAAAATTAAAATTAAGAGAAGTAGGATTTTTGAGAGCTGCTTACGGAGATATTTCGGAGAAAAGCAAAGCAATCAATCATTCGACAATTCAATATTTTGCCCCTAATCAACAAATCTACTATGAGTACGGGTTTGGGATCGAAAACATTGGTTTTGGAAACATTAGACCAATACGAGTTGATTTTAATTGGCGCGGAAATTATAATAATTTGCCAGATGTTCGTAAATTTGGCATCACAATCGGATTAGATTGGAATTTTTAGAAAATAAATAATAAAAAAAAGAATATTACAATGACTTTTGATGCAATCATCGAAATCCCAAGAGGATCTCGCAACAAGTACGAAATGGATCACGAAACAGGAAGAATCCGTTTTGATCGTGTTTTATACTCTCCAATGTTTTACCCAGCTGATTACGGTTTCGTAGAAAATACATTAGGGTTAGACGGAGATCCAATTGACGTATTAGTTTTCTTAACAGAACCTACAGTTCCTGGATGTGTGATCGAGGTAAAAACGATCGGTGTTCTTAAAATGTCTGATGACAAAGGTCAAGATGAAAAATTAATTTGTGTACCAGTTGCTGATCCAACATGGAACCAATTAGAAAACATCACTGATATGAATCCTCATACATTGAAAGAAGTTGAGCACTTTTTCAGAGTTTATAAAGACTTAGAAAATAAAACAACAACAATAGAAGGGTACGGTGATAAAGCAGAAGCGGAACAATTATTACAAGATGCAAGAGAGCGTTTTGTACCAGCTCACTAAGAAATAATTTATCATTTCATATAAATAGTCCTCAATTTTTGAGGACTATTTTTTTTGATCAATTTTTTTAGTGTTGATGGAGAAAAATTCACAAAACATTTTTAAGTTTATAGAAATACTCACACATGAAATCGAAATTTTTATTAACACTAGGTTTATTTACAGCAAGTCTTAGCTTGTCAGCTCAAACAAATCAACAAGTTTTAGACTTGATTAACAACGAAGTACAACAAAATTCTGAAGCTTATCAACAATTAAAAAAAGCAACCGAAACAATTGGACATCGTGCTACAGGAACAGAAAATGGACGAAAAGCAGAAGAATATGCTGCTAATTTGTTGCGTTCGTATGGTTATGATGTGTCTTTTCAAGAATTTACATTTAGTGGATGGAATCGCAAAAGTTTAGATCTAAAAATCAATAATCAACTTATAAAAGCAGTTGCTTTGGCACATTCGCCAGCTAATGTTAGTCTTTCGGGAGAATTGATTGATTTAGGAAATGGACTGGAAGAAGATTACAAAAAGATTGGTGATAAAGTAAAAGGAAAGATTGTTTTTGCTGCGCTTGGTTTGTTGGAAGGAACGCCAAAAGAAATCGAGAATCTGCATCGTTCCGAAAAAACAGCTTTAGCAGAAAAGTACGGAGCGAAAGGAATTATTTTGTTTAATCGTCCTGCTGGAGGAATTCTATTGACAGGAACGGCCTCTGTGACGGGAGAAATTATTAAAATTCCTGCAATTAATATCAGTTTAGAAGATGGATTGAAAATCAAAGAAAATCTATCAAAAGGAAAAGAAATCGCTAAAATCGAAATGAAAAATGATGTTGGACAAATGAAGGGTCGCAACATTATTGCAAAAAAAATCGGTTCTAAATTTCCAAACGAGAAAATAGTTCTTGGAGGACATTTAGATAGTTGGGATTTGGCTACAGGTTCGATTGATAACGGTGTTGGTAGTTTTTCTGTGATGGATATTGCGAGAACATATAAGAAGTTAAATCTTCAAAATGATCGAACTATTGAGTTTATTTTATTTATGGGCGAAGAAGTTGGTTTGATAGGTTCTAAGTATTACGTCAATCAAGCACTGAAAGATGGTTCTATCAATCAAATCAAAGCAATGTCGAATATGGATATGACAACAAATCCAAAGTCGTATTATTCGACAATGGAAAGTAATTTGCCTATTTTAACTGATTATGCGAATGATGTACAAAAAGTGATTCCAGATTTTAAATTGAAAACATTTGCGAGTGTAGATTTACATTCAGATCATCAACCGTTTATGTTGCAAGGCGTGCCTATTATTGGGCTTTCGGATAGTCAATTTACAAAAGGAGCGTTAAATTGTTACCACGCAAATTGCGATACATTTGATTATGTAGAAGAAATTGGTTTGAAAAATAATGTGATTTTGGAAACCTATTTGTTGTATCGTTTGAGTAATTTGAAAGAAATTCCTTCAAAACGTTGGAACGAACAAGAAATTAAGGAAGCCTTAATCAAAGGAAATTTAGAAACTCCACTTCGTATTTCGGGCGATTGGAGATGGTAATATCAAAAAAATCCTTCAGAATTTCTGAAGGATTTTTTATTTATTTCTTTTTCAATTTTACAGTGAAATGTCTTAAAATTTCTGATTCCCACGAAATTTCATAACCTGAATTAATTTCATTTCGTCGATCAAAAATATTTTTCAAAGCTACTGCAATATAATCCATATGACTTTGAAAATAAGTTCTTCTTGGAATTGCCAAACGCAATAATTCTAATTTTGGATAACGATTTTCTCTCGTTTCAGGATCACGATCTGCCAAAATAGTTCCGATTTCTACACCACGAATTCCAGCTTCTTTATACAATTCGATTCCCAAAGTTTGTGCAGGAAATTCTTCACGTTTTACATTTGGTAAAAATTTTACAGCGTCTACAAAAATAGCGTGTCCACCGATTGGTTGCTGAATTGGAATTCCAAATTCAATTAATTTATTCCCTAAATATTCAATTTGTTTGATGCGCGATTGTAAATAAGAATATTCTGTCGATTCTTGTAAACCTTGTGCTAAAGCCGCTAAATCACGTCCAGCTAAACCGCCATAGCTTAAATATCCTTCGTATATAATTCCGAAATTTCCACAAATTTTATATAGCTCTTCGTTATTCAGTGCAATAAATCCACCAATATTTACCAAACCATCTTTTTTCGCAGACATTGTCATTCCATCACCGTAAGAAAACATTTCTAAAACAATTTCTTTAATCGTTTTCGTCTTGAATTCTTCTTCTCTTTCTTTGATGAAATACGCATTTTCCGCAAAACGAGCGCCATCAAAAAAAACTGGAATTCCATATTTATTAGACAATTCACGAACTTGACGAATATTTTCTATCGATACAGGTTGACCGCCAGAAGAATTGCACGTAACAGTGATCAATGTGAACGGAATTTGTTCTTTTCCGTATTCTTTGTAGACATTTTCTAACTTTTGTAAATCGATATTTCCTTTGAAAGGATGAATCAATTCGCTGTCAAAAGCCTCATCAATAGTACAATCAATTGCGTGCGCTTTTCTAAATTCGATATGACCTTTTGTGGTATCAAAATGCGAATTTCCAGGAACAACGTGACCTTCTTTTACAAGAGCTGAAAATAATACATTTTCCGCTGCACGACCTTGATGCGTAGGTAAAAGAAACTCAAATCCAGTAATGGTATTAATGGTTTCTTTCAGTTTTAAGAAAGATTGAGAACCAGCATAGCTTTCGTCTCCAGTCATCATTGCAGACCACTGTTTGTCGGACATTGCTCCAGTTCCCGAATCAGTTAATAAATCAATAAATACTTTGTGGCTTTCTAGGTTAAATAGGTTGTAATCTTTTTCTTCGATCCACTTTTCGCGTTCCTCACGAGTAGATTGATAAATTTCTTCGACCATTTTTATGCGAAATGGTTCGGCAAAAGGTAATTCCATTTTTTTGTGTTTAGTGTAAAACTAAGAAAACCTTTAGAATATTATCAACTATTAATTGAAATTCATAAAAAAATCCTCTATCAAAAAGATAAAGGATTATAAAAATTTCTATAGTCCGCTATTAATCAATAACAGGAACAGGTCTTTTATTTTCGTTGATTGCAACTAACGTAAAAGTTCCAGAGATTGCTTTATCGCGACCATCACGGTACATACTTTCGATATAAACATCAATTTGCACGTCCAAACTTGTGCGTCCTACACGAACAACTTTTCCTACAAATTCAACAATTGTTCCTGCGGGAATAGAATGCTTAAAATCAATTTTGTCACTACTTACTGTAACAATAGGTTTACGACAAAAACGAGTTGCTGTCATAAAAGCAATTTCGTCCATCAAATACATTACCGATCCTCCAAACATGGTGTTGTGGTGGTTTGTATCTCCAGGAAAAACAGCTTTAAAAATGCGAGTTTCAGAATTGATGATACGTTGTTCGATCAACTCTTCTCTTGGTGTTTTTTCCACTTCCATTATCATATATTTACACGTTACTTTTCTTAATTATTCTTTGTTTTGATAATGTTTTTTGTGGTGGTTTGATGATTTCATAGAACATAATTTTAACTTTTTCCGCGAAAGTGATTTTTCTTAATTACTCAATCTAATGGCATTCTGGCTTATCAAAAAATGATTTACAGTTGCGCGACAGCTCATGATTTGCACACGATTCCCCAATAATTTGAGTTCTAATATTCTGCAAATATAAATGAGAAAAGTGAAATTTTAAGATTTATTGTCGCGAATTCGTCCAATTGGAATAATTCGTGTAAATTCAATTTCAGAATTTTTAATGAAGTAAGAAATAAGGATGAAAATAAAACCAATCAAAGATCTAGTTCATAATCTATCAGAATGGAATGAATTGGTCTGTCAAACCAAAGATTTAACCAATAAAGTTGTTCAAGATATTAATTTTTTACGTCAAGAAATTAATTGGGAAGAATACAATTTGTGCAATACATCTTTTTTGGGATGTAAGTTTAAACAACATGAAGCGATATATTTAATCGAAAAAGGGGCATTTGTTTATCCAAAATTCGAAGCTGTTCCTTATAATCCTTATCGAGGAAAATTGTACACTTGGCAAGAGTTGATGCAAGGTTATGATCCCATTGATGATCAAAGTATTGATCTTAAGATTTATAAACATTTTAAAAAACATAAATATAATCCATCAGTTTCAGAAGCTTTGGCGCAACGTTTACATGATTTGTCTATTGATGATGGTTTGCGTCGAATTTTGGAGTACGATGATAATGGAATGACGAAGAAAAAAGTAGTTGGCTTTATGGGAGGTCATTCTACTGCGCGCAATTCCGAGTTTTATAACGAAACGGCGAAAGCGGCGAAATTAGCAACTGCGAAAGGTTATTTTGTTGTTTCTGGTGGAGGTCCTGGAATTATGGAAGCTGCTAATTTAGGAGCTTATATGGCAAATTATTCGGAAGAAGATTTGATGAATGCGATTAATATTTTGGCTGATTTAGATTTTATAGATGAAAATAAAACCGAATATTTAGCAACGAATTATATGACGAATGCCAAAAAAGTTTTGGAGCTTTATCCGAATGGAGCAGAGAGCTTGGCTATACCGACATGGTTTTATGGTCACGAACCGAGTAATTTATTTGCGACGAATATTGCGAAATATTTTTCGAACAGTATCAGAGAAGATATGTTGCTAACAATTAGTCTTTTTGGTTTGGTTTATGCGCCTGGAAGTGCAGGAACAACTCAAGAAATTTTTCAGGAAGCAGCGCAAAACCATTATGGTACTTCGGGGTATTATAGTCCAATGATATTTTTGAGTAAGAAGCGATATGTAGAAGATACAGCGATTTACTCTGTCTTGCATCAATTAGCAACAGGAAGACCATATAAAGAGTTATTATTTTTAACGGATAGTGCAGATTTGGCAATCGATTTTATTGAAAGTCATCCTCCAATAAAAGCTAATTAAAGTAGCTTCTGAATTATTTTTAAAATAATTAAACACGTATAAAAGGCTTTGATACAGTTTTTTATATGTGTTTTGTTTATTTTATATCTGGTTGATATAAAATAAAATTGTAAAAAGTTTGGTATTTTAAATAATGAACGTATATTTGCAGTCCAATAACGCGAGATGGAGCAGTAGGTAGCTCGTCGGGCTCATAACCCGAAGGTCACAGGTTCGAGTCCTGTTCTCGCTACTAAATCGCGAGGTGGAGCAGTAGGTAGCTCGTCGGGCTCATAACCCGAAGGTCATCGGTTCGAGTCCGGTCCTCGCTACTACAAAGAGAGTTTCTAACAAGAAGCTCTCTTTTTTTATGTCTTTAACTGAGAATTAAGATTGGATAAACTATTGATAAAATACTATCCTTTCTTCATTATGATAGTAAAATATAGATTATTCTATTCAACTTCAATAAATTAATCATCTCCACTTCTGAGGCATACTTTAAGGCATATACACTAAATGTGAAAGGCATACAAAAAGGCATACTATTCAAATTAAAAGTACCCCAAAAATTAAGTTTAAAATAATGAATAACAGTAAATTATATATATTATTTGTTTTGGATATACTTAAAACAAATAAGAAAGGTTTGTCTCCTATTAGATGTAGGTTGACTTACCAACAAAAAAGAAAAGTTTTTTCTATTAGCTTGAATGTAAACCCTAAAAAATGGAACTCTAAGCTTCAAAAAATGAAATCCACAGATAAAGATTGTAATTATGTAAACAATCAACTCAGCCTGATTAAATCTAAAATTAATCAGGCTTTTTTGTACCTGCAAATGAATGAGAAGCAATTTGATGTAGAAGATATATACATTCAGTACTCAGGTGACCATACCAGGAAAATAAAATATTTATTAGAAGTGTTTGATATTCACAATCAGAGATTTCTCAAATTGGTAGGCAAAGAATATTCAATGTCCACATACATCAAGTTAAAAGAAGCAAGGAAACATACTTATGAATTTATCAAGTTTAAGTTCAATAAGAATGATATTTTACTTGAATCTATAAAGCTCAATTTTATTGATGATTTTGATTTCTATCTAAAAACAGAAAAGAATCACAAACAAATTACAATCAATAAAACTATTCAGAGATTAAAGAAAATCATCAAACTTGCTCTTGGTGAAGGTTACTTGTCAAGAGATCCTTTTATACTTTATCATCCAAAAAGAGTTGAAAAGAAGATTGTTTATTTAACAAAGGAAGAATTGACAGAATTAGAAAATCATAAGTTTATCCAAAAAAGAATACAACAAGTAGCTGATATGTTCATCTTCTGCTGTTATACAGGTTTAGGATATAATGAAATGGCAAGTCTTGAGAGTTCTCATATACACAAAGGTTTTGATGGTAATGATTGGATTAAGATGACAAGAAAGAAAACAAAAAGAGAAATATCAATTCCACTATTAGCTAAGTCAAAAGAAATTTTAGCGAAATACCAGGAAAGTGAAAATCTCAAGCTTTTGCCTATTATCAGTAATCAAAAGTTTAATTCTTATCTAAAAGAAATCTCTGATGTAGTAGGATTTGAAAAGAATCTTACTCATCATGTAGCAAGGAAAACTTTTGCAACTACAATACTATTATACAATGACATACCTATGGAAATAGTGTCTGAATTATTGGGTCATAGTAAAATTAGTACTACACAAGAAAGTTATGCTAAAGTAGTTCAATCAAAAGTAAGTGAACATATTAATACATTAGAAATAAAACTGAATGAAAAATGAGTAGTATATACTACTCATTTTTGTTATTTAAACCCAAGATTCAAATTTTATAGTAGGCTCAATACCAATATTTTCTGTTAGAACTTTATGAAGTACACTATAAACATACTCTTTGTTTGGTTCTGTAGTGATAATAGCATCATGTAAAGTGAAAATAGGAATATCAGGTCTATTTTTAGCAATTATTTTACATGTTTTATATAAAACTAACTCAGCTTCTAAGTTTTGTAGTAAGCAAGTGTAATCTTCCCTAAAAACCGGACCGTTTAAAAATATAGTTTATTAACTTAGGGATAATTATGAAACAGAGCAATTT
>NZ_JASCQG010000016.1 GCF_030005555.1 Empedobacter sedimenti | reverse complement strand
AAATATGGTAAGGTCAAAAATCCTAATGATTTTCCTACATTTCAAATTAATCAAAATAATAATACAATAATATTAAATAAAAACTATACTTTTAAATGTTCCTAACAAGGGGAAGATTACAGTTTCGGCTAATTTCTTTGCTAATGAAAAACCATCAATTTCAGGTAACATCACGTCCAAAATGATTAATTGAGTAGATTTTATCGTTTCTACTTCGTTCAATAATTTTTGTGGATGATCAAACCAAATTACTTCATAATCAGAAAATTCGAGATATTGTTTAAGAACTGTTCCCAAATCTTGATCGTCTTCGACTAAAATTAATTTAGTTTTCATTCGGCAAAACGATTAAAAATTGAACACCTTTGTCTATATTATTCTCAACATTAATTGTTCCTAAATAACGTTCAATAATGTTTTTCACTAAAAACAATCCTACACCCAAACCGCTTACATTTTGGTTGATAGAGCGATTAACACGATAATATTTATCAAAAACAAACGGAAGATCATTTGTAGGAATTCCAATTCCATCATCCGAAAAACTCAATGCTACTTCATGTCGAAATTTAAAATCTAATACAATTTCAGAAGCTCCATATTTCACTGAATTTTCAATCAAATTCTGAACAATTTGTTGAAAATCATTAATTTTCAATACATTATTTTTCTCAAAAACATTTTGATGAATAAGTTTGATTTCCGGATATTGAAGTTTAGTTTTTTGAATAATTTCACTCAAAATAACCTCATCTAACAACTCAGAATTTTCACCTTCTTTTGTGAAAATAGAATCAACCGTTTCCTCCAAACGATTAATTTGTCTGTTCATCATTTCTTTTGTTTCTTGGTGTTTAACTTGATGTAAAGCGAATTTCATCGTCGTAATTGGGGTATTCAATTCATGCGCAATAGAGTCTATTGTTAAATGTAATTGATTAATTTTTTCTTCTTGTTTCGATAAATTTTGAAGCGATTTCCAATACAAAAAAACAATTAGCGCAATTATTAATAAACTCACAATAATTAAAGGAATTATTTTCTTTAAAACTAAAAATTTCAGATTCAATAATTCGTAATCTGTTTTTCCTTTTATTTTATATTTATGCCGCTCCTTTTTATTAATTCCTAAATCAGAATCTGATTGATTAGAAATATCATCGGATGACCAAACACTTTGATTTATATTAGTTGATGTAGCAATTTTATTTGTCGTTTCATAAATCACATAATTCTTATTTGACAATAATTCTTTATGATTCAATTCATCATAAACCGAATAAACATCTGTACGAAGTGCGATTTGAAAATCTTTTCCTTTAGAATAAACATCTAAAAGAGAATCTACAATTGGAGTATAAATCTTAAAATTATAATCTACTTTAGTTTGGATTATCTGTAGTTCATCAAACTGTTTTTTTTCATCATGATTCAGTTTTTTGAAATAATCTAGAATCTTATCATCATTAGAATCTGTTTCGTATTTTGACATTGAATTCATCACTTTCAAAGCTATTTCCTGAGCCTCTTTTTTCAAATCTTTTTCAATCAATCGATAAGAATTATAGATGTAATACGTTTGCAAGCCAAGTAAAATCAACAATGCAAAAGAAAATAAAATTGAATAATATTTTTTGGAAAAAATCATACTCAAAAATACATTGTTTTTCTTCATAAATCACACATTAACGCTTCGTTAACCGTTCATTAACCAAGTAAAATTGAAACTTGGAAGAGATTTGTTAAAAATCTGAACGATGAAAATAGTAATGACATTTTTTCTATTACTTCCAAATCTAATTATCGCACAAATTATTTCTGGAAAAATTATAGATGAACAAAATCAACCCATCAAAAACAGTTCTATTGAAGTTGAAATTCCTTCACACGATCCAATTATAACTGAATCGAATGTAAATGGCGAATTTAATTTTGAGCTTCATCAAGCCCAATCATTTACACTTTATATTAAAGAATTTGGTTACCAAGAATTTGAAAAGACATATCAAGCTAATTCAGAGAATTCTTTGATTATCACACTTCAAAAAGATGAAACAATTAACTTAAAAGATGTTGTTGTTTCTAGTCAAAAACCTTTGTTGAAGCGAAAAATTGATCGAATAGAATTTAATGTTGAAAATACGCCTTTGCAAAATTTGAGTGCTTGGGATATCGTGAAAAACACGCCAAATGTTCTTCTAAAAAATGAACAGTTAAGTGTGAGAGGAAATACGCAGATTTTGGTCACAATTAATGATAAAAAAACATTAATGTCTCAAGATGATTTAAAACAATTGTTGGAAAACACAGATGGTGCCACAGTTTCTTCGGTTGAAGTCATTACCAATCCGCCTGCAAAATATGAAGCTTCTGGAAGCGCAATTATTAACATTAAAATGAAAAAAAATGTACTTTCTGGTTACAAAGGGCAAATTGCGACACGCTATCATCAATCGATTTATAGCAAAGGAATGATAGGAACTTCGCAATCTTACAACACAGAAAAATGGCAATTGACAGGAAGTTATTATTTTGTGAATGGAAAATATGTTCGCAAGAATTTTGATGTAACAACTTATGAAAAAGATCAAACACGCTGGGAAAGTGATATGATTCGTCGAACTGTTGCGAAACAACAACACATTTACAATTTTGCTTATCAGTATTCAATTGATAGTTTGCAAAATTTTCAGTTTGGAATAAATGGATCGAGAAATCCTGCGTCAATTGGAAATTATAACGTTCCAACAAATATTTACAATACAACGAATAATCAACTTGAATCATTTTACAAAACACAAAATCATCGTCGCGAGGCTTCAAATAATTTTAATACATATTTGGTTTATGACAAAAAATTTGGGAAAAATAATTTGACATGGAGCAATAATTTTAGTCATCGATATTACAAAGAAAACCAAGATGTTTTGACGAAATTGAATTTCAAAGATAAACCTTATGAAGAAAATCGTTTTTTGAGTGCAGCACTTCAAAAATTGAATCTATTTTCTACTCAAATTGATTATAGTTTGACCGAAGAAAATTTTGGTTTGGAAGCGGGAGCGAAATATAGTTTTGTGAAAAATAATAATGATTTAGATTTCTTTGAATCGATCCAAAATCAAATCGAATATCAACCCGAAAAAAGTAATATTTTTGATTACAAAGAACAGATTTTTGCTTTATATATTTCTGGAAATTACAAATGGAAAAAATGGGAAGCAAAAGCTGGTTTGAGATCTGAAACTGCTCTTATAAACACGATTTCTGATAATCCAATTAGCCAAAATAAACGAACAAACACCGATCTTTTTCCAACTTTATACGTCATGTATAATTTTGAAAATGCTGGACAAATTGGGTTGAATTATGGAAAAAGAATTGATCGACCTAACTATAATTTCTTGAATCCTTCAAAATCATATTATAATCTGTTTTCTTATTTTCAGGGTGATGCCAATGCGATTTCTACGATTATTCACAACTTGAGTTTATCGTACACTTTAAAAGATTGGAATTTCGAAGCCTATTATCGTTACGAAAAAAATCCAGCGATGGAAATTTCTATTCAAAATCCTGAAACTTTTGAAACGGTTTATCATTTTACTAACATCAAAAATGGAGAAGCTTTTGGAGCAAATCTTTCGAAAAATTTCAATCTAAAATCGTGGTGGAAACTGAATTTATTTGCGATGGGAGAATATAATCAAAACTATTATTTTGGTCCAGATAATCTGCAATACAAAAACGATGTCTTTTTTTATCACCTTTCATTGAGCACGCAATTGGATTTAGACAAAGCAAAAACATTTAATATTTCGGCTGGATATCAATACAATTCAAAGGCAATTCAAGGTTCGTTCAATATTAGTTCTTCTCAAAATACATATTTGATTTTAAACAAAAAAATATGGGATAAACGTTTCGAAATTGGATTGACTTTCAATGATATTTTTAAAACCGATCGCAATACGATTTCTACGAAATATGCAAATCAAAATCAATATTTCAAAGATTATCGCGATACGCAATATTTTATGTTGAATTTGAAATACAACTTCGGAAATCAGAAAGTAAAAGACGCAAAGCAAGCGAAAAAAACCGATGAACAAAATAGAATTTAGTGTTCCAAAAATATAAGTTTTATTAAATTTGAGGAAAAGCAATAAAATGAATTCAGTAAAAATCATCAGAACCGATTCATCTAACAAAGATTTTCAAGAATTGGTATCAGAATTAGATAAAGATTTAGCGATAAGAGATGGAGAATTTCATTCTTTCTTTTCACAATTCAATAAAATAGATAAAATAAATCACGTTGTTATTGCCTATTTAAACGAAACTCCTGTTGGTTGTGGCGCTATAAAACATTATTCTGATACAACAATGGAAGTGAAAAGAATGTATGTAAATCCTGATTTTAGAGGAAATAGAATTGCAGCTAAAGTGTTGAATGAGTTAGAAAATTGGGCAATCGAGCTAGGTTATAAACGATGTATTTTGGAAACTGGATTGAAACAACCCGAAGCTATTGCTTTGTATGAACGATGTGATTACACACGAATCGAAAATTATGATCAATACAAAGATGTAGAAGAAAGTGTTTGTTATGAGAAAATATTGAAATAAAAAGCCTCTAAAATAGAGGCTTTCAAATAAATATATTTTAATAAATTATCCTTTATAAATAACCGTTCCTCCAGCTTGCGCTTTCGGGAAGATTGTAAGATCGGCAATTTGCACATGTTCTGGTTGTTGCAACAAATACTCTATTGCATTTGCAATATCCTCACCTACCAATGGCTCGAAACCTTTATAAACATTATCCGAAAGTTCTTGATTTCCTTTGAAACGAACCAAAGAGAATTCTGTTTCTACCGCTCCTGGCGCAATATTGGAAACTTTAATTCCGTAAGGTAACAAATCATAACGCATTCCTTTGCTCAAAGACTCTACCGCCGCTTTCGACGCACAATATGTTCCTCCATTTGGATAAACTTCTTTTCCCGCAATCGAAGAAAGGTTGATGATATGCGCATTTGATGATTGTTTAAGAATTGGAATAATTGCTTTCGAAACGTAAATTAATCCTTTTACATTGATATCAATCATCGCTTCCAAATCTTCCAAATCAGCTGTATCAAAAGGTGCTAATCCGTGTGCATTTCCTGCATTATTGATTAAAACATCAATATTTTTCCACTCATTTTCTAAACTTTCTACTGCATTAAAAACAGCTTCCTTGTCTCTTACATCAAATTGAATGGTTTTAACTTCCGTAATTTGACTCAATTCTGCCTGAATTTCATCTAATCGATCTTGACGACGTCCACACAAAATTAAACGATAATTTGGTGCTAATTTCTTTGCTGTCGCCATTCCTATGCCAGATGTTGCTCCGGTTATGAAGACTGTTCTTTTCATTTTCTTAAATAATTAAAAGTGCTTTTTTAAGACCGTCCAAGATACAAGCTAAAAAGAAATTAAAAAATGATTTATCCTGTTTTCGTTCGATATTTTCTACTTTCTCTTCTTTCATTTTTCCGCGAGAATCATTCTTTACCGCCGCATTTCCAACCGCTGATAATAATTTTCGTTTTGAACCATCGTCACGCAAAACATTCACTTTTAGATCTTGATAATCTATTCCAAAATTTCCTCCAGCAACTTTATCATTTCCATCAAAATTGAATTTTATTTGATTGAAAAATCCATCAACAGAAACCTTAAGATATGGTTTTACAAAAGGATCAAGATTTTTTGCAGGAAGTTTTGAAATTGAACCATTAATATTAAATTTTTCTGAACGATTCATTGGATTAAATGTCCAATTTGCACGCAAATCTCCATTCATAAATTCTGAACGCCAATCAACTTTGACATCTGGTAATGATTTTTTGCGATAACCCGAATTAATGTTTTTAACTGTTGCATTTATAGACGAAAAAGTCAATTTTCCTGTCCCAATACTTTTCTCGGTTTCTTCTTCATATTCTAATTTAGAGTTAACCAATTGTAATTGTTTCACACCCAAATCAAATTTCATTTCGCGTAATTTTTGCGAAAATAATGTTTTACGTTTTGTATCTTCTGGTGGCAACAAACTTCTATAAATATTAGCATAAAGCTGATTGAGTTTCATGTTATTCGCTTTCAAAAAGAAATCTTTGGAAGGTGATATTCCCCACTGAATTCCATTTCCTTGTAATTGATTAACAGAAACAGTGTACAAATCGGCTTGTTTTTTAAGCGAAGCTGTATATGCTTTTCGCGAAAGTTTTGGTGTTAATTTTAATTGATTCAACGTCAAATTTCCATTCTGAAATTGCAAAGCTCCAGTATTCATTTTATACGTTTTCCCTAAATCGAAATCAATTCCTGAGGATTTTAACAACACAGATTTATACGAAAAAGGAATCGCTTCTTGAATTGTTTTTGGATCAACATTAATATGATTAAATGCTAACTGAATTTGCTTCAATGTTAAATTCGGCGTTTTTTGTTGATAAGGAATCACATCCAAATGTCCATTTACCAACGAAATTTTATCAACTTTTATTATATCATTGAATTCTTTAGAGGTTTTTCCTTCACGTTGTGCAACTCGTCTTGGTTGACCAAAAATTGTAAATTTTGGATTCTTCAAAATCACATCATTTATGTGTAATTGTTTTCCGTAAACATTAACCAAACCAAGAACAGTTAAATTAACATTATTGAAATCAAATTTTTGTGATGCAATAAAACGTGAATGTTTGATTTGAATAGTATCTATCCCAAGGTTAAAATCTATCAAAAACTTTTTAGCAGCTTTATCTACTCGTTTTGCTATAACTTTTTTATTCTTTTGATCAATAATTTTCACATTTACTTCATCTAATTTGATTGAATTGGTATGAAAATAGAACTGATTATCTTTTAATCCCCAACTATTGTTATTCAACGTTAAAATAGGCGCTTCGACATCAAGTAACATGTTTGACTTCGTGAAATTTTGATTAAATTGATCCTTTGAAATTAATGGTTTCATTTTAAAATCTTTCAGAATCAATTTCTTTTCTGTTAAATCAAAATTAGCTGCAGTTAACGTGTGCATTTCGTTTAAACGATAATACATTGAATCTAACTTAATACGAAAAGTTTTGTAATCAATCGGAATGTCATTTGTACGCGTCAAATCGTTCATTTTAATTCCTTCGATATTCAGCACAACATTATTTATTGCATATTTTACTGTTGTTGCATTGGAGAAAAGAGAACGAATTTTACCATTTTCTATTTGTAACTTTTTGATATTAATTAACTCCGCTGCATCCGTTTTGATCGTTACTTTCTTCGCTAATTGTTTATCAACTTTGTTCTCTGGTTTTGCTGCAATTATGGTAATTTTTGGTTTTTTAAATCGAATTAAATCCGTTTTGAAATACAATTTATCTTCCGACGTAAATCCCCAATCCATCTTAGAAAGTGAAAGTAATGGAGTTTCTATATCTAACAAATCACTTTCAGAATCGTTAGGAACATACAATTTACCATTCATCTTAAGTGGTTTCATCGAGAAATTATCCAACTCAAAATCAGTTTCATTAAAACGAACTTTTCTTGCTCTAATAATTTGTTTGTCTTTTACTACAAAAAACATCGAATCTAATTTGATGTCAAAAGCAGAATATTTAAACGGAATCTTTTTATCCGCAGTTCGCTCATTGAAACGAACGCCATCAAAATCAATCGAAAAATTAGACACATTTGCGATATGTCTTTTCCCAGATTGAGAGTATAAATTAAACTCGCCGTTGTTGATATTTACGTTAGAAACATCAATATTTTGCCCAACTTTTGATTGCGCTGTATCTTTTTTGACAGAGTCCTTTTTCTCTTTTAGATAATAATTTACAGAAGGATTGTTAATGTTAATAGAAAGTGCCGCAACTTCTTTTTTGGTAATCAATTTGAAAAAATTAATTCCTACAACATCTATTTCTTTGACTGTTCCTGTTGCGTCAATAGAGTCTTTTATCATCAAAGAATCTTTAGGTGAAACTTCGACGTTTTTTAATGAAAGTGATGAATTAAAAATGGAAAAACTTAAGTCTTCGTAAGTAAAATTATAAGCCGTATCGTTTTTTTCTGCAATAATTTTTGGAAGTCGATTATTCAGAAAGTAAGTAATATAAAAACTTAAAACAAAAAGTATCGCAATAATAGTTATTAGTGCGATACTTACTCTTTTTATCCAACGATTCTTAAACATTGATATAGTTTGGTTAACAGAGTTTGAACAATTATTATACCAAACTTAATAAAATGTTAAAATTACTCGTTTATATCATAAATTTCTTTGATGTTTTCTAAGATATTATCAAAGTTTAAATTCAAATCTATCAGTTTTCCTGTAAACAAATCAAATACCCAACCATGTACTTCTAGCCCATTTTTCATAGCACGCTGCACGAAAGGATTTTTCACAACATTTACACATTGCTCTTGCACATTTAGCTCTACCAAACGGTTGTAGCGCATTCCCTCGTTTTCGATTGCATTTAATTCTTCAGAATGTAAACGATAAACATCGCGAATACTGCGTAACCAAGGATTCATGATTCCTAAATCTTTTGGAATCATTGCAGATTTAATACCACCACAATTATAATGTCCACAAACCACAATATGTTTCACTTTTAAGTGCTCCACCGCGTAATCTAAAACAGAAGTGGTATTCATATCCAAACTAATAACCATATTAGCAATGTTGCGATGCACAAAAACCTCTCCCGGCTCAGCTCCCAACAATTCTTCTGCTGTAACACGACTGTCTGAACAGCCAATGTAAAGAACTTCCGGATTTTGTCCAGCAGAAAGCTTATCAAAATATTGTTCGTCTTGTCCTAAACGTTTATTTACCCACTCTTGGTTGTGTTCAAAAACTTTTTCTAAATTCATAATTTTCTAAATTACATCTTGTACTTCTGGATGTTTACCAACATAAACACTTACATAGCTACAAAATGGTCTAATTTTTAATTGATTTTTTCTTGCGTAATCTACAGCTTCTAACACTAATTTTTCTGCCAAACCTTGCCCTCTCAATTCTGGATTAACACCTGTATGATTAATCAACATTTGTTCATCCTTCAACATAAAAGTTAATTCGCCAACTTCTTTATTATTATCGTCAAGAAGCATAAAAACGCCATTTTTTTCATCTAAATTCAATTCAATTTTCATAGAATATTATTTTAAATTCAAATTAATCTTTTTGGATGAGATTTGGTCAAAAAGAATTGTTAAAAGTCTCGATATACGAGACAAATTTACGAGTCAAAAATTTCTTAGTCAAAGAAAATTTAATCAAATAATAACAAAACATCTATATCAGCTTTCTAACTGATTATCAACAACAAGGCTTTCTGTATAATAATTAATGTATAGGTATGAGTTTTTTACTTGATTATTTATTACATTTGTTAGATATTTTAAGGAAATTACTCTTCATATGAAATTTATTGTATCGAGCAACACGTTATTAAAAAATGTTAACTTAATAGGTGGAGTTATTAACTCTAATAACACTTTACCAATCCTTGATAATTTTTTATTCGAATTAGATGGAAGTCAATTAAGAATTACAGGTTCTGATTTAGAAACTACAATTTCAACAACTTTAGAGGTTGAGTCTAACGACAGTGGAAAAATTGCAATTCCATCAAAAATCTTAACAGATACGTTGAAAACTTTCCCAGCACAGCCACTTACTTTTATTCAAAAAGAAGGAAATACGTTGGAAATTGTTTCAGAACAAGGAAATTATCAGTTAGCATTCGAAGACGCAAATGAATATCCTCAAACGCCAGATATCGAAGACGCAAGTTCTACAACATTAGGTGCTAGTATTTTATCAGAGGCAATTATCAAAACTATTTTTGCTACAGGAAACGACGAATTACGTCCTATTATGACGGGAGTTTTCTTTCAAGCAAATGCAGATATTTTCCGTTTTGTTGCAACAGATGCACACCGTTTGGTAAAATATACACGCAACGGTTTAGACAATTTACAAGCTGCTGAGTATATCATGCCTAAAAAACCACTTAACTTATTGAAAAATATTTTAGGAGGAAATAATGACGATGTAACAATCGAATATAACAATACAAATACGCGTTTTTCTTTCCAAAACATCGTGTTAACTTGTCGCTTAATTGATGGTAAATATCCTAATTATGAAGCGGTAATTCCAAAAGAAAATCCAAACGTATTAACGATTAACAGAAACTTATTCTTAACATCTTTGAAACGTGTGGCAATTTTCTCTAACAAAACAACAAACCAAGTTAGATTGAAGTTAGTTGGAAATTCTTTAACAATTTCTGCAGAAGATATCGATTTTGCAAATAAAGCAGAAGAAAGACTTCCTTGTGATTACAATGGAACAGACTTACAAATCGGTTTCAATTCTCGTTTCTTAATCGAAATGTTGAACAATTTACAATCAGAAGAAATAACATTAGAAATGTCTGAACCAAATCGTGCAGGAATCATCAAACCAGTTGATGGACTAGAAGATGGTGAAGAAATCTTAATGTTAGTAATGCCAGTTATGCTAAACGCATAATTAAAAAGAATACATAAAATTCATTTATACAATACAATGAAAATTTCATACAATTGGCTAAAAACCTACATTGATACAGATATCACACTTGATGAAGTGTCTGCTACACTTACAAGTACAGGTCTTGAAGTAGAAGGTGTAGAGCAAGTAGGTGGAGCTAAAAATTATTTGGAAACCGTATTAGTTGGTAAAGTTTTATCAGCTGTGCCTCATCCAAATGCAGATAAATTAAAAGTTACTAAAATAGATTTAGGAGACGGAAAAGAAACGCAAATTGTTTGTGGTGCTCCTAATGTTGCGGAAGGTCAAAATGTACCTGTGGCAACTGTCGGAACGGTTTTACCTTCTCCTGATGGTGAATTTAAAATCAAAAAGGCAAAAATTCGTGGTGAAGAATCTTTCGGAATGATTTGTTCTGAAGTAGAATTAGGAATCGGAACAGATCATTCTGGTATTTTAGTTTTACCAGAAGATTTAAAACCTGGAGCTTCTACATTTGATCTTTTCGGAAAAAATGATGAAGTTGATCACGAAATCGAAATTGGTTTAACGCCAAATCGTGCAGATGCAATGTCACATTTTGGTGTAGCGCGTGATTTACACGCTGCGCTTAAAACTCGTGATATCGCCTCAACTTTCAAAACATATGATGTATCAAATTATCCTACGACAGATTTCGGAAAAAGTCCTATTTCTATTGAGGTTAAAGATACAGAAGCAGCGCCTCGTTATGCAGGTGTTTACTTGAAAAATGTAAAAGTTGCTGAGTCGCCAAATTGGTTAAAAAATCGTTTGAAAGTTATCGGATTATCGCCAATTAATAATGTGGTTGATATTACTAATTATATTTTACACGATTTAGGTCAGCCTTTACATGCTTTTGACGCTGACAAAATCGAAGGAAATAAAGTTATCGTTCAGAAATTAGCAGAAGGAACAAAATTCACAACTTTAGATGGCGTTGAGCGTACATTAAAAGGACATGAATTGATGATTTGCAACGAGAATAATCCAATGTGTATTGCAGGAGTTTTCGGAGGAAAAGATTCTGGAGTTTCAGACGCGACAACAAACATTTTCTTAGAATCAGCCTATTTTGAGCCTGTAACAATTCGTAAAGGTGCAAAAGCACATGCGTTAAATACGGATGCTTCTTTCCGTTTTGAGCGTGGAATTGATCCTAACACAACAATCGATGCGTTGAAAAAAGCAGTGATAATGTTAGTTGAAATTACTGGAGCTGAAATTGCATCTAATATTGATGATATTTACCCAAATCCTATCAAAGATTTTAACGTAAAATTACGTTTACATAAAGTGGTTGAATTATTAGGAGTTGAAATTCCTGAAGATAAAATCAAATCGATTTTAGAGAATTTAGAAATTAAAATTTTGTCAGAAAATGATGGAATTTTAGATTTAGAAGTTCCTGCTTATCGTGTAGATGTACAACGTGATGTGGATTTGATCGAAGATATTTTGAGAATTTATGGATACGATAATATCGAAATTCCTTCAAAATTCTCGTTTTCTTATGTTCCAAATCAAAAAGTTAGTCCAGATAAAATCGAAGATTTTATTGCGCGTCAATTGATTTCTTTCGGATTCAATGAAGCGATGAATAACTCGTTAACAAAAAGAGAATACGAAGAAGTTTTCTTTTATCCAGAAGGAGAAAGTGTTGCCATGTTAAATCCGCTTTCGGCTGATTTAGCTGTAATGCGTCGTACTTTATTGAATGGTTTATTAGAAAATGTTGCATTTAATATCAACCGTCGTAATTCGGATGTTAAATTATTCGAATTTGGGAAAGTTTACCGCAAAATTGATGGTATTTACGAAGAAAATAAATGTTTAGGAATCGTTCTTTCAGGAAACTTTAATAGCGAATCTTGGACAGGAAATTTACGTAAAGCTTCGTTTGCTGATTTGAAAGGTTTGGTTAAACAAATTTTTGTTCGATTAGATATTCAAATTACAGATGAATTACCAGCGAAAGATGATAATTTCTTAGATGGTATTGAATTTGTTGCTGGTCAAAAATCATTAGGAAAACTTGGAATTATCAACAAAAAATTAGCGAAAAAATTAGGCGTTAATCAAGATGTTTTCTTTGCTCAATTAAATTGGGATGCAATGGTTACTTTGGCAAACAAACACGATTTGAAATACAAAGAAATCTCTAAATTCCCAGGTTCTCGCAGAGATTTAGCTTTGTTACTTGATTCTTCTGTGAAGTATGAAGAATTGTACAAAGCTACTACTGAAGTGAAAACGAATTTATTGAAAGCCGTTAATTTATTCGATGTTTACGAAGGAGATAAATTACCTGCTGGTAAAAAATCGTATGCTTTAAGTTTTATGATTCAAGATGAAAATAAAACATTAAGCGATCAAGAAATTGATGGTTTAATGAATAAATTAATCAAATTGTATCAAGAAAAATTTAGTGCTGAATTAAGATAAAATAATCCGAAAAATTATGAAGATATCAACTATTTTTTGTGCAACACTTATCGCAATGTTTATTGCAACTTCTTGTTCTACTACGACATCTGCTGTTAAACTAAAACCAAAGTCAGAAGTATCTATTTCTAATCAAAATTGGTTTTTAGTAAATGACAATGATGTTGTAAAAGGATTGTATGATAAGGATGTAAATTTAAAAATAGACGAAGCTAATTCTACTGTAACTGGTTTTTCTGGTTGTAATAATTTTACTGCTACTTTTACTAAAGTAAGTGGGGTTGTAAGTTTTGTCAACTTTTCTGAGACTAAAATGGCTTGTCCTAATATTGGTAAAGAAAAAGCCTTTTTATCAATGTTGAAGAATGTTAATCGTTACGAAGTTTCAGGAAAAGAATTACATCTTTATAAGGGAAATATTTTATTAATGACATTTAAAACGACTTAAGTTTTACAATAAATCAATAAAAAAGCGCTCAAATGAGCGCTTTTTCTATTTTATGATTCAACAGAAACTTGTGGTTTTTCTTCAGAAGCTTCTTCCGTTTGTTTAAACCCAATTTTAGTTACCGGAATTTCTTTTGTTTTCAAATAAAATTCTAAATCTCCATTAATTTCTATCAAACGAGCAGGAAAATCTTGTCCAACATTTTGCTTAGCTTCTGTTAAGAATATTGCTAAATGCTTCAAATAATCAGGTGTCAGCTTTGCTTTTGCTTCTTGGAATGCTGAAAATAATATCTTATCTGTCAATACGATATTCTTCGTTTCATCTTTGCGATACAATGCATACAAACGTTTCTTTAGAGACTGAGTAAAATCAATCAACATCGTATTCGAGAACAGTTTCATTTCCGCAGCATAAGGCGTCCAGAAATCTTTACTTAAAGCATTTTGATTCTTCAAAATGGTTAATAAAGGAGAATCTTGAGAAAGATTATTTGTAAGATGATGTAAAATTAATTGCTTTCTTTCATCCAAAGTTGGAGGAAAAATTGGAATGTGTAAATCAAATCTGCCAGGCGCAACAATTTCGTCATTTAGATTATTTAAAGATTCTGCCGAACCAACAATTAATAATTCTTGACGATCATCTTTCTGGATATGACGTAAAACAGAGTAAATTAACTCTATTGTTTCTGGATAAAAACTATTTTCGGTATTTGTTGTTAGTAAATCATCAAAAGAATCAATAAACAATAATGTTTTGGGTTGATTCATTTTTTTTGTCAAAAAATCAGAAAAAGCATTCTTCTTATTTTTATAGTTGCCCAATAAATAATCGTTGTAGACATGGACAAATTCGTAACCAATCATATCAGCTATTTTCTTTGCCCAATAAATTTTACCACTTCCTGGCGCTCCGTACAAAATCATTCCAGCTGGTTTAGAAATTCCCCAACTTTCTAATTGATTACTACTAATAAACGGATCTAACATATCTGTCAAGTAAAAATATAAATCTGTATATCCTACCAAACTTTTTGTCGCATAATCGTCGCATTTCGGGAAAGCTTCTTCAATAAAAGGATAGTTTCCACCGATGTAAGTATGTATTAAATAACTCGAAACGGAAGTTTTCATCTGTTTGGCAACTTCTGGAGGAACACCACTTGAAATAAAAAACTTAAGTACATCATCATTCGTTACTCCAATTGTTTTTGCTATTTCTTCTAATGTTTTTTCTTTAGAATAATCGTCTGCATATTTTTTTAAGAAGTCAACATTTTTCTCTGAAAACTCTTGAAACTGTGGTGTTACATTAAAATTTTCGTCAATACAAAAACTTAAATCAATATTAAAGTCGTTGATAAAATTTTGTAAACTACCAAGTGATATATTAAGATGATTTGATAAATCTTTTAACTGCATTTTATTGGGTTTTAGCTTTAAAATTAACGAATAATTTATTGATAGCTAAATCTATATTTATAAAATTCCGTTAAATAAAAAAGCAACTTTAATTAGTCGCTTTCTTAATTTCTATAAAGTAGCTTCTCCTTCCTTTAAATTATCTGACTCCTCTTTTAACACTCGTTGAGCTACTTTACCAACCGAAAGACCTTGCACAACGATAGAGAACAATACGACTATATATGTAATCTCTAATAACAAATCTTTCCATTCCGAGTTTGGCATCGAAAGAACTAATGCAATTGAAACCCCTCCACGAATTCCTCCCCAAACTAAGACAATTAACGAACCTCTTGAAAATGTATTTTTTCTTAGAAGTGTACGCGCGGGGATTACAATAGATAATGTGCGAGATAATAAAACAATAAAAATAGTTGCAATACCTAACAAAATTTGATCCATTAAATCTTCGATTAATAACAATTCAAAACCTATAAATAGAAACAAAATTGCATTCATAATCTCATCAATCAGCTCCCAAAATTTTGCTAAATAATCTCTTGTTGTACTACTCATTGCTACTTTTTTACCATAATTGCCAATGATTAAACCTGCAATTACCATGGCTAATGGACTTGAAATATGCAATTCTTTAGCGATTAAAAACCCTCCCATTACAATGGATAAGGTAATTAAAGCAGAAACTTTATAATCGTCTATCTTTTTCATTGCGTTAGAAGCTGTAAATCCTAAAAGAATTCCTAATAAAATTCCACCCCCTGCTTCTAATAAAAATAATTTCGAAACACTTATAAAATCTGCATCAAAGCTAGGATTTGTAGCTATCTGTAAAACAACGGCAAACATTACAACGGCAACACCATCGTTAAATAGAGACTCTCCTGTAATCTTAGTCTCGATCATTTTAGGAACTTTTGCTTGTTTCAAAATTCCTAAAACTACGATTGGATCGGTTGGAGAAATCAATGTTCCGAACAATAGACAATAAATATATGGGATTTGAATACCAAAGTATGGTGCCAAATAATATAAAATACCCGAAATAATGAATGCTGAAAGTACGACAGAAATTGTAGCGTATGTGGCTATTGTCCACCTCAAATTTTTTAGATCAGAGATATTTACATGCATTGCGCCTGCAAAAAGCAGAAAATTTAGCATGGCTCCCATCAAAATTTCATTGAAATCAAGGTTATTAAAAAGTTGAAATAAATCTTTTGTTGCATCAGGAAAATAATTATCTCCCAAAAGACGAATCGCTACCGAAACAAGCATCGCAATAATCATGATTCCGATTGTTCCAGGTAATTTCAAAAAACGAAGGTTAACATAAGAAAACAACGCCGCAAGAACTATTAAAACTGAAAAAGAATAGTAAAGTTCCATTTTGTATATAAATTTTAAAAAAAGTTACAAAAAAAGAGCCACTCTAAAGTGGCTCTTTCTATAATAATTTAATTTATTTATCAAATTAGTTTTTTGGAGCTTGCCCAATTAAATCCATAAATTGATCTAATTTAGGTAAGATGATAATTTGCGTACGACGGTTTTTAGATTTTCCATCAGCAGTTGCATTTGTAGTTAATGGGTTGTATTCTCCACGACCACCAGCAGTTAAACGTTTTCCATCAACACCATATTGGTTTTGTAATGCTTGTACAACAGAAGATGCACGTAAAGCTGATAAATCCCAGTTATTACGGATATTTGGTTTAGAAATTGGCACATTATCTGTGTTACCTTCAATTAATACATCGTAATCTCTGTAATCGTTAATGATTTTTGCAATCTTGCTTAAAGTTTCTCCTGCAGCAGGCGAAATTTCGTAGCTACCAGATTTGTATAACATATTATCCGCTAACGAAATATATACAACACCTTTTAATACTTTAACATCTACATCTTTTGCTTCGTTACTAGATAAAGAACGCGTTAAGTTGTTTGTTAAAACCATATTCAAACTATCTGATTTGCTTTTCGCATCAATCAAGTGTTTGATGTATTTATTTGATTCGTTGATTTCTTTTACTAACTCAGAAACGTTTTTAGAACCACCATTAATACAATTCTTTAATTGCTCTTGTAATTGTTTAATTTGATTTCTTTCGCTTTGTACTGTGTTCTCAAATTGTCCTTGGTTACTTTCGAAATTAGCTAATTTAGCTTTCGCTACAGCTAATTCAGTTTGACAACCTTGGTTTTCAGAATAAGCTGAATTGAATTTGTTTTGTAATTCATCATACTTCTTCTGACTAACACAACTAAATAAAGTTGAAGCAGCGATTACCGCTACTGGCAAAATTGAAACTTTCATAATTATTTTGTATTTCAGTTATACGAATATATGTTATTATTTTTTTATTGAAACTACTAATCCTCAAAAACCGTGCTTAAAAATAAAAAAACTCCTAATTAGCAAGCTAAGTAGGAGTTTTAACGTTAAAACTCCTAATTAGCAAGCTAAGTAGGAGTTTTAACGTTAAATATGATTTTATATTATCTTAATTCTGTGGAATATATAAAACTTGACCTGGATAAATTTTATCCTCGTGTTTTAACATTGGTTTGTTTGCTTCGAAAATTTTTGGATACTGCATTGGATCTCCATAAACTTCTTTTGCAATTTTAGATAAAGAATCTCCACTTTTTACAGTGTACATTGTTTTAGAAATGTCTGGGATTTCAATAGTTAATGGAGTTTTCAACGTTAATTGATCTTCCACTACCTCTACTCCATCTACGTTACCAGCCGTAGCTAAGATTTTTTGTTTTTCGTCGATGTTTAAAGCTTGACCAGAAATAACGATTTTTTCGCCGTCAGCAGAAAACGTAACGCTTGATAAATCGAATCCTTGTTTCGCAACATGCTCTTTAACTTTTGCTGCTTTTTCTTCTGGAGTATCTGCTCCACCGAATAATTTCTCTCCGGCATTTTTAATAAATGAAAATAATCCCATAGTGAGTTGATTTTAAAATATAATTTTTGTTGTTATTGTAAATATAATGATTCTAATATCAATTATCGTGCAATTGATGAATATTTCTTCTTTAAATTTTCAGTTGTTGTTCTTTGTTGTTGAATTTGAGAAGTTAACTGACTAATTTTTGCGTCTAACCCTTTATCGTTTTCTTCTGCAGCTTCAATTTTTGCGTTTAATTTCACGACTTGATCTTCGATAGCTCGCAGCGAATTCTCCGCTTTTATTTTCTTACTTGTCAAACTAGTAATAGTCTTATCAGCCGAAGCTTGCTCTAATTGATTGGTTACTAAATCTAACTTTTCGCCTAAAAGTTGCTTTTTATTTTCTAATTTCAATAAGGTATTATTATCTTTTAAATATGATTTGATTGAATTTCCTTTTTTCATCTGTGCTGCAGCATTTTCGGTTGTCAGCTTAATCATATTTTCGTTCCCAAGTCGCAAATCATTTCGTAAACAAGCCTGTTTAGTATGTACGCCCAAATCTTGTAATCGTCCAAAAATTTTATCAAACTCAGGCGAGCTAGACGAAAACTGCATCCCATTTTGGTCTGTCAATGTATTAATTACAGTTGTTTTTCCGTTTTCTTCTTCAACTAAATTGATGGTTGATTTATACACATCTTGCGAATTTTTGAATGTGATATTATTTGCTTCATGTTTCTTCAAGAATCCAGATGAACCGCCTTTATTTGAAACCCAATTTTCCCACGATTTTGAAATTATACTTGCCGAACAATTTTCTGTTGTAAACGCAAACGATTTTAATTGTTGACCATTTAATTCATATTCTACTTCAAATAAACCCTCGTCGTTCTGCGCATTTACAAGACCAGAAGTTGTAATTAGAATGGCTAAAAGAATGTTTTTCATTTGTTAAGATTTTAAATTAATTTGGACAATAAGATGTAACAAGTTAATAAAAAAATGAGTGTAATAAAGCTCTTGTACATATTTTTTTTAATGCATAATTTTAGCCTAAATTTTAATTGACCGCAATGCAAACAAAAATATTATTAATTTACACTGGAGGAACTATCGGAATGGCTAAAGATTATGGCGATCAGTCATTGAAACCATTCAACTTTGATAATTTATTAAAACAAATTCCTGAATTAGGATTGTTAGATTGTTCGTTCGATTATTATAGTTTCAATACACCTATTGATTCTTCTGATATGAAACCTGAATATTGGGTAAATATTGCTGAAACAATCAAAACTAACTATGTAAATTATGATGGTTTTGTTGTTCTGCATGGAACTGATACTATGGCTTATACAGCTTCAGCTATAAGTTTTATGATTGATAATTTAGAGAAGCCTGTCATTTTTACTGGTTCGCAATTACCAATCGGCGATTTGCGTACAGATGCAAAAGAAAACTTGATCACTTCTATACAATTGGCTTCGCTTCGAAAAAAAGACAAACCAATTATTCAAGAAGTTTGCATCTATTTTGAGTATAAATTATTCCGTGCAAATCGTGCTACAAAAATTAATGCCGAAAACTTTGATGCTTTTGAATCGCCGAACTATCCAATAATGGCAGTTTCTGGTGTACATTTAGAAGTTAAAGAAGATTTGTTATGGAAAAAAGAAATAAAAGGACCATTATCAATCAATAAAAATCTGAATGCTGATGTAGGAGTTTTAAAGATTTTTCCTGGAATGAATAGAGCTTTTATAGAAAGTGTTCTGAACGCTCCAAACACAAAAGCATTTATTATCGAAGCTTTTGGTACAGGAAATGTTTTTACTGATGATTGGTTTATTGATTTATTAAAAGAAGTAACAAACAAAGGAATTCATCTTATCATCAATACGCAATGTGCGGGCGGAATGGTAGAGCTTGGACGTTATGCAACAAGTGATGCGTTGCTAAATATGGGTGCAATTTCTAGCTATGACTTGACAATGGAAGCTGCAATTACCAAAGCAATTTATTTATTAGGTCAAAATTTATCAAAAGAAGAGTTTAAAACACAATATGAAGCCAATCTGAAAGGCGAACTTCGTCATCATTTTTACAATGATTAATTGAAACAATATAAAACGAAAAAATCTCTACTTGGTAGAGATTTTTTTATGATGTATTATTTCTTCCCTGACATCGAAGCGCCATCTGATTCTTTTAATTGAAAAAAGATGTAAGTAGATAAGATTGTTAAAACTCCTAAAGCTAAAAACGAATATCGAAAAGCTTGAACTTCTACTCCACCTACAAAACCTGCTTGTCTAAAGATTCCTAAAATCAACGCAGCTGTAGAAATTCCGAATGTTAAGGATAATTGTTGTGTTACAGCAAGTAAGCTATTTCCTTCGCTAGATGTATTTTCGTTTAAATCTGCTAAAGACAAAGTATTCATCGCTGTGAACTGAATTGAGCTAAAAAATCCATTCAAAATCATCAATGGAATGATATAATAAATCGGTGATTCAGATTGTAAGAAAAAGAATAAACAGATAATTAAACCTAATATTATTGTATTTGATATTAGCGTATTTCTGTAACCAAATTTGTTTACAATTGGTACTACGAAAGATTTTGCTATGATATTACTTGCAGCAGATGGAATCATCATCAAACCAGCTACTGTTGCGGTATATCCATAACCTATTTGCAATAACAAAGGAATAAGAAAAGGCATACCTCCAATTCCTAATCGTGTGATTAAATTACTTACAAGTCCTATTCTTAATGTTCTAATCTTAAATAAATTAAGATCAATTAAAGGATGTTGTTTATGTTTTGCATGATAGACATAAAGACCGACTAAAAAAGCTGAAATTAAACTCAAAGCAATGATCATATTCAATCCTATTACGCGTGACGAAGTTAATTCCATTACCAATGTTAATACAGTAATTCCTCCACTAAAAAGAATTAATCCTCTAATATCAAACTTAAAAACAGGATGTTTAAAATCTGGAATAGCAAATGTTGTCATCCATAAAGCAATTATTCCAAACGGAATATTAACTAGAAATATCCAATGCCACGAAAGTGTTTCAACTAAAACACCGCCTAAACTAGGACCTAACAATGGACCAATTAATCCCGGAATTGTAATAAAATTAATTACTTTCAGTAGCTCTTGTTTCGGATAAGCATATATTATTGCTAATCGAACAACTGGAACCATCATCGATCCCCCGATTGCTTGAACAATCCGCGAAATAACTAAAAAAGGTAAATTTGTTGCAAAAGCACACAGTGTTGATCCTAATGTAAAAATAAAGATAGCTAACTGAAATATTTTTTTTGTTCCGTATTTATCCGAAAGCCAACCACTAAGCGGAATTAACAAAGCAACTGTCAATGTATAAGAAACAATAATCGACTGTATTTCTAAAGGCGATTTTCCTAATTCTTTGGCAATTGTAGGTAGAGAAGTATTCAGAATTGTACCATCCAAAGCTTGCATAAAAATTGCCATAGCACCTAGCCATGGCAAAAATTTGAGCATTTTTGGATTTATATTGTTTGTTTCAATCATTATATTTCGTGAATCATACGAGTAGAAACTGCTATTCTATTCCATGTGTTTATTACGCCAATTTGCATAATAATTTGTGCAATTTCATTATCATCAAAAATAGTTTTAGCTAAATCATAGGTTTCAGTTGTTAATCCTTTTTCAGAGATTAAAGTTACTTCTTCTGTCATTTTTAGAACAACTTGTTCTTTTTCATTAAACAAAGGAGATTCCCACCAAGCACTAACAGCAAAAATTCTACGTGCATCCTCGCCATGTTTCATCGCTTCTTGCGTATGCATATCAATGCAATAAGCGCAACCATTAATTTGTGAAGCTCTAATTTTAATCAACTCTAATAATGTTTTACTCAATTTTGAAGTTGATAAATATTTCTCTAAACCAAACATTGCTTCGTAAGCTTTTGGTTCTAATTTTTGAATATTAATTCTTTCTGACATTTTATGATTTTTAATTCAATATCACCCTCAAAATTCGTTCCCTTTTACAGCTTTCAAAAATGAATAAAATGAATTATTTTTGAACTATGTTTCTCAACGCACATACACATCATTTATCTCATCAATCGGATGTTTTGGATTTGTACAATCAATTTCCGGAAGCAATAAATGATGAAGCACAATTATTTTCGGTTGGGATACACCCAGCTTATATCAAAACCTCATCAATAGAAGAAGAGTTAGAAATTATTCTTCAAAATTTGAGTAATAAAAATTGTTTAGCTATTGGCGAAATTGGTTTAGATAAATTATGCGAAACTAATTTTGAGTTACAAATTGATGTTTTTGAACGCCAGTTGCAACTCGCTTCAGAATATCATTTTCCGGTAATAATACATTCTGTAAGAGCTTATCAAGAGATTTTGCACATTCGTAAAAAGTTAAAACTTACGATTCCTTTTATTTTTCACGGTTTCAATAAAAACGAACAAATCCTCAATCAGATTGTTGCGCAAAATTGTTATGCATCTTTTGGTAAAAATCTTCTTTATAACAAAAACTTACAAATTATATTTGCAAAACTTTCGGCAAATCATTTTTTTTTAGAGAATGATGCCAGCGAGATTTCTATCAAAGAAATTTATACAATTGCAGCCGAAATAAGAAATAGTACAATAGAAGAATTACAACTTCAGCAAGCCGAAAATTGGAAATCAGTTTTTGGATATGAAGTTTCATATTAAAAAATTTATAAATGGCAGTTTGGCAAGAAAGAGCTGAATTATTATTCAAAGAAGAAGGTTTAGAAAAACTTAAAAATTCAAATGTATTAATTGTTGGTTTAGGTGGTGTTGGCTCTTTTGCCGCAGAATTTATTGCACGCGCAGGAGTCGGAAAAATGACTATTGTAGATGGTGACACTGTTGACATTACCAATATTAATCGTCAATTACCAGCTTTACATTCTACAGTAGGTCAAAACAAAGTTGATCTTGTTGGTGATCGTTTGATGGATATTAATCCTGAATTACAATTAACACGTATCAACGAATTTTTGAGTCCAGAGCGCACCCACGAAATCGTTACAACAGATTTTGATTATGTATTAGATTGCATCGATTCTGTAACACCAAAAGTCAATTTGATTATTGCTGCAAAACGTAAAAAAGTAAAAGTAATCAGTAATATGGGTGCTGGTGGTAAATTTTTGGCTAGTAAGGTACAAGTAAAAGATATTAGCAAGACAGATGTTTGTCCGTTAGCTAAAAATATCCGCAAACGCCTAAAGCAAGAAAAAATATCGAAAGGTGTAAAAGCAGTTTTCTCTACCGAAGCTCCCGACGAAACCTCAGTAAAATTAACTGATGGCAAAAATTATAAAAAATCCTTTTACGGAACAAATTCGTGGATGCCTGCTTTGTTTGGATTACACTCAGCAGAAACAGTGATTCAATATTTATTAAAAAAAGAAAATAATTAATCACATTGTTAAAGTTTTAATTAATTTAGTTGAAAATTAACCCATAGTAGGAAAAATGAAAGTCAATTACGATTATATCACATACGAAGATGTTATGAGAGCTCGTCAATTTATGTACGAGCAGGCGCTGGAGCAAAATGCAACAAATTCTATTCTTAGTACAGCAAGAGAATTGTTTGGAAATAGCAACTTTGAAATGTGTATTAAAATTTGCGAAGGTTTGTTAGATGCTAAAGATCCAAAACAATTATATGATGCAAAAAAATTAATTGCTTTGTCATATTATAGCTTACAAGATTATGAAAATGCAGATAAGGCTTTTTTTGAATTGGCTCAGAATTCGGATAATTCGGATGACTGGTTCAATGTAGTGATTACTTCTGCTATGAATAAAAATTTAGAGCGTAGTCAAGAATCTTTTGGTATTGCATTAGAAAAATATACAAAATTTGGACACCAACGTAATATGCCTTCGGTACAGTTGATGTTACATTATATGATAACATTAGAAACGATTGAAGAATACGCTTTGGCAATGGAACAATTTACGATGTTAGCTCAGGTTTATGCTAAATTGAAAAAGACAGACGAAAAATTCTTAAACTCACGTGGTTTAGAACAAATCGAAAACTTTTTAGAAACTGCAAAACCAGTTTTGAAAAAAGCAAAAAAGAAAGAATTAAACGATATCAAAAAAGAATTATTAGATTCTCTTGACGCAAATGGCGTTGAAAAAGTAGAAGCTTTTTTTGCTGAGTTTTAAGAAAACTATTTTTACAAAAAATAATAAAATCCACTTCGGCTGAAGTGGATTTTTTGTTAATTATATATTAGTGATTATCTACTATGTTGTTTAATATATGCTAGATTTTTTTTATAACTCTTTTCTCCTAAATCATTTTTGAAATTAACCGACATTCTATCTCTTTCATTTAATTTCTCATATAATTCAACTCGATGCTTTGAAGCTTCTAATTCATTTTCTTGATAGGGAAATTTCACATTATATTCTTTTATTAATCGCTGCTTGAATTCTACTAAATCATTTGACACTTTATTATTTTCAGAAAACTTTTTCTCTTTATACTCAACATAAGTTGCCAAAGGACACAACGAAGTTCCGCTAATTATAGGCTTTCCTCCTTTATCTAAAAAATAATTAGCCAACTCAAAACTATCATGTGTTGCAGCATCCATAATATTTTTCCCATAAAAAGATTCATGGTTGATATCAGCACCATTATTCAATAAAAAATCAATCATTTTTCGCTCTGTTTTCTCGTCTCCAAGAAACATTGCTTTTACCAAAGGAGCAACACCAACCGAAGGATTAATATTTGCTTTGTACTTTAATAATAAATTGATCATATCATAATTATTAATCGATACAGCATGATTTAAGGTTGTTTCAAAATCTACATCATTACAAACTAAATTTGGATCAGCTCCATTCTTTAAAAGAAACTCCATCCCATTTAAATCCTCTATTATTGTAGCATACATTAAAAGTGAATAAGCCTTCTTATCATTCAAATGATTAAGTTTAATTTTATCAGAATCAATATAAGTTTTCAATTCTTCATACTTTCCATCAAATAATAATTGTGCAGCTTCTAAATCTTTACCATCAAACATTTTTTCTGGCGGATATTGTGTTCTATTCTGAGATTCGCGAGAACGTAATGTTTTGTCTATACAAGATGTAATGCTCATTGTGATCAGTATTAAGATTAATAATTTTTTCATGTTTAACTATTGTTAGCAATTACAGTCGTGTTCATTGTTTCCATCATTGCATTTATCGCATCATCATAAGCGCTATGACCTGCTCCGAACATTTTCAAACTCATTCCTTCATTGTTTTCTCCATAGCCATACATTTCATTTTGTTCACCAATTACTCGAGGTACAGCTCCTGTAAGACTTCCTCCAATACCTACTAAATTCAACAATTTACCTAATCCTCTAGTTGGTAAGGTTGCAATTGTTGCGAGTAAACCCTCACGATTATTTTGTAAAGCATTCAAAATATCATTACTTGTGCTGTAATTTATAAGATTCCTTTAAGATATTTATTAATTTTGGTAACTCTTCATTCAATTTTAATCGTATTAATTGAAAATTTCGTGAACTATAATTTTTTGAAATAATGGAGTTAATTTTGGTTTGAACAAGTTCTTGATATGTTTCTATCTCTTTAATTAATATTTTAATAGATTCTTCATTATTAAAACATTCACTATTCAAAATTTCTAAATCCAATTCATCATTGTGGATTAAAGTTTTTAATTTATCTTGAAGATATTCTTTTAATTCACAAAGTTTCTCATCATATTTATTTAATTGTAAAGGTTCTTTATCAAAAAGATGCTGTTCAACATTAAATAAATCTCTCATAAAACGACTTTTACCAGTATTTTTTGGCCCAATGAAAATGTTGATTCTAGAAAGATTATTCAAACTATTATCTTCCTCACCAGTAGTATATTGTTTTGCAACTTCCGTTTTAAGCTGTAAAGATTTAAACATAAAATTTTCCTATAGATTTTTACTAAAATACAATATTCTGTAAAATTAAAACAAAAGCTTTAACTAATGTGATCCTGAAACGAGTTCAGGATGACTTAACACATCGTCAAGCAGAATTCATTTCAGCTTCGCATTAAATTTAGACATCACAAAAAACTTAGAAAGACAAAAAAGCTAACTTTCTTAATCTATATTTAATCAAATATTTCTTCGTGGTTATTTCAAAATAAATAATCTTTTTATAGATTTATCATCACTAAGAATTAACACATGAGTCACGGAAAACCAAGAGAAGATCATAATTGCCAAAATTGTGGACATTACGTAGAAGAACATTATTGCACACATTGCGGACAAGAAAATGTAGAAACACGTCAACCGTTTCACTTTTTATTTACTCACTTTATCGAAGATTTTGTTCATTATGATGGAAGTTTTTGGCAAACGATTAAAAAACTATTTTTGAAACCAGGAGTTTTAACCAAAGAGTATTTAAGTGGTAAGAGAAATAGCTCTGTTAATCCTGTTAAAATGTACATTTTTGTCAGTTTTGTTACGTTTTTTCTTATTTCCGTATTTCCTTCAAAAAATCAATTCGTTAAAGAGAAAGTTGAAACTACCGAAACAACTATATCTAACAAAAAAATTGAAAATGCTGTAAATGCAATCACTGATACATTACAAAACAAAGGTATTACTACTGTTGAACAAGGTGCGAAAATAAAATCTGAATTTGAAAAGAATAAGGAAATCAATTCTTTAGATGATTTGAATACAGAAACTATTTCTGAGATTGAACAAGGAGTAAAAAAACAAGCTCCAATTCTTCATCCAATTATAAGTAAATATAAAGAGATCAAGCAGAACAAGATCTCAAACGAGGAATTAAATGAAGTTATTACTGAAAAATCCTTGCATCTTATTCCAAAAGTTTTATTTGTGTACATGCCTTTGTTTGCTTTCTTCTTATGGATTTTTTACAACAAAAAGAAATGGTGGTATTTTGATCACGGAATTTTTACACTGCATTATTTTACAGTAATTCTTTTATCAATTTTGGTAATTTTTCTTTTGAATAAACTTTCAGATTATATTGATAATAATGCTTTATCAGCCATAATAGCTTTAATTAATACATTGATTGTTTTATATCTAATTGTTTATTTTTTCCTTGCGTTAAAAAAACTTTATAACCAAGGATTTATCATTACAACAATTAAAGGTGCTATACTTTTAGGAATTAATACGTTTATTTTTTCAATAATTGTTCTTGGAATTATTTTGTATTCATTTCTTCATGTTTAATAAAGATTTCTCGATACTACGGAATGACAAATTCAAAAAACAACAACATAAAAAAGCCTCGCAAATGCGAGGCTTTCTAACTTCTAATATCTAGATTCTAATTTCTATTTATTACGGTATTCGTTCCAAGTTTTGATTTTTAAATCATCCATTGATAATGTTGTAAATGCATTGATGAAAGCCGAAGCTAAACGTGCATTTGTCACCAACGGAATATTGAAATCTACTGCTGTACGACGAATTTGATAATCGTTGTCTAATTCCGCTTTTGTTAAGTTTTTCGGAATATTAATTACCATATCAATTTTCTTGTCATGTAAATAAGACATTACATTTGGCTCTTTTTTATCAGAAGGCCAGTAAACAAGCGTAGAATACACATCATTTTCTGTAAAGAATTTGTGCGTTCCTTCTGTTGCATAAATTTTGTAACCTTTTGCGATTAATTGTTTCGCAGGCTCTAATAAAGCAACTTTAGAAGCAATTGGTCCACCAGAAATTAAAACTGTTTTCTCAGGAATTTCGTATCCAACAGATAACATTGATTTTAATAAAGCTTCTTCTGCTGTATCACCAATACATCCAACTTCTCCTGTAGAAGACATGTCTACTGATAAAACTGGATCTGCTCCTGCTAAACGTGTAAATGAGAACTGAGAAGCTTTCACTCCAACATAATCTAAATCGTAAACGATTTCTGAGTGTCCTTTTTCTACTTCTAATCCTAATAAAACTTTTGTCGCTTTTTCGATCATATTATTTCCAGCAACTTTCGATACGAATGGGAACGAACGAGAAGCACGAATATTAGTTTCGATCACGCGAACTGTATTATTTTTTGACAAGAACTGAATGTTCATTGGTCCAGAAATTTCGAAACGCTTTGCGATTTTCGCTGCAACTTTACGCATTTGGCGAATTGTTTCGATGTACACTTTTTGTGGTGGATAATACATTGTTGCATCTCCTGAGTGAACTCCCGCAAATTCTACGTGTTCAGAAACTGCATAATCTACAATTTCTCCGTTTTGACAAACTGCATCCAACTCAATTTCTTTTGCACCTTGCACGAATTCAGAAACTACAACTGGATAGTCAGGAGAAACTTCTTTCGCTAATTTCAAGAAAGCATCTAATTCTTCTGTATTCGAAACGACATTCATTGCAGCTCCTGATAAAACATAAGAAGGACGAATTAACACTGGGAAATTAACTTCTTCCACAAATTTATGAATCGCTTCTAAAGAAGAAAGCTCTTTCCAACGTGGTTGATCGATTCCTAATTCATCTAATATTTCTGAGAATTTATGACGATTTTCTGCATCATCAATTCTTAAAGGAGAAGTTCCTAAAATATTGATTGATTGATCGTACAATTTCATCGCTAAGTTATTAGGAATTTGACCTCCTGTTGAAATAATTGTTCCTTCAGGTTGTTCAAAATCTAAAATATCCATTACACGTTCAAAAGATAATTCTTCGAAGTATAAACGATCTGACTCATCATAATCTGTCGAAACCGTTTCTGGATTATAGTTGATGATAATTGTTTTATAACCATTTTTAGACGCTGTGTGCGCTGCATTTACAGAACACCAGTCGAACTCTACAGACGAACCGATACGGTAAACTCCAGATCCTAAAATACAAACTGCTTTTTCTGTTTCTGGTGTCAAATCATTTTCAGTTCCGTGGTAGGTTACATATAAATAATTTGTTTGCGCAGGGAATTCTGCTGCTAACGTATCAATTTGTTTTACAACAGGTTTAATTCCGAAGTTTTTACGTAATTCACGAACCGTTAATTCGTTTCTGTGTACGTTTTGATCTCCTTTTACTAAAACTGCAATTTGTTGATCCGAAAATCCTAACAATTTTGCACGTTTTACTAAATCAGCTTCAACTTGTTCAAATCTTTCTAATGCTTCAAATTCTTTTGATACATTAAAAATTCTTTCTAAACGTTGTAAAAACCATAAATCAATTTTCGTTAAATCATGAATTTTTTCAATCGAATATCCCGCTTTGAAAGCTTCTGTAATCGCATATAAACGCTCATCATTTGGTTCAGCTAACCATGTATCCAACGATTCACCTTCTGGAATTTTGAATCCATTTGCTACGAAACCTCTGTGTCCGATGTCTAACATACGAACTCCTTTCTGAATTGCTTCTTCGAAAGAACGTCCAACTGCCATTACTTCTCCAACAGATTTCATTGCAGAACCAATGTTACGACGAACTCCGTAGAATTTATTTAAATCCCAACGAGGCAATTTCACTACACAGTAATCTAACGCAGGCTCAAACATCGCAGATGTCGTTTGCGTTACACTATTTTTCAACTCATCTAAAGAATAACCTAAAGCCAATTTAGCAGCCACGAAAGCTAAAGGATAACCTGTTGCTTTTGACGCCAAAGCTGACGAACGAGATAAACGAGCGTTCACCTCAATTACACGATATTCCTCAGAAACTGTATCGAAAGCATACTGAATGTTACACTCTCCAACTACGCCAAGGTGACGAATCGTACGGATTGCAACTTCACGTAATTTATGATATTCTGAATTTGATAAAGTTTGAGAAGGTGCAATAACGATTGACTCTCCAGTATGAACTCCAATTGGATCAAAGTTCTCCATGTTACAAACTGTGATACAGTTATCGTAAGCATCACGCACTACTTCGTACTCGATCTCTTTCCAACCTTTTAATGATTCTTCCACTAAAACTTGAGTAGAATAATTGAACGCTTTTTCAACTAAATCTAATAATTCTTCTTCGTTATTTGCGAAACCAGAACCTAAACCTCCTAAAGCGTATGCTGCACGGATGATTAATGGGAAACCGATGCGTTTACCAGCTTCCATTGCATCAGCAACAGTTTCTACCGCTTCTGAACGAGCTGTTAAAACTCCAATTTGGTTTAATTTTTCGATAAAAATATCACGGTCTTCTGTTGCTTCGATTACTGGAATTTGAGTTCCTAAAACCTCAACACCATATTTCTCGAAAATATTTTCTTTGTTCAACTCAACCGCACAGTTTAATGCAGTTTGTCCACCAAAAGCAACCAAAACTCCGTCTGGTTTTTCTTTTTGAATTACTTTTTCTACAAAGTAAGGAGTTACAGGTAAGAAGTAAACTTCGTCTGCAATACCTTCAGAAGTTTGAACAGTTGCAATATTTGGATTAATTAAAACTGTTTTAATTCCTTCTTCTTTTAACGCTTTTAACGCTTGCGAACCAGAATAATCAAACTCACCAGCTTGACCAATTTTTAATGCTCCTGATCCTAATACTAATACTTTTTTAATATCTTTTTTTAACATCGTGATTCTGATTATGCGTTTGCGTTTTTATATTTTTTTACTTCTTCGATGAATTCATCAAATAAATATTCTGTATCAACTGGTCCTCCCATCGCTTCTGGGTGGAATTGAACTGTAAAGATTGGTTTTGATTCGTGACGAATTCCTTCACACGTTCCATCATTTAAGTTCGTGAAGAATGTTTTGAATCCTTCTGGTAATTTTGAATCATCTACTGCGAAACCGTGGTTTTGAGATGTAATGAAACATCTTTTTGTTCCAACTAATTGTACAGGTTGATTGTGCGAACGGTGTCCGTATTTTAATTTGAAAGTTGATGCACCAGCTGCTAAACTTACCAATTGATTTCCTAAACAAATTCCGAAAATTGGTTTATCCTCCTTCAAAGATTCTTTGATATTATTAATTGTAGGAACACATAAAGCTGGATCACCAGGTCCATTCGAGATAAATAATCCATCATATTCTAATGTTGAATAATCATAATCCCAAGGAACTCGAATTACCTCTACATCACGATTTACAAAACAACGGATGATGTTATTTTTCACTCCACAATCAATCAAAACAATTTTGATATCAGCACCTTCGTTGTAACGAATCACTTCTTTACAAGAAACTTGATCTACTAAATTATCTTCGTTTGGATCGTAATATGCAACATCTGTATCAGCAACAATTTTCCCTAAAGTAGAACCTTGCTCACGTAATTTTTTTGTAATCATACGTGTATCAACGCCATAAATACCAGGAATATTTTGACTTTCTAACCAAGCTCCTAATTTTTGAATAGCGTTCCAATGTGAATAATCATCAGCATAATAAGAAACAACCAATCCAGTTACTTGAATTTGGTTTGATTCCATCCAAGCTTCAATTTCATTAATCATTGCTTTATCATCAGGAACACCGTAGTTACCGATCATTGGAGCTGTCATCACCATAATCTGCCCTTTGTAAGAAGGGTCAGTCAAACTTTCATTATATCCAACCAAAGCTGTGTTGAATACTACTTCTCCTGCGGCAGAAGTATACGCACCGAAAGATTTTCCTTCGATTTCTAATCCGTCTTGGAATACTAATTTTACTGTCTTATCCATTGATGATAATGTTAATTTCAGTTTCTAAAGCTGATATGAATTTATCTATGTATTGTTTTGTTACTGTTAAAGGGGGCAATAAACGAATAACGTTTGTACCAGCGTAGCCTACAAAAATATTGTGTTTTGTAACTAAGTTGTTTTTTAATTCGCCAATTGGGAAATCAAATTCGATTCCAATCATAGAACCACGTCCACGAACTTCTTTAATTTTCGGGAATTTATTTAATTGGATTCCAACATATTCTCCAATTTCTTTTGCATTTTCGATTAAGTTTTCTTGCTCAATCACATCTAAAACGGCTACTGCAGCAGCACAAGCTAAATGATTTCCTCCGAAAGTAGTTCCTAATAATCCGTAAGAAGCTTTAAATTCTGGAGAGATTAAAACTCCACCAATTGGAAATCCGTTCCCCATTCCTTTTGCCATTGTTATCAAATCTGCTTTGATACCAGAATGTTGATGCGCAAAGAATTTCCCAGAGCGTCCATAACCACATTGAATTTCATCTGCAATTAAAACCACTCCATTTTCTGTACATACTTTTCTTAATTCTTGTACAAATTCGTCAGAAGGTAAAACGATTCCCCCAACTCCTTGAATTGGTTCGTAAATAACCGCTGCAACATCTCCTCCAGCAATTACTTCTTTTACTTGATCAATATCAAATTCTACGAAAGATACTTTGTGATGCGCATTGAAAGGCGCTACAATTTTTGGATTATCTGTAAGTGCTACTGTTCCAGAAGTGCGTCCATGAAATGCATCTTTGAAAGCAATTACACGATCTTTTCCTGTATGAAAAGACGCTAATTTCACTGCATTTTCGTTAGCTTCTGCTCCAGAATTAATCAAGAATAAAGTATAATCTTCATAACCTGATGCTTTACCTAATTTTTCTGCCAATTCTTGCTGAATCGGAATATTTACCGAGTTCGAATAAAACCCGATAGTATTAATTTGTTCTGTTAATTTCTCAACATAATATGGATGCGAGTGACCGATAGAAATCACTGCGTGACCTCCATAAAGGTCCAAATATTCTTTTCCGTTTTCGTCCCAAAGAATACAATCTTTAGCTTTAACCGGAGTTACATTCATTAATGGATATACGTCGAATAGTTTCATTTAATAAGTTTTAAGTGATGAGTTTTGAGTAATGAGTTAAGCGCTTGTTCTAATTTTATTTATTAATCCAATTAGCATTGCTTTAATTTCATTACACTCATCTGTTAATTTTGAATATTCTTCAATATTTATATAATTCAAATCTTTAGCTAGCAAAATAAAGTATGTTACTTCATTCAAAGAGCCTAAAGAAATATTTAAAATGAGCAAAGTCTTTATTTGAGTTTCTTCCACAACCTTCTGCAATATTTGCAGGTATAGAAGATGATGCTCTTTTGATTTGAGAAATTAATCCAAATTGTTCTTCTTTTGGAAATTGATTTACAATTTTATATAAATCTAAAACCAAGAGATGTGAACGATTCCAAACTTGTAATTTTCTATAATCTTGCATACTCAAAACTTATAACTCAATACTCACAACTCTTAAAAAGCAATTGTCTTTAAGTTCAAACCAAGATTCTCTTCCCAACCAAACATCAAGTTCATGTTTTCTACTGCTTGTCCAGAAGCTCCTTTTGTCAAATTATCGATGATAGAAGTGATTAACAATACATCATCTTGTTTCTGTACGTGTAAAAAACATTTGTTGGTATTTACAACTTGTTTCAGTGCTATTGGAGCATCAGAAACATGTGTAAAAGGTTCGTTTTTGTAATATTCGTTGAAGATATTTTTTGCTTCTTCTTCTGATAAATCAGACTTTAAATAAACACCTGCTAAAATTCCGCGCGCAAAATCTCCTCGCATTGGTAAAAAATATACTTTGTTATTGAAATCTTTTTCTAATTGATTCAATGTTTGGTAAATTTCTCCTTCGTGTTGATGCGTAAATTCTTTATAGAAAGAAACGTTATTATTTCGCCAACTAAAGTGCGTAGAAGCAGATAAACTTTGTCCAGCACCTGTAGAACCCGTTACAGCATTGATATGAATATCATTTTTGATTTCATTCTTAGCTGCCAATGGTAACAATGCTAACTGAATAGCTGTTGCAAAACAACCTGGATTTGCAATATTTTGAGCTGTTTTGATTACTTCTCGGTCTAATTCTGGTAAACCGTAAACAAACGTTCTATCTTCGAAAATGTGGTTCGCATTTAATCGAAAATCGTTGCTCAAATCAATAATTTTTGTGTTGGCTGAGTATGTATTGTTTTGTAAAAACTCTGCCGATTTTCCGTGACCAAGGCATAAAAAAACGACATCAGCATTTTCGTCTATTTTATCCGAAAATACGATGTCAGTTTCTCCAAACAAATCGTCGTGCACTTTGGTAACGGGGTTGCCTGCATTTGATGTACTGTACACAGACGAAATATTAACCATCGGATGATGTATCAATATTCTTAGCAGTTCGCCTGCTGTGTAGCCAGCACCTCCTACAATGCTTACGTTAATTTTGTTTGTCATTTGTTATGTTTTGCGCGTGTTTTTTTAAGGTAAAATACCTATACTATATTTCTAAAATAAAGTGGACTCGTTGGAATCCACTTTAAAGAATCAATTAATCGAAACTATGAACAATCTTTAATTGATTACCGAATATTTTGATGAAACCTCTTGCATCTCTACTGTCCCAAGCTTCGTTTTCTTCTCCATAAGTAGCGACTTTAGATTGCATCATATCATAAGGCGATTCGATTCCAATCATTGAGAAATGATAAGGATTTAATTGTACTTTCACTTTTCCTGTTACATGATTTTGAGAAGATTCTAAGAATGCTTCGATATCACGCATTACTGGATCCAAATATTGTGCTTCATGCAATAAAGTTCCGTACCAGTTTGATAACGAATCTTTGTGCAATAATTGCCATCTTGTAAGTGTATGTTTTTCTAATAAGTGGTGAGCTTTGATTAATAAATAAGCTGCTGGCGCTTCGAAACCTACACGTCCTTTGATACCTAAAATTGTATCTCCTACGTGAATGTCGCGACCAATTGCATATTCACCACCGATTTCGTTTAATTTCTGAATTAAGGCCACTGGAGATAATTTTTCTCCATCTAAACCTACTGGAATACCTTTTTCAAACTCAATTTCAATAATAGATGGTTCAGTTCTAGATAATTGAGTTGGATAAGCATCTTCTGGCAATGCTTGGTTAGATGTTAATGTTTCAACTCCTCCAACAGATGTTCCCCAAATACCTCTGTTAATAGAGTATTTCGCTTTTTCCCAACTATAGTTTACACCATTTGCTTGTAAATATTCAACCTCTTGTTGACGAGATAATTTTTCGTCGCGAATTGGTGTAATGATTTTAGAATTTGGTGAAATTACTGCAAAAGCAACATCAAAACGAATTTGATCGTTTCCAGCTCCTGTAGATCCGTGTACAATATATTCTGCATCTACATCTTTTGCATACTGAGCAATTGCAATTGACTGAAACATACGTTCTGCACTTACAGATAAAGGGTAAGTATTATTTTTTAAAATGTTTCCGTAAATTAAATAACGAACACAATCATTATAGTATTTTTCTGTGATATCTATTGTTACGTGTTTAGATGATCCTAACTCATAAGCACGTGCTTCGATATCTTTTAATTCTTCTGTAGAAAATCCACCAGTATTTACAATTACTGTGTGTACTTCCATTCCTTGATCTTTTGTTAAGTTAACTAAACAGTACGATGTATCTAAACCTCCACTGTAAGCTAAAACTGCTTTGTTGCTCATTGTTTGTTTATTTGTTTATATTGGGAATAATTCTTCTTAATTCGTTTGTAACCTCTTCCCGGCTACTTTCTTCTTTCATGATAATCAATAATGTATCGTCTCCAGCAATTGTACCTAATATTGAATTAAAATATGTATTATCAATCTCAAAAGCAATTCTATTTGCATAACCTGGCTTGGTTTTTATAACTCCAATGTTATTAGAAAAAACCAAACTCATATTCTCGTTATGTGTTACAGTTGCTGTTGGTAAAGCACTTTCTGTTAAACGATAAATGTATTGTCCCGAACTATTTGGTACTTTTGAAACTTTCAATTCGCGTAAATCTCTAGATAAAGTTGCTTGAGTAACAATTATTTCTAAATCAATTAATTTTTTTAATAATTCGTCTTGATTACTAATTTCTTGATCTGTTATTAAATCTCTTATGATTTGGAATCTGTATTTTTTATTACTCATTTTGAATATTTATTCGAAATTTTATGCAAATATACTCATTTTAGGCAAAAAAAAACCTTAGCTCGTATATTTATTCACTATCTTTTTTTGACTGATTTTCTAATGCACGCTTAGCATATTCGTCATCCAAGTTATCATAAACTAAACCTGTACAAATACATCTTTCGCGATCATTATCCATCAAAATGTGATAGTTCTTACAACTTTTACATCCATTCCAGAACTCATCCGATTGTGTTAACTCAGAAAAAGTAACGGGTTTGTAACCTAATTTTGTATTCATTCGCATAACTGCTAACGAAGTTGTAATACTAAAAACTTTTGATTTTGGGAATTTTGTTCTAGATAATTCAAAAACGGCATGCTTTATTTCGCGCCCAATTCCTGAACTTCTTAAATCCAGCCGAACAATAAGACCAGAATTTACTACAAATTTTTCTTCTTCGTAGGTTTCAATATAGCTAAAACCTGCAACTTGATCATCATCATCAAATGCAATCACTGCATTACCATTACGCATTTTGCGTTCTAAATAAACAGGATTTCTTTTAGCAATACCCGTTTTTCTCATACGGGCGGATTCTTCATACCATTCGCACAGCAACTCAGCGTACTTGGCATCATCTGCATTTGCTATTCTAACATACATAATTTAAGGGGAAGTTGATTAATAAAGGGAAAACGGGAAAAGACGGAGAATTTCCATCACACTTAAAAAGATTATGAGAAAGGATTTTCTTGCTTTCCGATTGAAAGCTACTCTCATAATTGAGAAGAACAATTTCAGTAATTTCTTCCATTAATCAACAAGATATTCAGTTATTATACTGAGATGCAAAGTTAAATATTATATTTTTGTAACACCAAAAAAAAGCAAACAAAATTTACATATTTATTAAGATGTTGAAAATTATTAAAATCGGAGGCGGAATTATAGACGATAACCAAGAGTTAGAGCAGTTTCTAAAAACTTTCGCGGCAATTGATGGTCCAAAAATATTGGTACATGGAGGAGGAAAAGGAGCTTCAAAGATGTTAAACCAATTGGGTATTGAACCAAAAATGATCGATGGTCGTCGTATTACAGATCAACCAACACTAGATGTTGTGACTGGTTTGTATGCAGGAAATATTAATAAAACAATTGTAGCTAAATTACAACAATTCGGTTGTAATGCTTTAGGTTTATCAGGTGCTGATGGAAATGCAATCAAAGGCTCTAAACGTCCTGTAAAAACAATTGATTATGGTTTTGTAGGTGATTTGAATGATGAAAGCATCAACAAAGAATTGTTTCAATTATTAGTTGATAATAACATTACACCTATTGTTTGCGCTATAACTCACGACGGTAATGGGCAATTACTAAATACCAATGCAGATACCGTGGCATCTACAATTGCTGTTGCAATGTCTCAACAAAATGATGTGGAACTAAATTTTGTCTTTGATAAAATTGGTGTGCTTCGTGATGTAAATGATGACGCAACATTGATTCCTAAAATTAACGAAACTTTATATTTGCAATTAAAAGAAGAAGGTGTAATTTTCGAAGGAATGATTCCGAAATTAGACAATTCATTCAATGTAATCAAAGCGGGTGTAAAAAATGTATGTTTAGTGCACGCGCGAAACATTAACTCAGAGATTAAAACAATTTTATGTTAGAATTAGCTATTCTAAAAAAGAAAGCTGTCGATTTATTGTGTCAATTAATCGAAACCCAATCTTTTTCTAGCGAAGAAGATAAAACGGCCGATATTATTTTCAAGTTTTTAACTGATCATGGTGCAACTGCTCATCGTCAGGATAACAATGTTTGGAGTATTCATCCAAATTTTGATGAAAACAAAAAAACAATTTTATTAAACTCTCATCACGATACCGTAAAGTTTGGTGCTTCATGGACATATGATCCATTAAAAGCGACGATAGATGGTGATAAATTAATTGGTTTAGGAAGTAATGATGCAGGTGCTTCTGCAGTAAGTCTATTGGCTACTTATATCAATTTTTTAGATGAAGATTTACCTTTTAACTTAATTGTTGCAATAACTGCTGAAGAAGAAAGTTCGGGACAATTAAATGTAGGAAGTATTTTACCTAATTTACCAAAAATAGATTTAGGAATTGTAGGAGAACCTACGCAAATGGATATGGCAATTGCTGAGCGTGGTTTGGTTGTGATGGATGTAATTGTAAAAGGTAAAACCGGACACGCTGCTCGTAACGAAGGTGTAAATGCTATTTACGAAGCAATTGATACAATGAATTGGTTCAGAACTTATCAATTCGAAAGAGTTTCGGATATGTTAGGACCAGTAAAAATGACTGTTACACAAATTGAAGCAGGAAAACAACACAATGTTGTTCCAGATGAATGTCGTTTGGTTGTAGATTGTCGTGTAAACGAATTATATTCTAATCAAGAAGTGGTTGATATTATTGCGAGTTGTTTACCAAAGGCAGAAGTAAAAGCACGTTCGCTACGATTAAATTCTTCTCGCATTTCAGAAAATCATCCAATTGTACAAAAAGGTATCGAATTAGGTTGTACAACTTATGGTTCACCAACAATGTCAGATCAAGCAATGATGAATTTCGAAACTGTAAAAATGGGACCTGGAGATTCAGCTCGTTCACATACACCAGACGAATATATTTATTTATCAGAGATAGAACACGGAATTGAACGATACACAAGCTTATTAAAAGATTTCACTTTCTAAATAAAACAAAATAATAGCCTCAAAATATTGAGGCTATTATTTTATAAGTTTTTCTACAAAAAAAGAGGCTATAAAACTAGCCTCTTTTATATTTTAAGAATGATATTCTTATTGGATATCCATTTTTACTGGAATACTAAAGTTCAACTTAGCAGGACGACCATCTTCTGTTTCAGCAGGTTTAATCGTTTTACCACGCTTTTGTTGTCTTTGCGTAATACGCTCTAATGCTTTTCTAGCTTCTGGTCCTAATTTAGCATCACCTTGTGGTGTAATACTAACAATACGACCTTGAGTATCAATTTGGAAACTTAATTTAGCAACAACAGCTCCAGACAATCCTTGTCCTGCAGCATCATTAGCAAAATCTTGTAACTCATCACCGATATCTGCACCTAGTTTTTTAGATAAACAGTCTGTTGCAGCTTGTTTACCTTTAGCAGCATCTTTCTCACAACCAGGATAAACAGCCATAACTGCAGCAGTACGTGCTGTTACTGTTGCTGGAGGTGCTGATTCAGTACCTTTTCCTGGGTTAGGAGTCGCTGGTGTATCCTTTGGTGCTTCTTTCTTTGTATTAACTTCATTAGCACCACCTGTTTGCGTTGTTGATTTAGGACCTTCTCTATCTACTAAACCTAAGTCTTTGTCAGCCATTTCCTTTACTTCAGGAACTGTTTCTTCTTTTTTAGGTTGAGCTTTAGGTTCTGGCATTACAACTTTTACCTGAGCAGTTTCTTCTTGATATCTCTGTTCTGGTTCTGGCTTTGGAGGTTCTGGTTCTACCACTTCTTCCTCTTTTGGAGGTTCAGGGATATTTAAATCTTCAAGCTGAACATCTACGACTACGTCTTCTGTCTTTTTGCTATCGAACATTCCTGTTGCAGAAGCAATAAGTGCAAAAGCTAATATCGCAATTACTATAAATCCACGAATAAAGGCTTTTAACAACGTACTCTTCTCTGTCATTCTCATGTCATAAGCCCCGTACGCCTTATTTCTACCTTCAAATACTATTTCGTCTAAGGATTTTAGTTTGTTGTTATTTTCTGACATTTTAATTCTTTTAAATTTAACAAATAAACTATTTACCTACTTTCTCGTCGTACACTTTTTGTTCAAAAGGTGCAACTGGTACGATACCGTATCGTGTAGATTTCGTAATCTCCATTTCATCCAAGATAGTTACTAAATTATCATACGTAGCATCATCCATCGGTTTGATAATTACAGTAAACTTATCCTTATCTGCTCTAGCTTGTGCTGTTGTAATAACTTCACGAACTTTTGAGTAGTCAGTTTCATTAAGAGTTCCTCCATTTAATCCAGCCTCATCTTGTTGGTGCCAAAATAACTTGTTATCCTTTGAAATTAATATAGTCAAAGAGTTTGCTAATTTAATTTCTGGAATATCAGTTGGTTTTGGAACATCAATTTTTGGAGGCATATTCAAGTTCATTACGTTTGGTTTGATCGATGTCGCCGCAAACATAAAGAAAGTAATTAATAAGAAACCTAAATCAACCAAAGGAGCCATATCGACTTTCGTCGAATTCTTTTTGGAACGGACTTTCTTTCCGCCACCGTCATCGTGACTTTCTATTTGTGCCATTTTTTAATTTCTTAATAATTATTCTTGAGATGTAATTAACTGGAACTTATTCATATTTTTCATTTGCAATTGTTGAATCAAATTCTTGAATTCTTTGTATTCAGATTTTTGATCCCCTTTAATTGCTAAGAAAATATCTGGGTTCACTTCTTTTGCTTCAAATACCCAATCAATCATTTCTTGATTTTTATCAGGTATTGTATCTAATGGAATACCAGGATGATATTTTTGTTGTCTATCAGCAGGCTGATTCAAATAATTTCTCATCTCTTTCATTGGTACACCAAATTCTACTATGCTTTTGAATGCATTCTTTTCAGCATCTGTAAACTTCACTCCGTACTTGTCACCCATTCTCTCTAATGTAGGAATACGATCTTTTTCTTCTAATCCGAATAAGAACTTCCCTTTATCATCGATTTTAATAACCATCATGTTTTCTTCTGCCATTTTTTGGTTAGAAACAGATGTAGGTGTTACGACAGGAACAACTTCAGGTTCTCTAAAGTTAGATGTCAAAATAAAGAAAGTTAACAAAAGCCAAGCCATGTCAGACATAGCTGTTAAGTCCATCGAAGGACCTCTTCTTTTTGGTTTTACTCTTGCCATTTTCTCTGTATTATATTAATATTCTTAATTATTTGTTGTTTGATTTTTTCCTTATACTATTCTTCTAAGGCGTCGTCAATTGAATATTAATTGTGAGCAGAGAAAGATTGTTGGATACTCATTCCTACTTCATCAATTTTGAATGTTAAATCATCAATTTTTGAAGTTAAGTAAGCATAAGCAATAATAGCGAATGCAGAAGCACCAATACCCATACCTGTATTAATTAAGGCTTCGGCAATACCTACTGATAATTGTGCAGCATCTGGAGATCCACCACCTTCACCTAATGCGAAGAATGCTTTAATCATCCCGATTACAGTACCCATTAAGGCAATTAATGTACCTACTGAGGCAATCGTAGAGATAATTGTCATGTTTTTCTCTAAAGTTGGCATTTCTAATGTAGTTGCTTCTTCTAACGTTTTACCTAATTGAGCTAATTTTTGCTCTTTGTTTAAAGTTGTATCGTTTTCTAAAGCTTTGTAAGTTGTTAAACCTTCTTTAACTACGTTACCTACAGCTCCTTTTTGTTTGTCACATAATTCGATTGCTTTGTTAACTTCGTTTTTGTTTAATAAAGCACGGATATCGTTTACAAACTTCTCAGCAGATCCAGTACCTTTAGCTTTGTTTAAAGCAATAATACGGTCAATTGAGAAAACGATTACCATAAAGAAGAAAGACATTAAGAATGGAATAATCACCCCTCCTTTAAAAATAATCCCAAGTGGATTTAAAGGTTGCCCTTTAGCTGTATCCCCTCCCTCAAAGTTACCTGGTTGTCCAAAAACACCATAGAAGATCCCCATTGCTACTGCAATTAAAATGATCATAGTAATCACAGGGTTAAGACCTCCCTTTCTAGTTTTAGCTGGTACTGTTACATTCTTTTCCATTTACTAATTCTTTTAAATATTATGATTTTTATTAATGTGGGTGTAAATTAAGTGAAAATTTTTTAATTCTTCTAAATTTTTTACGTTGTTATCACGTTAAATTTATAATTTATTTAAAATCAGTATGATTTTTTACCAATTTGACAATAATATTTATTCAAAAAAGTAAACTCAACCTTAAACAACCTATAGATTTACGATTATTTTCGTTTTCACAAAATTTTAACCTATCGCAAATTTATTCAATAATTATACATATTTATATTTTTTTTTAAGAATTAAATTATTATTTTGACTTTTGCACTTCAATAATTATAAATGCTATGAAAGTTTGTATTGCCGAAAAACCAAGTGTTGCTAAAGATATCGCCAAAGTAATTGGCGCAAATCAAAAGCACGATGGATACTATGAAGGAAATGGATTTCAGGTCACTTGGACTTTCGGACACTTATGTACATTAAAAGAACCACAAGATTATACACCTGAGTGGAAAAGCTGGGACCTTAATTATTTACCAATGATTCCACAAAGTTTCGGAATCAAATTAATTGCAGATAAAGGTGTCTCGAAGCAATTTCATATCATCGAAAAATTAGTAACTAATGATCAGGTTGACGAGATTATAAACTGTGGCGATGCTGGACAAGAAGGAGAATTGATACAACGTTGGGTTTTACTTAAAGCGCGTGCAAAAGCACCAATGAAGCGTTTGTGGATTTCTTCGTTGACAGAAGAGGCGATTAAAGAAGGGTTTGATAATCTGAAAGATGGTGAAAAATATTTCAATCTTTTCTCTGCTGGTCAAGCACGTGCGATTGGCGATTGGTTATTAGGAATGAATGCTACTCGTTTGTTTACAAAAAAATTTGCACCGCCAAAAACAGTTCTTTCAATAGGTCGTGTACAAACACCTACTTTGGCGATGATTGTTCAACGTCAAAAAGAAATCAATGCTTTTATTGTAGAGGAATATTGGGAATTGAAAACGATTTTCAAAGAAGTTGAATTTAATGCAACAATTCCACGTTTAAAGTCTGAAGAAAAAGCCAAACAAGGTTTAGATTTTATTAAAGATAGAGAATTTGAAATCATTGACTTTGAAGTAAAAGAAGGTCGTGAGAAAAATCCTCGCCTATTCGATTTGACAGCCTTACAAGTAGAAGCGAATAAAAAATATGCATTTTCAGCGGAGAATACCTTAAAATTTGTACAAAGTCTGTACGAGAAAAAATTTGTGACTTATCCTCGTGTTGATACTACATATTTATCAGAAGATATTTATCCAAAAGTTCCTGGAATATTAAATAAATTAACTGCTTATCAAAATTTGATTGCGCCTTTGATGACGCAGCCAATTCCGATGTCGAAAGCTGTTTTTGATAACACAAAAGTAACAGATCATCACGCTATTATTCCGACCGAAATCTTTCCACAAGGATTATCTAACGAGGAAAAACGTATTTATGATTTGATTGCACGTCGTTTTATTGCTGTTTTCTACCCAGAATGTAAGGTTGCTAATACAACTGTTGAGGGAAAAGTAGAAAACACAGGTAAAGATGGCATTCTTTCTTCCATTAATTTTAAAGCAACAGGTAAACAAATTCTCGAAATGGGTTGGCGCGAAGTCTATGCAAAAGATAAAAAAGAAGAAGAAAAAGATGAGGAAAAAATAATGCCGATTTTTGAAATTGGTGAAAAAGGTCCTCACGAACCATTGATTCATAAAGGAAAAACAACTCCACCAAAACATTATACAGAAGCGACTTTGTTACGCGGAATGGAAACTGCTGGACGACAAGTGGATGATGAAGAAATGCGCGAATTGATGAAAGAAAACGGAATTGGTCGACCTTCTACTCGTGCAAATATTATTGAAACATTGTTTCGTAGAAAATACATTGAGAAACGTAAACGAAACATTGTAGCGACACAAACGGGTATAGATTTGATTGATACGATTCAAGATGAATTGTTGAAATCTCCAGAATTGACTGGTGTTTGGGAACGAAAGCTTCGTTTGATTGAAAAAGGCGAATACGAATTAGAACAATTTAAACAAGAATTGATTGAAATGGTTTCGAAATTGACATTTGATGTAAAGAATAGTTATTTTAGACCAATTGCTTCTCATCAAAATTCAACTCAAACAGAGGAAAAACCGAAGAAAGAACGCAAACCAAAAGAAGAAATTAATTTAGAAGATGCAACTTGTCCAAAATGTAAAACACATAAATTGGTAAAAGGAAAAGCCGCTTATGGTTGTGCAAACTTTAAAGAATGTGGATTCAAAATTCCGTTCGAATTTATGGGTAAAAAATTGACCGATAAACAAATATTGGATATAGTAACGAAACAAAAAACTGGAAAAATGGCTGGTTTAATTAATCCTGAAAATGGAGAAAAAGTTAGTGGTAAAGCTATTTTGGGAATGAATTTCGATTTGGAATTTGAAGAAATGTAAAAACTCAAGCGAGTTTCTAATTTTAAAATCTAAATTATTTAATGGAATAGTTGAATTTATCTAAAACTATTATTTCAAATATGAAGGAAACTTTGTAAGATTCTTCATTTCACTAACGTTTCATTCAGAATGACAAATAATAAAATGTCATTCTGAGCTTGTCGAAGAATCTTTTCTATTATTTATGAATACTTTTCCAACGTTTCTTTCAGTATAGTTTTTACTTTTTCTTTCAGTTTTTTTGGTTCAATAACTCTAACAGAACGACTCATCGAAAGAATTTCACTTATAAAATCGTCTGTCAAAAATAATTCAAGACCAATTAAAACTTCATTGTTTTTTGTCTCTAAAATTTGCTGAGATTCGTGTAAAGGCAGAGATTCTAAATATTCGGCTTGTTTTTTAGTCACACTCAATACAATTTTTTCAGGTTTTTCATCTGTCGGAACTATTATTCCGAAAGCAAACTTGTACTTATCATCATAACTAAATTGGATATCATTATCTATTTTATCAGATAAAATTTTCACTTTATTCATTCGTTCCAAACCAAAATTCTTTACTACTCCTTTGTCATCAGCAATCAAATACCAACGATTATTGTGCTCTCTAATTGCTATTGGCGATACTTTACGAATTGTTTCCTTTTCTTCACCAAATTTTTGATAATGAAACTCTATCTTCTTTTTAGATTGAATCGCTTGTACAATATCAGGCAAAAATTCAGAACGTTTTGGTTTTCGTTTTTCCAAATACACAATAGATTCGAGTGAATTGGTCAATTTAAGAGCTGAAAAACTATTGATTTCTTCTAAGGTTTTCAAAAATAAGTCATCACTATAATTATCTTGAATAATATAATACCCGCGCTGACTGCGACTATACATAATATCAACACCCAAAATATTTCTAATCTCTCGAATATCACGTTGCAGCGTTCGTTTTGAGAAATTAAATTCTAATGTATCATCTTGAATTTGTAACATTTCGAATTGACGTTCCAAAAAACGTTCAAGATCTTCGAATGAACAATACTTTTGTTGGGATAATTTTCGAACAATATTGAAATAACGTGCGATATAACCTTGTTTTGACATTGTGTTGTAAGTATTTGAACAAACTTAAGCCATCTACAACTAAAAACAAAAAAAAGTAACATTCATTAAAATGTTACTTTTTTCTTCATTACTTAATAATGAAAGATTCGAAAAAACGGTTATTTTTTCTGTTTTTTAACTTTCGTTTTTACATCTTTCGCAGCTTGCTTCACATCTTGTGCAGCCTCTTCTGCAACTGCAACTGCTGAATCTGCAACTGCGCTAGCTGTATCTACTGTTGCAGTAACTGTTTCTGCTGCTGCATCTACTGGTGTTCCTCCATCAATTTGAGCTGTTTCAATAAAACTAGAAAGTTTATTTACAATTTCAGCATTAGATGTTGGTTCATTTTTAACCTTAACACTTAAAAAGATTGAAGGAGCTGCGTTATCTTGAATATAATTTGATTCATTTTGATATACTCCATCATTTTTAACAACTGTAGAATTTAAATTCTCTGTTAATTCCTTAGCTACTTTTGCAGTTTCATTAAAAGCAACATTTTGTTTGAAAACAACTGCAGCTACTTTATTTGTATTATCATCAGTTTTCTCAAAATTTAATGTCATAATCAACTCTGGCTTCAAACTATCGATGATTGATCTTTTTTCTTCATCTTTTAAACCTTTCGTTAAGTCTTTCCATAAAAGAACTTGTACATTTTCTTTATTTAAAGACTCTAACTTCGTTTTAAATTCTGTTGCGATGTTAGTTCCAGAAGCTGCTGCAATATTGTCAACAATATCTAAAATAACAACTTTTGGTGCATCTTCAACAACTTTGTGTGATGATGTTTGTGCTGTTACAACTGGAACTTCATTTATGGTAGTAAAAGAGAAAGAAACTAACCCTATTGCTACGACTCCTAATACTTGCGTCAATTTTTTCATAATAAATGTGTTTTGTTTTAAAAAATGATACTTTTTTAATAGTTAGTACACTTAGCATTTTGCAGACATTGTTCCGTAAAATCTTAATAAATGATAATAAATGTTATAGTTTTCTTAAAGCAAAAAAGTTTTCGCAATCAATCCCTGATGAATAGAGGGATAGAATTAGAAATAAAAAAAGCTCAATTTTTTCAATTGAGCTTATATTTTATTTACATGCAGAAATTATCTGCACAAAATCGTCATATTTTAGAGATGCTCCTCCTACAAGACCACCATCAATATCTGGTTGAGCAAATATTTCGTTAGCATTCTGTGCATTTATACTACCACCATACAAAATACTTGTTTTGTTCGCAACCTCTACACCAAATTCATCATTTAATACTTTTCTTATAAATGCATGAATTTCTTGCGCTTGCTCTGGCGATGCAGTTTTACCAGTTCCTATTGCCCAAACTGGTTCATAAGCAATAATCAAACGAGAAAGATCTTCTGTTTTTTGAGAAACTAAAGCTTCCATAATTTGAGTTTTAACAACATCAAAATGTTTTTCAACTTCACGTTCTTCTAATTTTTCTCCAACACAAAGAATTGGATTAATTTGATATTTAAATGCTTGCTTTAGTTTTTGAGCAATCATAATATCTGTTTCTCCTTGGTATTCTCTACGTTCAGAATGTCCTATAATCGCAAAATCTAACCCAATACTATCTAATTGTTCTGCAGAAACATCTCCTGTATAAGCTCCTTTATCATGAGCAGAGATATCTTGTGATGATATTTTGATATATTGTTCATCAACACCTTCTAACAATGTTTGCAAATAAAGTGAAGATGGAGCTATGACTACTTGAGCGATTGGATGATTGTCTGCCACCCACGCATTAAGATTAGTTGCTAAATGAATTGCTTCTTCAAAATTTAAATTCATTTTCCAGTTTCCTGCAACAATTTTATCTCGCATAAATGTGTATTTTGATTGATTTGGTTATTAATATTACTTGCAATATAATTATTTCTGATGATATAAAAACTGATTTATTTTATGCGAACACGTGGATCTAAAATTCCGTAAAGAATATCGACCAAAATATTAATCACAATAAACATCACAGCAATTACTAAAACAGCTCCCATAACAATTGGTAAATCTAATGTATTTAGTGCATTTACGATTTCTTTTCCTAAACCATTCCAGCCAAAAACAAATTCTACAAAAACAGAACCTGCCAACATCGAAGCGAACCAACCCGAAATTGCTGTCACAACTGGATTAAGTGCATTTCTTAACGCATGTTTTGTTATAACCGTTTTTCTTGAAAGTCCTTTTGCAAAAGCTGTTCGGATATAATCTTGGTTCAAAACCTCTAACAACGAATTACGCGTTAATTGTGTAAAAACCGCTAACGGACGAGATCCTAATGTAATTGCTGGAAGAATAAGATTTTTCAACATCAAATGTTTTCCTTCTCCCAAATCATCCACTTCATACAGACTTCCAATCATATTCAGTCCTGTGATATCGTGCATCAAAAATGCAAAAATATAGGCAATGATAATCGCAGAAAAGAAAGACGGAATACTCATCCCAAAACTCGTAACAACCAGTAAAACTCTGTCAACCCACGTATCTTTCATCAGAGCAGAAACAATTCCTAACGCAACCCCAATTATCGTTGCAATAATAATAGCCGCAATTGCTAAAACCATTGTATTTGGTAACGTTTCGCCAATAATTGTACTGACACTTTTGCCTTGTTTTTGAAAAGATTCGCGTAAATAAGGCGTTTTCAAAACCATTTCATTTGTTCCGAAATCCATTAATTTTGTGTAATTGTATTTATCAGAACTTAATGAAGTATACGTCGTATTGTTTTCGTCAATATTATGAAATGAAATCGGCGATAAATCATTTATATAAAAAGCATATTGTTTCCATAAAGGTTGATCTAAACCTAAGTTTTTTCTAATTTGAGCCAATTGTTCAGGATCTTCTTTTTGATCGAGCATCATACGCGCAGGATCTCCAGGAAGTACCGAAAATAATAGAAAAACTACAGTCACAACACCAAAAAGCGTTAGAAATCCGTAGAAAATTTTATTTAAAATATAATTAATCACTTTTAAAACAATTCTTCTAATTGATTAATTGATGGAAAATCATTGTTATGATATTTCGCTTTTACTGTTCCTTTTTCTAAAATCATCACTCCTGGATTTGAACGAATAATTGTTTTCATTGTTGTTTGATCCATGAAACAGTTCTCCAATTCTAAACCTTTAATTGGATTATTCGAAACTGCTGTCACAACAAAACCTTTTGCCTTCGCTTCTTTTCCTAAAGTATTCAATTTTGCAATTTGTTCCTCATTTACCTTTTCAACAAAAGGAATGACAAAAACAAACACTTTTTGCGCATTTAAAATTTCAGAAGTTTTATCAACACCATTGCAATCAAAATTAAAATCGTGAATTGGTGGTTCGTAACCTTTTTTCTCTACAATTGTACGCGTTTTATCCGCTTCAATCACCCAAGGTGTTCCATGTTTGTACCACTTGTCATCCGCAATATATTGCGCATCGTCAATTTCAACAACCTTTCCATCTACACTATTTTTCATGGTGTAAATCGTTTTATACGTTGTTGGTTTCAAACCTAATTCTTGCGGAGATTTCATTCCTTCGACCAAATTTTTCCCAACTGCATAAGGTCTAAAATCGATAATTGGCAAATGATTAATTCCGATATAAGCAATAATTGCAGAACCTAAAATTGTTATAAAATTGATTGCGTAATTCGCTTTTTCAACAAATAAAGGTTTAATATATTTTTGACCAATTACTAAAATAATTATCAACACTAATAACACAACATCTTTGTAAAATGATGTCCAAGGTTCTAATTTTAGCGCATCACCAAAACATCCACAATCCGTTACTTTATTGAAATAAGCTGAATAAAATGTCAAGAATGTGAAGAAAATAATCGTTAACAATAAAGCTATTGTTGTAAATCTTTTCCAAACGCCAAGTAATAATAAAACACCTAAAATTATTTCAAAAATGGAGAAAAATGTTGCCAAAGGCAAACTCAAACTTTCTAAAAATGGAATATTAAGAACTGTTGGCGAAAAATATTCTTCTAATTTGAAACTTAATCCAATTGGATCAACGTTTTTTACAAATCCAGAAATTATAAAAATGACACCAACTATAATTCGGGCAAATTGAACTAAATATTTCATGAAGTTTTCTTTTCGTTAATTAAAATCATTGCGAAAATCGAATAATTAATCATATCCAAATAATTTGCATCCAAACCTTCAGACACAATTGTTTTTCCTTTATTATCTTCGATACTTTTTGTGCGCAAAACTTTCTGATAAATTAAATCTGTGATCGAACTAACACGCATATCTCGCCAAGCTTCACCATAATCATGATTTTTTCTCATCATCAAATCATGCGCGATTGTTGCGTATTTATCATAAAAATCGATCGCTTGTTCATCTGTCAAATCTGGCTGATCTGCGAAACCAAGTTCTAGCTGTATCAATGCCATAATCGAATAATTAACGATCGCCACAAATTCTCCTTCTTCGTCTTCATCAACCAAACGCTCCGTAGCTTCTTGCAACGTACGAATGCGATTTACTTTGATAAAAATTTGATCTGTCAACGATGGTAAACGCAGTACACGCCAAGCCGGACCGTAATCTTGTAATTTTTTTGTATATAAATCTCGACAAACAGAGATGATTTCTTTAAATTGAATTGAGGTATTTTTCATAATTTCGTTTCGATTTCAAAAATAATTGAAATTGCTTAAAGAACTTCTAAGATATGACAATTAATTGTAATGGTCGTTTGATTGATTTGAACGAGCCTAAAATTATGGGAATTTTGAATACAACGCCAAACTCTTTTTATGATGGTGGTAGTAATCAATCTATGAATTTGATTTTAGAAAAAGTTGAAAAACATTTGTCCGAAGGTGCCGATATGATTGATATTGGTGGTTATTCGACAAAACCTGGAGCTGAAAATATTTCGGAGCAAGAAGAAATTGATAGAACTGCACCAATTATCGAAAAAATTATTGAAGAATATCCAGAATTGATTATTTCGATTGATACTTTTCGAGGAAATGTGGCACGCGAAGCTGTTAAAGCTGGCGCTTCTATTATAAATGATGTTTCGGGTTGGGAATTGGACGAAAACATGTTTGATGCAATCAAAGAACTTAGAGTTCCATACATTTTGATGCACATGAAAGGAACACCGAAAACAATGCAAAATAATCCTGAATATGCAGATATTACGCTGGAAGTAAACGAATATTTTTCGCAAAAAATTGCTCAATTAAAAGCTGCAAAAGTAAATGATATTATTTTGGATCCTGGTTTTGGTTTTGCCAAAACATTGGATCATAATTACGAATTATTCAGTAAAATGGAAACTTTAGGTTTTTGTGAGTTTCCATTATTAGTTGGAGTTTCAAGAAAATCGATGATTTATAATTTATTCGAAACAACTCCGCAAGAAGCTTTAAACGGAACTTCTGTTCTGAATATGGTTGCGTTACAAAAAGGTGCAAAAATTTTGCGTGTGCACGATGTAAAAGAAGCAAAAGAAACGTTACAAATCTTCAAGAAATTGAATCAAAAATAAAGAAGAAAGCCACTAAAAAGTGGCTTTTATTTTTAATCAATGATTTTACTATTTGGAAAGAAAACTTTGAACGTATCTACAATGTTGATATCCGAAGTCAAAATTTGCCAATGTGAATCTTTTACGAATTCAAACACGACTTCATTGTCATATAAATTTTCGTCCTCAATATTTACATGCAAATTATTTTCTTTTCTATCTCCAATAATCAGCGCTTCCGTTACATGTTCCATTTTATAACATAAACTTTCTAACTGATCATATTCCACAAAAATTCCGTCTTGTTGATCAATCACTTCTTGCAATTCGAAAACCGAATATTCGTCTGTTTCACTTTCACCATCAATCCAAAGTAATTTCCAAAAATAATCTTGAATATCTTTTATAGGAGCAATCACCTCTTCCATTCGTTGAATTTGGTTTTCATCTTCTCCGTAAATTTCTATTTTATAAGTTTCCATATCTTGTGCAAAATTAAAAAAGTAACTTCAATTAGAAGTTACTTTTTCATTATTTATGCTTTTTCAAATTCGTGTTTGACTCGTTTTTCAGATTTAATATCCATAATCTGAATCGATTCTTTACTAAAAATCTTGAACGAATGTTCATGTTTTTCTAAGAGAAAATCATAAGGTCCTTTTGGCGCAATTAATTTCACTAAAACTGGTGCAGTTTCTAACGAGATAAACACAAGAGCTATAAAAATAGCTGCAGTTCCTAAAATTGGATTATTAACTGACAATTCGTCTAAAGCCTGCATACGTGCTGCAAAACCATTGTAATTCTCTTCCGTTGGTTTCGCCGCATCAATTTCTTTCTCTTTTGCAACATTCAATCGATCCAATTCTTTGTTAATTTCAGCCAAACGAGGCGCAGATTGTTGAATATAGGTTTCGATTTCGGCTGCTTTTTGCTTTTTCAATTCTGCTTTTCTTTTCGCATTTGGTCCATAACCTTCGCGTCCAGTAGTTGTTTCGGTTTGAGTCCCTACAACTTCTTTTTCCAATTCGGTAGAAGCAGAATTATATTCAGCTCTTAATTTATCAATCTCTGCATAAATTTCTTTTCGTTCATTCGAAAAAGGCGTTCCTAATTCTACATAACGCGCATCAATTCCTTTTTGTAATTCGGCTTTATTACGATTGACAATAATATTTAATTGCTTGTTAATTTCTTTCTCGAAAATTTTTAATTCTAACGGTTTCGAAATCACAATACCTAATAAAACAGCAACCAAAATACGTGGTAAAGCAATAAAAAACTGACGAAAAAATCCACCTGATTTTTTCATTGATGTGACAATATATCGGTCAAGATTAAAAATCATCAATCCCCACAACAAACCAAAACCAGTTGCTGCATATATATTATCAAAAACAGTATTCAGTGCATATCCAGCAGACAAAGCCGCCAAAATTCCTGTAAATAATATGACACCTCCAATACCTACGTGTTTGTTGATATCTGTTGGTGTTTTTTTCAAGAGTTCAAGACTACTCCCTGAACAGATGATTAAAAATTTCTGTAGTCCATTCATTTTGCAAATATAGTACTTTGTATAACATATTATTAAATATCGTGCCAAAAAAAGCTGACAATCAAATTGTCAGCTAAATATTATAAAACTTACTTAAAATTAAGCTTGTTCTTCAATTTTAATTCTCCATCCGTAAGGATCTTCTGCTAATCCGTATTGGATGTCTTTTAATTTTGCTTTCAATTGTAATGCGAAAGAATCTTCTTCAGCTAAAGCAGGTAATTGAGCACGCTCTTCACCAAAACCTACTGCATCATATTGTGTAATTACAACTGCTGTTCCACAACCAAAAACTTCTTTTAATTCTCCAGCTTTGTAAGCTTCATACATTTCTTGTACTTCTACAGGACGTACTTCTACTTCGTAACCATTGTCTTTAGCTAAAGTTAAAACAGAATCACGCGTAACTCCATTCAAAATACGCTCAGAAGTTGGCGCAGTTAAAATTTTGTTTCCGATTCGAACCATTACGTTCATTGTACCAGCTTCTTCGATAAATTTATGTTCGATAGAATCTGTCCAAATCACTTGATCATAACCATCTTTTTGCGCTTCAGAAGTTGGAAAAAATGATCCAGCATAGTTTCCTCCACATTTTGCAAAACCAACACCACCTTGTGCAGAACGGCTATAGTAATCAGCAATTTTAACTGACAAAGGTTTGTCATAATAATTTGGAGCGTAAGCTAATAAAATAGCAAAAATAAACTCGTTAGATGCTCTTGCAGAAACAGCTTCTTCTGTTGCGAACATTACTGGACGAATATATAATGACGTCCCGTAATCTTTTGGTACCCATTGACGATCGATATCAATAATAGCTTCTAAACCATCAATAAAAATTTCTTTCGGTATTTGAGGCATATTAAGACGTGCCGCAGATAAATTAAAACGCTCGAAGTTTTTCTCTGGACGGAAAATAAATACTTCTTCGTTATCATTTTTGTAGGCTTTCATCCCTTCAAAAATTGTTTGACCATAATGGAAAGACATCGCTGCTGGTGTCATTGTAATTGGTCCATAAGGAACAATTTTAGGCTCATCCCATTTACCATCTTTGTAATGCGCGATTAACATATGGTCTGTAAACTCTTTACCAAAAACAGTAGAGTCGAATACTGAATCGTTAAATTTTGATTCAGCAATTTTTTCTATAATCATTTTACGATATATTTTGTTTGTGCTTACCAAAGGTACATTTTATTTGCACTTTTTCATAATAAATATCATAACTTTCGACAATGAAAAGGATAATTCGAGAAACGGAAGATGGTTCAAAAACTATCTATATTGAAGATTGGGACGAAACTTATCATTCAATACATGGTGCTGTACAAGAGGCTTTACATGTATTTATACAAAATGGTTTTCACCACTTTATAGAAAACAAACTTCCTATTAAAATTATTGAAATTGGTTTAGGTACCGGACTTAATTCTTTTATCACTTTAATGGAAGCTGAGAAACATAAAATTCCTGTGCAATATGTTGGAATTGAAAAATTCCCGGTTTCTGATGAAGAATTCGAATTGGTGAATTATTTCGAAAATGTTTTCAAACTTTATCCGGAATTTAAACATCGAAAAGAAGAATTTTCAGCTTATTATCAACAATTATTTCATTCGAGTTGGGAAAATTGGCATAAAATTTCACCTTATTTTGAGTTTAAAAAAGTAGAAGAAGATTTTTTCAATCTGAAAAATATCAACGAAAATAATTTTGATTTGGTTTATTTTGATGCGTTTGGTTCTCGTGTACAGCCAGAATTATGGGAAAAAGAATTGTTAGAAATTGTTGATTCTTTAACTAAAAATACTGCCATTTTTACGACTTATGCAGCGAAAGGAACCATAAAAAGAGGATTGAAAGATTTGGGTTATATTGTACAAAAACGTCCTGGACCTCCAGGAAAACGTGAAATGATGGTTGGTCTAAAAGAGTTTCCATTTGATAAATAATCTGCTTTATCATTAATTATAAAAATCGTAAATTTGCACCGGAAAAATAATTTTAGTTTTCCAAATTTTTTTATGACAAATTATATCGAATATAAATTTAAAGTTGCGGAAGTAGAGCCTTTTAATGAAATAATTATTGCAATGATTTCTGAATTACCTTTTGAAAGTTTTGTTGAAAACGAAGAAGGTTTTGATGCTTACATGCCAAAAACTGACGAAAATATTGACCAAGTAAAAGAAGTGATTGACTCTATCGAGGGAATTGATTTTTCTTACACACGTCAAGAAATTGAACAACAGAACTGGAATGCAACTTGGGAAGAAAATTTTACTCCAATTTTAGTGAACGACCAATGTTTGATTCGTGCAGAATTTCATGAAACAATCGAAAATATTCCGTACGAAATTATCATTCAACCAAAAATGTCTTTTGGAACTGGACACCACTCTACAACACACTTGATGGTAGAATATATCTTGGAAACTGAATTTGCTGGTAAAGATATTTTGGACATGGGTTGTGGAACGTCAATTCTTGCAATTTTAGGAATGAAACGTCATGCAAACTATGCCGAATGTATTGATATTGACGAATGGGCTGTGGAGAATTCTATCGAGAATGGAAAACGAAATGGTGTTAGTTTGGATGCGAAAATGGGTGATAATTCACTTTTGGGAAGCAAACAATTTGACATTATTTTAGCAAATATCAACAAAAATATTTTGATCAGTCAAATTCCTTCTTATATAAACGTTTTGAATGAAAATGGAGATTTATTTTTAAGCGGTTTGATGGAACAAGATTTTGATGATATCTTAGCTTTTTGTACAGAAAATGGTTTAAAATTTGTATCTAAAAAACAACGAAATGAGTGGATTGCTCTTCATTTCAAAAAATAAAAATCTTATGATAAAATACGCAACACAACCCATGTGGGAAACGGAAAAAGATTCGGCTGTTGATGTATTAGAACAGGAATCGCACAAATATCAAATTATTGTTTACAATGACGATGTGAATACTTTTGATTGGGTAATCGAGTCGTTGATTGATGTTTGTGAACATACGCCAGAGCAAGCGGAACAATGTTCTATTTTGATTCACTACAAAGGTAAATGTGAAGTTTTGACTGGTGAGTTAGAAGATTTAAAACCTCGATGCACAGAGTTATTGAACCGAGGTTTGAGTGCAGAAATTATTTAGAATTTCTTAATAATCATATAAAGCATAATCAGAATCGTCTAATGTTACATTGGACGATTTTTTGTTTTGATCGACTGCTATGTACGAATCATAAATCTTTTCGTAAACTTGATTTTCGACTAAATCTGCCGCTTTTTCTTCTCTAATATTCATCACAAAAGGAATTGCAACTAAAGCAATCAAAATTATACATGCTGCAGCCCACCAAATATTAAAATCGATTAATTTAGATTTTTTTGCTGGAATATTTTGAGCTAATATATCTTGCTCCAAATCATCAAAATAATTGTGTGGAGTAATAAAACTTGTTTTATTTGTTATGGTATGTAGAAAAATCTGATCATCTAAATTCTCAAAATAATTATCAGGAATTTTAAATGAATTTTTCTGTACTTTATTTTTCATATTATCTATTAGACAAAATATTATATAAAAGGTTTAATCTTCAGCTTCTAAAAATTCTTTAATTTTAGTTACTGCATGATGATATGATGCTTTAAGCGCACCTACTGAAGTTCCTAGTATTTCAGAAATCTGTTCATATTTCATCTCATCATAATATTTCATCAAAAAAACAGTTCGTTGTTTTTCGGGTAAACTTGCAATTGCTTGTTGTAACTTATGATCAATTTTATCTCCATCATAATATTCATCAGAGGTTAAATTATCTGATATTGAAATGGAGTATTCTTCAAAAGAAACATTTTTTTCCTTTGCATTTTTATTGATAAAATTGATTGTTTCATTATATGTGATTCTAAAAATCCAAGTAGAAAGCTTAGATTCACTTTTAAATGTACCGAGATTCTGAAAAATCTTTATAAAAACATTTTGTGTTACATCATCTGCATCTTCGTGTATCAAAACCATTCGTCTAATTTGCCAATAAACTTTTTGTTTATATTCTTTTACAATTAACTTAAAAGCTTCCTCAAACTTGTTTGATTCTATATATTTTATGATTTCTAAATCCAATTGAGAAAATTAAGACACTAAAGTATTAATTTTAATCATCAAATGCACTAAAAAAAACAGAATTAGAATTTATAAATACTTATTACTTGTTTATTTTTTTAACAAACGTATAACGTATTTATTTTAAATATTTTAAAAACTGAATAAAATGTTTTTTTTACTAATATTAATTCTATATTTGGTGTAACCAAACCAAACTAATATTACTATTACCTATGAACAACACACTTCATATTGTAGATTAATTATCTAAAATTAATTCACATTTCCTATTTAAAATTTTAAGCTGTATTTATAATATCAGCTAAATTTATACTAAACCAAATTTTTTAACCATTTAAAAACTATTTAATTATGAAAAAGTCAATCAAAGATTTTCAAGTAGAAAAATTAGAAAACAGAAAAGAGTTTATTTTTTACTGCTTACCAAAGTATGTATGTGAACCTAAACCAACACCTCCATGTAATCCAGACGATAATAATGGTGGAGGACCAAGAATCAATATTGGTATTGGTGGAAAATAATAAAAAAGCTCAGTTTTTACTGAGCTTTTTTTAGCTATTTCATATAATTAAGCAATTTAAAATCAATGAATAATATTAATCAACTTTTTTTTAAAGACATTGTAGATTACTTAACTGAGGGTTACGAAATTAACACAGAAAAATTAACCAGCTTAGATTTAATTTCTAAAACATACTATAGTTATATCGTTACTCTAGATAATTTACTTGATCAAGATATTAAAATAGATGATGAACTATTAAAACATAATCCATTAAGTAATCTTACTGAACATCATGAAATTTGTATAAAGAATCTTATCAAATTGTACGGAGAAGATTCGCCTATTTTTAAAAGTAAAAAAAAATACTCTGATCTGTATTTTAATGAGTTAATTAAAGAAAAATTATTCAATTTTGACACAATTCTATCAAAAAAACAATTTGAAGAATTAGCAATTAATAAGCATATTCCAGTTTTCTTTATTGTTGATGGAATACAATTATTAAAAGATAATTATCCATCAGAACGTGTGAAAGAAATGCTGAAGCATATTTTTTCAGCAATCCAAATGTATGATGATATTACTGATATTGGTGAAGATTTAGTTAATAATCAAATTACGTATATCATATCAAAAACAATTCAAAATTTGAAATTGGATCATGATTATTACCCTGACAATAAAACGTATACACACAAGGCTTTTTTTGCAGTCGAAGAATTAAGCAACCCAGAATTTGACTATATTAATAATCAATTTACATCTGCAATAACCATTGCAAAAGAGATCAAATTGTTGAAACTTGTAGATTGGATTTCTATTATTAATGCACAAATAAATGATTGGAAATTACAAATAGAAGAAATACGTAATGCATAATACTATTTTAGATAAAAATATAACATTCACTAAAAAGAAAGATAATTGGATACTTGAGCACTCCGAAAAATACTTTGTGGTTAGTGATGAAATAAAATTATTAATTGAAATATTAAAGAAAAACAATTCTGATATTAATGAAGCTTACAATGATTTTATTGAACAATTTGAACATGTTTCGAAAGAAGAGTTCAACCAAATTATTGAACAAAATTTAATTAATCTAGAATTAGATCGCGAACATATTGAAAATAATAAAAAAGAAAAATCATTTATATTATTTGAAACTAAAATTTTATCAAATGAAAGTTCTGCTAAATTATCAAAATTAATACAACCACTCTATCACCCAACTTTTTTTTGGATTTCATTTACAATATTGATTTCTCTTTCTATTTATAATATTTTTTCGACAAAGCAAATTCATCTCGAAAAAAAATATATCTTTCTTCTATTCTTCACATACATTATAACAGCACTAATACACGAAATAGGTCACATTGCAGCATGTAATAGATTTACTAAAAAAAATGGTGAAATAGGTATTGGAGTATATTTTATATTCCCTGTATTTTATTCAAACATAACATCAATTTGGACTGCTACAAAACAGCAACGAATAATTACAAATTTAGCAGGTGTATATATCCAACTTTATATAATAGCTTTTTTCTATTTGTATTCTCTTTTAACAGGAAATTTACAAATACAAGCCATAGTTGTTATTAGTAGCATTATTATACTTTACCAACTTATTCCTTTTATAAGAACAGATGGTTATTGGATATTATCAGATATAACAAATTCACCAAATCTATTAGCAAATAGTAGTAAACAACTATATAGCTTTATTAAAAATCCATTGAAATATAAATTAGCAAATAAGAAAACATTATTAGAACTTACATATGGATTGTTAAATCAACTATTCATGTTATACATTGTGATTAATATTTTGATTAACTATAATACAAAACTTATAAAGTTTCCAATTGAACTTATAAAAACTATAATAAATCAACCAAATCAAATATTTGAATATGTAAATAATAATTTTCAATTAATACTAATTACAATCATATTTTATATGATTGTATTCAATCAAATAAAAAGAATAATTCCTAATAAGGATAAAACAGAACAAAATCATTAGAGTTTATTATTAAAAATAATATCTAAAATTTATTATTTTAAGTTAAACTTAAAAACTGTCATTCAGAACGTACAAAAGTGAAGTGAAAATCTTATGATTTTTGCACCCTGGCGGAGTCGAAGGGTAAACAATAGCCCTTTGGATTATAGGAGTATTATTTAAGAGTAATACTTCGTACATTTTTCTTAATACATTCTACTTTGTACACTTTACAAAAAAGTATAACCACAAAAAAGCCTCAAGAACTAAATCTTGAGGCTTTCAATAAAAACT
>NZ_JASCQG010000015.1 GCF_030005555.1 Empedobacter sedimenti | reverse complement strand
AAATATGGTAAGGTCAAAAATCCTAATGATTTTCCTACATTTCAAATTAATCAAAATAATAATACAATAATATTAAATAAAAACTATACTTTTAAATGTTCCTAACAAGGGGAAGATTACATTTCGATAATTTTGAATTTTGACTCAACTACATTTTCTATCATTTTTAATAAATGAAACTCATATGGAGTTTTTTTAGAACTGAATAACGTATTTGTAGGTTTCTTGCTTAATTGATCGAAAAATAATGTTGTTTCTTCTTGAGAAATCTTAAATGTTTCAAGCTTTTTATTACTTATATACTTTTCAGGAATATGGAAAGTTACTTTATTGTCAATTATATCATAATTAAACTCTACAGATTCTTGATTGTTTTTGATTCTCAGTGAATGAAACTTTGCTTCAATACTTATATTTGAAGGAAATCTTAACCCATAATTGTTATTTACGGATAATAATAAATAAGACTGATTATTATTAGTGTAGCCTAAATTTTCTATTCGTGTTAAATGATCAATTTGAGATAAATTTTCATAATACGGATCACCTCCTCTAGAGTATGTAAGGTTACTAGTATCTTCTTTAAAAAGTTGTTTCTGTTTTGTTTTTATATTGTAATAATAGGTTTCGTCAATATTTTTTCTTAGAATATAGGTATTCTCGTCTTCACGAGTAATACTGTTGTAAATAGGTTCAAGGATTTCTTTTTTATTATCTTTATCCATTAATCCAACTTTACGATTATATTTGAAAGTATTATAATTTACTTGACCAAAAAGGCAAGAGCTTGAGATAAATAAAAGTAGTAGTATATTTTTCATATTCAAAAATACAAAAGCAATTATAGGTTTAACTCACTGAAATTAGGGATTTCTAAAAAATTAGACTTATCTGTAATAGATTTAACTTTTTACTAGAATTAGTTTAATGATATTCCCATAAATCAATTACATTTACTCAAAACCTAATTAATTTGTGACAATAGATTTTCCTGTAACTGTAGAACTTTTTGGACATTCGGTCTTAATTCATCCCATTCTCGAAACAATCGGGATTTTTATTGCGATGCGTTATTATGCGTTTCTCCGAAAACGTAACAAATCAAGTCTGTCTACAATTCAATCGTTTAGTATCATTATTGGTGCATTAATTGGCGCACTTTTGGGCTCTAAAATAGTTGGAACATTAGAAAATCCGCAAGCACTTTTAGATGCTAAAAATCAATTTCTCTTTTTCTGGACAAGCAATACAATTGTGGGCGGATTAACCTTTGGATTAATTGGTGTAGAAATCGCAAAGAAAATAATTGGTCACAAAGAAAGTACAGGAGATTTGATCGTTTTTCCTTTAATTTTAGCGATGATAATAGGTCGAATTGGTTGTTTTTTAACAGGCGTTTACGAGCAAACTTTTGGAGTAGAAACAACTTCAATTTTCGGAATGGATTTGGGTGATGGTTTATTGCGTCATCCCGTTGCGTTGTACGAAATTGTTTACCTTATTATACTTTGGATAATTTTAAAAATCGTTCAGAAAAAATATATTTATCCTTCTGGATATTTGTTTCAAATTTTTATGATGGCTTATTTTTTGTTTCGTTTTTGCTTAGATTTTATCAAACCTATTCATCCAATATTTTTAGGTTTAAGTTCAATACAATTAACATGTGCTTGTGTCATAATTTATTATATCTTTAAGTTATCACAAACTAAACCTTGCCTTAAATAATGGAATTTTTATTTACAATCGTTTTTATATTGCTTATTATAGGTTCATTTTTAGCTGTGTCAGGTTTTATAATTTATCTATTTACAAAGAATAAAAACGAGATGGAAAATGTAGAAATGTCTCTGAAATTAATGGTTTGGGGAATAGGAATTATACTTGCTTCGGGGTCAATTTGTGGATTAGTTTTAATAAGAAATTAATATGATATACTCAGTTATTTTTGCAGAAGGAGGAATGGATGGTCTAATTTATGTGGTAATAGGTGTGATTGCGGCTATTGGTTTTGCAATAGGTATTGGAGTTACAATTATTACATTAATTTATAATTCTATTAAAAAAATAGACAAGCCTTCTAAGTATTATTTAATGGTTTTCGGAACTTCATTTTTAATAGGATTGCTTGTAACAGGAATGATCTGTGGAGCTACTGTAAGTTAACAAGATGATCGCATATATTTTTTTACAAAATTTTATAAGTGAAGGAACTGTAAATTTTATTATTTTTCTTGTTGTATTAGCTGTAATTCTTATAGCTTTTGTAGGCTCAAGTCTTAGTACTTTAATTTATAAATTAATTCAGAAAAATGTTAATCGAAAACGATTAATGTTATTGTTTTTTATATCATTTATTAGTTTAATTATCTTGATATCAACTATTTTATATTTTGTTATAAAAGATTTTATGTACTCAAATTTATAATTATGCCAGTTAGAAATTACACCTATTACGATTATACAATAAGTCTTTGCCCAGAATGTTTGAAACGAGTTGGAGCAAAAATTATCATAGAGGACGAAAATGTTTTTATGACAAAACGTTGTCCAGATCACGGTTTCTTCAAAACTAAAATTGCAACTGATGTCGATTATTATAAAAACATCAGAAATTATAACAAAGCTTCGGAAATGCCTTTGCATTTTGGGACGGATGTAGAATATGGTTGTCCGTACGATTGCGGTTTGTGTATAGATCATGAGCAACATTCGTGTTTATCAATTGTTGAGGTGACGGATCGATGCAATTTAACATGTCCAACTTGTTATGCCATGTCGTCGCCACATTACGGTTCTCATCGTAGTTTAGAGCAGATTGAAGCGATGTTTGATACAATCGTAAAAAATGAAGGCGAGCCAGATGTAGTGCAAATTAGTGGTGGTGAGCCAACAATTCATCCGCAGTTTTTCGAGATCATGGAAATTGCTAAATCAAAACCGATTAAACACTTGATGTTGAATACAAACGGAATTAGAATTGCAAATGATCCTGGTTTTGCCGAAAAATTAGCTACTTATGCACCCGAATTTGAGATTTATTTACAATTTGATTCATTCAAAAAAGAAGTTTTAGAAGATTTTCGAGGTAAAGATTTGACAGATGTTCGAATGAAAGCCTTAGAAAAATTGAATGAATTAAATCTTTCTACAACTTTGGTTGTTGTGTTGCAAAAAGATAAAAATATTGATGAGATTGGGAAGATTATTGATTTTGCGCTCAAACAAAAATGTGTGCGTGGCGTGACGTTTCAACCTGTCGAAATTGCGGGAAGAAATAGAGATGATTCGGCTCACGAAAAAATTACATTAACAGAAGTTCGTCAAGAAATTATTGATCAATATCCACTTTTTAATTCAGACGATATTATTCCAGTTCCGTGTAATCCAGACTCTTTAGCGATGGGTTATATGTTGAAGTTGAATGATGAGGTAATTCCGCTTACACGTTATATTAATCCTGCAGATTTGTTGAATAATGAATCAAAAAATACAATTGTTTACGAACAAGATGAAGGATTGAAGGTACAATTATTAGATATTTTTAGTACAGGAATTTCGGTTGATAAAGTGCAACCAAAAGTGAATCAATTACTTTGTTGTTTACCAGAAGTTTGTGCGCCCGAATTGGATTTAGATTACGATAATTTGTTCCGAATAATTATTATGAATTTTATGGATGCACATGATTTTGATGTTCGAGCTGTAAAAAAATCTTGTGTACATATCGTCAATAAAGATTTGAAATTAATTCCATTCGAAACAATGAATTTATTTTATCGCGACGATAAAGCTGCTTATTTAGAAAAATTGAGAAAAGATGATAAAGTGTTGTTTTAGATGATGATGACAAACTGTTTATTTTTTGGTGATAGTATTACCTACGGTGAATATGACGGAATTTTGGGAGGTTATGTAGATATTTTGAAACGCTATTGTCATTCAGAATTTTATAACAACAATGCAAATGAAGTCAATTGTTTTAATCTCGGAATAGGAGGTGAGACAACAGAAGGATTAATGAAACGATTTGAAGTTGAAACAAAGGCTCGATTTTCCCCTGACGAAAATTTGATTTTCTTTTTTTATGGAGCGAATGATTTAGCCGAAAAAGATAATGTCGAATTGGTTTCTCTTACTGATTTCGAATCAAATCTTTTTGAAGTAATTTCACAAGCAAAAGAATTTACAACTAATATTTATGTGATAAGTATTTTGCCAATTTCTAAAACGGTTGATGGTATAAAAGTTCCTGAACGTAAATTTCGTACGACTGAGAAAATTGAATTATACAATCAAAAGCTAAAAGATTTTGCGCTTCAAAATCAAATAGAATTTATTGATATTTTCTCAGGTTTTAATTTAACTAAAGAAGATTTTCTTTCAAAAGATGGTATTCATCCAAACGAAAAAGGATATCAGTTTATTGCAAATCAATTAAAACCAATCGTTACAAAGTATTTGTAATTAATTATTTTTTTTGGATTTGATTTCTATAATACGGAATCAAATAATCTTTGAAAAATAGAAACGTAATCGAGCCAAACAAACAAGTGGTTGGTGCATTTTGACTCGTTCCAGTTGGCGAGAGATAGAAAATTATCCAACCAACAATATATCCTAATATTGCGTAACAAGCAAATTTTAATACTGAATTTAGGATAATATTCTTCATTGTTATATGATTATGTTGTTTACTAAAGATACTAAAAAAATACTTAGTCATGATTTACTATTTTTCTTGATTCGAGTATTTTATTTTCTATCTGTCTTAAACAAATAAAACAGCTTATTATTATTTTATGTATAAAAATTCACTAGACTTTATTTTTTGCTTTAAACAGGGCTATTATGTTATGCAAGTATCGTAAAACTACTACACATTCGATTGTAAATGGTTAAAAACGGATAATTAAAATTCTCTCTTATAATTTAGCAGTAGAAAAGAATTAAAAATAATCAATCTTAAAATTTACAACTATGGCTAACAATTCAAGAGGACTTTTAAAGTTCAACGGTGGTGAGGATCAAAAAATCATCAAATTAAATTATCAAGTTTCTAGAACAACAGATGTTTCTGGACGTGTTGCATCAGATCCATCTAACGCTTTAATCAAAGTAACAATCGAAGCAACTGAAAGTTCTACGATTTTAGAAAGTTTATTAAACGGAAAATACAAACCAACTGTTGGTGACATCACGTTTAACAAAGCGCACGAAGAAGGAGTTTTAATTAACTTGAAGTGGGAAAACGGTTACGTTATTCAACACGAATTAGAGTTTGACGCATTAAACGACAACAACATGTTAATTTCATTTGTAGTGAGTGCAGAAAAAATTGATTACGGAACAGCTGCTTACGACGGTGTTTGGCCAACTGCTAGATAATCAAAGTATACATTTAACGAACCTTTAACCTATCATAAAACTCTTGATGCAGATGCTTTTTTAGCGAGCATCAGGAGTTTTTTTATGAATTTTAGTTGCTAAATAGATTCGATTACAACAATTTAGTGTAAATTTATAAACACTACAAACTACTAACCTATGACTACAAATTATAAGCCCGATAATAGCGCATTGTCGATACAAGCAAGCGAAGTTTTTGGTATCAATCGTTTAGCGAAATTAACTTTAGTGATTGATGGTCAAATTATTTCGCATTATAAACACTTCAAATTAAATCAACATACGTCTAAACATCACGGTTTTGAACTTATTTTGGATCATGATACACTCGGAAATGTTGAAAATCATACGCTCGAATCTTCGAATAAATTTTTGGGAAAACGTTTGACTGTAGTTTTGCGTTATAAGGATATTGAAGATAGCCCAGAAAGAACGTTTGTTGGCGTGATTACCAAAGTCGGATTTTTGCAAGAAAGTGGAAATCTTGGGAATATTGTGCTTTCAGGTTTTAGTCCAACTATTTTGTTGGATGGCGCTCCACATACGCAAAGTTTTGGTGGCGAAAAATCGGTAAACATGAGTATTATAGCCAATCAGCTGATAAAAGAAGGTTTGGGCGAAACCAAATTTGATGTCAGAGTTGATGCCAATGACGCTTCGGATATTTTGTACAGCACGCAATATAATGAGACGCATTATAATTATTTGGCACGAATGGCGACGGCTTATGGCGAACAATTTTATTACGATGGAGAGGTGTTGCATTTTGGTAAATTACCAGCTCAAAACAAGCCAATTAAATTGGTTTATGGACGAAATGTGAACGATGTCAATATAGAGTTAAAGGCAGTTCATACAAAGCCAGAGTTTTATGGTTACAATAGTAGCGATAATGCTAAGTTGACTTCTGGAGAAACACCGCTTAAACACCGAGGAGATTTAGCTAAAACGTCTTATCAAAATAATCAAACGATTTACAAAACAAAAGCTTTACAAGTTGCACCAATCAAAGCCAATACAGACTTGGATGTGGTGAATTCGCAACAAAGTGAAGCAGGTTTTAATGGAGTTGAAGTTTTTACAGTAAATGGCTCAACAACGATTCCATTTTTATATCCAGGATGTGTGGTCGATTTGGAAATGAGAAAACCAGATAGCAATCAAACATCTTACTTCACACGCTTGATGATTACCGACGTAGAGCACGATGTAGACACATTGGGACATTATTCGGGACGATTTACAGCGATAGCTTCGGACACCGGATTTTTACCAAAACCTGCATTTACAACGCCAATTGCTCAACCACAAATTGCAACAGTAATTTCGAACACAGATCCAAAAGGACAAGGACGAGTAACGGTAAAATTTGATTGGCAATTGCATGATACAACAAACTTTATAAGAATGATGTCGCCTGATGCTGGAGGAACAGATCAAGTAACACAAAACAGAGGTTATGTTGCAATCCCAGAAGTTGGAGATCAAGTAATGGTTGGTTTTGTACATAATCATCCTGATAGACCTTTTGTGATGGGCGGAATGTTCCACGGTCAAGTTGGATTGGGTGGTGGTGCGAATAATAGCGTAAAATCTATCCAAACAAGAAGTGGACACCGCATTATTTTCACCGAAGATGAAAGTATTGTGATTACAGACAAATCAGGTAACGAAATTCACTTAGATACAACTGGAAGTAATATTAATATTACGGCTCCTGAGACAATGACGTTTACTGCAAAAAACATGAATTTCAACGTTACAGAAAATATGAATACCTCTGTTGGAATGAATCAATTGAATACGGTTGGGATTAATCAATCAAATTCTGTAGGTTTAAATCAAACAGAAACGATAGGCGCAATGAAAACAACTTCTGTAATTGGTAATGTAAGCACATTTATTACTGGAAAATTAATGGAAGTCATAGAGGGTGACGTACATAGTGAAACAAAGCAAGAGCGAAACGAAGTAAGTAGTAAAGAATTTAATATGCAATCAGAAAATAATGTGAATAGTAATGCTTCAACCCAAGTTACTTCTAATTCTTCTGAGAAATCATTAAATCATTAATTTATGTCAAGAACTAGAATTGTAAAAGGTAGTATCACAAAAATTACAGGTGGTAATCACAATATTTGTTCCCGAGAAAGTAGTGTTAATTATATTGCTGGCGGTAGAGTGACTTTTAATGGAGAGAAAGAGGGTATTTTATATACAAATAATCCTGTTTTTCCTGATGAATTGTTTATTAATAATATTGCTATAGCAATGGTTTATTTCAGACCAAATTCTACTTGGAATGGAGAATTTGGATTCGATTGGTTAAGAGAAAAAGACAATAATCTTGCTCTAACAGATGATCCTGCTTATGCAGATATTATAGAAGGTGGTTATGGAAATGGTAGCACAGATTTAACAGGAGGATCTACAGGTACAGCGTATACAAAATTAAAAACCGAGTACACTAAAATTCCTATAATAAGAAAACCTCTTGAAGAAGGAGCATCTGTTCCTACCGAAACTCCTTCTACAGAATATTTTGTTCCATATCTTACTTTATTTTCTAAAGAGTTTGTAGATACCTTGCCAGAAACGGTTATTAATAAACCAAAATACGAAGCGGAACTAAAAGTATTGGTTGAAATAGAAGACGATATTGATAAATTAGAATTTGATTTATCCACTATTAATACAGATGCTGATAATCCTCTTATTACAATAGACAAGGTAACTTTAGAACACAATACTAAAACAGAAGGTTTGGTAAATGCTACAGATGCTACGATAAAAATTACATGTCACAAAGATTTAGATCGTGATAAATCGATTAACATTTATGCTTATCCAAAAGATAGCTCAACAAAACCTCTTGCTCAACAATTAGCAGAAAGAAAATTAGCAGGTAGAATAACAATTTTGAAAAACAATGCTGAAGAACGAAAAGAAATTAAGTTTGTTTTGGTAAATGTTAAAACTAATATAACTGATACACCTTTAAGAGACTCAAATGGAACTTTTACCACACAAGATAAAATAAATTTATACAATTCATTTCATCAAGCATTAGTATTACCAAAAATAGAAATATCTCCTACTGTTTTAGATTTATCTACAAATGTGGATTTCCAAGTAAGGACAATAGAAGGTGTGCCACAGTATGGAAAGTTTATTTATAGTCCGACTGATGAAGCAAATGATAGAGCGAGAGGACGTCGTTCAGGTACTGTAGGAGCTATATATGAGGATAGAACTGATTTTTTTACAACTATTAAAACATTGTTTTTTAATGAAAGGGACGTCACTGGTAATTTAGTAAATTCTAGATATCAAACAATGTATTTTACTGCATTTGCAATGGAAGTAAAAGTTTATGACGGAGCATTTGGTCAAATAGAGAGGGTTGGTATAAAAAACCTAGTCTTATTTAACAATACAAGAAAAACTACAACCATGATTCATGAGGGATTGCATGGTTTAAATTTGTATCATACACATAAAGATGGCAATAATGTTATATCAGAACCAAACAGAAAGTATACTTATGCCAACGGAAATGAAACACCATCAAATGCTACAGATAATATAATGAGTTATTCAGATAATAGAAAAAGTATATGGAATTGGCAAAGATTAATCTTAAGAAGAAATATTTAATTATGAGAAATTGTATAATTTTTTGTATCACATTGCAATTCTTTTTTTCTTGTAATGGACAAACTAATAAGTATTTAACAAATAAAAACGATACGATGAAAACTTTTGATATAAATAAGTATAATGATTGGGAAAAAGATTTAGAAATTACATCATCAGATAATCATCTTTTTTACAAAAAAGGAGAGAATATAGCTGAAATAAATTTTTATAAAAATTATATTCAAGAAATTTTATATGATTTAAAAAGTCCTTATAAAACTTATAATGGATATGATATAAAGACTAATAAATATAAAGGAGGTGGAAAAACTTTTTATCAATTTCTAAATATAGGAAAATGGTTATATTACGATGAATCAGGGAAATTAATAAAAGAGGTAGATTATGATAAACCCTATAATTTATCAATAGAAGATGTGGATTCTATAATCAAAAAAAATACAGATTTGGATATCATGAAACCAATTCAAATTTATGAGTTTTCACGAACAATTAATAAACCATACCTATATTTAATTGCAGGACATAAAGATGGTTGGAGAAGTCATGGAAAATTAGAAGGATTTGTTATTGATGATAAAACAGGTAAAATCATATTCAAGACTGATGTGTACACAGAAGGAAAAGGAAACTCTCTGATGCAGCAATACAGTAGTTTTCTAAATAATTCTAGTAATAATAACAATATATATAAAGAGAAAAAATAAACAAAAAATTCTTCAGTCTTATCTATCTTCTACTTTGAGAGAAATAAAATACATGAAATAATTCTATTATGATTCAAAAAAACATATTAAGAAAAAAACATATTTACGCTATCTTCTTCGCGTTTTCTACACTTTCTGTATTTGGACAAATCACTTATAATAAACCATTTAAATCATCTACAGGTTTATCTTGTAAATTAATCGATAGTAGTAGTGGTGATGATGGTGGTTGTAGTCTATACTATTATAAGACATTAATTTTTAATAAAGATAAAACTGTAAAAATAATTTCAGAAATTATATATTCATGCTCGCCAAAAGAATTTGAGAATTCCTATAAAAATAAAAAACCCACTGTTACAACTTCTACCTATGAGTTAAAAGATAAGAAAATTTTTATTAAAGACTTTGAGTATTCTCCATTGTTAATCAACAATAAAGAATTAAAATTCAATGAAAATATTATTTTTAAATAGAAACCAACCGCTATGACAAAGATAATCTCTATCCTCATTTTGCTAGTACTAATATTGAGATGTAAAGTTCAAAAAAATAACGAAAACACAAACGGAATGAAAACTTTTGATATAAAAAAATCAAAGAATTTTATTTACCCAAAAACTATGACACATGGAAAGTGGCTTTTAAGGAATTAACATGGCTTTTAAGAAGCATTGGTGTTAAATCAAAAATAAATGTAGATAAAAATGGTAATATAACAATTCAACATCAATTTCAAGATATTTTTGACTTGCGTCCTTCTGATGATGGTTCTCGTAGTTATGCCTATGTTATGGTAAGTATTATAACTGGTTTTGTGTATCATGATGTGGCTGGTGGAAATGATATGATGAAAATAAAAGGAAAATGGAGTAATCATTATACAGTTGAAAGGGCAAAATTTATGGCTATGACCGAAGAAGAATTAGCAGCATACAAAAAAGAACAATGGAATTCTGCAAAAGAAATAATCAAAAACAATCCTAGATATGACAGCAATAAATGGTAAAATATTCATCGTATTGATTTCTATTTTTACCTTAACTAATTGTAATAAAATAGAAAATAAAATGAAAAATAAATTAATACAGGAACGTCCTTATGAAGATGCTAAAATAGATAAGTTTTATTGGGTTGCAAGTGGATGGGATTACACAACAATTCCATTGATTAAACCATATAATCTTCAAAAATTACAAGGTTCTGATATATGGACATTAGGAACGAATAGAAAAGAGCAAAAAATAGACATAGTTCATGGTGAAAATATAGTCCTAAATATTTTCTCACCTGTTGAATATTTTAATATAAAAGATATTTATATATATGGGGAACAAGATATAACTGAAACTTTTGATAAAAATACACTTCCAAAAATTTGGTTTATTATTAATATGAAAGAAAGGGATTTTGTTTTTTTTGAAAAAGAAGAAGATTTTAAGTCAGGATTAAAAAAACTCAATTTACCAGAAGAATATCTTAATCCAGAGACTGTTTACGAGCAATATAAACAAGATCCAATATTACCTTGGTTCCCAGAAGATGTAAAAAAACAATTAGAAGAAGTTAAGGCAAAAAAATAAATTGAGAATTGTACTAGATATGACAGCAACAAATGGTAAAATATGAAAATTATCAAACTACCAGTTAATAACTATAAAGATGATATAGAATATATAGAAGAACCTATCGAGCAATCAGAGTCAAGAGATGTGTTTATTGTTTATAAGGTGTTAAAGTGGATTGGTTATTTTTTACTATCAATCATTTTATTTTTAGGAATTATGTTTATTGCTGTGGGAATTGGAGGAAAACACCGAGAATTAGAAATAAATCCTGGTTTTGCTTTATTAGGAGTCATCTTATGTTTACCCTTTGTTTTATACATTGTTATTAACAATTATATGGATAAAAGTCCTAAAATTGATAATGAAAATATGGTAGTCTCTGCCTCTGTAAGGAAAAGTAGTCTGATAGCTTTAAAAGTAAATTTAAAAAATATTAAATTAGTTCAAAATTCTTTTAATTATATAGATGTAATTTTCATTATTCCATATCCTCAAAAAAATGCCGTAATTCATTATAAACAAAAAATTGAAATGGAGTACGATAATATTTTATTATGGTTTATTCAACAAAAAGAAACAACATTTTATATAAATCCAGAAGATATAAATCATCATTATCTTGATTTAAAATTTATGAATACCTAATAATCAACCTTAATGAAAATAACCAAACTTGTCATCCTTTTCAATTACAAAAAAATACTTTTAGGAATCGTAATTTCAATCATATTATTTGTATTATCATTTTTGATAGATTCTGCATTTATTAAGATATTATTCAATATTGTGGGAGGATTAATATTACTAAATATTATAGCATCAATCGTTGCATCGTACCTACTTTACGATAAATCAGATTTATATGAAGTAAATAAATTGAATGAAATTGTTGATTTTAATAATATTGAGAATACAGTTTTAATTCACGCAAGTTTTGATCCTCTTTCTCAACAATTAGAAAATAATTATCCTAAACTAAACTTAACTGTTTGTGATATTTACGGTAATCGGCACGAGCACGAAAGTGGAGTTGAAATCTCAAAAAAAGTTTTTCCACCTAATCCGAACGAGATTAAAATAAATCCAACTCAATTACCATTTACAGATAATTCTCAAGACGCTATTTTGGCGATAACGGCAATACACGAAGTTTTAGACCATCACAAAAGAGTTCAATTTTTTGAAGAAGCCAAAAGAATTTTGAAAAAAGATGGAGTAATTATCCTTTCAGAACAATTTCGTAATACAACGAATTTTTTGTTTTTTAATATTGGAGCATTTCATTTTTTAAGCAAAAAACAATGGATAAAAGCAATAACAGAAGCTGATCTGAAAATTGTAGCGAATAAGAAGGTAACGCCATTTGCCAATATGTTGCTTATTAAAAAGAAATAGTTAAAATTATCTTTACTCATTTTAAATAATAAATATAGTTTCGTAAATTTGTGACTGAAAGTTTATAATAATTATTCAAAAACAAAATAATTATTAAATAACAAACGAAATTTTCTTCGGGGCAAGGCGAAATTCCTTACCGGCGGTTATAGTCCGCGACTCCTTTAACTTTGTTATGGGACTGATTTGGTGAAACTCCAAAACCGACAGTATAGTCTGGATGAGAGAAGAAAATTGAACACAACTGAAAGTCATGAGTGATAAGTGTTAAGTTATGAGTAAAAAACTCACGACTCAAAACTTTGAACTTATTACTTAGCAATGTGTTTCGCCCTGAAGTGATGTTTCATGATAAAAACAAAAATCAAATGAAAACAATCACACAATTTGGCATTAATGCCAACGAAAGAATTGCAAATGCAATAAATGATCTTCAAAACGGAAAAGGAATTTTATTAATTGATGATGAAAACCGCGAAAACGAAGGCGACATCATTTTTCCAGCTTCCACAATTTCAGCACAAGATATGGCTGTGTTAATCAGAGAATGTAGTGGTATAGTTTGTCTGTGTATGACGCAGAATAAAGCTGATCAGTTAGATTTACAACCGATGGTTTCGGATAATAATTCGAGATTTCAAACAGCTTTTACTGTAACTATCGAAGCGAAAGAAGGCGTAACGACTGGTGTTTCGGCTGCAGATCGTGTTCAAACAATCAAAACTGCAGTTAATTTCAATGCACAGCCTTCTGATCTTAATCGTCCAGGACATGTTTTTCCTTTAATTGCTAAAGAAAACGGAGTGTTAGAACGTCGTGGACATACAGAGGGGAGTGTAGATTTAGTGAAATTGGCAGGTTTAGGAAACGAAGCTGTTTTGTGCGAGTTAACGAACGAAGATGGTACAATGGCAAAAGTTCCACAAATTATAGATTTTGCCGAGAAACATCAAATGACAGTTTTAACAATAGAAGATATCTACGAATATCGTTTACAATTACAGGAAAAAGAAGAATTAAGTTTCGCTTAATTTAAATGACAATTATTATAAACTTTCAAAAATCTTTGCACATTATCGTGCAAAGATTTTTTTTATTAATGATAATTTATTGAGGCAAATCAATTTCGATTGATAAAATTCAATGTAAATTTAAAACATCAAAATTTAGATCAAAAAATGGAAAAAGAAGAACAAATTCCATCCCTTTGGAAAAACAAGGAATTTATACCATTTATCTTTTTAAGGTTTTCATTAATTTTTGCCTTATTTATACAAAGTACATCTGTAGCATATGAAATTTTTCAAGTTACACAGAAAGAAATATTCTTAGGATTAATAGGATTAGCTGAGTTTCTACCCATTTTATTAACAGCTTTTTATGCAGGACAATTGGTGGATAAGTTGGATAAACGGATGATTTTAGTAAGAAGCATAGGTTGTTTTATGATTGCTTCTTTCGTTTTAATGATTGTCAATTTTCCTTCTGTTCGGCAAGCTATTGGTATTCCTGCTTATTTAGGAATCTGTTATTTTGCATTCTTTATTTTGGGGTTAACACGGTCTTTTAGTGGACCTGCATTGTTTGCTCTTTTAGCTTTAGTTGTTCGTAAAGAAAATTATACAAAAGCAATTCCTATTTCTTCATCAGCTTTTATGATTGGTTCTGTTTTAGGTCCATTAGCAGGAGGTGTTATTTTAGCAAAATTTGGTATTGAAGCTGCTTTGATAACTGCATTTTCTATTATGTGTATTTCGATGATCATGATTTTAATGATTTCTAAAAAACCAGCTGAACTATCTGAAGCTGAATCTACAGAATCGCCAATGACACGTATCAAAGAAGGATTGAGATTTATTTGGGGAACACCAATTATACTAGCTGTTTTGAGTTTGGATATGTTTGCTGTTTTCTTTGGAGGAGCGGAATCTTTGCTTCCAGCTTTTGTAGAAAAAGTATTAAATCAAGGTTCCGAAGCTTTCGGATTATTACGATCAGCGCACGGAATTGGTTCAATTATTATGATGTTTTTCTTATCCATGATTCCAAGTTTATTGAAAGGAAATGTTGGACCGAAATTACTAATAGCAGTCGCTATGTTTGGTGTATGTATTATATCTTTTGGTCTTAGCCAAAACCTATATTTATGTTTCGGTATTTTATTGTTAGGAGGTGCTTTTGATGCGGTTTCGATGGTTATTAGACAAAGTATTTTGCAAATCAAAACTCCCGAAAATTTAAAGGGTCGTGTATCATCTGTCAATTCGATTTTCGTAAGTTCGTCGAACGAATTAGGAGCTTTGGAGAGTGGAATTGCAGCAACATTTTTAGGTTTAGTTCCAAGTATTATTTTTGGAGGATCTATGACAATATTAACTGTTGTTATAATTGCTATAATGATTAAACAAATCAGAAAAGTAGAATTAAAGTAAATTTTATTGCAACAAACCATAAATTAGAATTTAAAACTTATTTTTGTTGAAAATTCGGTTTATGGTAAAGTATTTATTAGTTGCATTTTCTTTCTTGACGATTGTTTCTTGTTCAACAGAAACTTTAGAAGAAGATTTAGTCGAAACAAACGAAAAATTATTTCCGAAAGGTTATTTTTCTAATCGTTATTTTACAGATAATAGTATTGTTTATGATAGTGTACAGATTATTTATGATGAACAAAATCGACCAATAGAAAGAAATACAAAACTTTTTGGAAGTCAAATTAGTACCGAAAAAATAATCTATTCTAAAAGTACAATTGATAATGCTTTAACTTTTGAAATTATTCAAGATGGTGTGTCAATAGAAAAAGGAACTTATCGATTAAAATCTTTTTTCAATCAAAAAATCATTCAAAAACTTACTTCTAAAAAAGAGGATAGTGAATCAAGTTATTTTTATGAAGATATTAAAGGCGACACAGTATTAAAATCTGCAGCTTTAGTTCGTGACAATGAATTGATTAAAGAGAATTATTATTGGAATAGAAATGTAAAATATCCACATTTAACAAACTTAGATAGTATTGTAAGCTTTAATGAATCAACTAAAATGAAAGCGGTTACAAGATTTAAGTATGATGATCACCAAAATCCATTTATTCGTTTAGGAGTTTTTGAAGATGTAAATTATAGAAATTTATCATTTAATAATTTCGTGAAGAAAACAATAATATTTTATGACGAAAATGATAAAAAAATATCAACTATTGAATATGAAACAACTTTTAAGTATAAAAACGGAAAAGTAGATTTAACAAAATAATAAAAAATCTCAGTTATTTAACTGAGATTTTTTTCTTTTTCCTTTTCTTGTTTCGCCAAATAATAAAGCCTGTAATGGGTAAACTTGCAACAATTATTGAGGAGCTAAAGGCTAATATTTTTCCGAATGAGCCTAAGATTTGCCCAGTATGAATGTCATACATTGCATTGGCAACTTTTTTTCCGTTTGATAAATCTTTGTTCATTAAAGACGAAACCTCAAATTGATCAGAGTTAAATTGATATTCATCAACTGCGTAATATTTTAAATCCTTGTGATAAGCTCTAATCGCTAACGGATTTTTTTCAGGAACTGGTAGGTAAATCCAATGCATTGTCGCTTCTGGACTATTTTTTAAACTGTAAGTATAAGCTTTGTCTACAATAGAAAAATCATTCTTCAACATTTCTTTTGGTTGATAAACATATCCCTTTTCTTCTTTTTCGTACGTCTTTCCAAGATTAACGATCGAAGTATATGAACTTCTGACAGGTTTAAAACTAAAAGCAATTCCTGACAAGGCTGCTATAAATGCAATACTACAAGCGTAAAATCCTAATACATTGTGTAAATCGTAATTTCTGCGCTTCCAATTTGAGTTCCATTTTATTTTGACTGCAGATTTTATTTGCTTTCTCTTTTTTGGCCACCAAATAACAACTCCACTAATCAAAATAAGAATAAAAATAACAGTAGAATATCCGATTATATTTTTTCCAATTTCACCCAAAAGTAAATTCATATGAATGTATTGTATCACTAAGAAAAAATCACTTTTCATGTTTTCTTGATGAAGTATTTTTCCTGAATAGGGATTAAGATATACAAAATAAGATTCCTTTTTATCATCCATTGTTATGGCAACTGTAGATTTATTTTTTGCCATATACATCACTCTCAAAACCTGATGAGTTGGGTTTTCTTCTTGAATAATCGAAATAATTTCTGAAGGTTTTTTAAAAGAACTTTGTTCAATTTCAACTTTTCTATACTCAAATATGCTGTCTTTTATTTCGTCCTGAAAACAAAAGATTGCCCCTGTTATTGCTACAATGAAGATGATTATTCCAGTAAATAATCCTAACCACTTATGTAGAAAGATAAAAATTTTTTTCATTTTTATATTTATTTAGACAAAATATAAATTACTTTTGTCGCAAATATAAATTTAAATTTTACTCTATGAAAAAAAATCTTATCTATTTAGGAATATTTTTCGGATCACTTTCAACAACATATGCTCAAACAAATGATAGTATTTCTACAAATCTTAATGACGTTGTAGTTGTAGCTTCTCGTAAACCTCAGAAAATAGCCGATTTGGCTGGTACTGTTTGGGTAATTAATCAAGAACAAATAGCTCAGCAAGCAAAAAATGGAGTTCCATTAAAAGAAGCTTTAGCTATTATGATTCCTGGGATGGATGTTGGTTCGCAAGGACGTTCTAATTATGGTCAAAACATGCGTGGGCGTTCTATGTTAGTGATGTTAGATGGTGTTTCGTTAAATAGTATTCGTAATATTAGCCGTCAGTTGGATGCAATTGATCCGTTTAATATCGATCGTATTGAAGTTTTATCTGGAGCAAGTGCAATTTATGGTGGAAATGCAACAGGTGGAATCGTAAATATTGTAACTAAAAAAGCTTTGAAGAGTGGAATTAGTGGTGATACTGAATTAGGAATTAGAACTGGTTTTGCAGGTAGTGATGATCATGATTGGCGCGCTGCTCAATCTATTGCTTATAAAAATGATAAGTTTACAGGACGAGTTGCATTGGCTTTTCAACAAAATGGAGGAGCTTATGACTCGGATGGAGATCAAGTTTTTGCAGATATTTCTCAGTTAGATTTACAATACAATCGTTCTTTTGATGTTTTGGCTACAGCTGGTTATAAATTTAATTCTAAGCATCAAATCAATGGATCTTTTCAATATTATAATTCAAAATTTAACGGAGATCGTAGTTTGTATTTAGGTGAAAACATTAGTGCTTTAACAAAAGGAGATGCTTCTGTTTTAGAAATGCGTGATGGTTTTGATTCAGATAAAAACCCAGGTACAGAGCGTGTTATGGGGACATTGAGTTATAATGGTACAAATATTTTGGGAGGACAAGACGTCTATGTACAATTTGCAAGTCGACTAGAAAAATTAGGATTTTATCCTTTTCCAGGTACAATTGCTTTGCCAAGCGGTACTGTTCCGTATATGTCTGCATCGCAGCAGAACACTACTTATACAGGACTGAAAGCTGTTTTGGTTAAGGATTGGAATAAATTTAAATTAACGTATGGTGTTGATGTAGATTTTGAGAAATTTGACGGACAACAAAATGTGTTTGATTCTAAAAAATCATTATCAAGTGGTGGATTAATCAATAAAACAATCTATACAGTAGATCGCTATCCAACAAATCATTCAACAAGTTTTGCAGGTTATGCGCAAGCGGAATATGAAATTTTGCCGAAATTAAAAGTTTCTGGAGGAATTCGTTACCAAGATATTTCGATTGATTTGGACGATTTTATTGGTTCTGCTCAACAAGTACAAATGCAAAATGGTTATGGAGCTTCTGCTGACTACATTCCTGGAGGAAAAAGTAGTTACAACATGACAATGTTAAATGCAGGTTTGTTGTATAAAATAAATGAAATGAATCAAGTTTGGGGAACATATTCTCAAGGAGTTTCTTTAGCTGATCCTTCTAAATTTTATGGTTACGGAAACTACAAATTTAATCAAACAACTAATCATTGGGACTTAGCTTCTAGTGTTAATGTAAAAGATTCGCCACTTTCTGGAGTTAAAACAGGACAGTTTGAAATTGGTTATCGTTTCAAAACAACGAACGGTTTTAAAGGTCAAATATCTGGATTCATCAGTAATTCGGACAAAAATATTGCTCTAAAACGTGAAGGTTTAAATCTTTGGGTAGAAGTTGTTGATCAAAAATTACGCAATACTGGAGTTGAAGCAGAGTTTTCTTACACAAATAATGGTTTTTATATTGGAGCAAGTACATTGTTGATTAAATCTGAAGTTGAGAAAAATGGTGATTGGCAAAAACAAGATGTTTCGACTTCTGGACCATCAAAAATTACAGCTTTTGCAGGTTATGGATTTGATAATTGGAATTTCAGATTTCAAACATTACAAAGTTTAAAATACACAGATGGTTTGAAAAATGTAATTGATTCGTACAACACCTCAGATTTAATGATTGGTTACAAATTACCTTTCGGGAAAATAAATCTTGGTGTTCAGAATATCTTTAATACAGATTATCAAACAATTTGGAGTGCAAAATCTCAAGTTTTATATTCTGCATATAAAGTTCCAGAATTATTTAACTATGCTGGACGCGGAAGAACATTTAATTTGAACTTTACGTATAGTTTCTAAATAATTAAAAGCGAATCATTTGATTCGCTTTTTTTGTATATTTAATCAAAATCAATCAAAATCAATCAAAATCAATCAAAATGAAAAAATACGCTGCACTACTTCTTTTTTTGTCAATTATGTCTAATGTAGTTTCAGCTCAAACACAAGCTGAGATGAATACTGAAGCGATGAATGCTTATAAAGAATCTGACAAAGAATTGAATATTTATTATAAAAAATTAGTCAATACTATTGATAGTAAATCCAAAGAGAAATTAATTAAAACACAAAGACTTTGGATACAATATAGAGATACTTATTGTGATTTTGACACTAGTCCTTATGAAGGAGGAACGATTAAACCATTAATGAAATATTCGTGCTTAAAAACGTTAACTGATCAACAAATTGATAATTTGAAGAATAGTTATAATAGGAGAGATGATTAATTTTTATCAGGAGAATTAACCAATGTTATTTTTAGAATAGAAAAGGCTCGATATTTATCGAGCCTTTTTGTTTTAAGTTTATTTCTTAATTAATTTAGTTTTGTAAGCTTTACCGTTATTTTTAATAACAAGTATATAAGCTCCACTTGATAAATTAGAAATATTAAGTCCTTGATTTGTTATTTCGTCCTCTGAAAGTCCTTTAGAAATAACTTTTTTACCATCGATAGAATAGATTTCTACTTCAGCCTTACCAATTAGTTTTTCAGCAAATTTTACTTTAACCACATCAATTACTGGATTAGGGAAAGCAGAAATTTCACTTATTTTATTAAGATCTAATGTAGATAAACTACTTACGACAACAACAGCGTCTGGAGATGCATCTGATTTATTGATTTGATCATAAATAGCATACAAATTATATGTGTAAGTACCATTTGCAGTTATAGAATTATCAATATAAACAACATCTGCTGCAGGCACAGTACCAATTACTTTTTTATCTCTTGTAATTTCATAAGAAGTAATATTGCTTGTTGGACCTACACTTAAAACACTCCAATTAGTAGGTTTTGTAGTTGCTTCGGTAGAATTATCAGGAACTACAGCACCATTGCTAGTATCAAATTCAGGTTGCGCTAAAATTGCTTTGTTCGCTTCAATTACTGGTTTGTTACCGATATACATTTCAGTAAACATTCCTGGTTTAGAGATATTAATGTTATCTAAAGCAATATAGGTGTTTTTGTCAGATTTTACATTAGAGCTTAGGAAAGCTAATCTAAATGGAGTTCCGTCTACATTGTTACCTAAATCAAAAGTTTTAAATATTTTGTTTACAGATGTAACAGCAGGACCATCAAAGATAAGTGTACCAGCTTTTATTTCAGCCTCTGTCAAATCTTTTACTTTATCAGTTTTTACAAAATAAATTTTTAAATTATCATTTCCAGCAGTAACACTTCCATAAATAGTCATACTTAACTCCTTATAATCAAGTGGAAGATTAGAAACTACAGGTGATATTAAATAATCATTCGTCGCCTGTGCTTGAGATGATATGTATGCAAAATAATCAGTTGTATTAGGTGAAAAATATGTTCTTCTCCATTTTACATTATCTGTATTACCATCTAACAGTTCCCATCCTGCAGGAGGAAAGGTTGTAGATTGAAAATCTTGCGAAAGCAAACTTATTTTGTTTCCTGGGATTGGTTTTTCCCAAGCAAGATTTACTTTACCATCTGTTAATACAGCCTTTAGATTTTGAGGTGCATTCGTATTTGCATCTACCTTTATAATGTTATTTCCTGTGACAACACTTTGATTACCGTTGTATAAAGCAGTGTATTTTACACTATATGTACCAGCTTTATTAAATTTAACATTAAGATGCTCAGAATTAGCAGATGAGCCTTCTAAATATTCAAATGCTCCTGTTTCGTTAGGAGTAATTTCCCAAACATGAGAAGAAGGATTAGGGAAACCAGACGTAGTGTTTGTAAACTGAACATTTTCTTTAGAGTAGATACGAGGACGATCTATACTAAAACCAGCTTTTATTGTAGGTGCTACAGCTTCAATCTGATTATTTAATGTTGCATTCCCAGTTCCTAAGCTGTTTGTAACATTAAGTGTAATGTTGTATTTACCTTCTTTATCGAAAATCACACTAGGTGTTTCACTATTTGCAGTTGTACCATTTTTATAAGTTACAGTATTTGGTGTAATTGTCCATAAATATGAAGTAGCTGTTGGATTAACAACATTTTCATTTAACAATTTAACTTCTGTTGCAGTTGTAATTGTTTGTGAACCATCTTGTATAGTGTAATTTATGAATGGATTAGGACTTGCACTTTCAATATTTTCAATTTTGAAGTTTTCTAAACCAATGTTATAACTGTTGTTTGCTGAAGAAAAATGATGTAAACCTAAATATTGTATACCATCAGTAGTAGCTGTAAAAGTAAATTCTCTTTTAATCCATGCACTTGGTAGTGTTTGATCCCAAGTAAATTTGTTAATAGAATTAGTCATAGCAGCAATTGTGCTTGCAGCTCCTGTAAAAATTTCTAAATTTTCGTTTCTTGAAGTATTTTGAGAAAACTTCATCGTGTAATACGAAACTTTGTATTTGGAACCAGCTTTTAATTTTACAGGATTTGTAAATAACCAATCATCAGCTTTAGCTCCAGCAGGGAAATTCCATGCAACAGGAGAGCCATTCATAATATAATTAGCTTGTGAAGAAATGACCCAAGTTTTACTATCTTTATTTTCATCAATTACTTTCCAACGAATATCATCCATTAATAATGTATTAAAATCTTGTAACATAGAAGATCCATTTTTAGAAAGATCTATAATAGATGATTTAAAACTTTTCTCTTTGTAGTTATTTGATTTAATAATATCTTCTGTTGATATAATTTCTGCTTTTACAGTATAATTGTAGTAAGGAATAGAAAAATCAAATGTTGTAATTACTTCTGTAGAAGCTCCTGCAGCTAAACTAGCAACTGAAGATGTTGTTTCGTTTACTATTTTACCATCTTGATCTTTAGTTGTAAATTTTACATCAAATGGACCAAAGTTATCTGTTCCATTATTTTTAATAGTTGTCCCTACTTTTGTTTCAATTCCTATTTCGTCATCCGGAACTTTACTTTCAATTTTTTCAAGAGATAAATCTTTATTTGTTGTAAGTCCAGTTACACTAAGTCCATAGTCTACACCATTTGCTTCAAGAGTTTTTTTGTGAGTAAATGATAAAGTAATAGTACCAGTTTTTGGATTTGGAATATAAATTTGTTCTATATTATCTACAATATTGTCTCCAGTTGTAGCTACATTAGCTGGATTGGCTGGATCTAATTTGTAAGGAAGGTATACAACGCCATTTTGTTCTACTCTCAAATCTAAATCATCCATTAATTTAGGAGTTCTATCATTTAGAAAGGATGCATCTCTAGTACCAGTTTTTGGTACTCCAGGTCTATCTAACCAAGCTAATGTAGCTTTAAAAGGAACACCTTCAATAGTATTATATGTTAATGTAACAGTTTCTCCATTTTTAAGATTCCCTTCTTTATAATCAGCATTTTTACCTTTGTTTTCGATATTATCAACAGAGGCTTTTGCATCAATAAGTCCAAAACCATAAATATAATCAGGACCTAAATTACCCGCTTCTTTTGCTGTATTTGTAATAATACTTTTTATAAGAGCTGAAGTAAAATAGTTTCCTGTTTTTTTCTTAGCAAAATCCTGTATTAATGCTATAGCTCCAGTTGTAGATGGAGTAGCCATAGATGTACCACTCATTTTTTCATAAGCACTATCAGAATCAATAGATGTAGAGTATAAGTTTGAACCATCTGCAACAACTGTAGGTACTATACGTCCATCATCTGTTGGTCCCCATGAACTAAAACTAGTCATTATAACACTTTTAGGACCTTGATAATCTAATACTGGTAATACAGCACCAACAATAATAGCATTTTTGGGTAAACTTCCTGTACTTACACAATCATATCCTGTTGCACCTCCATCTTTTTCACCAAGAGTTGTACCTGTACCTGCTGTAGAAGGACCTTCTCCTCTATGATTACCAGCAGATCGTACAAATGTATGCCACGGAGCAGCTTTTAATAGAGCATCTATAGTTTTATCTCTATCAGAATAAAAACCAAACTTATAATCTATTGTAGGACTAACATTACTATCTCCTGACCAAGAATAGGTTGAAGTATTACTATTGTAGGTATACCCTGCATTTTGTCCATAAGAATGGGTAGAGATTAATCCTTCTTGATTAGATAATGACGTATTAACTTCTGATTCTAAGCTGTTAAAATCATAACTAACAATTTTAGAGTCAGGAGCCATTCCTTTTGATAAAGGGTCAATACCAGTAGCTAAAATAGTTCCTGCTACGTGAGTAGAGTGAGCACTAAGTTCATTGACAATAGATCCAATATCGTTACCTATACTTATTTTTCCTTTTAACTCTTGGTGTGTTTCTCTAATACGACCTGCATCCCATTCTAAAACTTTAATATCTTTTCCAGTCAAATTATAACCAGAAATTCCACCTACTTGAAGCTGATTAACACCTGATGTTATGGCAGAATATACATTATCTGTAGAGATATAAATAGGATTTCCATTATCTTCGATTCCTACAAGTTGTGTAATTCTACCATTTTTTTCAACAATTCTGTACGGAATGTTTTTTTGTTCTGAGATAGACTTTAATGTCTTTTCCGGAATAATAGAAGTTTTTAATTGTTTGTTCAATAAATTTAATGCAGTTAAATCTGTTTTTGCTTTAAGAATTTTAGCATCTTCAGCAGTTTGTGCATTTAAATTAATAGAAAGTAAACATAAAAATCCGGCAGTAACAAATACTGTTTTGGGGTTTCGAAAGTAAATTTTCTTCATATTTAATGTTATTTTTGAGTAACGAAAATATAAAAAAAATGTTAAGAAAGAGATTGTTTTTAAATGAAATACTCTTTAAACATAGCTAGTTAGCGATAATTTACTGTTAAAAAAATGATGAAAAACAAAGAAATTAGAATTATTTTTTATTAGAAGTTTCCTCTGTTCGTAATTCTTCTGTGTTTTTTAAATTTATAGTAGAATTTTCTTCTGTCGAAATATAAATCGGAGTTCCATCTTTTTCGATATCTATAAGTTGCGAAATCCTTCCATTTTTCTCAACAATTCTAAACGGGATATTAAGTTTTTTGGCTTGTCTTTTCAATCTTCGTTCAGATTTTGGACAAGTATCGGTTGTTGATTTTAAATCATTTAATGCTTTTTGATCAGTTTTTGCTTTTAACTTTTCTTGATCTTCCTTTGTTTGAGCAAAAGCATTTGAAGTTAATAACAAAAGAAAAGCAGTAAAATATAAAGTATTTTTTAAAGTTGATTTCATCATTAATAGTTTTATAATAGAATATCAAAAATAATACCTATTAAATTTATATCAAATTATTAAAGTGTCAACCCTTCCAAATCATCAACTGTTCCGTTGTAGATATTTACATCAACTTTGTAGCGTTCAACACCATCTATGGTTGCTTTTTCGGTAAATTGCCAAAAATCCCAATGACCTTTCATTTCTTGCACCCAAAAATTGTAATTAGCGATCCAAATAATGTAACCATCAAAATGATCTTGTAAATAATCTTCGAAATATTTGTCCGATGTGTAAATAATCGGTTTGATATTGTAATGCTCCTCAACTATTTTGCACCAATTCTTGATTCCTTCCACTAAACGATCCATCGATTGTGTTTTAGGTAAAGTTTCTATATCCAAAACTGGAGGCAAATCACCGTTTTCTAATTTTACTTTTGCAATAAAATTTTGTGCTTGTAAAGTTGAATTTTCGTCTGGACGATAAAAATGATAAGCACCACGCATAATATTATTTTCTTTCGCACCTTCCCAATTATCCTCAAAAGTCTCATCAATAGATGAAGTTCCCATTGTAGAACGGATAAAAGCGAAATTTATCGGATACAAATTGTAAATCGTATGCATTTTCGTCCAATCAATTTTTCCTTGATAATGCGAAACATCAACACCAAAAGTTTTGAGATAATATTTATCCATCACCTCAATATTTCGGATATCAAATTTTGTAACTTTATCATCAACCAATTTTTCGCCTTTCAGCGATTTTTCTACAACAGAAAAATAGTAATGTATACCATGGCGATAACGATACGCAAAAAAAATAACACACAAAATCAGCAAACTAATCACATAAGTCGAAAGTTTGATTTTTTTTAATGTATTAAAAATAGATTGTTGTGTTTTCTTTTTACGAGGCATTTTAGTAGTTGAAATAGATAAATTCTATGCAATATTACTTCAATTTTCGATGATAAAAAAAGTAAAATCTTCATTATCTTTGTTCAGTATGAAAAAATGGATATTAGCCGCAAGGCTTCGCACATTACCACTTTCTTTGAGTGGATTATTATTGGCTGGATTTATTGCAAAATCAGAAGGAATCTTTCGAAATGATATATTTTTCTTATCTCTTTTAACAACTTTGGCTTTTCAAATTTTATCAAATTTCGCGAACGATTATGGCGATGCGGTAAAAGGAACAGACGCAAATAGAGTAGGAGAACAGCGTGCTGTAGCATCTGGATTGATAACTCAAAACCAAATGAAAGTTGCCATCGGTATTATGATTGCGATTTCTTTAGTTTGCGTTGCTGCGTTATTGTATGTGTCATTTTATCCAAATGATATGAAATACATTTACATTTTTCTTGGCTTGGGTGTTGCTTCTATTTTTGCAGCAATGGCTTATACAATGGGGAAAAAACCATATGGATATATTGGTTTAGGTGATATTTTTGTGTTCTTATTTTTCGGGATTTTAGCAGTTGCTGGTGGAGAATTTTTATATTCAAAAGATTTTCAATGGCAAATTTTATTACCTGCAGCGTCTATGGGATGTTGGAGTGTAGCAGTGTTAAATTTGAACAATATGCGAGATGTGAAAAATGATGTCAAAAACAATAAAATTACCGTTGCATCAAAATTAGGTTTTCAAAAAAGTAAATATTACCAAATGGCTTTAATGACGATTCCATTCGCATTAAGCGCATTATATGTAACGATGTCACCACTTAAACAAGGTAAATTATCTGGTTTTGTATTTTTAATTTTAATCTTTTTTGCGAACGCCATTCGTCGTCAAATTTTTGCAGTGAAAGATCCGAAAGATTTCGATCCATTCTTGAAACAAGTAGCAATGTTAGCTTTATTTTTCGCTGTATTATTAGGATATAGCTTAATCGGTTTCGATTTTATTGATACTTTAATTCGTTAATCACAAAAAAATATATAATGAAAATTCAATACTTAGGACATGCCTCTCTTGCGATTGAAGCAAATGGTAAACATATTGTTGTTGATCCATTTATTACACCAAATGAATTAGCGAAAAGCATCGATTTCGAAACTTTAAAAGCAGATTATATTGTCATTACGCATGCACATCAAGATCATGTGTATGATGTTGAAGAATTGGCAAAACGTACAGGCGCTTTGATTATTTCGAATGCAGAAATTGCTTCTTATTATTCGGAAAGAGGCTTGAAAGCACACGGAATGAATACGGGCGGTAAATTTAGTTTTGATTTTGGTTCGATTCAATCGACGATTGCATTTCATTCGAGTTCATTTGCTGATGGAACGTATGGAGGAGATCCGAATGGTTACATTATCGAAAGCGAAGGAAAGCGTGTTTACATCGCTGGTGATACAGCTTTGACGTACGAAATGAAGTTGATTCCAGACACAATTGGACAACTTGATTTAGCAATTTTACCAATCGGAGATAACTTTACTATGGGTGCAAAAAGTGCTTCTATTGCTGCAGAATATGTACAAGCAACCAAGGTTTTGGGTTATCATTATGACACTTTTCCACCAATTAAAATTGATAAAGCAGAAGCAAAATCTATTTTCTTTTCGCGTCATATTCAATTGATTTTATTAGAAATTGGAGAAGATTTAACAGTTTAAGAAATTCTTTACAACATATTAAAGCTCGAGATTATCTCGAGCTTTCTGTTTCAACATATTCAGTATTATTATATTTCAATTTTTTTGTTGTTTTAGAAGAAAGATGTTTCTCTAAACATTTATTATTTTCAAGATAATTGAATTGATCCTTTATAGTGGTTCGAATAATCAGATTATAAAAATTGTTCATCCCAAATTTGTCAATATCAATTGTAGAATTCATAATTTGATTATCTCTTGTACATATTAAGTCCATTTCTCCTCCTTGAAAATAAATTGGATATTTATTAAGAATTTTTTTTATTTCATTATTTTCAGTGATATATAATGACAAGTTTGTTTCATATGACTGATGAAGTTTTTCACTAACATGATGTGAAACTCTAACTCCAAATGCTCTTGTATTATTATTTAAATTATATAAACCAGTATCAATTTCAATTTTCTCTAATTTTTCTGGTGAATTTGACCAGATATTTTGTTCGATATATTCATGAAGAATTATTCCAGAAGTATTGTCTATAATTAATATATAAGAATCAAATTCATTAAAAAGATTACCATATTTCTCCTTTTCATTATTATATTTAGGGAAAACTATTATTGATTGATTAGGCTTATTAGGTATTTTTTTTTCAACTGCTAGATTATATTCTATTTCATTTGGATTAATTTTTAATTGACTAATCGCTTTTGTAAAAAGAGTAGATACATTATTCTGGGATAAAGTATAGTTTGACAGAAACAAAAGAATACAAATGAAAAAGATTTTGTGTAATTGCATAATAGTTATGGTTTCAATAAATATACATTACTTTTTTGATGCTATATATAGTTCTAAAATAAATATTCATCAATTATTTAAAGTTTTTTAATATTCTTTCTCATTCGATTATCTTTGCCGCAATTATTCGATAAAATTTATGATTACAGTTAATGATATTGCCGTTCAATTCGGTTCTTCAACGTTGTTTAGTGGAGTTAGTTTTGTGATAAACGAAAATGACAAAATTGCCTTAATGGGTAAAAATGGAGCAGGAAAATCTACTTTACTTAAGATTGTTGCAGGAATCAATAAACCTTCTTTGGGAAATATTTCAGCGCCAAAAGATGCGGTAATTGCTTATTTACCACAACATTTGTTAACCGAAGATAATTGTTCTGTTCGCGAAGAAACGTCAAAAGCTTTTGCCGAATATTTATCAATGAAAAATGAAATTGATGAATTAAATGAGCAATTAACTGTACGAACTGATTATGAAAGTGATGATTATATGAAGCTAATCGAGCGCGTTTCGGAAGTCAGTGAAAAATTTTATTCGATAGAAGAAGTGAATTACGAAGCCGAAGTGGAAAAGGTTTTGAAAGGAATGGGATTTGCGCAAGAAGATTTGGATCGATCAACTTCTGAGTTTTCGGGAGGTTGGCGTATGCGAATCGAATTGGCTAAAATTCTTTTGCGCAAACCAGATTTGATTTTATTAGATGAGCCTACAAATCACTTGGATATCGAATCTATTCAATGGTTAGAGGATTTCTTGAAAAATCAAGCCAAAGCTGTGATGGTGATTTCGCACGATCGCACATTTGTCGATAATATTACGAATCGTACAATCGAAGTGACAATGGGACGAATTTATGATTATAAAGCCAAATATTCTGACTATTTAGTGTTGCGTCAAGATCGTAGAATTCATCAGCAAAAAGCTTATGATGAACAACAAAAATTCATTGCTGAAAATAAATTATTTATCGAACGTTTTCGTGGAACTTTCTCTAAAACAGAACAAGTGCAATCGCGCGTTCGTATGCTAGAAAAGTTAGATATAATCGAAGTTGATGAGGTTGATACTTCTGCTTTGAAATTGAAATTTCCAGCAGCAGCTCGTTCGGGACAATATCCTGTTATTGTAGAAAATTTGAATAAAACGTATGGCGATCATATTGTGTTTAAAGATGCAAATATGGTGATTGAACGTGGACAAAAAGTAGCGTTGGTTGGTAAAAATGGTGAAGGAAAATCGACGATGATTAAAGCCATCATGAATGAAATTGATTTCGAAGGAAAATTAGAAATCGGTCATAATGCACAAATCGGATATTTTGCTCAAAATCAAGCCGCTTTATTGGATGAAGATTTAACAATTTTCGAAACGGTAGATCGCATTGCAGAAGGTGATATCAGAACACAAATCAAAAGTATTTTGGGTGCGTTTATGTTCAAAGGTGATGATATCGACAAGAAAGTGAAAGTGCTTTCTGGTGGAGAAAAAACACGTTTGGCAATGGTGAAATTATTGCTAGAACCTTTTAATGTATTGATTTTAGATGAGCCGACAAATCATTTGGACATGAAAACAAAAGATATCATCAAAGATGCGTTAAATGAATTTGAAGGAACGGTAATTTTAGTTTCTCACGATCGTGATTTCTTAGATGGATTGGCTGAAAAAGTTTTCGAATTTGGGAACAAACGTGTCAAAGAACATTTCGAAGATATCAAAGGTTTTCTTGCAACAAAGAAAATGGAAAACTTGAAAGAAATAGAAAAATAAATTCAATTTTAGATATACAAAAAATCCTTAAAATTTATTTTAAGGATTTTTTTAATGTTTCAAATTACCTTTACATTTAAAGAGATTACGGACTTTCTATTATGAATATTGAATACTACAAGCCGAAAAATAAAATTTTACAGAAATATGTTGATGGATACTATTTTATACAAGAAGATAAACAGTCAGGAAGTATAGAGTATGAAACATTTCCTAATAACAATATTTATTATACGATTAATCGTAATACGAGTATTAATGAGCAAACAGATAAAATTTCACTAGATTCCTCTGATAATAATTCGCATGTTGGTTCTTTGGTTTTGAGTTATTCTAAGCCTCTGAGAGTTTTTTATACACATTTGCTAGACGAAATAACAATTTGTTTTAAGCCTTTAGGTATATTTCATTTTGATGTAACTAATTTTAATTCAGTAAATAAAAAGACATTAATTCATTATAATTTGTTTGAAGATATAACTGAATTTTCTGCCAAATTATTTGATTTAACAGTGAATGAAAAAGCAATTGAATTAGAAAAATATTTGATTTCAAAGTTGATAGAAGTTGATTTATCTTTTATGGAGAATATAATTACAGATGTAGAAGATGAAATTAAAATTGAAGATATCTCAGCTAAATATTCAATTTCAAGACAATATCTAAACCGAATTTTTAAAAAATATTTAGGAAAATCTCCTTCCGAATACAGAAAAATATATCGATTCAGAAATTCTTTACTCAATAAAAAAGAAAGTAAAAATTTAACCGAATTGTCATCAACTGATTATTACGATCAATCACATTTTATCAAAGAGTTTAAATCAATCACAAAACTAAAACCAAGTCAATTTTTTAAGGAAGTAGAGATTAATAGCCAAACAATTTTTATATTTTTTGATTAGTTTACATTCTTACAATTTTGAATCTTTTTATTAAAATATTTTAGCCAATAAATTATTTTTACATGATCAATTGGAGAAAAGTTCACTATTTTACTTATACATTTTGTCGCTATTTTTTAGCAACCATGATTATTTCCTACGCTTTTGCAAAAATTTTTAAAACCCAGTTTGTTTCGCAACCAAGTTTATACGATAAACCTATCGGAAATCTAACAGGATTCGAACTTACGTGGTTTTATTATGGTTATTCATATTGGTATGGATTAGTGATAGCTTTTACGCAAATTGTTAGTTCTTTGCTACTTTTTTTCAGACAAACAACAAGAATTGGCATCATCTTATTTTTAACTTTTATGGTTAATATTTTAATGGTAGATTTTGCTTATAATATTGATGATGCAAAAGGAATGGCGATTATCTTAACCATTATGGCGCTTTTCGTTTTCTTTTCTGATTATAAAGAATTGATTAAATATTTTATAAAAACGCCTCCACTATTTGAGGAACAAAGAACTGCTAGGATTAATAAAATAAGTAAACTGAAATTGATTTATATACCTCTTGTTTTTATTGGTTTATATTTTACAATTACAACTCTAAAAGAAAAATATATGAGTCAAAATCAATTTTTTGGAGCTTGGGAAAATGTAGAAAATAATGAACGAATTTATTTTGAATCGGTTAATACATTTCGAAAAGTTGATAATTCTACCTTCAAACCAATTAATTCAGGAATGTATAGTTTTGAGAAAGACTCGATTTATTTAAAAGGAATGCAAGAGGAAAATCAAACTCCTGAAATTATTCTTAAAGGTAAATTTAGGATCAATAATAATGAATTGAAAATAGAAACTTCCAAAGGAGTAGAAACCTATAAAAGAATAAGATAAAAAAATCCACTCAACTGAGTGGATTTTTTTATTTCTTTACAAACTTCGTTAAAATAACGATTAATTGTCCGTCTACTTTTCCTTCAATTTGTTCGGTATTATCATGAACTAAACGAATGTTTCGCACAGCAGTTCCAATTTTTGCATTAATAGAAGAACCTTTTACGTCTAAATCTTTAATCAATGTCACCGTATCTCCATTCACCAAAATATTTCCGTTGCTATCCTTGTGCAAATCTACACTTCCGTCACCTTCGTGATCGCCAGAAGCTTTTGCCCACTCCATATTTTCGTCATCCAAATACATCATATCCAAAGCGTCAGCAGCCCAAGATTCGTTTCTGAAACGATTCAACATTCGCCAAGAAAGCACTTGTACAGCAGGAACTTCACTCCACATAGAAGAAAGTAAAAATGATTCCCAAAACGAAGCATCTAATTCTTCTTTCTTTTCAATTTGGTTGATGCATTTTTGAGTTATATAGACATTTCGATCCGGATTGCTACTCGCATCAGGATTTACTTCATAAATAGTTAAATTTTCTGTAGAACCAGTTAATTCGCACTGATTACCACTTCTTTCTTGTAAAAATGTTTCTAATTTCATGTGTTGATTTTAAAACTTTTGCAAAGATAACCTTTATTTAGAATTTAAACTTTTAAGGTATTTTAATCAGAATTATTTAAATTCGTTAAGAATAAAATTCAACCTTAAAATATGTTAGTAAAGAAAAACTCGGGCGAGTTAATCCCATATGATCCAAAAGCTTTAAAACGTTCGTTAACGAAATCTGGTGCAAAAAAAGAGGAAGTTGAAGAAGTTTTCGAATTAGTTTCGAAAGACTTATACGATGGAATTTCGACCAGAGATTTGTATAAAAAAGCATTTCAATATCTCAAAAATTACCGTAGTTCTTATGCAGCAAGATATAGTTTGAAACGTGCTTTGAGAGATTTGGGACCAGAAGGTTATTATTTTGAGAAATGGATTGGTAAATTAATGGAATCTGCCGGTTACGAATCTCTGCATTCGGAAGTTGTACAAGGTAATGCTGTAACACACGAGATTGATGTAGTAGCTTCTAAAGGAGATCAATTGCTTTTTTGCGAATGCAAATTCAGAAATGATGAAGATGCAAAAATTTCGGTAACAACACCAATGTACTTTTTATCACGTATGAAAGAAGTACAAGATCATACTTATCATTTTTTTGGGCGTGATATGAAACCTACGAAAGGTTTTTTGGTCACAAATGCTTATCTAACGACAGATAGTATAGATTTTGCAAATTATTACGGAATTGGATTAATTTCGTGGGATTATCCAGAAGATTTGAGTATTAAACACTTGGTTGATAGTGCTGCGCTTTATCCAATAACATGTTTAACGACGTTGACAGACGAACAAGAAAAAGTATTATTATCTAAAGAGTGTATTTTAGTAAAAGATTTAAAAGATAATCCAAAGGTTTTAGATTCGTTAAATTTAGGGCAAGATCAATTAAAAGAAGTTCTAGAAGAAGCGAATGAATTGTTAGAAATTGATAATTTTACCTGTGTAATAGAATAGAAAATAGACAAAAGAAGCTCGATATCGAGCTTCTTTTGTTTTTATAATTGTTCGAAAATTTCAAAACTTTCTTTGTGATCACACCAAAATTCATCCAAATTAATCATTCTATCTTTTAGGAATGGAATAATTTGTGGCCAATCAGTTTCTCTAAAAATACTAATGTTTTCTAAACGTGTTTTTATCGTCGAAATCATTTTTCCGTCATCATCATAATCTTCTTTTGTCCAAATCCATTTTTCGCCAAGATAACTTTCCAAAACATTTTCATATTCCTCAAACTGCTCATAAATCATTAATTGAACTGATGGATCTGGGTGTGAAATTTCTATCGAAACCTCTGCAAACTTACGTTCAACATCGGTTCTAAAATATATTCCTTTTACATCAGTTTTATAATTTATCCAATTAATACGCGTTCCTTCGGCATTCATTTGCAATTTCATATATGTACCATACGAAATCCAAAAATCTTTTTTTATGCGATAAGCATCTTCTTTTGAAAACAAATTGATTATTTTTTTACAAAAATCGGTTTAATATTCTAAATCAACAAAATTTAGAGAAAAATAGCTTGGTTTGATTCTTGTTCTATTACATTTGAACAAATATTTTTAAAAAGTAAATATGAAATTATTTTCTTTCCTAGGATTAATGGGAATTTTAGCTTTTTCTACTGTAAATGCACAATCTGTAGAAACGGTGAAATATGAAACTTTGCACGAAAAAATAGCAAGCTATAAAGATCAAGTTGTGGTGGTTAATTTTTGGGCAACTTGGTGTGCACCTTGTGTTGAGGAGATTCCTGCGTTTATGGAAATTAACGAAAAATACAAGGACAATCCAAACTTCAAGATGTTGTTGGTTTCATTAGATCGACCAAAAATTATCGATAAAGTGAAAAAATTTATGGTTGATAATAAGATAAATGCTGAAGTTGTTTTGTTAGATGATACTAAACGAATGAATGAATGGATTCCGTCATTTGATCTGAAATGGGCAGGAAATATTCCTGTTACAATCGTTTATAACAAAGGAGAAAAAAAATCATTTCATGGACAGGCTATGACGAAGTTTGAGCTTGAAGATGAAATTTTAGAGTACTTAGAGCAGTAGTCCAATCTGTTTAACGAATAATATTTTAAAACACTTTACTTTTTTTTGTAAAGTGTTTTTTTTTATTGAATTTATAATTCTTATTCAGTAAAAAAAGATTGATTTTCAGATAATTAATATGTTGTTTTAGTAATTATGATAAATTCATAAATAATTAGATAAATATGAATTAACGTCATAAATTATGGTGTATAAATATATTTTTGTTAAAATATATTGTGTATTTCATAATAAAATGTATTTTTGATATACACTAAAAAATGAAAATTATATGAAAAAACTTATGTTCGCATTATCTACGTTAGCTGTTTTATCAGCTTGTAGTGACGAATCTTCAAAAAGTGAGATGGATGTTCAAGCTGATGTAGCTAATCAAAAGGTAGCAAGTAGAACTTGTGCTTCTGATGATGTACTAAAACTACAATTATCTGAAAATCCTGCTTTAGCATCTACAATGGCAGATATCGATGCACATGCAGAGCTTTTTGAGAAAACACAAGCTAAATTAGTTAACGGAACTATTGTTATTCCAGTTGTTGTAAATGTTTTATATCGTACTGCGGCAGAAAATATTTCGTTAGCACAAATTCAATCTCAAATTGATGTATTGAACAAAGATTTCAATGCTCAAAATTCAGATTTTACGCAAGTTCCAGCTTTATTTTCTTCTGTTAAGGCAAATGTTGGAATTAAATTTGAATTAGAAACTGTAAATCGTAAACAGACATCAAAATCATCTTGGGGAACAAGAGATGCAATGAAAAAAAGCACTGGTATTTTACCAACTTCTCCTACAACTAAATTAAATCTTTGGGTTTGTACAATAGGAAGTGGAATTTTAGGTTATGCTCAATTTCCTGGAGGAAGCTCTGCAACTGATGGTGTAGTAATTGATTCAAGATATTTTGGAGATATTGGTACTGCAACCTCACCTTTCAATTTAGGACGAACTGCAACACACGAAGTAGGACATTGGATGAATCTTCGCCATATTTGGGGAGATGGAGGAGGATGTTTAACAGATTATGTAGACGATACTCCTTTTCACAATGCGCCAAATTATGGGATAGCAGCATATCCTCATTATAGCACTTGTACAGGAAATCCAGTAGAAATGACAATGAACTATATGGATTATAGTGATGACAGAGGTTTGTACATGTTTACAGAAGGACAAAAAAATAGAATGTTATCAATTTTTAGCCCAGGAGGTGCAAGATATAGTTTTGCTCAATAATAGGTTGTAGAAGTTGAAATAAAAAACTCTTGAATGAATAGTTCAAGAGTTTTTTATTTTTTGTAAGTTTATATCAACATAAAACAACCGAAATGAGTAAAAAACATATCAGAAAAGATGTAATTCAGCATCTTATTCAATTAAAACAAGAAGAAATAAATGCCTTAAAAGAATCTGAACGAATATACGCAGAAGGTGCTGATTTAGATGAAGAATCAAGTTTAGAGTTAGATGATTTTGCACAACAAAGTCAATCAACAGATGCAGCAAGAAATTTACAGATTCGTATTAATCAAGCAACGGACGATTTAGAAGAATTTAAAGCGTTACGACCAGAATTAGTTGACGAGATAACAGAAGGAAATGTTGTATTGACTGATAAATTAAGTTTTGTAATTGGTTTATCTTTTAAAGATTTTGAATGGGAAAACAAAAAGTTTGTAGGAATTAGTACACAAGCGCCTATTTTTGATGCTTTAGTTGGTAAACGTGCTGGTGATAAAGTAGAATTTAACGGAATTAAGTATACGATAGAAGAAATCTTGTAACATGCCAAAAATACATACAATCGATCTGAATTTTCAGAACGAGCAAGAAGCAATAGCTACTTATTTAATTGAAACCGAGCAAGGACCAGTTTTGGTTGATCCAGGGCCATATTCAACTTTTGAGAGTTTGAAAGCAGGAATTGAGGCATTGGGTTGGCGAATTATTGATATTGAAAATATATTAATTACACATATTCATTTTGATCATGCTGGTGCTGCATGGAAATTCACAGAACATGGTGCGACAGTTTTTGTTAATCCAATTGGTTTACCACATCTTAAGAATCCTGAAAAATTGTGGGATTCTGCAAAGATGATATATGGTGATGATATGGAACGTTTGTGGGGCGAAATGAAACCAATTGACGAAGAATTTTTGGTTGGTTTATCAGATGGACAAAGTGTGGAATTTGGAGACGCAGTTTTCGAAACCATTTATACACCAGGTCATGCTGTGCATCATAATGCGTATGTAATGGACGATGTTATTTTTACAGGAGATGTTGCTGGCGTAAAAATAGAGAATGGCCCAGTTTCTCCTCCATGTCCTCCTCCAGATATTAATATAGAATTGTGGAAGGAGTCAATTGCTAAATTGAGAAAAGTAAAAGCAAAAGGAATTTATCCAACGCATTATGGTTATCACGAAGATTTAGAGAATCATTTTGATCAATTAGAAAAATCATTAGACGAATGGTCAAATTACATCAAACCAATGTATGATGATCAAATTCCGACCGAAGAAATTGTTCCAGTCTTTGTCGATTATGTAACAAAGTCCTATAAAGAATTAGGTTTGACTGAAGATCAAATTCAGGTGTATGAATATGCCAATCCGTGTTGGATGTCAGTTAATGGCTTAATGCGTTATTGGAAATTAAAAGAGCAAGGTAGATTGTAAAAGATAATAAAGCTAAAAAAGCTGTCAGTACTGACAGCTTTTTTAGTTTATAAACGTAATAATTTATCTTTTGTCTGATGATAATCGACTAATAAATCGTCAAAAACTTCTGCAACTGTCGGTATTGAGTCAATTAAAGCAGAAACTTGACCAATTTCTAATTCTCCATTTACCAAATCACCTTCAAACATTCCTTTCTTAGAACGTCCTCTGCCCAAAAGTTCTTTCAATTCTTCAGCAGTTGTTCCTTGCTGATATTTCTCTTGTACTTGATTGTAAAATTCATTTTTAATTAATCGTACAGGAGCCAATTCTTTCAGTGTTAATTGTGTGTCACCTTCTTGAGCTTTAACAATAACATCTTTAAAATCTTGATTTGCTGATGATTCTTTTGTAGCTGCAAAACGAGAGCCTATTTGTACACCATCTGCACCCAAAGCCATTGCTGCCAATATTTGTGATCCAGTTCCAATTCCTCCAGCAGCAATTAAAGGAATTTCGATATGACGTCTGACATTTGGTATAAGACATAAAGTTGTCGTTTCTTCTCTGCCATTATGTCCACCGGCTTCAAAACCTTCTGCCACGACAGCGTCAACACCAGCATCTTGAGATTTTAACGCAAACTTAGCACTGCTTACAACATGAGCAACTGTAATTCCTTCTTTTTTTAAGGTTTCAGTCCAAGTTTTAGGGTTTCCAGCCGATGTAAACACTATTTTTACATCTTCTTCAATAATAATTTGCATAATTTCCTCAATATTAGGATAAAGCATAGGTACATTAACCCCAAAAGGATGATTTGTAGCAGCTTTACACTTTTGTATATGCTCGCGTAAAATATCAGGATACATGCTTCCAGCACCGATTAAACCTAGTCCTCCAGCGTTGCTAACAGCTGAGGCTAAGCGCCATCCACTGTTCCAAATCATACCTCCTTGAATAATTGGATATTTTATTGAGAATAATTTTGTTATATTCGTGTCCATTTGTCTATATTTAGCGATAAAAATAATTAAATCCGAAAGAACAAAAAATTTAATTTTAACATAAATACTGACAGTTTGACTTTGGCAAATTATTTGATTTGCAAAAAATCGAAAAAACGAATTGAAATAGAGTTTAATTGTCTCTACTAATAATAAAAAAATAAAACTATGTATTGGACTTTAGAATTAGCATCTTATTTGAGTGATGCACCTTGGCCAGCAACAAAAGATGAATTAATTGATTACGCTATTCGTACTGGTGCTCCTTTAGAGGTCGTAGAAAACTTACAATCTATAGAGGATGAAGGAGATTCTTACGAAAGTATTGAAGAAATTTGGGCTGACTATCCAACGGATGATGATTTCCTTTGGAACGAGGACGAATATTAAAAATAGAAAAGCCCAAATTGGGGCTTTTTTCAATTCTATAATCTATAACTAACATAGTTAACGTATATTTGCATCTAAATTAGTCTCAAATATATTGTAGCTAATTTGGACGAAGAACGCAGAAAAATATGAATATTTTAAACAAAATTTTACAAGGATTCTTAGGTGATAAGAATGCTAAAGATGTAAAAGAATTACAAAAATATGTTGACTTAGCAAATGAAGCTGGTCAAAAGCTTAGTTCATTAACTATTGATGAATTAAGAGGAAAAACTTTAGGATTTAAAGAAAAATTAGCTGAAGCAACAAAAGATTTTAAATCTCAGATTGATGATTTAAAAAAGCAAGTTGAGGAAACGGAAGATTTTGGAGCTAAAGAAGATTTATATACTCAAATCGATAAGATAAATAAAGATGCATACGAAGTAGAGGAAAAGATTTTATTAGAAATCTTACCAGAAGCTTTTGCTGTTATGCGCGAAACAGGTAAACGTTTTACTGAAAATGAAACATTAGAAGTTACAGCTTCTGATTTTGATAAAGTTTTGGTAAGTCGTGGACATGATTTCGTTTCTTTAAAAGATGATCATTCTGCAATCTGGAAAAACTCTTGGGATGCTGCAGGTCGTCAAGTAACATGGGATATGTCTCATTACAACGTTCAGTTTATCGGTGGTTCGGCATTGCACTTAGGTCGTATTGCGGAGATGCAAACGGGGGAAGGAAAAACGTTGGTAGCAACTTTACCTATTTACTTAAATGCGTTGACAGGTCGTGGAGTACACTTGGTAACGGTGAATGATTACTTAGCTAAACGTGATATGGCGTGGATGCGTCCAATTTTCTCGTTTCATGGTTTATCAGTAGATTGTATTGATAATCATCAACCAAACTCACCAGGTCGTCGCGATGCATATGCTTCTGATATTGTTTATGGTACAAATAACGAATTTGGTTTCGATTATTTACGTGACAATATGGCAAATACGCCAGATGCTTTGGTGCAACGCGAATTAAATTTTGCAATTGTCGATGAGGTCGATTCTGTATTAATTGATGATGCTCGTACACCATTGATTATTTCTGGACCAGTTCCACAAGGAGATCGCCATGAGTTTGATGAATTACGTCCAAAAATTGATCGTTTGTATAATTTACAACGTGAATTGTTAGGAAAAACATTAAACGAAGCTAAAACATTATTCAAACAAGGAGATACAAAAGAAGGAGGTTTCAAACTTTACCAAGTTTTCCGTGGTTTACCAAAATACAAACCATTAATCAAATTCTTGTCTCAAGATGGTATTCGTGCTCAATTACAAAAAACAGAAGCGCATTTTATTCAGGATAATAACCGTGAAATGCCTAAAGTTGATGAGCATTTATACTTTGTAATTGATGAAAAACAAAATCAATCAGATTTAACAGATAAAGGTATTGAGTATTTGTCTAAAGGAATGGATGACGATAATTTCTTCGTTTTACCAGATGTTTCGACAAATATTGGGAAAATTGAAAACTCAGGAAAATCAAAAGAAGAAATTCTTCAAATGAAGGAAGAGTTTTTCCGTGATTTCTCAATCAAATCTGAACGTATTCATACACTTTCTCAATTGTTAAAAGCATATACATTATTCGAAAAAGATATCGAGTATGTTGTGGTTGAAGGTGAAGTAAAAATCGTTGACGAATCGACAGGTCGTATTATGGATGGTCGTCGTTATTCTGATGGTTTACACCAAGCAATTGAAGCGAAAGAGAATGTGAAAATTGAAGCGGCGACACAAACGTTTGCTACAATTACATTACAAAACTACTTCCGTATGTACAACAAGTTAGGAGGTATGACTGGTACAGCGGAAACTGAGGCTGGTGAGTTCTGGGAAATTTACAAATTAGATGTAGTTTCTATTCCAACAAACCGTCCAATTTTACGTCATGATAGAAATGATGTTGTTTTCAAAACGAATCGTGAAAAATATAAAGCAGTAATCGAAGAAATTGTCCGTTTATCTCAAGATGACAAACGTCCAGTTTTAGTTGGTACAACGAATGTTGAGATTTCTGAGTTATTGTCAAAAGCTTTAAAACTACGTGGAATTAATCACAATGTTTTAAATGCGAAATTACACAAAAGCGAGGCTGACATTGTAACAGAAGCTGGTAAGCCAGGAGCTGTAACAATTGCAACAAATATGGCTGGTCGTGGTACGGATATTAAATTAATCCAAGAGGTAAAAGAATCTGGAGGTTTAGCAATTATTGGTACAGAACGTCACGATTCTCGTCGTGTAGACCGTCAGTTACGTGGTCGTGCAGGTCGTCAAGGAGATCCAGGATCATCTCAATTCTTCGTTTCATTAGAAGATTCATTAATGCGTTTATTCGGTTCAGAAAGAATCGCGAAATTAATGGACCGTATGGGACACAAAGATGGTGATGTAATTGAACATTCTATGATTACAAAATCGATCGAACGTGCTCAGAAAAAAGTTGAGGAAAACAACTTTGGTATTCGTAAACGTTTGTTAGAATATGATGATGTAATGAACAAACAACGTGAAGTAATTTACAAACGTCGCCACAATGCATTATTCGGAGATCGTTTAGAGGTTGATATTGCTAACATGATTTATGATGTTGCTGCTTCTGTTGTAAAATCTAACAAAGATTTCGAAGATTTTGGTCAGTACGAATTAGATTTAATTAAATTCTTCACAATGGGTACGCCTGTTACGGAAGATGAGTTTAGATCTAAATCTGTAAAGGATTTAACAAATATTACATACGATGCTGCAATTGCAGATTACAAAGCGCGTATGGTATATGTTGCGGAAACGGCTTTCCCTGTAATTTCGAATGTTTTCGAAAATCAAGGACATATGTTCTCTCGTATTCAAGTACCATTTACAGACGGAATTCGTCAAATGACAGTTGTTTGTGATTTAAAAGAAGCTTACGAATCTCAAGCTAAAACATTAATAAAAGATTTCGAAAAATCTGTTGTTTTAACATTGATTGACGATAACTGGAAAGAGCATTTACGTGATGTGGATGATTTGCGTAAAACGTCTCAGAATGCTGTTTATGAGCAAAAAGATCCATTAGTAGTCTACAAACAAGAGTCGTTTATGATTTTCCAACGTATGTTAGATACGGTTAACAAAGAAATCATTTCGTTCTTATTCAAAGGCGAATTACCAAATGCACAAAAAGAAGAATCTGTAGAAGAGACTGAATCAGCTCAATAATAGATTTATTCATATAATTTTAACCCTTTCTGAAATTTTTGGAAAGGGTTTTTTAGTATTTTTACATTAACTACTGAAAGTATTCAGTATCAAATTATTAAATTTTTAAACAAATGAAATTTGCATACTTACACGGCTACCAAGGTTTTGTAACAGATGAAAAGAGAGAATATTTAGATTCTTTGGGAGAATGTTACGCACCAACAATTGATTACGATAACGCACCAACTTTGATTCAAGATTTGGTTGAACAATTTACAAAAGAACCGATTGAATTTATTGCGGGAACAAGTTTAGGAGGAATGATTAGTTATTATTTAGGATTACTATTAAATGTTCCTGTTTTGATGTTTAATCCAGCTGTAATTGCGGTAGAACGTTTAAAACCATTTTTGCCAGAACAATTATTAAAAGGCGTTCCAACAAAATCTAATTTAATTTTTACAGGTTTGAAAGATGATGTCATCGAACCAAAATTTCAGATTGAATTTGTAGAAAATCTTCAAAAACAAAACGCAAATGTCAAACAAATTTTTGATGCTGAAATGACACATTTAATCACATTGGAAGAATTCGAAAAAGCGTTTGAAACTTTTTTGGAAAATAAAAAAGTTTAATGACTATATTTTCTTTACTTTTTCAAGGATTTATTGTGCTTATTTTAGCAATCTCATTTTTCATTGGAATTGTAATGATGATAAATGGTTTTTGGAAAAATCCGATGAATAAGAATAGAATTTTAAAAGGATTTAGTTTATTTATTTTTCCTTTGTTGATTTTTATTTATTATTCGATAAAACCTTCATTGCTTTATGAAGTAACTGATGAGAATATTGTGGGAACTTACAAAGTTTCTGAATCATCAACTGTTGATGTTAGTCACTTAGAAAAAGTAAGATTGAAAATTAATCCAGATGGAACTTTTTATTTGAATGAAAAGATTCCAAAAGTTAATATTTGTCAGCAAGGAAAGCTTGAATATTCATCAGAAATTGAAGAGGAAAATGCTTTATCTTTTTATTGTGAAAACGTAATCAATGTACAAGGAATTAAACGAAATTTCACCAATTTTGAACTTGAATTTATGATTGGAGATTCAGATAGTAACGAAGTTGTATATTTAGAAAAGATAAATTAAAAGCCACTTATAAAGTGGCTTTAATTTATTTAATATCGGTTGTTATTACAATCCTAACATTTTAGGACCTTGCTCAAAAACTACATCTACAGGAATGTTTTTTGTTTTCAAGATATCTAAATCTTTTTGTAAATCTGTATGTATAGCTCCTTTGTCAGTGTATAATTTTTTTACACCATCATAATCACCATTTCCTTGTAACGTCAAAATCAATTCGGATAAACCATTCATTGCTTTTTCCATTTTTGGCACATTTACTTTGTAACGTCCATTCGCCGTTTTCTCAAAAGCACCATTTTCTGCAAAATAGTTAAATGCAATCATATTCGCTTGTCCGTGTGCGGAACTCGCTCCGAAACGAACCGAACGTAAGATTCCAGCCAAGAAAGTCACAAAATAATCTTCTTGTGTTCCTGTCAATTCACCTTTTTTCAACAATTGGTTGACCATATACAAACCAAGAATATCCGCTTTTCCTTCTTCTAAAGCTGAATTAGCTTCTTTCAAAGCTTCGCGAACAGAACCTTTTCCATTTACTGTATTTTTGATTCCTAAACCGTGCGCCACTTCGTGAAACATTACATTTGAGAAAAAAGCATCAAATTTGATGTTTTTTTGTTGGCTTTCATCAATCAAAGTAGTTGAAATTGGAACTAAAATTTTGTCAAATTTCGCTTTCATAGCATTTTTTAATTGCAAACGACGTGTACCTTTTTCTAACTGAACTTTTTCGTCATTTGGCAAATTAATCGCAATTGTTTTACCTGCCGCATTACAATCTCCAGCATAATAGACAACATCGTATGCGTTAAGATCAGAATCTGTACCCGGAACTTCTTTTTTGTAGTTTGCAGAAACAGGTAAATTCTTCTGTAATTCTGGTAAATATTGAACAAATTTTGCCAATTTTTTCGACCATTCAATATCTTTTACTAAAATATATGCCGAATAAGAAGTTTTATACCCAAATAATTGATCTTCGTAATTTTCGATTGGTCCAACAACCATGTCAATATTGGCATTTTTCATGTCCATCCAAGCTAAATCACTTGCATAGAAATCATCGCTCATCAAAGCTGTAGCACGTAATTTTAAATAATTTTTAAGTCCAGAATCTTCTGCTAATTCAGAAGCTTGGTTTAAATAATCTGCGGCTTTTGATAATTGATTTTTGAAATTTTCGTGATACGGAATTGTGTATAAATTACCTTCGCGATTACGACGAATGATTGAGTAAGGTGATTTACCATCTTTGATGTTCGCTTGTTCAAATTCCTCTTTCGTCATATCTATTGGATAGAAAGTTGCTCCAGCAGGTTTTGCTCCAATACCTTTTATAAAAGGCGCTTCGTTATTCAATCTATCCCAAGGCCCATAGTTTATTTTTGCATATTCTTTGGCTTCACCTTTCGTTTCGTCCATCAAATCTATTTTTGCACCGTAAGCTTGTTGCCAAAATAAATCGTCCATAATATCAGCTGTTTTGAACATCAAACGTAGAATTTCTTTTTCGTTTTGTGTTAAATGCGAAATATCGGTTTTTAATGGAACTTGAGCGTAGTATTGAAAAGCGTAATCTTTTGTCATTTCTGTTGAGGTTTGAGTTGATTCTGTTGCCGTTTTTTGAGTTGAACAAGAAGATAACAATCCCGAAATGGCAACTAAATTCACTAATATTATGGATTTTTTCATTATGTATGTTTTGGTAAATTTAAGGAGAAATGAGTTTTTATATATGAATTATAATAATATTTACAATCAATTATAGTTTTCTCTAGAAAGATCTTCAAAATATTCTTTGTAAGATAGAAACATTATTTTATCCATTATAAATCCAATGATTAAAGGTGTAGGAATAAATATTAGTGCAATGGTGAGATTTTTAAATTCATTTTCCTTAAGTAAAAACACAGTTATGCTAAATCCTAGTACTAAAAGTATTAAGGCATAGAATATTGAGACGATGATTCTGTTTTTTCTATGAAAATATTTTTTGAAAAGATAATTATAAGTAATTGAGAATAAAATAATAATTAAAAATGGATAAACTAACCTAATCATGAGAACTGAAGTCAATAAGTAAGTATATAGAAAATCACCAATACACCAAAAATTACTAATACTACAATCTGAAGTTGAATAGTTTATAAAAGATATTATTGGTATTGTAAAAATGAATATTGAAGTTATGATAATTAATATATGTTTTAATATGTTCATATTAATTTGGTTTTGAGAGTCTTGTTGAAATTATGAAGAAAAAATATAATTGAGTTACTTTTTTATTTTCTTACCCATTAAAAAATAATAATTAATGTAGCCATATATCCCAATTCCTAATCCAAGTATAAAAAAGAGTAAGAAAAGGAAACCACCAAAACTAAAATTGGCTTTGTTGGTAATGTAATCTATCATTGCTGTGATTAAAAGAGCTTCAAAACCTATCATAACAAAAGGAATGAAAAAATATACGAGACTTTTCATTACGATGCTCAAATTTAATTTATGATTTTTTTTTAAACCTAAAGCGTAAGGAAAGAAAATCAAAGATCCTGCTGTAAAAACATAGATAAAAAGGAATAGTCCAAAATACATAATTGTTCTGTTTCGTCCTTTCTCATTTGCGTAAGAATTACCTTCTTTATAATAAACTTTTATTTTCTGTCCAATTTTATATGGAGATTGTCTTTGGGTATTACTTTCAATAGTGTCTGTATAACTTGCAGTTTTATCATTGTAAACAGCTATCAGCGCACTATAGTATTTTTTATTTTCTTCATCATAACTTTTGTTATATAAGGGATCTACAACTATTGCTTCTTTTTTGTGAGAGGTTACAGTTTCTTTAATTAGTAAAAAAGTAGATGAATATAGATGACTAATAAATATGAATAAACAGAAACTTACAATAGAGATGTAAGTAACACTAATCCATCTAAATTTTTGAAATTTATCGTCTCGATCTGTTGTTTTTTTATGAATAGAGTAATAACCAACACCTAAAGAGATAATCGCAAATAAATAATAGATAATACTAGGGAAACTTGCAGTAGGTAATTGCATGGTAAAACCATCCATTAATTGCTCTTGATATTCCATTTGAGTAGATTAGTAATTCTAAAATAAGCAAATAATATATAGGAATAAAAAAAATCTCAACTTCTACTGAAATTGAGATTTAATCTGGGTGAATGATGGGTCTCGAACCCACGACCTCCGGAACCACAATCCGGCGCTCTAACCAACTGAGCTACAATCACCATTTGGTGCGAATTTATTTTGAAACTAATTCTAAAGTTTTTTAGGGTGAATGATGGGTCTCGAACCCACGACCTCCGGAACCACAATCCGGCGCTCTAACCAACTGAGCTACAATCACCATTTGGTGCGAATTTATTTTGAAACTAATTCTAAAGTTTTTTAGGGTGAATGATGGGTCTCGAACCCACGACCTCCGGAACCACAATCCGGCGCTCTAACCAACTGAGCTACAATCACCATTTAATTTGAAATTAACCTTTAGTTAATCTCTCAATTGGATTGCAAATATAGCCTATTAATCGGTACTTGCAAATAATTTTCAGAAAAAAATAAAGGTTTATTCAACCTTTATTTCTAAATCAAAGAATCTAAATTATTTACACCAATGTAACTTCTCGAAATAAATCCTTCTCCACCTTCGGTTCCAATTAATCGTCCTAAATCATAAGCACGATATCGAATTGAATCGGTAAAGTTTTTTGAAGAAATTGGCGTTTGAGGTTCATCAGAGTTTGGATCAAAAAATTGTGTTTTATACGCCAAACATGCTTCAACTTTTATATCAATAAAACCTGTAATATCCACTACAAAATGCGGCTCTAATGGTAACCATTGTATGTAATGAAAATGTTTTTTTGGACGCCAAGCTGGTAAACCATTTTCAATTTTTGGTAAACCTGATAAGAAAATTGCCGTGTTTACTAAATCTGAACCTTTTCCATGATCTGGATGACGATCATGTGGCGCATTACTTAAAATAACATCAGGTTGATATTTGCGAATAACTTCAATGATTTTTAATTGATTTTCTTTATCATTTAAGAAAAAACCATCAGGAATCCCAAGATTTTCGCGAACAACAACACCTAAAATATTTTTGGCGTTATCAGCTTCAATACGGCGTGTTTCATCTGTTCCACGCGTTCCTAATTCGCCTTTTGTTAAGTCTAAAATTCCGACTGTTTTACCATTTTTTATTTCTTTTGCAAGCGTACCACTACAACCCAATTCGACGTCGTCTGGGTGCGCACCAATTGCAAGAATATCTAATTTCATTTGTTATTTATTTAACCAATCAATAATTTCTTTACTATCTGGAGTTACTTTTGATGGGTAAGAGGCTTCTAAAGTTCCGTCTTCGTTAATCAAAAATTTAGTAAAATTCCATTTCACTTCATTGTCAGATTTTCCGTTTAATGATTTTTGTGTTAGGAATTTGAAAATTTCATTTTGATTTTTTCCTTTTACATCACTTTTTGTCATCAATGGAAAAGTTACTCCATAATTTAACTTACAGAATTGAGCAATTTCTTCGTTGTTATCAAATTCTTGCCCACCAAAGTTGTCAGAAGGAAAACCAACAATTACCAATCCTTGATCTTTATATTCTTGATAAACTTTTTCTAAAGCATCATATTGAGGTGTGTAACCACATTTTGAAGCTGTGTTTAGAATCAATACTTTTTTTCCTTTCAGATCAGCGAAGTTAAAATCATCATCGTTGATATCCTTGAACGTATAGTTATAAATTGTTTTCACTTTTTGTGGTGTTTTAGTGTTTTGATGAATAGGTGTCTTTTTAGAAACAGTTTTCTTAGTTTCTTGCGCATTACAAGCCATAAATAGACCCATAAATCCTATTAATAAGTATTTCATATCTTATTGATTTTATAACAAATTTACACAATCTGTGTTAATTTGAAGGTTAAAGACAATTTAAAATTATTCGTTTTTTTGAGTAACAGTACTTTTCAATTTGATAAGTTTGAATCTTAATAATTGTGAATTAGTTAAAAATAGTAGCTAAGCTTTTGTTTTCTATTTTTTTTCTTGCTAGAAAGAGTATATTTACTCGCGCTTTGAATATTTTTTATCAAAAAAGTGACACTAATAAGTGAAAAATTATAAATGACAACGAGTAAAATAATAGGTGTAGGTAACTACATTCCAGAAGAAACTATAACGAATTTGTTTTTCGATCAACATGTTTTTTTAGATGAAAAAGGAATTGCATTAAAACAAAATAATGCAATTATTGCTGAGAAATTAAAACAAATCACAGGAATTGAAGAAAGACGTTATGCGAGTAAGAATCAAGTTACATCAGATTTAGGATTAATTGCTGCGCAACAAGCTATCGAAGATTCTGGTATAGATCCTGAAACGTTAGATTACATCATATTTGCACATAATTTTGGAGATGTACATTTTGGGACAGTACAATCTGATGCTGTTCCTAGTTTAGCATCTCGTGTAAAACATTTATTGAAGATTAAAAATAATTTTTGTGTTGCTTATGATGTGCTTTTTGGTTGTCCTGGTTGGGTAGAAGGCGTTATACAAGCAAATGCATTCATCAAATCTGGTATTGCTAAGCGTTGTTTAGTGATTGGTGCAGAAACTTTGTCAAGAGTTGTGGACATTCATGATCGTGATAGTATGATTTATGCAGATGGAGCGGGAGCAGTGGTTTTAGAGTATACTGAAGAAGGTTCTGAGGGTATAAAATCTCACTTATCTGCTTCGTATACACTTGAAGAGAAAGATTATTTATTTTTCGGAAAATCTTATAATAATGAAGCTTGCCCAAACACGAGATTTATTAAAATGAATGGACGTAAGATTTATGAATTTGCTTTGACTAATGTTCCAGATGCAATGAAACAGTGTTTTGATGCGAGCGGATATTCGATTAATCAATTAAATAAAGTAATTATCCATCAAGCGAATGAAAAAATGGATGAAGCAATTGTAAAACGTTTTTACGAATTATATGATCTTCCGATTCCAGAAAATATTATGCCAATGGTGATTAGTAAGTTGGGAAATAGTAGTGTAGCAACAATTCCCACTTTGCTTAAAATGATTAAGAATGGTGAGTTATCTTCTCATGAAGTTAACAAAGGAGATGTTATTTTATTTGCTTCTGTTGGTGCTGGAATGAATATTAACGCAATTGTTTATCAATGTTGATATAAGTTGGTTGAATGATATAAAAAAAGCTCCGAAATATTTCGGAGCTTTTTTATGAAATAAACTGAAATTATTATTCAGCTTTATCTTTTATGTGATGCACTTTAGTGTGTAAATACCACGAAGCAAATGTTAAGACTAACATTCCGATTGCTGTTAAGTAAACCCATAAAGGAACCGGAATTGGATCTCCGGCTGCGTACGAATGTAATCCTGATAAGTAATAGTTAACTCCAAAATAAGTCATAATTACAGACCAAATAGACCACATTGCAGCAACATTAAAGGCAAATTTACCTCTAAGCCCTGGAACTAAACGCATGTGTAAAACTACTGCGTAAACAATTACAGAAACAAAAGCCCAAGTTTCCTTTGGGTCCCAAGACCAATAACGTCCCCAAGATTCATTAGCCCACATACCTCCTAAGAATGTACCAACAGCAAGTAAATAAATACCAATTGTAAGAGACATTTCCGAAACGTATGTCATTTCTTTCAACGAGATTTCAATTTTCTTGTTAGGTTTAATCATCATAATAATTAATGAGAAAACACCTAAAATAGCACTCAATCCAAAGAAACCATATGATGAAACGATAATCGCAACGTGTACAATTAACCAATAAGATTTAAGTACTGGTACTAAAGGAGTAATTTGTGGATCTAACATAGAACCTCCGTGTGCAAATCCCATCATAATTACAGCAACCATAGCTCCTGTAGTCGGAATAAATGCATTTCGGTTTTTGTATAACAACAAACCTGCTAATACACTAATCCATGAGATAAATACAATAGCTTCGTAACCATTTGACCAAGGAGCATGTCCAGTTAAATACCAACGTACACCAAGCCCAGCAGCTTGAATTACAAAAATGACTACCAATAATCCTAAACACACATTAATGATGCGGTGTAATAATTTACTTTCAGAGAATAATTGGATAAATGATAAAATCATTAAAACTCCTCCAACAGTACAGTATGCAACCATTACCCAGAAGAAAACGTTGTATTTGTTGTATAAAACCTCAATTTCTACTTTAGTAGGAGAAGGAACAACATTTTTACCCCATTTTTGTTGGTATTTATCGATATAATCTACTGCATTATCAGCAGGTGTCCAATCACCATTTTCTACACCTTTTGACACCATATTGAAATAAACACTTACCATTCCAAGTGCCATAGTGTCGATTTCTACTGGGTTTTCTTGTGTTTGATAAATCCAAGATGTCCAACGTTCAGCAGGATCATTTTGAACTGGAATAATTTTTAATTGGTATCCTTTTGCTGTTTGATCTAAAATATTGAAACGTTCTGTTACTTTTATAACTTCTTCATCAAATTTAGATCGTTCCGAAGGTTTTCTTGAGAAAGCTTCGTTGTACGCTTTATCTAATTTGAAACGAGTTGTTTTAGGATCAATTAAGTTCATTAAAGACGTGTAACCATCTTCGTTTGCACTTGTAATTTTCTTTAAACGATCACCACCTTTTTCACCTACTTCAATCATTGGGGCATTTACCCAATATGCAGGATCTAATTGTAAAGAGATAAACCATTTGTTAGCAGATAACCCGTGAAATTTATCTTTTTTGTAAACTTTTCTAAGGATTTCTAATGCTTGTGTATTAACAGGTTTTATACGTCCTTCGATATCTTGAATCAATAAGTGACCAAATTTATCAGCATGTTCGTCAGAGATTTTTACATTTTTTGCTAATTCATCTCCATCAGCCATTTTTGTAGAAAAATTACCAATGTGTTCTGATGAATGTACATTACCTTTCTCTGATTCTGTTGTGATTTTTTGATGTCCTGTTTTTCCACCATCAGTTGTACTTGGATTTTGAGCAAAAGCTAATCCAGATAGTAAGAACAATGGTAATAATACATTGACTTTCTTTTTATGTAAACCTTTCAATAAAGAGTTTAATTGTAAGAAACGTGTTCCTTTCCAGAATAATGAGACAAACATACCTCCAAATAACATAAAGTATCCTAAATAAGTAATGTTAGTACCCCACCAATCTTGGTTTACAGATAAAATTGTTCCGTCCTCCGTAGGGAAATAACTTGATTGGAAGAAACGATAACCTTTGTAATCCATTACATTATTCATATAAATATGTTGTTTTGTTTCTTTGCCTTCGTCTATAACTGTAATGTTAGATTCGAATGAAGATGGATTTGTTGAACCTGGATAACGATCTAAAACAAAATCATCTAAACGAATGCTAAATGGAACTTTCTCCATTTTTGATCCATAACCTAATGAGATATTCATTCCGTCAATTTGTACATCAGCAGAGTAATTTGATACTCCTTTACCACCAACAATTGTTACAGTATCGCGTTTATCGCCAACAATAACTTCTGCTTTGATAGCTCCAGGAAGGTTTTTCTCTTCTGCTTTAAATTTAGAACCTTGTCTATATAAAACTTCTCCTTTGAAAGCTGGATTTGGAACCACAAATTGTGCTCCGTTAATTGTATACAACGAGCGAAGTTTAAGAGGAGCAGGAACGTTGAATTCAACTTTACCAGCGCCTTCTTGCAATTTCTGCATATCTGTAATCTGTCCTACTTGTTGTCCTGCCATTTGCACAAATTCACCTTCAAAAGGAGATTTGATAACCAAATTCTCACCTTCACCTGTAATTTGTACAGCACCATCTTGTGGTCTGTTATACGAAACTAATGTTCCGTTTACACTTTTTATTTCTCCATTTCTGATGAAAACAGAGTTACGTCCACTTTGACCAACTGTAACGATTTCTAAAACGTTAATTCCGTCTTTTCTTCTAACAACTGTATCTAAAGCATGAGGAATGTAATCAAACGTTTTTAGTTTGATGACTTTATCTTTGAATTGATATTCTCCTTCAAAATGTCTGTGAAATAAACTACTTGTACTATCTTTTCTGTCGAAATACGTCATGTTGTATTGATGATTGTCATACGCTAAACGCTGTGTACCATCATCAACCATCATCTTGAAATAAGACTTGTACGATGTAATTTCGTTACTTGTTCCTCCTTCTGGGATAGGCATTTCGCCTTCAAAACTGATGTAACGAGTAATTCCTCCTCCAATAAAAATAAACAAAAAAGCTAAGTGAAAAACCAATAAAGGTAGTTTTTCCTTTGACCATAAGCGGTAACGTTTAATGTTCATTAAAAACAGAACAATTAACCAAACCATCAATACCTCAAACCACTTTGCTTCGTAAATGACAGCTTTTGCAGTAGCTGTATCGTAGTCATTTTCAATGAAAGTGGCATAACCCATAGCGATTGCGTAGATGAAAAGCAAGACCGTCATGGTTCTGGTAGAAAATAAATATTTTTCTATTTTACTCATTACTAAAAATTGATTTACAAAAATAGTCGAGTTTATCAGATAAAGCATTAAAACTTAAATGATTTTTATTAGAATGCAATCGTTAACGTAATGTTAATTGATCTAGATCAATTGGTTGGTAAATGATTTGTTTTTAATGAGATATGAAGTGTTTTATTCTGAAAGTTAAACTTTGATAAAATAATTTTAAGAAAATATTTAGAAAATTTAGAAAATAATAGTTAAAGGGTACAACTTTTGTTAAGCTTCAATTATCAAATTAATATTATTATGAAAAAAGTAATTCAATTTTTATTTGCTGGAGTTTTAGTCTTGACTTTAGCAAGTTGTAACAACAGTAAAGCCGTGGCTTATCAGAAAGATAATGGTTCTGGTGGATACACAGAAGAGAAGGTGAATAATGATACTTATATCATCAGTTTTGATGGAAATGAGCATAATAAAAAAGATCGTAACTTTGATTATGCTTTATTGAGAGCTGCAGAAATTGGAGAGCGTAATAATTTTGACTATTTCGCAATTTTGAGTACAGTGAACGATAAAGTTTTGGAAAAAAGTAATAGTTATACAAAATTAGATAACAATGATACGTGGTTAAAAGTTCAGTTTTTTAAGAACAATAAACCAATGAAATATCAAACAGTTTATGAGCCTAAGGTTGTTATAAACGATTTACACAAGAAATATAAAATCAAATCTAAAAAATAATGAAAATCCGCAATTTGCGGATTTTTTGTTATTACATTATTTATTGATATTCAATTAGAAATGGTTAGTATATATGACGATAAGTTATTAATCCGATAATAAATAGTTATTTTAGTTGACTTTTTGTAAAATAAATGTGTATTTTTACCATAACAATCGCCTCTACTTATTCTGAAGATATTTATATCTTTTTGTCATTAGTTTTTTAAAAATTAACATTAACACATTTTTATAAAACTTTACACAAATGAACTTTAAAAGTTTAGTCTTAACTACATTATTGCCGTTACTAGGATTTTGTACCACATTATCTGCACAAACACAGAATACATTACATCATCACCTTAAGAATGTAAAAATTAATATATACGAACATCACCAAGATTTAAGTATTATTAATAATTATATGGCACTTTTGATGCTTGTAGGTTGTATTTTAGGATTTAAATACCGCGACAAATATTTTAAAGAATAAAGAGTAAGAAAGAGATGATAAGTTTGTCTCTTTTTTTTTATGGAATAAATTAACATTTTCGACGACACATTGTAGCGTTTAATCTTCTCAAATTTGTACGATGTACGCATTAGTAGATTGTAACAATTTTTACGCAAGTTGTCATCGTATTTTTGAGCCAAAGCTTTTGAATAAACCAATTGTTGTGCTTTCTAATAACGATGGTTGTGTTATTTCGCGCTCGCAAGAAGCAAAAGATATTGGAATTCCGATGGGAGCACCTGCTCATCAATATCAGAAAATGTTTGATAAAAATAGAATAGAAGTCTTTTCGTCTAATTATCAATTGTATGCTGATATGAGTAATCGTGTCATGAAAATTTTATCGACTTATTCTCCTGATCAAGAGATCTATTCGATTGATGAATGTTTCTTAAAATTTGAAGGTTTTGATCGATATGATTTAACAGATTATGGCAGAGAGATAAAAGCAAAGGTTTTACAATATACAAAATTACCTGTTTGTGTAGGAATTGCGCCAACAAAGGCTTTAGCGAAATTAGCTAATCTTATTGCAAAAAAATTCCCGCAGTTTCATCAAGGAGTTTTTACACTCAAAACAGAGGAGCAAATTTATAAAGCGTTAAAATGGGCTGATATTGAAGAAGTGTGGGGAATTGGTCGTCGTTTTTCGAAACGATTACGAATGATTGGAGTTCATAAAGCATTGGATTTTGTGAATTTAGAAGACGAATACATTCGCAAAGAATTTTCGATAGTAGGACTTCGTCTTAAAAAAGAATTATTAGGTGAATCTGTTCTTGATTTAGATATGATTTCGCCCAAAAAAAGAATTGCAACTACACGTAGTTTCGAAAAATATACCAACGATTTTGAGTATGTAAAAGAACGCGTTTCTACTTTTGCGGTGAGTTGTGCAGAGAAATTGCGTAAACAAAATTCATCATGTAATTTACTTACCTTATTTATACAAACTAATCCGTTTGACAAAGAAAAAGCACAGTATTATAGAACAATTTCGATTCATCTTCCGTATCAATCTAATTCGAGTATAACATTGTCAAAAGTTGCGGTAAGAGCCTTTGAACAAATTTATAAAGATGGTTATGCGTATAAAAAAGCAGGAATTATTGTGTCTGGACTTGTGCCAGAAGATCAACGACAACTTTCTCTTTTTGAAGAAGAAAATACACATCATCCTAATTTGATGAAAGCGATGGATGTTTTGAATAAAAAGTTTGGCGCAGCGAAAGTAAAATTAGCTTCGCAAGATTTGGATAGAACATGGAAAATGCGACAAGAACGCCTTTCGCCTTGTTATACTACAAAATGGAAAGATTTATTAATTGTTTATTAATTAGAAAGTGAAAATTTTAGATAAAGAATTGAATATATATTCGATAAAATCAGACGGAAAAAAGCAATATATACCAAATTTTGGTTTTGTAAATGCAGGATTTCCATCACCAGCAGAAGATTTTGTAGATGATAATATTAGTTTGGACGAGCGTTATTTGATGCATTCAGAATCTACTTTTATTATTGTAGTTGGCGGAGATTCGATGTATCCAGTGTATCAGAAAAATGATTTATTGATTATTAGAACCGATTTGGTACCATTGCACAATGATGATATTATAGTTTCTGTAAATAAGGAAGATTATACATTAAAACGTTTTGATAAAATAAACAATAAATTAGTCGCATTAAACCCGAACTATAAAAATTGTGTCAAAATAAAAGAAGAAGATGAAGTAATTATTTTGGGTGTAGTAGGAGTGTTAGTAAGAGAAAAAAGTAATCGAATTTAACCTCTGTTGTAACTTTTTTGTAAATCGTGCATCTAAGTAGAAAAGATACTATGTTTATGAAAAAGTTTATTTTATTATTTTTTGTAATGATTTTGACACAATCTTGCGTGACAATTTCTACGATTACTGATGCAAATACAAATTCTTCGAGATATTTAAGTTTAGATGGTATTTATAAGGCTGAGGAAACTACGTTTAATGCAAAGAAAGTTATACGAAGAAATAATAATCAAATTGTGTTAGATTTTTCAAAGTTGCAAGGCGAAGTTTATTATTTTTTGAAAACCAATCAAGACATTGATCTTTTGGTAAACTACGAAGTAAAACAAAAAGATGGTTTGTTAGATTTTACAATTACAGATGATACGGGTAAAGAGCTTACACAAGTAGGAAGTGTATCTCAAGGGAGATTAAAAAATAGTGAAGAAATACATTTATTATCTTATAAGAGATATAAAATAAATTTTAAAGGAGAAGATTTTAAAGGAAAAATTACCGTTTCGTTAGATCAATAAAAAAACTCGAAGTTTTAACTTCGAGTTTTTTTATTTTATTGCAAAGCCCCAATTGTAGGAGTTGTTCCACGTGGTTGTCCGTTATAATCTAACGGATATTGTTGTGCAAAAGCTAATTTACCTTTTCCCTTTGCAGGCGATTCTTTTTTTACAGCAAGTTTGTTTGCAGTGTAATTTGTATTCACAAACATCGGATCGAGCGTAATACTTGCCAAGAAATTTGGCGCAGTTGTTACATTTAACGTTGATGTATCTACATTACGAATAATATTGGTATCAAATAAATAATTGAAAGCCGCACCATCTTTTTTATCCAAGAAGATTGCATTTGACTTATTATCATTATAAAAAATACAATTCCCGAACGTAGCCTTAGTTAAAGATGCTGTATTTTTATCTTTATCAAAATTACTTAAATACACAGAATAAGCTGGACCAACACCTGTCGAAAAGTTGAAATAATTGGCAAAAGTAGAATGGTAAAATTCGTACGAACCTCCATATTCAATCGCTAAACTTGCCAAATTACTATTATTCATAATCAAATTATATCCCGTAATAGTCGCGTTAGTAGCTAATATTCCGTATGATTGATTGTTGACGATTTTGGCATTACGAATATCTAATTTAGCTTTATTTACATGTAATCCAGTATCAGCACCAATAATTTTAGCATAATTTATTGTAGAAATACTATTTGGAGATAATTCGATTTTATTCCATTGATCAGGAATCGAGTCATATTTTTTGTCATGACGTGCCGAACGAAATTTTACTTCTTCATTCAAAGCTCCATTTACAGTAAGTTTAGCATTATTTGCAATTGTTAAACTCGCTCCCTTTTTGAAATAAACTTTAGTTCCTTTGTCAATTGTTAAATCACTTGTTACAGTCAAATTTCCATCAATTACTTGCGCTTCATTTACATTCCAATTTGCAGAAGAAATTGTTGCATCCTTTGGATAAATTTTAGCTTTTTCGATCCAAGAAAGTAATTTTATTTTTTTTGAAGAATTAATTGTCTCAAAATTGATTTCGTCATCATACAATGGATTTGCAGAAGCATCTTTTGCATTAACTTCTACAAAAATGAATAAACTATCTTTTTTTCTGATCGGTACATTCTCAAAACTTGTTCCTGCTTTTCCATCTACATTGATATTAAAAAAAGATTGATTTCCTTTTGATAGATAGATTTTTGGAATAACACGATCATCGTTTTCAGGATTATAAACCTTTAAAACATAGGTCTCTGATTTTGAAAAATTATAGACCGTATCAACAGAAATAGTGTCTTTACTAAATTTTAATTCTGACGAAATAGGATCGTAATCAAAATCATCGCGACATGATTGAAAACCAATTAATGACGCAATTCCTAATCCAACGAAAAATGTTTTTATTTGCATAAATAGTGATTCATTCTTACAATTAAACAACAAAAGAAAGGTTTTATTGTTTGTGAAACAAAGATAAAAGTTTGAAAAATTATCCGTATAATCTTTCGAAATATTTGTACAAATTACTAAATTGATTATATTTGCACACGAAAAAATTGTGCGTAAGAAGTACAGATTTAGTTTTAAGAAGCCCATTACACTCGAAATTAAGTCTGTTTAACGTAGTATTTAGAATGATATTTTTTTAGAAATAATCTTGTAACATTCTCAAATAGTATTATCTTTGCACACCAATAAAGTTAACAAAGAAGATTTTAAAAAAGATGAAAAAAGATATCCACCCAACAAATTACCGTTTAGTAGCATTTAAAGATATGTCTAACGAAGAAGTATTTATTACTAAATCTTGTGCTGATACTAAAGATACATTAGAAGTTGACGGAGTAGAGTACCCATTAATCAAAATGGAGATTTCTTCTTCTTCTCACCCATTTTACACTGGGAAAACTAAATTGGTTGATACAGCTGGTCGTATCGACAAATTCAGAAGCAAATACGCTAAAAAAGGATAAGAATAGGCAACTATTTAAGTTCAATATAATATACAAAAAACCTGTAAGAATTTCTTGCAGGTTTTTTTAGTTTAATTGCGTTTTAGTTTTAAATTTGTAAACGTTTTAGTAACATTAAAAATTAAGCTCACATGTCTTTATTTGACAATACACAATTTGCTTTTGAATCTAAATCTGATAAAGATCTTAAAAAAGCATATTACTTATACAAATTAATTGGTAGCCCCACATTAACTAAATTAGGAACAAAAGTTTTTAATTTACCTTTTGCAGTCGATATTCCATTTGTAAAACCTATTATCCGCGAAACTATCTACAAACAATTCGTAGGAGGTGAAACGGCAGAACAAGGAGTTGTAGTTGCAAATGAATTATATAAATACCACGTAAGTTCTATCCTTGATTATTCGATTGAAGGATTAACAGAAGAAAAACAATTTGATGAAGTACGCGATGTAATGTTGCATTTGGTAGATTTAGCAAAAGCAAATCCATCAATTCCTTTTGTAGTTTTCAAACCAACTGCATTTGGACGAATCGAGTTATTTGAGAAAGTAGGTAAAAATCAAACGTTAACTGCAGAAGAAGAAAAATCTTGGGCAAATATTCGTCAACGTTTTGAGGCTGTATGTCAAAAAGGATATGATTTGGATGTTAACATCATGATTGATGCAGAAGAAACTTGGATGCAAGGTTCTGCAGATGATTTGACAGACGAAATGATGGTGAAATTTAATACAAAACGTGCTTTAGTTTGGAATACTTTACAAATGTATCGTCACGATCGTTTAGCTTATTTAAAAGAAATGTTTGCAAAAGCTGAGCGAGAAGGATATTACTTAGGATTCAAAATTGTGCGTGGAGCATATATGGAAAAAGAGCGTGCACGTGCGCAAGCCGAAGGTTATCCATCTCCAATTCAACCAAACAAAGAAGCTTCGGATAGAGATTATAACTTAGCGTTAGAATTTATTGCGGCTCATCACGAGCGTTTTGGATTATTCGCTGGTTCTCATAACGAAGAAAGTTGCGAGTTGTTAATCAAATTAATGAACGAAAACGGAATTGAGAAAGGAAATCCAAACTTCTGGTTTGGACAATTATTCGGAATGAGTGATAATATTTCATTCAATTTGGCACATTTAGGTTACAATATTGCAAAATATTTACCTTACGGACCAATCAAAGAAGTAATGCCTTACTTGGTTCGTCGTGCGCAAGAAAATACATCTGTTGCAGGACAAACAGGACGCGAATTGATGTTGATTGAAAAAGAATTAGAGCGTCGTAAAAAATCGAAATAATCGTATTTTATATAAAGTAAAAATCCACTCAATTTGAGTGGATTTTTTTGTTTATTAAAGTGCTTTTTTGATTCTAATTTTACCTTTATGTTCATGAAACATCATACAAGTAGCTTGTTTTTCAAGATCTTTGCATTCTTTTTCAGATTCATAAACAATACTCGCTGTTTCGCCATCTTCCTTTCCTGAAAGTAAATGAGCGTTACACACCAAATAATCTACTTTATTATCAACTCGGATATAAGTTCCAGTACAATCTCTCACAACCGTTCCGATAACCGTACGATCTTGTGGGATAGATGGAATTGAGGAGCACGAAGATAATGTTAAGGTAAAGAGAGTAGTTAACATAAATAGTGTTCTCATATAAAGTGATTTAATGTATTTTATAATTCTAAAGTCAAGATACTTTGCGGTTTCAATTCAGAATTTAAGTAGTTAATTCCTTCTTGTTTTCCGTTTATATGTTTTTTAATTTTTAATAATTCTTTTTGCTGTTCTTGAGATAGAGGTTTATCTTCTTTAACACTTGTTGTGTAACTTAAGAACGTTACATAACCAACAATAGGCTTGCTTTTGTCCGAATTTTCGGCAACATGTTTTTCAAGTTTTTTTAAAGATTCAATATTTTTTAGGTCAAGATCAAAATCCGGCTTTTTAAGATTTTTTCTAAAATCTTTCCCATGAATAGGAATAACACTCAAAACTTTCATCGAATCAACTTCCACTTTCACATAATCTGGTAATTTTGAAACTGAATTGATGTGAAACATCGAGTCAAGTTTCTCCGTTTGAGTTTTAATTGCGGCATTTTCTACTTCAATTTTACTTTTTTCTTGGCTTAAGTTTTCTTTGTTGCAAGAAAATAGTAAAAGGATAGAAGTTAGAGTTAATAAGTTGATGTATTTCATTTTAGTGATTGATTTTTATAAAGATACACTTATTTTGAATTGATTTTTAAAAACTTTTTTCACTAAAATTTAGAATAACCAACATCATCGAATCTTGTAAGGAGGTCACTTGATGAATAACTTTTGGAGGAAGAATGTATTCGTCAAATTCTTTTAGATTAACAATTTCTATTTTCGAATCAATTTCTATTTCACCTTTCAACATCAAAATTTTTGCATTTACAGGTAATTGATGATCGATTAATTTCAAACCTTTTTTCAGTCCAAAAGCAACAACACGCGTATCATCATTTCTGAAAATGATTTTTATAATTGGTTTTTCTGATTCCGAAATCTGATCTAAAATGGCATGTAACATAATGATAGTTTTTGAATTATCTTAAAGTTAGAATTAATTCTCTAAACTATCTGGTAATGAAGTATTAATAATTTGTGAAATTTTATTTTAAGTAATAATATTCTAATGTTTCAGAACTAATTCTAATGTCTGGTCTGTGTTTAATTATTCCTAAAATAAATCGTTTCTCCAATTCATATTTATTATCCATTAATTGTAATGTTTTTTGTTCTAATATAACCTTTTCAATATCTCTATCTGTTGTTTTGCTGAAAACTAAATAGTATAGTGGTTCAGACAAAAATGTGTCAGATTTTGCTATATGAACATCATATTCATATTTTGGAGAAGGACTGATGGAAGAATATAGAATTTCATAATCAATATTTTTGTATTTGTAAAAAAACATACCATCATCATTGACAATTATTTTATCTATATTCGAAGTGAACTTGAAAATAAGATTTGTAATATAATAACTAGGAAGAATTGCAATAACTCCTTTTATTATTATAGAAGTAGATTCATCGTAGTTGTTACTTAAATGATAAAGAACTTCAATTAACGTTAGAATTTTATAAAATAAGAAGAATAATAGAATGTATAATGCTATTTTGGCTTTTATTAATTTACTTGGGTCTTGTACAGAAGTTACTGTTTCAAAATCGTTGTTCATAGGTAGGTATTTTATACAAAAATCTTGATTTTATCACAACTAAAATTCACTATAATTAGCTAATTTAATGTAGTAGAATTTATTCTAAATATCAATTTTGATTTTTTTAATACTTCTAAAAATCTTCCTAACTTGCTGTTTTAAAATTATAGAATGACAACGAATTATTTTGCCGAAATTATTTTACCACTTTCATTAAATGGAACGTTTACGTATCATCTTTCTGAAATTGATTTACAGCAAATTAAAGTTGGTCAGCGTGTTTCCGTGCCTTTCGGAACGCAAAAATTGTACACAGGAATTGTACATTCTATTCATCAAAATGCACCAGAATTGTACAAAACAAAGGCAATTCATGCTTTTTTGGATGACGAACCTTTGGTCACGCAGACACAAATTAATTTTTGGGAATGGATGGCGAATTATTATATGTGCTCGTTGGGTGATGTTTTTCGAAATGCGTTTCCTTCTGCGTTAAAATTAGAATCTCAAACTTTTGTTCGATTAATTAATCCAAATTACGAAACAATTGAAGAGCTAAATGATTATGAATTTTTAGTTTTTGAAGCGTTGAAATTAAGAGAAATCATTTCGGTTGAAGAAGCAGCTTTAATTGTAGACGAGAAATCAGCAATTCCAACACTTAAATTATTAATTGATAAAGGAATTATTCGGTTAGATGAAAAACTCAACGAAAAATATACGCCAAAAATTGATAATTATGTCAGATTACATCCAGATTTAAAAGGAAATGAAACTGCTTTTATCGAGATTTTAAATCAATTAAATAAAGCACCAAAACAGCGCGAAACCTTGTTGCAGTTAATTACATTAGAAACTCAATTGCAAGAAAAACCGCTAAAAGTGGCAGATTTTGTAAAACAAGGTGCGACAAATGCAGTACTTAAATCGTTAGCAGAAAAAGGAGCGGTCGAAATTTATCAACATCAAACGTCTCGTGTAGAAGAACAGGAGAAAGATGTAACTGAAATTTCAGAATTAACCTTGAAACAAACCGCAGCACTAAATCAAATCAAAGAAGATTTTAAAGATAAATCGACTGTTTTGTTGCATGGTGTAACATCAAGTGGAAAGACAGAAATTTATCTGAAATTAATGGAGCAAGTAATTGCAAAAGGAAATAAAATCTTGTATTTATTGCCAGAAATTTCTGTGACAACGCAAATTGTTCATCGTATAAAAAAGCATTTTGGAGAAAGAGTAGGCGTTTATCATTCAAAATTCAATCAAAATGAACGTGTCGAATTGTGGCAAAAAACCTTGAATGGCGATTTCGATATTATCATTGGTCCACGAACAGCGTTGTATTTGCCTTTTGATAATTTGGGAATGATTATCGTCGACGAAGAGCATGAATCGTCTTATAAACAGATGGATGTGAAACCTTTTTTTCATGCGCGCGATATGGCGATGCTACTTGGAGGAATGATGAATGCAAAGGTTTTGTTAGGTTCGGCGACGCCTTCGGCCGAAAGTTATTATAATGCGAAAAATAAGAAATATGGTTATGTCGAATTAACGGAACGTTTTGGAAACATAAAATTGCCCGAAATTAATTTGGTTGATCTCAAAAAAGCGCAAAAGGAAAAAGAAATTACAGAAGATATTTCGCATACACTTCGTGATGAAATTTTCAATCAATTGCATCAAAAAAAACAAGTCATATTGTTTCAGAATCGTCGTGGATATGCACCGATTATGGAATGTAATACGTGTGGTCATACGCCCGAATGTCCAAATTGCGATGTTAGTTTAACGTATCATAAATTTTCTAATCAATTAAAATGTCATTATTGTGGTTATGCGCAAGCGAAACCTTTGCGTTGTCCAAGTTGTGGTTCGCACGAATTGAATACAAAAGGTTTGGGAACGGAGCAGATAGAACAGCAAGTTCAAACGATTTTTCCTGATGCAAAAGTTCGACGAATGGATGTTGATTCGATGCGCGGAAAATTTGCTTACGAAAAATTAATTGAAGATTTCGAGAACAAAGAAATTGATATTTTAATCGGAACGCAGATGATTACAAAAGGTTTTGATTTTGGAAATGTTAATTTTGTTGGTGTTATTCGAGCAGATTCTTTGTTGAATTTTCCTGATTTTAGAGCGCACGAAAAAGCATTTCAATTGTTAACGCAAGTCTCTGGTCGTGCAGGTCGTAGACAAGAGCACGGAAAAGTATTGATTCAATCTTTTCAACCTGAGCATCAAATTTTGCAAAATGTCACAACTTACAGTTATGCGCCAACGATGAAGGATATTTTGTATGAGCGCAAAGAATTTTTGTATCCGCCTTATTCTCGGTTAATCAAGTTGCGTTTCAAGCATAAAAATAAAGAGCGTTTGGATAAAACTGCGGCTCAATTGGTTGTTTTGCTTAAACCAAGTTTTGATGCAAAATGTTTACTTGGTCCAGAAGCGCCTTCGATAGGACGAATCAATAATTTATATATTACAGATGTGATGATAAAAATTCGACCAAATCAATCACCTCAAAAAGTAAAAGATTTAATTCAATCAAAAATAGATCAACTGCATACAATTGCAGCTTTCCGTTCTGTACGAATTGATGTAGATGTAGATCCTGTATAAAACGAAATTTCCCAAAAGTTTGCTTTTGGGAAATTTCGTTTTTTAGAGATTGATTAGTTAAACAGGAAGCGTATCCATTTGTTTTCGTTGCATTGATTTTCTTCGACCTTTCATAAATAGTAAAAGATTTAGCATTAACATTACGCCTAAATATATCGCGAATCCTCCAATTTTAGTGCTTAATCTTACAATGAAATCTTCTGTTGTTGTAATTTCTGTCATGTAAACGATTAACATGGCAAAACCAATGTTTAAAAGGTAAAATCCTATTTTGAACAATGAATTTGTAGCTGTTGCAATATCTTCTTTTTGATGAAAAATATCGTACATAAATATTTTTCCGTTTTTGAATAATACGTTAGAAACTGTGATTGTCATTAATATTGCTACTGGTAAGTAAACCAAATATGCAATTAGATTGAAATTTGTTGTCATAACTTGTTGTGTTTAAGAGTTTATTTTTTTGTTTTTTCTTGCGATATAAATAATCGATAAATTGATAAAATGTAATATTCCGAGGACTAATAATATAAAGCCAATTTTGTACGATAAGGACGATAACATAATTGTAATTGTGTCAACACGCTCCCAGTTTTGTAAACTTATTGCCGAAAAACCTAAGTTGACCAAATAATATCCAATCAATAATAAATTGTTAATCGATTGATAAACAGAGTGGTTATCGATTAAGTTTTCTAAATAAATGAATCCCAGTTTGTAAACTCGCCATCCTACAAATATTGTGATGTAAAAGGTGATGATTATATAAACGATGTATGAAATTATATTATACATATTGTATTTTCAATAAATTTTGAAACTTATACTTAAAAAAAACGAACTGATTATTTCATCAAATTCGTGATTTTTCCAACTAACCAATGCTCATCAGATTTGATGGCAAGATCCATTATATTATTGATTTTTGTTGAAACAGAAGATAAATCATTCAATAATTTACCAAACTCTTTTGCTTCATCCGATTTGTCATCAATATTTGATAACGAATCTAAAAAATCAATTACCGGCTCAATTTCACGTTTTCTACGTTCTTTAGTAATTTGTTTGAATAAATACCAAACATCTTTATCTGCAATAAAAAATTCTTTACGTTCTCCTTTTATTAATTCTTTACGCACAATTCCCCAATCCATTAATGCTCTCAAATTCATGTTGGCATTTCCTCGCGAAATTTGTAATTCTTCCATTATCTGATCTGTAGAAATTGGTTCTGTACATGTCAATAATAAAGCATGAACCTGAGCCATTGTACGATTTATTCCCCAGTTAACAGCAAATGTTCCCCATGTCTGAATAAATTTTTCTTTTGAATCTTCTAATGTCATTTTGTAATCTTTATTCAAATGTATATATAATTTTTTAAACTTTCAATAATTATTGAAAATTTTTTATCAAAAAATAATACTTGCTGAAGAATGTAACTTTTTATCAATAATTTAGACTTATCTATTATCTTTATTGAAATTTAACTAACCTATGATATCTATCCGAGATTTGAACAAATCATACATAATGGGAAAAAACAAACTCCATGTATTGAAAGGCATCAACCTTGAAATTGCAGAAGGAGAATTTGTTGCGATTATGGGATCTTCGGGTTCAGGAAAATCTACTTTACTGAACATCATCGGAATGTTAGATGTCCATGATACGGGGATTTATGAGTTAGATAATGTAAGAATCGAGAAATTAAACGAGACGAAAGCGGCTAATTATCGAAACAAATTCTTGGGATTTATCTTTCAATCATATAATTTGATTAGTTTCAAGAATGTGTTAGAGAATGTTGCACTTCCTTTATATTATCAAAAAGTAAAACGTTCGGATCGAAATAAAATAGCACTAAGTTACTTAGAGAGAGTAGGATTAGAACCTTGGGCTTCTCATATGCCAAACGAGCTTTCGGGAGGACAAAAACAACGTGTTGCAATTGCACGTGCACTTGCTGCAAAACCAAAATTATTATTGGCAGATGAACCGACAGGAGCTTTGGATACAAAGACTTCGCAAGAGGTTATGCATTTGATTCAAGAAATTAATGATGAAGGAAAAACAATTGTAATGGTTACACACGAAGATGATATTGCGAAAATGTGTAAACGTATCGTACGCCTTAAGGATGGTGTAATTGTAAGTGATGAAAAGGTAGAACAAGTGAGAGTGTAAAGAAATTAGGATGTTTGATTGTTTATTTTTGTACTTCTTAATTCTAAAATCGTAATTAAAATATGTTTGATACAGATCGTTGGCGAGAAATATGGTCGTCCATTTCAAGTAATAAACTGCGTACATCGCTTTCGGGATTAACGATTGCTTTGGCGCTTTTCGTGTTTATTACGTTGTATGGATTGGGTAACGGTTTGCAAAACGGATTTCAACAAGAGTTTTTTAAAGCAAACTCTTTAAATATAACAGTTAACGGAGGCACGACAACTGAACCATACAAGGGTTTTAAACAAGGACGAACAATTGAATTAGATATTAAAGATTATCATTTTATCAAAAATTCTTTTCCAGAAGAAATTAAGTACATTGTTAGTACTATTGATAAAATGGATACAATCCGAAACGAAGCTAATTCAGGAAGTTACTCGATAACAGGTGTTTATCCTGAGTATGAAAGTATGATTAATGAAACTGTTACTTCGGGTCGTTTTATTAACCAAAAAGATATGGAAAATCAAGCAAAATCTGTTGTTGTAGGACGATTGGTTGCGCAAGATTTTTTTCCAAACCAAGTTGCAATTGGTAAATATTTGCAAATTGGTAAAAGTGTGTACCAAATTATTGGTGTTTTTGAGAGTAAAGATGGCGGCGATAATGCTGATAGAGTTTTATATGCTCCTTTTTCAACTTTCAGAACAATCTATGCAACTGACAAAGTTTCGTCTATCATAATTACACCAAAAGACGGAATGGCTTTATCAGATATTTCAAAATTAGCCAATGCAATAGAGTTCAATTTGAAAGGTCGTCATAATGTTGCGCCTTCAGATTTTGGAGGATTGTGGGTAAGAAATGCTGCTGATGCGATGGAAGATACCAATCAGTTTTTTGTAATCTTAACTATAATTGTGTTTGTAATTGGTGGAGGAAGTTTAATTGCAGGAATTGTAAGTATCGGAAATATTATGGTTTTTAGCGTAAAAGAACGTACCAAAGAAATTGGTATTCGCAAAGCTTTGGGAGCAACTCCTGCAAATGTTTTGGGATTGATTTTACAAGAAGCTATTTTAATTACCATTATTTTCGGCGCTATCGGAATTGCTTTGGCAGCTTTGTTAGTTGAAAATATTGGCGATAGTTTAGAAGAATATTTTATTTATAATCCAGGTGTAGAAACCAATTCGTTGGTAATGGCTTGTATTATTTTGTTTGTTGCAGGAACAGTTTCTGGATTGATTCCAGCCTTAAATGCAGCACGTATTAAACCAATTGATGCCTTAAGAGACGAATAATGAACTTTGTAAAATTTGTTTTTGACCCAGATGCTTGGAGCGAAGTCTACGCGGCGATTCGTAAAAATAAGTTGCGTACTATTTTGACGATGATTGGTGTGGCATGGGGAATGTTCTTATTTGTATTATTGTTAGGTGTAACACGTGGTTTGCAAAATGGTTTTGACCGAAATTTAGCAGATGCAGCAACTAATTCATTATTTGTTTGGGGCGAAACGACTTCAATGCCATATCAAGGATTTCAGAAAGGTCGTACAATTGAGCTGAAAATGAGCGATGTTCGTCAAATTCAGGCTCGTTTTCCTCAAATAGCTTTATTGGCGCCTCGAAATTCTAAGCCAAATTCTATTTTAACCTTCGGAACAAAATATAATTTTTATACCGTTAATGGAGATTATCCAGATCAGAACAGAATGTTTGGAAAAGATATTATTCAAGGACGTTTTATTAACGAAGATGATATCAAAACCGAATCCAAAATTTGTGTAATTGGAATAGAAGTTTCTGAACAATTTTTCGGTGAAAATGCGCATCCATTAGGTAAACAAATCCGTATTAGTGATAGTTATTACACGATTGTCGGAGTTTATGATACGCCGTCCTCGCCTGTAGAAAGTAAGGATCAAGTTTTTATACCGTTTACAACATTCCAGAAAGTATATAATCAAGGAGAAGTTATTCAATATCTAAGTTTAAGTTTGCCAAATAATTACGATATTGTTGCTTTTGAGAAAGAGTTAAAAGCTTATCTGAAACAAATTAAAAATATTTCGCCAGACGATGATCAAGGAATTGGAGGTTTCAATTTAGGAGAAATGCTTGGTAAAATCATGAAATTTGTAAAAGGGATGCAATTTTTAGCGATTGTTGTAGGAGGAATGACGCTGTTTTCGGGAGTTATTGCGATTGCAAGTATTTTATTGATTACAGTTTCGGAACGAACAAAAGAATTCGGAATTAGAAGAGCTTTGGGAGCAGTACCAGCTCAAATCAGAGGACAAATTTTGTTAGAATCTGTGGTTTTGACATTAATTGCAGGTTTAGGCGGAATTATTTTTGCCGCACTTCTGTTAATGGTTCTCAACGAAGTTATTATTCCAACAAATAAAAATATACCACTATATAATGCGTCAATTGATTTGTTTACTTTGTTTACAGCATTAGCTGTAATGGTGATTATGGCAACATTAGCAGGTTTAATTCCTGCGCAACGAGCTATACAAATCAAGCCAATTGATGCTTTGAGAGACGAATAACTAATACTAAACGAATAGAAAAAGAATGAAAAAATTTCTAAAAATTTTGATGATAATCCTTTTTATCGGTGCTGTAATCGGGGTGATTATGTATTTCGGTAATAAGAATAGCCAAGATAACGAGATCTACGAAACGACAACGCCTACAATAGGAAATATTGTAGTAAAAGCAGTTGCGACTGGTGAAGTGAAACCACTAGAAACAATTGAGATTAAACCAAATATTTCTGGAGTAATTAAATCAATTAATGTGGCTGAAGGTCAATATGTAGAGCGTGGTCAGTTAATTTGTGAACTGAAAGTTGTACCAAATGTACAATCGCTAAATGCGGCGCGACAAGCAATTCAAGCAGCCCAAATTACAGTAGATCAAGAGCGTCGTAATTTTAATAGAACTAGTACATTATATAATCAAGGAGTTTTACCACGTGCAGATTACGATAATTCTAATGCAACTTATAAATCAGCTTTACAGCAATTAAAATCAGCAGAAAACGAGTATGAAGTTGCGCAAACTGGTATAGCGCCAGGTTTAGAGGCTTATGCAACAACGCGTATTACGGCAACTACTTCGGGAATGATTTTAGATATTCCGGTAGAGGTTGGTAATATGGTGCAAGAGATTAATAATTTCTCTACAGGTACTACTATTGCTACGATGGCAGATGTTAAGAAAATGATTTTCCAAGGAAAAGTAGACGAAGCTGAGGTGGGTAAATTAAAAGAAGGAATGAAAATTAATGTTTCAATTGGAGCAATTCCGAACAAAACTTTTACGGCGATTTTAGATTTTATTTCGCCTCAAGGTGTTGCGAGTAATGGAGTTGTACAGTTCGAAATTAAAGCGCCAGTTCAATTAGATTCAGATAATTTTATTCGCGCTGGATATTCAGCAAATGCAGAAGTTGTAACGCAAGAAGTAAAAAATGTATTAATGGTAAAATCTGCGCATGTTCGTTATGATGAAAAGCAGAAACCTTATGTAGAGATTTTGACTTCGGGTAAAGGACAAGATGCTAAATACGAGAAAAAATATCTTACGTTAGGAATTACTGATGGTGTGAATGTACAAGTGAAATCAGGTTTAAATAAAACGGATAAAATCAAAATTTGGAATACAGATTTAGATAAAGCAAATAATAAAGGAAATGAACAACATTAATGTTTCATTATAATCCGAAAGATTTTATAAAAAAGCTCAATCATAATGATTGAGCTTTTTTTATAAATATACATTTTGTGCATTTATTGATGTACAAAAGTGAGTAAAATTGTAGCGAAATTAGTTAGATTGATTCTAATTAGTATAAATATACAAAATATATACATAACTTGATGTAATAATGGTTTGTTGTGTACTGTTGTTATCGAAAAGATTATCAGTTGATAATGATTTTTGTTTAACATTAGATAAAGTTCTTGAATTGATAAATATTGTGTTAAATATTTAATAATACGTAAATTTTTTGTTTGTATTTGTCGTTTTATCCATCTGCTTTATAAAATAGTGATGACAATTTAATATTTTAAATAATTTCTGCTTAATTGCTAATTGAATAAAATTTTAAGGTTTTATTAAAATACATCAACTTTGGTTCCCTTAAAATTTTAGAACAAAATGAAGAGAAGATTAACATCTTTGAGTTTATTAGCTTTCCTTGGTTTAGGAACTTTGGCTTTTGCTCAAATTACTGGTGTAGTAAATGATGCTGACGGTTTTCCTGAATCTGATGTTGCAGTTACAATAAAAGGTACTGATAAAGTGGTTTATACCAACTTAGAAGGTGCATTTGATATTGATGCTAAAATTGGCGATATATTGGTGGTTAATGGTAAAGAATTTACTGTTTCATCAAATAATTTAGGAACAATCAGTTATATTGATAAAATCAAGAATAACGAAAATATTGACTTGCAAACGGTTAATATTTTAGGTTCAATTAAAATTGATCCAACTCAAAAAATTGGTTCTTTCGAAACAATTAATCGTGGAGATTTAGAAACAACTCCTGTTGCATCTGTTGATGAGGTTTTGAATGGTCGTGTGGCTGGTCTTAATTTCTCGACAGGAGGTGGACAACCAGGTTCTGCAAATATTATTGCAATTCGTGGAGCAGGATCTTTCGTAGGGACTACAAATCCGTTGTATGTAATTGATGGCGTGGTAGTAGGGAAAGGTGATGATAACTCTGGAGTGATGACTTCTTTTAATCCATTATCATCTATTGATCCTAATCAAATCGAATCTGTTACAGTTCTTAAAGATGCTTCGTCTACAGCTTTATATGGAGCGCGTGGAGCAAATGGAGTTATTGTAGTTAAGACAAAACGAGGAAAATACAACCAAAAAACGAAATTTAATATTTCTTCTGAAATGTCAGTTCAAGATATTGCTTTTGATAAAACAGAGTTTATGAATGCAGAAGAATACTCTAAATGGGGAGGTTTGATTTTTTATAATGCAGGAGGTTTTGCTTCTCAGCAAGCTGCTCAAAATTATTTCAATAAAGATGTGATTGGTTGGGATGGAGTAACAAACGAAGATTGGGAAAAAGCCATTCAACGTGATATGTCTACTGTCAAAACATATAGCTTCTCAGCTTCTGGAGGTTCAGACAATACATCTTTCCGTACTGGTTTTTCTTACTATGACAACGATCCGTTAATTATTGATTCTAAATTTGATCGTATATCAGCTTCAGCTGCAATAGATCATAAAGCGTCAGATCGTTTCAAAATGGGAGCTAATTTTAATTATTCTCGCGTTAAGAACAAAACATATGCAGATGCTGGTGCTTATTCTAATCCATGGGCTACTCGTTGGGCTATTATTCCAACTTTACCTGTTTACAACGCAGATGGATCTTATAATTTAAACTTATTAGGAAACAAAGATTTTAATCCAGTTGGACTTCAAAAAGAAAACAATGTAGGCGGAACGGTTAATACTTTCTTGGCTTCTGTTTTCGGAGATTACCAAATTACAAAAGGTTTATCTTTTAACTCACAATATGGTATTCAATATCAAAATTTAGATGAAAACTTATACTGGAATCCAAATTTTGGTGATGGAAAAAATTACAATGGTTATTTGTACGAATCTCAGAATCAATATACAGATTGGAACTGGGTGAATACATTAACTTATGCAAAGAAATTTGCTGATCGTCACGATATCATCTTAAATGCAGGTTGGGAGTATCAAGAACATATTGGTGTTCAACGTTCTCAAGAAAAACAAAACTTTATCTTAGGAGCACCAGTGATGGATAATGCATCTCAAGTATTATCAATTAATGGAAATCGTATCAAATGGACGCAAATTTCATACTTTGGTCGTTTGAATTATGTTTTTGACGGAAAATATACCTTAAATGGGCAAGTTCGTCGCGATGCGAACTCTACTTTAGGTATTAATGATCGTGCTGGACTTTTCTGGTCTGTTGGTGCTTCTTGGAATGCGCACAAAGATTTACAAATTGATTTTGTAAATAATTTGATTTTACGTGCAAATTATGGTGAAATAGGTAATGTGCCATATGCAGATTCTTGGGCAAATACATATAATAGTTTCTCAACATTAGCTAATATCAGAAATTATGGAGAAGAAGGTTCTTTAAATTTAAACGTAGCTGGTAATCCTGATTTGGTTTGGGAAACGTCTAAGCAATTTAACATTGGTTTAGATTATGGATTGTTCAATAATGTACTATCTGGTTCTGTTGATGTATATAACAAGAAAACAATTGATGCTATCTTCCCAGTAGAAATTCCTGGTGAAACGCCTTCATCTCCTTCAACGATCATGAAAAACGTTGGTGAGATTGTAAATAAAGGAATTGAAACAACACTTACAGTTCGTCCATTCTTAAAAGGAGATTTTAATTGGACAATTAGTGGGAATTTTGCTTACAACAAGTCAGAAGTTGGAGATTTAATTGATAATTCTGCAATTTATTTAGAGGGAGGAGCAAAAGCAATTCAGTCAGGTCGCATGTTTGGTGAATACTACATGGTTGGTTGGGCAGGAGTTGATCCTACAAATGGAGATCCTTTATTTTATACTGATGGTACTAAAACTGCTACAACAAACAATTATGCAGAAGCGTCAAAATATTTTCAAGGAAAATCACCTTTTCCTAAATATATGGCTGGTTTAAGAAATGATTTAAACTACAAAAATTGGACTTTATCTGTATTCTTATCAGGTCAATTTGATTATTCTGTAGTAGATAATTTCTCAAAATTTGTTTACAACGACGGATCTTATTTTGATATCAATACGTACAAAGAAAACTTATACGATAGCTGGTCAGAAACAAATAAAAATGCTTCTATTCCTAAGCAAGTAGAAGGTAATGGATCAGGATCAAACAAAATGTCAACACGTTTCTTGCGCAAAGGTGATCATATTCGTTTGAAAGAAGTGAAGTTAGCGTACAGCTTAGGTGATAAATTAGAGTCAGCTGGGATTAGTAATTTAACGCTTTATGTACGTGGAACAAATCTATTGACTTGGGCTTTTGATAAGGATTTAACATTTGATCCAGAAACAAACTCTAACGGATTCTCTTACGGATGGCAAGGTAAAGGTGCTTACGATTACACTTCTCCAATCATGAAAAGTATTTCTGTAGGTGTTTCTATTGATTTTTAATTAAGATAATAAAATGAAAAAAATAACAATACTAGCTATTGCTGCGTTTATGACTTGTTTTTCTTCTTGTTCAGAAGATTTATTAGATCAAACGCCAGTTAATACAATTACATACGACGGATCATATACAATTAAATCAGAAAAAGATATGCAAGCAGCCCTTAATGGGATGTATAGCGAATTTGCTTCTGGAGATAATTTAGGTGCTGATGTTATTATTTTCGGAGAATTAATCTCTGATAATGCGTTTATTTCGAACAGAAATGATGGTCGTTTTAAAGTAACAAACGATATGTCATGGACGCCTTCAGACTCTAACACAGATTTTGCACAATACAATAAGTTATACGATGTTGTAGGAATGGCAAACATGATCATTAATACAAAAATAAACGAATCTGATGCTGTAAAAGGAATGAAAGCGCAAGCTTATGCGGCTCGTGGTTTAGCTTTTTATTATTTAGCGTCTTTTTATGCTGCTAATCCAACTTCTGGTGCAAACCAAGAATACGGAATTGCAATACATACAGGAGATTATAATCCAAATGCTTATTATGGACGCTCTACTGTTGCTGAAACGTATGCTCAAATCATTTCTGATTTAGAGAAAGGTATTTCTGAGTTTAATGAAAAACCAACTGATAAAGGATATTTATCTGCAACAGCTTCTCGTATTATTTTAGCAAAAGCTTATTTAACACGTGGCGCGGCTGGTGATTATCAAAAAGCAATTCAATATGCTGATGCAGCTTTAGCTTCATCAACAAGTTCTTTATTGAAAAAAGAACAAATCAAATCATATTTCTCAGGAACAACTTCTGCTGAAACTAAAAATCAACCAGAAACAGTTTTCGAAATTAATATGTCTTTAACTGCGAATCCTGGTATCAATGAGTCTATTTCGTCTTATTATGATCCAAATGGAGCGAAGAATTATTTAATGTTCCGTAAAGATTTTGCCGAATCATTATTAGCTTCAGATTCTCGTAAAGTATTATTTACACAAGAAAACGCTGCAGCAAATGATTCTCCAATGGGATATTATTTGTTAAAAAATAGACAAGAAATTGATGGATTAAATTTTGTTGGTAACGTGCGTGTTGTGCGTCTTACAGAAGCTAAATTCATTAAATGGGAAGCTATGGCGAAATCAGGTCAACAAGCAAATGCTTTAACAGAATTAAACGCTTTTACTGCTGATCGTGGCGGAAAAACATACTCTGGAGATGCTTTAACTGCAATTTTAGCCGAAAAACGTATCGAGTTTGCAGGAGAAGGACTTCGTTTCTTTGATCTTAAACGCAACAATTTATCAATCGTAAAAACGTCTAACATAAAAGGAAATGTAAGTACTGTCGCTCCAAGCGATAAATTATTCGTTTTACCAATTCCAAGTTCATCATTAAACTTGAATAAATTAATCAAACAATACCCAGGTTGGGGTAACTAATATTGATTAGTTTGTATAATATATATAGAAGGAGAGCAATTCGCTCTCCTTTTTTGGTTTTAATAGTGTTTTCTCAAGTCCCTTTCTCTTCGTTCAATCCCTTCCCAAGCTGTTAACCACAAAGTATCCGCTGTTGGTTAGCTTGAAACAGCAAACCATCACCGTCTAATCATTCCTCGCAGTA